>JAAWDM010000014.1 GCA_022793795.1 Bacillota bacterium
GCTCAGGGGTAGAGCATCGCCTTGCCAAGGCGAGGGTCGCGAGTTCGAATCTCGTCTTCCGCTCCATTTTTATATAGGATATGCGCGATTGGCGGAATTGGCAGACGCACTAGATTTAGGTTCTAGCGGGCGACCGTGGGGGTTCAAGTCCCTCATCGCGCACCAATGAAATGACACCTTAGGGTGTCTTTTTTATGTGTAAACATAAAAATGAGGACTTGAATCCTAAGAGAGCGCGAGCATAGATCAGAGACTTTGACGATTCCACGAAAATGAGTTGTCAGGCAGTCTGTGCCATGCTATAATCAGAAAGACAAATCGGGATTTGGAGGTGATTCAGTGAAAACTTATACGATTTGTGGTAGTATGCGATTTGAGAAAGAGATGAAAAGATTGGCTTATGATCTTGAAATTGGCAAAGGTTATAACATACTGCAATGTGTTTATTGTGAAGAAGATGTTGTTCCAACAGACGAAGAAGTTTTACGACTTTCAGACGCGCATTTCAGAAAAATTGATTTGAGCGACGGTATATATGTTGTAAATATTGATGGTTATATTGGGGAATCGGTAAAAAAGGAAATTGAGTACGCTGAAAAAAATGGTAAAGAAGTAGTGTATCATTATAATTATAATTGATAACTTCCAACTTATCGGGTAGTCACAATTCAAGGGTGACCGCCCGCTTTCGGTATCTTTGCGAATACTTTTGAAAAATAGTTGCCTGCAACGCAAATCCTGAACAGGGAGGCGAGGAGAGATGCCTTGCAACAGCAGGAAAGAGAAGATGGAGTAATTCAGTTACTTATTCCGGATAGTGCTTTTGAAATATCAGCATCAGACAATATCGTGAACGAGATTTCTGCACCATGTGCGTTGAGAACGG
Organism: Bacillota bacterium; assembly: GCA_022793795.1. GTDB lineage: Bacteria > Bacillota > Clostridia > Peptostreptococcales > Anaerovoracaceae > RGIG7179. The sequence continues at coordinate 887 of JAAWDM010000014.1, forward strand.
AGAGTGTTTATTTAGATGATCCGTTTATTTTGGATGAAGTAGGAACCTATAGAGAACCCGTTAGACTATTTGTTTTTCAGAGACGAAGTGGAAATCATAGAGATCAAGTGAGAGATAAATTGATACAGAATAAGCGAAATACTACTGTCATAGATGAAATTTTAACTGACAAAAAGTTAGAAAAGATTTATGCAAAGATAAATTCTGTTTGTGATGGTAAAGTTGTATCCATAAAGCGGGATGGAATTGATTATCAGAAAAATGGTTCAGAGAAAATTTTAGTGGAACAATTATTTTATCTGATGAATCATATAGCAACACTACAGGAAACCTCTTTAGACGCGGGAGGAACTACGGTTGGGTTCATGACAGAATCGCAAATTGAGGTTGTCAATTTTGACAAGGTTAAAGATGAATATGCTGGAAATTTGCTTTGTCAATTCGTCCAACCTCGAATGATGCACTATATATTGATTTGGAAAAGGAAGGAACCTTTATAAAATTCAAAAATAATTCTTTGTAGAAGTTAGAAAAATCTATGATAGTTTGCTAATTTTCAATGATATTGTTGGTAAAAATATAAGCTATACGCGAGCTCATTTAAACTATATCCTCGTTTATAACGAAAAGAAAAATCCGAAGGAGAATGATGCGAATTCAAAAACAAAAATTCAAGACTCGCAGGCAAGAGAGGCGATCAGCAAAAGCGTCTTTAAGCTTGCTAAAGAGAGAAAGATTCTCTTTGAATTAGAAAAGTTTAAAGGTTATTGCTTTAAAGATGTTGCTATATATACCATAGAAGAATTTGAGCAAGAATTCGTTGCGAAGATAAACAACTAAGAAAATATTTATTTTAGACTTAAAAATATTCATATTATAAATTTGGCTTCTATATTTTTTATATATTAGCAAAAACATCGAATTTTCGTAAGAGCAGAGACTTTGTTATAGAGAAAACTGTGCTGTAAAGGAAAAATACTTGACAGATGCGGCAAATTAGGATATACTTAAAAAGTAATTTAAGTTATCGCCTGTAGAGAAGAAAGGAGGACAATTATGACAGTTACGACCACAATGAGAAAGAAAGTGAAAACATTATATGATTATATAGGAGAACAGATTGTCCTGGAAAATCGGCAGAGTAACGTGGACATATGATTTCGTTTATCTGAAGTTCATTTCTGAATCAATCTGTATCTCTATTATGGAGGTACTTTTTTTATGCAAAAAATGAAAGGAACTTATGCAGCAGCAACAGTTTATTCTCATACCGTTGAGGACTACGCACTGAAACAAATTGAAGTAATCTGCAATCATGAGGTAGCAGAGGGAAGCCGTATTGCGATCATGCCCGATGTCCATCCAGGTAAAGTCGGACCTATTGGATTGACTATGACCTTGGGCAGTAAAATCATGCCTATCCTTTTGGGAACGGATATTGGCTGTGGTATCAGTTACATGAAAATCAAACAGAATAGAATCGAATATCAAAAGCTAGACACGGTAATCCGAGAAAACATTCCTGTTGGCAGCAAAATCAGAGACATTCCTCACCTGCACAGCAAAGATTTTGATTTTAAAGCTTTACTGTGCCAAAAGCATGTGAGTGAGAAAAAAGCAGTCCTTAGTCTGGGAACCCTTGGCGGCGGTAATCATTTTATAGAGGCGGATAGAGACGAAGAGGGAAATCTATATGTCTTTGTCCATACAGGCAGCAGAAGGCTGGGCGCAGAAGTTACGGAATTTTATTTGAAAGAGGGGCAGCGGAGACTTAAGAGAAGGGGCGTGACTGTGCCTTATGAATTGACTTGGCTGGAAGGACAGTTGATGGAGGACTATCTCAATGATGTGAGAGAGATGCAGAACTTTGCAATGGTCAATCGGAAAATCATCCTGTCAGAACTTGCAAAACAGATGAAATGGAAAGCAGTGTGCTTTGGAGAGAGTATTCATAACTATGTGGATGAGAATGGAATTCTTCGAAAGGGAGCTGCGGCGGCTTATGAAAATGATGAGGTTATCATTCCTGTAAATATGCGAGACGGCATCATTTTGGCAAGAGGGAAAGGAAATCCAGCGTGGAATTTTTCTGTACCACATGGTTCAGGAAGAGTCTCAAACAGAGAGACAGTAAAAATACAACATACTGTACGGGAATTTAAAGATGCCATGAAGGGAATTTACTCTGCAACAATAGGAAAGGAAACCTTGGACGAAGCGCCCTTTGCATACCGCGGCATGGAAGAGATTTTGGAAGCAATCCAGGATACGGCAGAAGTAAAGAAGATTTTGAAACCCCTATATAATTATAGGGCTATGGAAAAGAGGTAAATATATGGCAGTATATAGAGAGACGCCATGTAAATATTATATGGCTTTGGGACAGTGCAGCAAGGGCAGGGAGGCCAAACATAACGGTTATTGCCAGCGCTGCAGCAAATATGTACCGAGAGCAAAGGTGCGAAAAATAAACCGAAAAAAGCAGCGTATTCGTGAACTACGGCGCGATGATTCTTGACATTGGAAATGCATCTTTATATAATGTGGGTGATATATTTGTGTAGTCAATCGAGAATAATCAGTGAGGAGAGAGAATGAATATAAAATTGAAACATCGTATCATTGTTTTAACGTTGGTCCTGGCATTGATAATCACGGCTTTTCCGGGGCAGGCCCTGGCAAAGATTAAGAGTGCGGGGATGCCTACTGAAGTGGAAAAGCTGGTTTCTTCCAAGAATCTGGACCATAATTTTGTCAATGTGAAGGCGGAAGGGGTCAGTCTTATCATTGACTGTGAAACGCCCATTGAGGCCGAGCGGTTTGGCATCAACGTGCGGCGGGTAGAACCGGCTTCCTCAGCTTCCAAGTGGCTGGCATATGCATATCCACAGAAGCAGGATGACTATTACAGCTTTAAAAAGGAGATATCCGTATCAGGCCTTAGCGACGGCGCCTACGTATTGGTCATTACCATACCGTCAAAGACAGCAGGAAAATCTTCGGATGTATTCTACAAGAATTGTAACTTCAAGGTAAAAAACGGGAAGGCTTCCATTTTGCAGTATAAAAAGGTTTTGCAGGAAAATGCTAGGGTGAAGAAAGCTGCCGGCAATATTAAGACGTCTAAATTTCTTGACAAGGATTTAAAGGATGTACAGTCCTTGGTATTCCGTGACCCGGTGACGAAAAAGGTAGCGAAAGTAACTGATAAAAAGGTGCAGTATTTTAAAAAGGTAGCCAAGGCTGTGACCAAGGGTGCGCGTTCCGACTATGAAAAGGTGTTGAAAATCTACGAATATATCGGAGAAAATTTCTATTACGACGATGTGGCTTTTGCAGCCAAGACGAAGCAGTATGTGGATCCATATAGAAATCTGTATAATCTGAGAAACAAGAAGAAATCCGCCAACAGCCAGAATGGAAAGGTGGCTACGGTATGCGTGGGATATGGAGCGGCGGTGGCGGCCCTTTGCAGAGCGGAAGGAATTCCAGCAAGGATTGTAAACGGTCATCATGTGGGCATGGCTCAGGCGAAATATAACAACTGGTCTACGGAGCAAAACATTACAGAAGTGGATCATTGGTGGGCAGAGGTTTATGTGGACGGCAGATGGATTACAGTGGACCCAACGCCAGCCAATGGCAACCGTTGGAATCGGACGAAAAATACATGGAGCTACACAGGACTGACCAATTACATCTACTTTGACCCGACGGCAGAGCAGCTTGCAACATCCCATCTTCTTTTGGAAATTCGTGGCGCTTAGAGGAAACATTCTTTCAAAAAGCCCTTGACCCTAACGTTACGTCATACCCTATAATAAAGTTATGCAAGGCCACAGGCAAGAAAAGAATCAGAGAAAGGAAGCAACCATGCGAACGGTAAAGGAAGTCAGTGAATTGTCAGGAGTCAGTGTGCGCACACTTCATCACTATGATGCAGTCGGCCTGTTGAAGCCAACCGCGGTGACGGAGGCAGGATATCGGCTGTATGACCATGGGGCTCTTTTGCGGCTACAGAATATTTTGCTGTTTCGTGAAATCGGATTTTCATTGAAAGAGATTAAGGGGATTTTGGATGGGCCAAACTTTGATTTGCAACAAGCTTTAAAGGATCAGATAGAGATGTTGAAGCTGCAGGAAAAACGGACTCAGAGTCTGATCCGCCTTGCATACGATATGATGGAAAAAGGAGGGAAAACTTTGGAATTTCAACCGTTTGATAACCATGAGTTAGAAAACTTTGCTAAAGAAGCCAAAGAGAGATGGAGCGGCAGCAATGCATATAAGGAGTACGAAGAACGGGCAAAAGACCACACGGCCCAGGAGGAGAACAAGATGGGCGTAGAAATGATGGAACTCTTTGCAGAGATGGGGAGTATGCGGCATCTTGCTCCTGATTGTCAGGAAGTGCAAGCTAAGGTGAAGGAGTTGCAGGCTTTCATCACAGAGCACTACTATACCTGCGATTTACGGATTTTGTCCGGTTTAGGACAGATGTATGTACAAGACCAGCGGTTTAGAGAAAATATCGACAGCTGGGGCGGCACAGGCACAGCAGAATTTGCCGGCCAGGCCATTGAGATTTATTGCAAAGGATAAATAAGAAGCGGCGCAGCCGAGAGGCGGCGCCGTTTTTCTTTCGGGTTTTTGCACAGCACAGCGTGGGTATTTTGCAGGGAAATCGCGCATACTAGCAGAGAGGTGATAAATATGAACGCATTACAATATGAAACGAGTCCTTATCTGCTCCAACATGCCAATAATCCGGTGGATTGGTTTCCATGGGGCGAGGCGGCTTTTGAAAAAGCGAGAAAAGAGGATAAGCCCATTTTTCTCAGCATTGGTTATAGTACCTGTCATTGGTGTCATGTAATGGCAGAAGAGAGTTTTGAGGATCAACAGGTAGCCAAATTTCTTAATGAACATTTTGTATCTATTAAAGTGGACAGGGAGGAGCGACCGGATATCGATGGAGTCTATATGGCTGTGTGCCAGGCCCTGACCGGTAGCGGCGGCTGGCCTATGACCATCTTTATGGATGCAGAGCAAAGACCATTTTTTGCAGGCACCTATTATCCCAAGGAAAGCGCCATGGGAATGGTAGGCTTTTTAGAATTGATTCAGGCCATCGACAGAACCTGGAAGAGCAAAAGAAATGCATTGACTCACGCTGCAGAACAGATTCTAAAGGAACTTCAACATAGCCATGAGACAGACGAAATTAACAGCGAGATGAAGGCAGCAGGCCAAAATAGTGGACAGGCGGTCATCAAAGGAGGTATTCTCCAATTAAAACAGACCTATGACAGTGTTCATGGCGGGTTTGGCAGGACGCCCAAGTTCCCTTCTGGCCACAACCTGCTTTTTCTCATGGATCAATATGGCAGAAGCGGCGATAAAGACTTATTGGCCATGGCAGAGAAGACCTTGCTGCAGATGTACAAAGGTGGACTCTTCGACCATGTGGGCGGCGGATTTAGCCGCTATTCCACAGACCAGTTCTTCTTAGCGCCCCATTTTGAAAAGATGGTTTATGACAATGCTCTGTTGCTACGCTGTTATGGTACGGCTTATGCATTGACGAAAAAGCAGGTCTATAAGCAGGTGATTGAGAGAACGGTAGGATGGATGCAGCAGGAGATGACCAGCGGAGGCGGGGGATTTTATTCCTCCCAGGATGCAGATAGCCAAGGGGAAGAAGGAAAATTTTATACCTTTACAGCAGTGGAGTTATTGGAGGTTTTAGGGCCCCAGGATGGAAAGCGGTTCCTTTCCCATTATGGTGTGACAGAGGATGGAAATTTCGAGGGAAAGAATATTTTAAACCTATTGGGACATGAAGAGGCAGAGGAAATAGAACAGGAATTGCTCTGCAAGGTTTATCAGTACCGTAAGAACAGATTTCCCCTTCATACCGACGATAAGATTCTCATGGCCTGGAATGGTATGGCGGTTTGGGCGTTGGCAGGTCTGTCACAGCAACTTGGGGATAAACAATATCTCAATATGGCAAAGGATTGTATGACCTTCCTTTTGAACAAAGCAGAGAGTATGGACGCGGGGCAGAAGGGCAAGCCGGCGGGATTATCAGAGAATCTGTTTGTCAGCTATCGAAGAGGGGCCTATAAGGGAGTTGGCCTTTTAGATGATTATGCCTGGATAATCTGTGGGTTGTTGGCTTTGTATGAAGCTACCTCTAAGGAGGAATATTTGAAAAAGGCGGTAAAGTATGGAAAAACAGCTTTGAAGCGATTCTTTGATGAAGAGAAGGGCGGTTTTTTCCAGTGGGGAAAAGAAAATGAGACGCTGATTCTCAATCAAAAGGAGATTTATGATGGCGCTATGCCAAGTGGAAATTCGGTGATGGCATGGAATCTGGTGCGTCTATGCCGCTATTTAGATATGGGTAAGGCGAACAAAAGTGATGAGGAGAATGGAAAGCTGTTTTTCACAGCGGCGGAGAAACAGTTTGGGTATCTGTGTCAGGCTTGCAAGGCTTATCCAGCAGGACATACCTTTTTCCTTTTGGCTCTTTCCGATTGGCTGCATCCGGATTCGTTTTTTGTATGCCGAGGCGGTATTTGCGGACCAGTGAAAGGAGGAGCAGAACGTGGATAAAACAAAGGAAAAAAGAGATGTGAAGCCAGGGATTTCTCTTTGGCAGGATGAGGTAACCACCTTGCGACATGGTATTTTGCAGGGAGAGAAAAAGACAGAGGTTCTAATCGTGGGAGGAGGTCTTACGGGAATTCTCTGTAGCTATATGCTGCTTAGAAATGGTATCGATTGTATGGTGGTAGAGCGAGATCGGGTGGGAAGCGGCATTACAGCCAATACCACGGCCAAGATTACGTCCCAGCATGGACTGATTTATCAGAAACTTTTAGATAAATGGGGAAAAGAAAAGGCTAGTCTGTATTTGAAGGCGTCGGAGGATGCAATCCTTCAATATGCAGAGTTGGCAAGCAAAATCGATTGTGGTTTCCTAAGATGCAGTAACCTGGTGTATTCTTTGGATAATAGAAGAGAAATTGAGCGGGAACTTAGGGCTTTGGAAAGTCTGGGGTTTGCGGCCCGTTTTCGAAAGGAAACGACGCTACCCTTTCAGGTGGCCGGCGCTGTGGAGTTTCCGCTGCAGGCAGCTTTTCATCCGTTAAAGCTCATAGAGGGACTACTAAAGGGGCCTCTAAAAAATCTGTCAATCTTTGAAAAAAGTCAGGTAATAGATATTGAGAAAAAGAAAAACGGTAAAGGGTTCCGAGCCTTTACCGAGCAGGGAGCTGTGTCAGCTGATGCTGTGATTGTGGCAAGTCATTTTCCTTTTTTAGATAGGCGAGGCAGATATTTTCTTAAGATGTATCAGAGTCGGTCTTATGTGGTTGCTGGCAGAGGTGGAGCCAATTTAGACGGTATGTATGTGGATGCGTCCAGCCATGGTATGTCTTTTCGAAACTGTGGGGATTTGCTGTTGGTAGGTGGAGGCAGCGCTAGACCGGGTAAAATAAAGAAAGGATGGCGGGAATTGATACAGTTTTGCCAGGAAGCCTATCCGGACTGGGAGACAGCCTATTGTTGGGCCAACCAGGACTGTATCACATTGGATGGCGTACCCTATATCGGCGTCTATTATCCGGGAAGCGACGGTATGTATGTGGCTACTGGTTTTAACAAATGGGGAATGACCAGCGCTATGGTGGCTGCTCACATATTGACCGATATGATACAAGGAAAGGATAGCCCTTATACACAGCTATTCGAACCGTCTCGCTCCATGCTCCATCCCCAGCTTTTGGCCAACGGGTTGGAGTCTACCATAAATCTGCTGACTCCAACAGTTCCTAGATGTCGTCATTTAGGGTGTGCCTTGAAATGGAACCAGGCGGAGGGGGCCTGGGAATGTTCCTGCCATGGGTCAAGGTATGATGAAGAGGGTAGGTGCACTGAAAATCCATCGACACGTGGATTTTCCTGTTAGACAAACCCAAAACATTGTCTAGTTTCAAAAGCTGAAACATAGTGTATAGTGTAGTAATAATACGAAGAAGGGGAAAGTTGTCTTCTCATCGGAAGAAAGAAATTGGAGGTAGAAGAAATTATGGCAAAAAGTATCGCACACATCATGGAACGAAAGGCCTTCGAAAAGGGATTGGAATCCATCATAAACAAGAGTCAGGAAAAGGAGTTGTCAGAGGTGATGCTCCCTATGATAGATATGCTGGAAAAAATTTTGGGGGATTCCTGGCAGAAATCTTCCTATGCATTGCTGAGAAATCTGGCTCAGAGCCCAGACAGCAAATGGACCCACTATACACAGAGAATTCTTCGGGAGGTGGACCCTCACATCTTAAAAACTTTCGCGCTCAATGCTGGATATGAATCGGGATTTAGAGGGTACAAGACTTCCCTGAAGATGTCGGAAAAGTATGGCTGCAATATTCCATGGATTATTTTGATGGATCCCACCACTGCCTGCAATATGCATTGTACTGGTTGCTGGGCGGCAGAGTATGGGGATAAGATGAACTTGACCTTTGAGGATATGGATAAGATTATTACCGAAGGCAAAGAATTGGGAATTCATGCTTACCTCTTTACTGGCGGAGAGCCTCTGATTAAGAAGAAAGAGATCATTCGCCTCTGTGAGAAGCACAGCGACTGTGCGTTTCATGCATTTACTAATGGTACACTTATCGATGAAGCGTTTTGCAACGACCTGCTGCGGGTTGGCAACTTCTTTGTATCGGTCAGCATCGAAGGCTTTGAAGAGAGCAATGATGGCAGACGGGGAGGCGGTCATTTCCAAAAGGCCCTTGCAGCTATGGATTTGATGCACGCCAAGCGGATTCCTTTCGGCGTGTCCATCTGTTATACCAGCCAGAACTATTTGACGGTAACCAGCGACGAGTTTTTAGATATGCTGATTGAAAAGGGTTGTATCTTTGCATGGTATTTTCACTATATGCCAGTGGGGGTTAACGCCAGCGCCGATTTGCTTCTGACGCCGGAGCAGCGGGTCTATATGCATGATAAGATTCGAGAAATTCGCGGCATTGAAGGGGGCAAAGAGCTGTTTGCCATTGATTTTCAAAACGATGGCGAATTTGTCCACGGTTGCATCGCGGCGGGAGAACGGTATTGTCATATCAATGCCAACGGCGACGTGGAACCTTGTGTGTTCATACATTATTCTGGGGCAAATGTCAAGGAGCAGCCTCTGCTGGATTGTTTGCGCCAACCGTTGTTTTTAGCCTATAGGGACGGTCAGCCGTTTAACGATAATCATTTGCGCCCTTGTCCGATGCTGGAAAATCCGGAGATTTTGCAGGAGATGGTGAAAAAGACCGGCGCAAAATCCACCGATTTGGAGGCGCCGGAGTCCTGCGAGCATCTTTGCAGTAAATGTGTGGAGTACGCAGCAGAGTGGGCGCCAGTGGCCGATAAACTGTGGAACGAGTTTCCTCATGCAGAGTAGAAGAGTAGAAGGGAGAAAAAGAGGGTGGAGACATCCTCTTTCCTTTTCATCTTTATCGAAAGCTGGCCTGGCCTAACTCTTCTGCAGAAGGGAATTCTCATATAATACCTATATTTTCATAGGATGTATCGACAGGTCCTAGTGATTTTCTCATATATTAACAAAAATTTCAGGCGATATATCGACAAAATCAGCATCGAGCCCCTATATTTTGCTAGATTTTCACTTGTAAGACCATTCTGTAGGCTGTTTTCCTTCCAATGTGTCGATATATCCTATCAAAGTAAGAACGATATATGAGAAAGTTTCCATTGCACGTCGATATATTGCCCTTAAAAATATCCAATGTGTGAGATTTTTCGATACACATGTTATCAGGCAGAGGTCTGAGCAAAGCAGAACTTTTGCAGAAAAATAAAAGAAAGGGGATTGTCAGAAAATAGAAAAAGTAGTATACTTTTCTTAAATATAAAGCAGCGGGGTCTGTTAGCTCAGCTGGGAGAGCGTCTGGGTCACAACCAGAATGTCGGGGGTTCGAGTCCCTCACAGACCACCAAATTTATCAGAAAAAGCAGGGAAGGATTCACCCTGCTTTTTCATTGACACTGGATTGCGGGTAGGATAAAATACCAGTATAGGAGATGACGATTATGCCAATTAAAGTACCTAATAATTTACCGGCCATTGAGACTTTAACTGCAGAGAATGTGTTCGTTATGACGGATACCAGAGCCATGACCCAGGATATTCGTCCATTGCAGATTTTGATTCTCAACCTGATGCCGACAAAGATTGATACAGAGACCCAGCTTACCAGACTGCTGGGAAATACCCCGCTGCAGGTGGAACTGGAACTGCTTCAGACCAGCACCCATAAGGCCTCCAACACGTCGGAAGAACATATGATTGCTTTTTACAAGACCTTTGACCAGATTAAACATAAGTTTTATGACGGTATGATTATTACTGGCGCGCCGGTGGAACTCATGGCTTTTGAAGAGGTTCAGTATTGGGATGAGCTTTGTGAAATCATGGAGTGGAGCAAAAGACATGTTCACAGCACCTTTCATATCTGCTGGGGCGCTCAGGCAGGGCTTTACTATCACTATGGAATTCAGAAGCGGACGCTGCCTAAAAAGCTGTCCGGCGTGTACAAGCACCATTTGGACTATAAAAAAGGGATGCTCTTCCGCGGGTTTGACGATGAATTCTATGTACCCCATTCCAGGAATACTACGGTGGACAGAGAAGATGTGGAGGAAGTCAAGGAGCTGAAAATCATTGCCAGCTCCGACGAGGCGGGTATTTATGCCATTAAATCGGAAAACGATAGGCAGATTTTTATCATGGGTCATTCGGAATACGATGGAGATACGCTGCTGAAGGAATATGTGCGGGACAAAAACGCAGGACTTGAGCCGGATGTACCGTGCAACTATTTTCCTGGGGATGACGACACCAAGGAGCCTGTCGTCAAGTGGCGTTCCTGTGCCAATTTGCTCTATTCCAACTGGCTTAACTATTTCGTATATCAGACCACTCAGTATGATATCAGCCAGATTCACGACGAGACCTTGGAATCCATTATGGAGCAGAGAGGTCAGGTGAATTTAAAGATAGCTAAATTTGGCGGCACTTCCTTGGCAGATGCAGACAGATTTAGAAAGTGTGCAGATATCATCAATGGGGATTCGACGCGCAAGTTTATTGTGGTCAGTGCACCGGGCAAACGGTCAGAGCAGGATCAGAAGGTTACCGATTTGCTCATTGCGTGCACAGAAAAGGGAAAAGCCGAAGCGGAAGAGATTTTGCTGGGGGTGCAGGCCAGATATAAGGCATTGGTGCGCAGCCTTGGCGTGAAAATAGATGTAGACAGGGAATTTGAAGTCATCGCGGCGGCCCTAGGCAATACGGAGAAAAAGGACTACGTCATCAGCAGAGGGGAATATCTCAACGGAAAGATTATGGCGGAGTTTCTGGGCAGAGACTTTATCGATGCAGAGGGAACCATTTATCTTGATGAATCGGGTCAGTATGATGAGATGAAAACCAAAGCGATGCTTGGAAAAGCCTTAAAGGAACATGAACGCAGTGTCATTCCAGGGTTTTATGCCACCATGCCAGACGGACAAATCAAAACCTTTTCACGGGGCGGTTCCGATATCACAGGAGCCATCGTTGCGGCGGTAGCCTCGGCGGACATTTATGAAAACTGGACGGATGTTTCCGGTTTTCTCATGGCTGACCCGAGAATAGTAGAGCATCCGATGACAGTACCAGTGATTACTTATAAAGAACTAAGAGAGCTTTCCTATATGGGAGCGATGGTGATGCATGAGGAGACCATCTTTCCAGTTACAAAGGTGGGAATTCCTATTAATATCAGGAATACCAACAAGCCAGAGGAACACGGCACTTTGATTGTAAAAAATGCAGACTATTATCAGAACAAGTTTGCTATTTCGGGTATCTCTGGGAAAAAGGGCTACGCTACCATGGTAATTGAGAAGGCTGGCCTCAGTGAAAATGCACAGATGAGGACAGAGATTTTAAATATCTTTTCAGACCACGGCGTTGCCATAAAGAATATTTTGTCTGGCATCGACTCTTTGACGATTATCATAGAAAAGGCACAGCTTTCTACCTATCAGGAGCAGATAACGGAGGAAATTCAGTTGAGGATTTCACCAAACGTCATCAACCTGACGCAGGATATGGCCATGATCGCCATTGTGGGACGGGAACTGTTTACCGGCCCAGGTGTGGCTGTGAAGGTGCTAGGAGCGTTGGCGGCAAGAAAGATCAATATCCGTATGATCGACCATGGCTCTGAGCGCATCAATATGTTAATCGGTGTGGATGAAGTCGATTATGTGGCTGCGATTCAGGCGATTTATGAGGCGTTTACAAGAGGATAAAGGATAATAGAAAAATAGAGTTTTATTAAGAGCTTCACTAAGGTGAGGCTCTTTTTTTTATGGTTGTGAAGAAATAGGTTTATAATTAACTTAGCGGGTTCTCTGGTCACTAAGCCCTAAGATGTAATCTGTGGTGGTATTATGAAATATAGCAAGTTTGATTAAAATATCAGTAGGAATATCCAGATCGCCACGTTCGTAGTTGCTGTATACACGTTGGGAACAGTTGAGAATCTCACCCATTTCCCGCTGTGTAAGGTCTTTGTCTTCGCGTAGATCTCTGATTCTGTGGTACATAGATGTCCTTCTCACTCCATTCTCCCAAGCTGCAAATTGAACAAAAATTTACCTAGACAATAATTTTACCATAGGGGATGGGGTATATTGACTTTTAGCGGAAAATGCGCTAAAATTTGAAAGAAGCATATATTTTTGGAATAAAGTATGACATTAAATTGTGAAACGTGAAAGAAAACTTAAGTGTGAAGAGAGGGATATTCAATGCGAAATTTTAGAATGAGAGGTATGGTTTTCTTATTGGTAATCGTTCTTTTTACAAATATGAGTGTATATGCTTTTGGACAAGAACTCTCCCCCAATAGTAGTCAAGGGGCTTTGTCCGTTTCCAGCGGAGAAGGGAAGGCAGGAGAAAAGGTGGCTTTGACAGTATCCATAAAAGGGAATACAGGTATCACATCTTTAGATTTTTCTATCGATTATGATAAAGAAGCCCTGAAGCTGATTTCAGCGGAGAATGGGACGGTTCTTGGCGGGTATCTGGGCGGTCAGAATTATGAAACCACGCCTTATTATTGCGGGTGGCTAAACGCTTTGCAGAGAGAGGATGTAAAGAAAGATGGAGTTTTGCTCCGTCTCAATTTTGAAATTAAGGATAATGCAGCGCCGGGACAATACAGAGTACGTTTTACGGATACAAAGATTACAGGATATAATGCCAATCTGGAGGCCGTTGTATTTAGCGGAAAGGACGGCACAATCAAGGTTGTAGGCGAGGGAGAGAAACCAGGAACCGGAGACCAGCCAAAAGACCCGACGAAAGACCAGCCGGGGCAAACAGCGAAACCAGATAACAATCCGGGAAATTCCGATGATAACCAGGAGAAACTGATTCAGGCCGTCAAGGCCATGGAAATTCAAATTACCAAACAGTCTCTCAATAGCAAGAAAGGAAGGTTTCAGATTCAATATAAAAAATCCAACGGTAAAGTCAGGGTAGACGGTTACCAAATTTGGCGTTCCGCTAAAAAGTCCAGCGGCTACAAAAAGGCAGTGACCACGGTGCAGACAAAGTGGACGGATAAAACCGTGAAGAAGCTGAAAAAGGGACGGCATCGCTACTATAAGGTGCGTGGATATAGAGATTTTGCAGGAAAACGATACTATACCCATTGGTCGAAAAAGGTTCATATAAAGGTGAACTGAGAAATGGAAATCGTAAAATGTAATGAGATAGAAGGAAAAAAACAGATGCAGTCGGCGTTTTTCTTTCTGCTTTTTTGCGGATTGGGGCACGGCCTATTTTATGAATGGACGTGCGGATTGGTCGGCATTGTACTGGCAATTTTTTGGATATATGGGGTGAGAAAAAGAGGCTCTTTTTCCGTGCCCAAGGCGCCGTTGCTGCTGGGGATGGGAAGCCTGCCGCTTCTGGCATTGGTGACCGCCTTCTTTGCCATAGATAAGGGGATGGCTGTTATGGGGGCTGTGAAGTTTTTACCCCTTTTAGGGTGGTTCCTCTTAATGGCCATGGATGAAAAAGGATGCTGGAAAAAATGTATTCTTTATGGACTGCCTTATGTCAGCGGTGCATTGACGCTTCTAGGGATGGCAGCTTGGTTCACCCCTTGGAGGGAATATTTTTTCATACAAAATCGGTTCAGCGGAACCTTTCAATATGCCAACAGCTATGCCCTGTTTCTTTTGGTGTCTTTGCTGCTGACGCTGTATGGGGTGGAGTTCTATGGAAAACCTATGGTCGCGGCCTTAGCGGTAGTTTTTGCAAGCGGTATTCTGGCAACGGGATGCAGGACTGTGGCTGTTTTGGCCGTTTTTAGCGCGTTGGTCTGGGCCATCGGCCAGGGGCGGAAAGTGAAACCTGGAAAGGGACTGGTGAAAATCGCCGTGGGTGGATTGGGTATCATCGGCCTAGGCCTGCTGGTGATTGGAGTGACAGGGGGATTTGGGCAGATATCCCGCTTCACTGAGATATCCCTGACTTCTTCGTCTTTGGTAGCCAGAATTTTATACATAAAGGATGGAATCGGGATGCTGACGACCCATCCCCTGGGTCTTGGATATCGGGGATTCCAATTTTATCAGGGCGCGGTGCAGACGGGAAACTATCAGGCAACCTATGCCCATAACGAGCTTTTGCAAAGCGGTTTGGACTTTGGAATCCCTATGATGATTTTTCTAGGAGCGGCTTACCTGCTGGCGCTCTATGGGGAAAGAAAAAACCAGAGGAATTTTATGGTTTTGCTGGTTTGTGGAATACATAGTTTGGTGGACTGGGACTTTCAGTTTTTGCTGTTACCCATGGTGTTGACCCTGTTTGTTAGCAATGATAGCCGGTGGGAAATCAACTTAAAACATTCCCTGATGAGGGTTTGTGCAGTGGCGGTTGGAATTGCTATATGTGTTGGCAGCATATGGCTTGGAACAGCGTCTTTTCTGGAATTTGTCCACGACTTTGATAAAGCGGCAAAAGTTTATCCAGGGCTGACCACCAGCCAGATGCAGAGAATCAATCTGGCACAGGAGGACAGCGCTAGGTATCAGGCGGCGGAACAAATCGCAAAGCAAAACGATTACTGTACCATCGCATTACAGGCCATGGCGGAGAGAGCCGCTAGTCAGGGAGATTTTGCAGGGATGGCCCAGTTTGGGAAGCAGGCTGTCATATCGTCCAGGTATAACAGTCAAGGCTATGAAATCTATCTCTATCTGCTCAGCTATGCTGCCCAGACTTGCAGTGAGCAGGGCCAAAGCCAGCAGGTTTACCATTACTTAGAGAAGGCTGCCGCTGTAGCAGAGATGATAGAAGAGGTGGAGCAGACCACCAGCCCCTATGCCGTTTATCTCCACGAAAAACCAGAGATTCGGCTGGGAGACCAGTATGAAACATATATGAAGGAGGCTGCCGTCTTGACGGGCAGAAAGGGATGAGATTGTAAAAGGAGCGTTTAGGAAATGAAGAAGACGATGACAATCCTATTGATATTTGCATTGATATTTTCCATGATGCCAGGGAACGCGTTTGCAGCGGAGATAAATCTGATTTCTCTGACAGAAGAGAATACGACCATTGTAATCGATGGGCTGATAGGGGGAGCATCTCATATTTATGATGGGAATAAATCCTATGATCTCACAGTAAAGCGGGTAAATGTTCAGGGATATACCTCCAGGCTTCAGGAGGGGGAGGAAAATGATTATGTTGTTGTCTATAAAAAAGACGGACAGATAATCACCAATGTATCCAGCGTAAAGGATGCAGGGGTCTATACCATAGAAATCAGCGGGAGAGGTCTATTTACTGATACCGTTACGAAAACCTTGATGATTGAACCTATTGATTTAGATAGGACGCAGATTATTGTTTCAAGGGATATTACCAGCAGCGATATTGATCCTACCGATAAGACCAAGTTAAAGGATGATGTGTTGTGGCAGATCATTTCAGTTATACAGAATGGAAGTGATATTACAGATAGCTATGAGAATTTCACTTCTAGGGTAACAGGAAACTCTGTTAGAGTTACTGTGCAGTTAAGAGGCGACGCAACAAAGACAAAGTTTGCTGAATTCGACATTAGGACTGATTTAAGTGGCTACGAAATCGTATCCATTCCGGAGCAAACTTATACCGGTAAGGCCATCGAGCCAACCATCACGGTAAGAGCCAAAGGAAGCAGTTATAGTTATTTGACGAAAGGTACCCACTACACGGTTGCTTATACCAATAACGTAAACGCTGGTTCCAGTGCATTGGTTACCGTAACAGGTATCGGCGCCTATACAGGCACCTTGAATGGAATGTTTACCATCGGTCAGAGATCGATTACCTCCAGCGGTATTTCTATCACAGTTGCAGACGCAGTGTATCGGGATGGAGGTGTAATCACGCCGGCAGTAATTGTAACTGATGGAACTAAGCCCCTGGTACAGGGAACAGATTATATGGTTAGATGCTCCAATACAGCAGTAGGAACAGCAACCGCTGTGATTACGGGTATTGGTAACTATAAGGGACAGGTTAGTAAGACCTTCAACATCGTAGAGGCAGGCAAGGAATTAAGCCCAATCAACACATGGATATATGTGGGAAATTCCACCTATGACTATAGCGTACCATATAACGGCAGACCGCAGACGCCGGCAGTAACCGTTTTGCACGGCGCAACTCAGCAGACTGCTACAGTTTTATCCTCAAGCTACTATAACGTGACTTATACCAACAACGATAGGGCAGGTCAGGCTATCGTAACGATTACCGGAAAGAACGGTTATGCGGGAACAGTAAGCGCATACTTTACCATTTTACCTACCCAGATGACCCAGAGCAATACTACAATCAGTGGATATAATGTTTCCTATGCTTATACAGGAGCAGATATTACGCCGGCTGTAGTTGTTTCTGTTAATGGTTACCTATTGACAGAAGGAAAACACTATACAGTAGAATACAGCAACAACAGAGATGTGACCAAGGATGGCAATATGGCTGTGATTACCGTTAGAGCCATTGAAGGCAGCGGTTATACAGGCATGGTTCAGGCCGCATTTCGTATAGTGGATCCGAAGCAGATTTACGGCTGGAATACTAAGGTGAAACTGGTTCGTAACAGCGAAGTATATGACGGAATGAGCAAGAGGCCGATGATTGAATCGGTTACCTATGGCAAGTCAGGTCACTATACGAATCTATCTCCATCAAGAGATTATATTGTATCCTACTTGGATGAAAATGGGCAAGTCGTGACCGATATGGTTGAACCGGGGCAATATCGAGTTGTGATTACAGGAAGGGGAGAATACATAGGCAGTATTCGGGTTCCTTTTGTGATTCTTCCAGCAGATATGGGAGTAACAGGCGGTGAAAACTTAGATTGGAAATACGATGAGAGCGGCTTCTATTATCACTTTAACCAAACTACCGGAACACTGACCATTGGAGGTTATGGGCCGGTTCGTCAAGCGCCATGGGTACAGGAAGGCTGGGCAGATGAAATTCGAGTGCTGCGGTTGGGAAGCCAGATCACTGAATTTGAGTTTCAGGACCAATATAAGGAGTATAACGATGGCGCGTCTTGTAGCATATATACCCTTGACAATTTAGCAGCCATTGAGGTAGAGAGGGAGAATACCACCTACTCTTCCATGGATGGCGTACTCTACAATAAGCAGAAAACGGAACTGGTGTATTATCCTGATGCAAAGCCAGAGCCTGCATTTGTGGTACCGAAAAGCGTTGAGAGCCTCTATAGTTTTGGAGGGGTGTACAGTTTTGAAGGGTGCAGATTTTTGGAGCAGCTTTCATTTGAGAATGGATGTCAGATACAAACAATTCCATATAATACTTTTAAAAATTGCAAAGCATTAAAGACTGTGGAACTTCCAGTCTCTGTAGTAAACATCGAAGGTCATGCCTTTTATGGCTGTGAGAGTCTGACCCAGATTACCATACCTGCATCCGTACAGAACATAGAATATGGCGCCTTTGCATATACCACAGCTTTGAAAAAGATTACTTTACCAAAGAGCCTTGATAGGATTCAAGGCGCCGCATTTTTGAAATCCGGCATCGCAGAGGTGTCTGGATTTGAAAACGTGAGAGAAGTGGGTTATGCTGCATTTCAGGGTTGCAAAAATTTGACTAGCTTGAATATATCCAATCGTCTAAATTGGGTGGGACGCTATGCCTTTATGGAGACCGGCTTGGAGACGGCTATATTTCCGGCAGGAACGGCAACCTGGGATCAGCTCAGAGTTGTGCCTACAGGGCTATTTAAAAATTGTAAAAACCTGAAAAACGTATCCATACCAGAAGGCATTGAAACCATTTCCAATCAGGCCTTTGAGGGATGCACCGCTTTGACAGCCTTTGACTTCCCAACTACATTGACGTATTTGGGAGCCAGAGCCTTTTATGGCAGCGGAATTCAGACCGTGGTTTTGCCGGATGGAATTGCTGAAACCGATATTCAGCCGGAAACCTTTGCAAACAGCCAGATTGAAACACTGTCCGTCTCAGGAAATGTGAGAAGCGTGGGATATAGCGCCTTTGAAAATTGTCTGAATCTGACAACTCTCAATCTAAGGGATTTTGTCAGCGAGGAAATGGAAGAGGGAAAAGGATTTAACTTTGTAGAATATAACGCTTTTAAAAATTGCCGCAATTTATTGACCACAGGGCTACTGCAGGGAAAAGTTACGGTTAATGATGAGGACTATGTGAAAAATCAAATAGGCTATGTAGAACCTTCATCAGCAGAACTCTCTCCAGATGGAAAGGCTATGGGCATACCATATATACCACCGTTCGTATATGTGGGAAGCAGTGCATATGAGAATTGTAAGAGCATTACCGGAAAACTGAGCCTCCTGTGGCCGACCCTCTGCAATTATGCTTTTGCAGGGTGCAGCAATTTAAACGCCATCGATTTAAACGGCGGATGCACTGATGGACAGGAGTTGGCGGAATTAGAGGAGTTCAGGGATGAATGGGATAATATACCATTTGGCGCATTTCAAAACTGTACCTCTTTGGAAACGGTGGTGATACCAGAGCATATGGGATATATCTACGGCAGAGCCTTTGAGGGGTGCAGTGCATTAAAGTCTGTCCAACTGCCAGCCAATTTAAAGCGGTTAGGCGCTCGGGCATTTTATGGCAGCGGTGTGGAAAATATTGAAATTCCAGGAACTCTTTCACGACTGGAACCAGAGACCTTTTCACAGAGTAAGTTGCAAGCAGTTAACCTGCCAGAGAACGTTCGGGCTGTTGGGTATTCCGCTTTTGAGGGCTGTAAGAATTTGACCAGCTTAGATATTGAAAAGACTCCATATATCTATGAGAAAGCCTTTATGGGATGCGACGGATTAAAGCAAGTGGTCTTTCAGGATGAAAGCGGAACGGATATCAGCATGGGCCCGTATGGATATCTGGGAGAGGAGTCCTTCGCCATTCCAAATCTGCAGGTTACTTTTGAGGGGCAGTTGCCAAGGCTATACCAGCCTTTTGATAGCACTGCAAAGATCAAGGTTTCCTGTGAGAAGAATAGCGATGTAAGCGGCCTGAAGGACTACGATGTGTTTTACGACCATGTATTTGAAGGGGATACCTGTATTTACTGCGGTACGACTCTAGATAGTCTGGAATACTTCGGGCCGGATGAAAGGAAGGTAAAATATCCAATCGATAAAGCAAAGGGGCAGTATTTCATTTTTGATAAGACCACAGGCGCGATAGACAAGATTTCCTGTTTCGACAACGTGCCGGAGACTATCGTCGTGCCAGAGAAAATAGACGATGTGCTGGTAGAGAAAATCGGTAAGAACGCTTTTTATGAAGAAGAGATTAAGACCATTGTATTGCCGAAAACCATAAAGCAGATTGAGGGCAGCGCCTTTAATGGGAGTAACCTGCAGACATTGACATTGCCTGTTTCGGCAGACTTTACCGGTGGTTTTGATGTACCGAGTCTGACTGGATTTATCTTCAAAGAAGGAAGCGGCGCAGCTGTAGATTATGATTCCGGAAGCTATCAGTTAACCCCTTGGTATGTCAACAGAAAAAAGGAAATTACCATTACCTTTGAAGAGGGGATTACCCGCATCGGCGATTATACCTTTGCAGGCCAGCAGGTAACCGCATACCAATTACCAGCGTCGTTGAAGGAAATCGGAGACAATACTTTTTACCGTAACAAGAATTTGACCGCAGTTTCCATGAAGGAAGGCGTGGAGGAAATCGGCTATCAGGCTTTTGCAGAATGTAAGGCGTTGCAAAATATAACGCTGCCGACAACCTTAACCTCCATGGAATATAATTCCTTTGCAGGGGATGAAGCGTTGATAGCGATCGTGTATAAAGGAACCTATGCAAAATCAGCGGCGGCCAAGTACGGTATTTCATATAAGGTGAATTTGGATGGGCCGGTTGTAAAACCTATAGACCCGCCGGATGTAACCGGCCAGGGTGAAATTGAAATGGAGACAGTCTATGGTTTGCCAGGAGCAATCGTTGAGATTCCAGTGAAAGTGACGGTTAACCCAGGTATGGCCTCCCTAAAGTTAATGGTGGATTATGATAAGACTGCGCTGAAACTGGTGGGAACTTCGGATGGCGATGATTTTGACAGCAACGTACTGAAACGGATATCCCAGGATCAGAGCGACATTCTGGTTTGGAACACAAATCAGTTAGCTACCAATGTGGAAAACACGGGTATATTAGTTACTCTGTCCTTCCAGGTGTTGGAACAGGCGGCCAACGGAGACTATAGGATTGAATTGACCTATGACCCTGACAATACGCTGATTGCGACAGGACAATCGAGAGTTTTCAACTGTCACAGCGGACAGATTACGGTGGCGGATTTCATTTACGGTGACGTCAACGATTCGTCGGATGTGAATATCAACGATGCCGATTATGTGGCAAAATATATAGCGGGCTGGATGGCATATCAGGCCATCAATCAGGCGGCGGCTGATGTGGATGTGGACAGTAAAGTTACCTTAAGAGACGCAGCCATTATTTCTCGTCATGTGGCAGGCTGGTTAGGTTATGAGACTATGCCAAATACAGCGAATCCGCTGCCAATGCCGCAGTAGGATTATGAAATAAAAGGGGTAGATTTAATAATGTTCGGGAAAGAGGTGTCATGTATGCAGACAAAATATGCAGTGAAAAAGGGTATCAGCTTCCTACTGTGTTTTTTGGTGATGATGACATATGTCATTGGGCCAGGCAGTTGGATGCCTGTAGAAGCAGCCGCCTATAATGGGACTGGGGCTGCTCCAAAGATCGACATAGCGGTGAAAGTACCCGGCGACTATCAGGGAACGTTCCTGGAATTTAAGAATGAGCTAACCCAAAAGTTAATCGATGAAGGGTTAGCGCCAGGTTCTTTTCGTATTACCGATACAGCAGTACCCATCGATACGACAGATTTGGAAGGGTGGTATGTGTATGACCACTACAGAGATATGACTGTATATAATGGGCTGAACCTATCGGCAGAGCAGAGGGCAAAGCAGCCATATAGAGCGGCAGATAACAGCTGCCTGGCCAATAGTACACCGGTGCATATGTCACAAGTATTGGCTAACGGAAATATTTCTGGCTGTCGTAACTTCTCACAGCACATCTGGTCCTATGTAGATGGAGAAGGAAAAGCCAATATGGTATTCGCAGGTTACGGCACTCAGCCACTGATGGACTACATGATCTATCCGGCAGCCAGCGATTCCAGAAGAACCATCAGCTTTGACCTGGATGCAACAGCCATTGGAAGCCATACCTTGACGGGCTATGGATTCCTACTCAATGCGGGGATTGAAAACGGCAGATTAAAGGGTTATGTCCTTTATCTAAGTCCAAGCCATAGCGGTAGTATCAAATATATCGATGTGGATGCTAATTCCAATACTTTTGCAGTGGGAGGAGGAACAAACGTAACCTTAAATTTAGGAAGCCAGAAAAAGACCAGAGTCACGGTAGAGCTGAATAAGGATAAGGTCTCCGTTCAGTTGCAGCAGTATGATATTGCTGGTAATCTAGGAGCTGTTCAGAATGTTGCGGCTAACGTTCCTTTGGAAAACACGGGATTTAATGGATTTGGCCCGATTGTAGGCTATGCATCCCATGGCTGTCAGGAACTGACCCAGTTCCGTTTTCTTAATATGGAGATGAGCTACGAGACATCGGCCTTTGAAGCGCTGAAGAATGTACAGTACTATCAGGGAGCAGAATATAAATATTTCATCAACTTGGCAGGGGACAGTAATGACCCTGAAGTTCCAAATGAGGAAGACACATCTTATTCAGATGGACTTAACCGTATGAATGAAAATGAAATCTTCTACATTTCCAATGCAGATGATGGAAAGGTCTTGACTGAAACCCTTAAGGACAGCGAAGGAAATACAATCCATCAGGGTCTAGGAAGCGCCAATGGATACATCGCCAAGGGGGACGACTATGTGACAGGGATGGCACAGTATATCTACAGGAATTTTGCAGAGGGTGTAAAGTTTAAAAAGGGAGAAATTATCAGCCATATTCCGCTGGCCAACTTCTATATAAAGGATGCACAGGCAGGAAGCCAGTTGACGACTATTCATTTACAACATCTGGTGAACACCAACGAGACGGTAAAGGTCAATATCGTAGACAAATCCCTGCCAGGCACACTGGCGGGAGCAGATGGAAGAATTGAACAGTGGCATTACAAGATCTATGACCCGAAGAATAACGTGCAGTATGACAGCGGTTGGGTCAATGACCTTAGTAAGATCAAGGACTATACCTTTACGAAGGATAGCATGTCAGGACGTTGGACTTTTGAGATGACGGTCAGGGATTCAGCAGGAGAATCTAAGTCTTTTCAAACTTACGTAACGGCCTTCTTAGATAACGAGCATCCATACGTTCAAGGGGAAAATCTATCCAAAAATATGGCTAGAATCACCTTAACCGATGTAGGTATGGGCCTCGACGAGGATGGTATCACTTTTATTGAGGACGGAAGAGGTTCCGGTGTGGCTGCCTACTGGATTACCGACGATATCAATACAACGCCATCAGACAGCGATTGGATCTATTTAGACGAAGCACAGCATAGCTATGCCTTCGACTATGAAATTACCAATACAGAGCCCCTGGCAGTATGGGTCAAGGATGAATGTAAGAATGTGGGCAACAAGGCGGTATTTCAGCCGATTCATGTGGTGGTGGAAGATGTAGACGGAAATCCGTTAGACGACTACTATGTACTGGATGAACCGATTGTCGTATTGCCGGACGATATTCCAGAGTCGTCTGACCCAGACGATAGCTTCAGCGGATGGGTCATTCCAGGAGGAAATACGCCACCGGGCGGACAGCCATCGAAAGATGATCTACTGACACCGGGCACTACACTAGAGGATAACGATGAGCATACTATTGTCATTCGTCCAAGCTATTCCAAGGATAAAGCCAACGTTGTGTATGTAGCTAATGGCGGAACCATTCATACCAGTGCAGGCGATAAGCCTACGAGTTCATATGAAGTAACAGCAGGGGCCAGCATTGAGACGAAGATCGAAGATCACAATGTGAAGCCGACCAGAATCGGTTACAGCTTTGCAGGCTGGAAGCTGCTGGATTCAGATGTAGCGGAGAATGCAGCCAACCCAGAATATATCAATACAGCAGCCCATCTATTGAATGTAGATGAAGCAGTGGCAAACTGTCATACTGATAAAGACACCTTACATGAGCATTTAATGGATCAGACAGTACAGCACAAAACCTACTATCTGGTAGCCCAGTGGGAGATTGGAAACTATACGTTGCATCTGGATGCCAACGGTGGTTCCTATGGTAGTGTGAAAGAGATTGCAGATGTAACCTATGGAACGAATATTGGAAATCTGGGACTTCCGACCAGTGGAAGAGGGATTCCGACCA
>JAAWDM010000015.1 GCA_022793795.1 Bacillota bacterium
AGTCTGATGTATCTGCCAACTTCTTCACCAACTTCGTCCAGAGCTTTTCTCATGATACGGAAGTTTTCCTGAGTTGCATAGGTACCGCCGAAACCTTCTGTTGTTGCACCGTAAGGTACATAATCAAGCAGAGACTGGGCAGTGGTTCTGATAACTGCGATAATGTCCGCGCCCTGTCTTGCTGCTGCCTGGGCCTGAATCACGTCCTCATAAATGTTACCGGTAGCAACGATTACATAGATATATGGTTCAGGACCTTCACCAATGGTATCTAAGTATTCCTGACGCTTTGCCTTCTGCATATCGATTCTTTCAAAGGTAGCTTTGATGGAAGGCTTCAGCGCTTCGGCTGCTTCCTCCTGGGAACAGGTCGGAAGTTTGGTAATATCCAACTTTCCTGCTGCCATCTCTTCTGCGATTTCCTGTGGGGTCTTACCTGTCTGCACAATAGCGTTACCCATCCAGTAAGCCACGCCTGTAGACAATGCGCCTTCTTCCTTTAGCTGATCTACAACCACATTTGGAAGAGGCGTATCTACATCATCAACGCCATCAACGCCCAGCAATCTCAAAATTGTTCTCTCAGTACTAACCGTGGTATGACGGTCAATAAACGCCTGCATATCGTGAGCGATATTTGCAGCATGAGAACGAGCGCTGTCAACAACCTTTGGGTCGAGATTTAATTTGCTTTTCATTCCCTTTTCTCCTCATTTCATATATTTCTTTGCGCCCTCTATAATCACCTTATCGATGCCAAGCATCTTAGCGATGTTAAGCGCGTCCTTTGGCACCTGCTCCTGGTTCTGCACCCGATAAAGCCGGTAATCCATATATTTGCCAATAATGTTAATCCGTTCACGCCGGTTTGCATATTGAATTTCGCTGTTCAGTTTGGAAAAGTCCACATCAGCAAGGCCTCTTACCTGCATATTGATAACGCCCTCCGTTTCCGTCACCGTCTCAAAGTGGGTAGTAATCAGTGTGATATATGGCTTTTCCCGCAGATAATCCACCAGACTTCTGGTGAGAGCCAACCCTTCCACCGGATTGGTGCCGTTGGCGATTTCATCAATCAGCAATACCGAACGCTCCGTACTATTGTCCAAAATTTCTTTCAACTCCTCCATTTCACTACCGAAACTGGAAAGCCCTCGCTCCATTGACTGACTGTCGCCGATGAGGATTTGCATATAGTTGGAAAGCCCCACCCGCGCCCTTCTACATGGCACGAAGAATCCATATTGGGCCAGGATTGGAACCTGTCCCGCCAGTTTCAACGAAATGGTTTTTCCACCCATATTCGCGCCTGTGATACATGTAACGCCATCGCCTAAAGTAATACTCACCGGACAATATTTCTTCTTTTTTGATATGAGGATGTCTTCAACTTGAAGATTCCGCCCGTCCTCAATCTCAATAAAATGTTCATCCACAATTTCCGGTTTGACCAGCTGATGCTTGATAGCGTACAGCGCCTTACCCAGCGCCAAATCTACCATACCCATCCGTCTGCAGTTTTCTGTCAGAACATCCTCCCACTTGGAGATTTCCAGAGACAGATATTCTCTGACCCTTTCTTCCTCCTCATCGATTTGCCCGTTAACCGCTTCGACTCGTTTCATAAAGTCGAATACTGCATCAGTAGCCTTCAGCTGAAAAGTGACCGACATATAGTCCTCGCTCACCTGCTCTAAGGCGTCAATTCCTTGTATTTTCTTTAAGTCATCATTACTCTTTGATACAATAATATCAAACTTTGGCGTCAGCATCACGCCGTATTCCTTTCGAATTTCATCACGGAGAACCTTCTGCTCTCTGCGAATATCCTTCTCCAGTTCACGTTTTTCTCTACGCAACGCACACAGTTTTTCAGAAAACTCGTCATAAATATAAAACGTATTGATACGGTCCCCTCTTGGGTCTAAAAGATTCAGAAGTTCTTCGCTGTCCAGTGGCCGATATTCATCGGGAATCGTCTCGCTGTCAAGAAGTTTTCCTAGATTGCCCATGGCAAGGAGCAAACTCTTAATCTCATAGATTTCTACCACGGAAAGAGCGCCTTTCCCGCTTCTCTGTATGGTATAAGAGGAATCCTTTACTTCCATAAACAGTTCCTGAATCTGTTCTACCTTCCGCCGGTTTTCTGTTGCAAAGCAAATAACTTGCTCCACCTTATCCAACTCGTCTCTAAGTTCCGCCTCTTCCCCCGGAAAATAGGGTTTTAACTCGCGGAGCTGTTTCTTACCAAAAGGCGTGTTCAGGTCGATGCTGTTCATCACATATTCCAGACCTGTCTCGGTTCTCGTCTTTACGTTGGCCAGTCTTCTGTTTTTTCCTGCCTTCATCGCTTTTCCTCTACTTTCTGACGTCGATAATCGGTAAATCCGGTAATGCTTCAGCCAGCGCTGCTCTAAAGCCTTCGCTTTCAAAAGTATAGCCGCCCGGGGACCAAGGATTGGCTGTCACCGCCGCTACTTCAATGTGTTTCAGCACCTTAAAGGAAAAGCCCTTTTTTCGAAGCTGCCCTAAATCCATGCTGCTTACAAACATTCGAGTCGGGTCTTTGAGAATAAACTCCACCCGCTTTAGTTTTTTCGGACTGATATCCGCCACCACACTGACAGTAAAGGCGCCTGGTATGTACACATATCTGGTCTCATCATCGATGGCTTCATCGATAAAACGACTGGCCCCTAAACCAGTTTTTAAATCGAGGGCCTCCACACGGCATTCCTCGCCTTTTACCAGCAAAATCTGCTCCCTCTTCATCTGCTCTTCGATTCCGGTGCGAACAGAACCTTCACTAAGTTCCTCGGTGTTATAGAGCGAAACAAGATAGGCCGTATCCTCCACCACCTTCTTCATGTTACGAGAAAGCACCGCTCCCGTAGACAGAATAATAGCGTCAGAGGTATCCGGCGATGCAACAGACTTTCTGTCAATGGCGCCGTCAATTAAGACAAGTTCAGCTCCCAGATGGAACATATCCTCACACAGCCTTTTGGAATCAGCTGCTGCGACAGGACCTGCAATCTGCACGTATCCGCTGTCTGCAACCCTGCACAAAAGCAACTCGCCAATGGCTGTGGAATAAGGCGTCCGCCTGAGAATTTCCAGACCTGCATCAGCCAGTTCGTAGAGTTGGGTCGGCACTGATACGATGGTATCCTCTTCCAAATAAACTCTTGGCTTCTCGGTTCCGGTAACCAAATCCTGGGTCTCCCCGTCCCGTCCTGTGGAGGTGACGCCCAATCGGATTCCCTCATCCATGGCTTCCTCAATCAGATAGTTGAGGGCCGTGGTTTTTCCGGCATTTTTAGCCATTCCAACGATAGAAAGAGTTCTATATTTTTTTGATAAATCGTACAGTAAACCCATAATGCTTCAAACTTTCTTATAATTTTTCACGGGGAGGCGGCTGCCTCCCCTTATGATATAGATTTAGTGATGTTCATTTCTCTGGTGTCTCAGCAGGTTTGCAGGCTCCATGGATTTAATTTCAGGACCTTCACCCAGTGCAGATACACCCTGATACTTGTAAGTCTTCTTACCTGTGCAGTAGTCGCAGTTGCAAGGCACGTCAGGCAGAGTCGGCTCGGTGTAAGTGGTGATAACGCCTTCGTAGTTTCTCAGGATAATCTTGTGCGGTGTCTGAGAAATAATATACTGTGGCATTACCGGAGTCTTTCCGCCGCCTCCCGGTGCGTCTACTACGAAAGTAGGTACTGCATAACCGGAAGTATGTCCTCTTAAACCTTCGATGATTTCGATACCCTTGGATACGCTGGTTCTGAAGTGCTCAATACCAATGGATAGGTCGCACTGATAGATGTAGTAAGGTCTTACTCTGTTCTTAACCAGTTCGTGTACCAGTTCTCTCATCTTATGTTTGCAGTCGTTTACGCCGCGAAGGAGTACGGACTGGTTTCCTAAAGGAATACCTGCGTCTGCCAGCTTTCTCAGAGCCTCTGCAGCAGTCGGAGTCAGTTCCTTTACATGGTTGAAGTGGGTGTTCAGCCAGATTGGATGATACTTCTTCAGCATGTTTACCAGATCATCAGTGATTCTCTGCGGCATTACAACTGGAGTTCTGGAACCGATTCTTACGATTTCAACGTGAGGAATCTTTCTCAGTTCGCTAATGATATATTCTAAGGTTTCATCTTCTACACAAAGTGCGTCTCCACCGGACAGCAATACGTCTCTAACAACCGGAGTTCTTCTGATATAGTCGATACATGCGTCGATATCTTCTCTGCTGCGAGCGCCGTCGGTTTCGCCAGCCAGTCTTCTTCTGGTGCAGTGTCTGCAGTACATGGAGCACTGGTCAGTAATCAGGAATAATACTCTGTCTGGATATCTGTGAGTCAGGCCAGGCGCTGGGGAGTCTGCATCCTCGTGAAGCGGGTCTGCATCGTCAGCGTCGGATCTGTGCATTTCAGCCAGAGTCGGAACTGCCTGCATTCTTACAGGACAAGTCGGATCATCTGGATCCATCAGGGATGCATAGTAAGGGGTAATACCTACTCTGAATCCACCGATAACCTTTTCGATGTCAGCTCTTTCCTGTTCAGTCAGGTTGATAACCTGTGCAATATCTTCTACAGTAGATAATCTGTTTTCTACTTGCCAATGCCAGTCATTCCACTGTTCATCTGTAACATCCTTAAACAGAGGGATGTCCTTCCAATTTCTAATTGCCATCTCGTTCTCCTTTATATTCTTAAAACTTTATACAACTGGCGCTGCCTTCTGCCTGCTTGCATCAAACAGCGCCCAATTTTTCATTTGCACTTAAGCGTACATTTCAGCAAACAGATTTCTCAGCCCCTCATGCTCTCTCAAGCACTGCAGAGTGATTGCAGCGTGACCCTTGGTGTAGCCGTTTCCGATAATCATGTTAACGTCCTTGCCTACGCCTTCTGCGCCCAGAGCTGCCTTGGTGAAGCTGGTTGCCATGGAGAAGAAGTATACCAGACCATCATCCTTGCAAGCCAGGATGGAAGCCATTTCGGTATTTTCGATGTTTACGCAGTTGATAACGATATCAGCCAGCTGTCCATCGGTTTCTTCCATGATCTTGTTGTAAACTTCTACTGCGTCGGTTGCATCTGCTACCATGTATACGTCAGCCAGATCTAAGTTCTTAGCTCTTGCCTCAGACTTCGGGGAACCTGCGATGCAGATAACCTTACCGGTTACGCCGGCTCTCTTCTTTGCTTCATAGAGGCACAGAAGTCCGGACTTACCGCCGCCGCCGATAACCACTACGGTCTGACCTGGTTTTACCAGTTTAGCAGTCTGTGCAGGAGCGCCTGCTACGTCCAATGCGGACAGAGCTAAGCCTTCTGGCATATCGTCAGGTAATTTAGCATAGATGCCGCTCTGGAACAGAATGGCCTGGCCCTTAATATCAACCTGGTCGATTTCAGGTCTTACTTCCAGAATCTCATCGATTCTCAGCGGAGTCAAGGACAGGGATACCAGGGTTGCAATCTTATCGCCAACCTTTAAGTCGCCAACATAAGCAGGTCCGATTTCTGCTACAGTACCGATAAGCATACCGCCGGAACCAGTCCATGGGTTCTTATGCTTTCCAGCCTTTGCAACGATTCCCATCATGGTTTCTTTGATCTTTTCAATATCTCCGCCAGCTCTCTTCTCAATTTCAGTAAAAGAAGCAGAGTCAATGTTTAAAGTCTTTACATCGATCAGCACTTCGTTATCGTAGATTTCATCCATATTGTTATCAATTACATCTGCAGGCTGCGGTAATACTCCCTTTGGAGAGATTACTCTGTGTGTTCCGTAAGGACATCCTTTTTTCATTTTATTTTCCTCCTAGAAAAAATAATTCTCTGCCGTCTCCATTCAAGAGGCGGCCTCACTCCTGTATATAACAAATGTGTTATAACCTTATAAAATAAATTTTATGCGTACAGTTCTGCAAATAACTTCATGATTCTTTCATCTTCTCTGAGAACCTGCAGCGCTGCGTTGGCATGACCTTTGGTGTAACCGTTTCCAATGAGCATGTTAACGTCCTTGCCTACGCCTTCTGCCCCCAGAGCTGCCTTGGTAAAGCTGGTTGCCATGGAGAAGAAGTATACCAGACCATTGTCCTTGCAAGCCAGGATGGAAGCCATCTCAGTGTTCGGAATGTTTACTACGTTGATTACTACATCAGCCAGTTCCCCTTCTGTTACTTCCATAATTTCATTATACATTCCCACTGCATCAGTTGCATTTACTACCAGGTACTCGTCTGCACACTTCACAGACATAGCTCTGTTGATGGACTTCTTGAAACCATCTACGCAGATAACTTTTCCATTTATGCCGACCTGTCTCTTAGCCTGCCAGCAGCACAGGATACCGGACTTTCCGCCGCCGCCCATAACCACTACAGTATCGCCAGGTTTGCAGATCTTAGCAGTCTGTGCAGGTGCGCCTGCTACATCCAATACGGACAGAGCCAATTCCTTCGGCATATCTTTTGGCAGGATGCCATAAAGACCGGACTGGAACAGGATGGCCTGCCCCTTTACGTCAACCTGGTCGATTTCAGGTCTTACTTCTTTGATTTCTTCCAGCTTCAGCGGGGTTAAGGACAGGGATACCAGAGTTGCAATCTTGTCGCCCACTCTCAGGTCTCCTTCAAAATTTGGACCAACTGCAGCAACCTTACCGATGAGCATGCCGCCGGAACCGGTCCATGGGTTTTTATGCTTACCAGTGGTCTCTACAATGTTCATGATGATCTTCTTGATCTCTTCCACATCCCCGCCGGCTCTCTTTTCAATTTCAGTAAAAGAAGCGGAATCGATATTCAGGGTATGTACATCGATCAGCACTTCATTGTCATAAATCTCCATAGTATTGTCCAGTTTATCTGCTGGCTGTGGCAGCACACCCTTTGGTTCAAGGACTCTGTGTGTTCCGTAAATGTCACCTTTTTTGAATTCCATAATTATCATTCTCCTTTTCAATAAAATCACTAACAGTTTGAGGAGTCTTTGCGGCTTTTTCCATACCTGTTTGCTCCTGTTCAATTTAATATAAAGCAATAAATATGCCAATATGTTTTATACAGAATAGCGGAAACTGTTATGTTGCATTTTCAATGCCGCCAAGTCATTGTCCATTTTTTAACAGTTAAAATTTAGTATATTTTTGAACCGATTTTGTTTCATACCAAAAAATGGAGAACCGTTTTCAGTTCACCATTTTTTTTACCTAATTATAGCCCATATTTTTTCTTTTTTCGTACCACCTGGGTCTGACTGATACCCAAAGCCTTGGCCACTTTTCTAGTGGAGCCATACTTGTCAAATGCGTATCGAATCAATCCCTTTTCATATTCGTCTACAGCGGCTTCCAAATCGATTTCCTTCTCCGGCATAAGCCCTTCCGCCTCTTCCTCTTCTGCAAAAGGCTGCATCACATTGCTGCTAAACAGCTCGCTATGACTATCCCTCATCACATCCATCAAACTGATTCTATCGCTCTGCGCTGAAATGATTAGCCTCTGCACCGCATTTTCCAATTCTCTGATATTTCCCTGCCATTGCTGCTGTTTCAGATAATCCATGGCTCCATCATCGATGCCCCGACGCCTTCCAAACTTTTTACCGTATTTTTTCAAAAAATGACCCACCAGAGCAGGAATATCCTCCGGTCGCTCCGATAGATTGGGAATTCGAATGGGCACCACATTAAGACGATAATAGAGGTCTCTGCGAAACAACCCTTTCTCTATGAACTCCTCCAAATTCCGATTGGTGGCTGAAATAATACGCACATTGGTCTTAATGGGCGTGGTTCCTCCCACCCGATAAAATTCGCCGTCCTGAATGACCCGAAGAAGTTTAGCCTGCATTTCCAAAGGTAACTCTCCAATCTCATCGAGAAAGATAATCCCATTATTGGCCGTTTCAAAATAACCTTTTTTTCCCATGGCGCTGGCTCCCGTAAAGGACCCCTTTTCATAGCCGAAGAATTCAGATTCCATCAGATTTGGCGAGATAGAAGCACAGTTGATCTTTACAAAAGGCTGCATCTTTCTGTCGCTGTTTTTCTGTATGATGTTGGCTGCCTTTTCCTTACCGACGCCGGTATCCCCAAAGATCAATACGTTACAATCGTATTTAGAAACCCGCATAATCTCATCCAATACCTGATTCATGGCCCTGCTTCTGTAGACATAATCCTCCAGCATGGCCACCTCCTCCGCAGAGCGATGAAATCCCTGTGCATACACATTTTGCTCCGTCTGGGAACTTCCACTGTCTCTAAGCTGAAAGCGAGCGTTTGCAAAGTAAGGCGCCAACTCCGCCACCACCTCCATGTCAAAAACGTCATATCCATCCAAATATCCTTCCGCACCTCGAATTTTTAAGGACTTGGTCAAAGATTCAGTGATGTATAAGGCGATATTCAGATTGTTAATCAAGTTGGTAAAAAACACAGTTCCACCCGGTTTTGCAGCTAAAATATTGATGGTTTCAGCTCCTGGAATCTCGGCGCAGTTTAAAGATAAATCAAAATAGGAATCTCTGCCCAGCTGGTTCATACATTCCAGCGGCTTCAAAATGTCCATATAATGAATCTCATTGAAGGTATGGGCCAAAATATCGTCAATTCGTCCTCCTGTAATTTCCACATCTGTCCTTTTGTCAAAGATGCAGACGATTTCAGCATCAGAGGCTGCTGTACGGCGAATCACATAGCCAAAGAGCAGGTTGGTAATCATGCTGTTTCCCACCACCAAAAACCGCTTTCTACCTTCCAGCATCTGATGGAGCCGGTAAAGGGTGCCCGATTCGTCAAAAGCATACATGAGCAGATTGACTGGAATTCCCTCTGGTACTCTGACCAGGGAAATCTGATTATCAATAATCATATAGCCGTCGGCCTCTACCTCGTGAAATACTGGGTCTATGGATTTTATCCGTTCAATATGGGTTGGAATAGAGGCCAAGGATGCATTGCAAAGAACCTCGTCGCCTACCTGAAATCCTTGGGGATTATCAAAGGCCACCCCAATCTGCTCGATCACGCCGTAGGCCAGACCGCCGGTATCTGTTACCGGATTATGGAGTTTGCCCCTTCGGATTACGATATCGATAATCTTCTGTTTAATCTTTTCTTCATTTTCGTTGGCTTCGGTTCGTATTTGTTTAAAGCTGGTACCTTCCAGATGGATTCGCTTGATAGACATGCGTATCTCATTGGGAAAAATATTTCGGTTATTGTCCAGTCTCCATGCAGAGGTAGGAAGCACCTGTTTAGGTTCCAGCACTCGGTTTGTTCCATATATGGTCAATGTTTGCTCCATCATTCTCTCGGTCATTTCAGGTTCACCTCGTTTCGCGCGATTCAAAATCGGTTCACTTATCTGTTATTTTCAATGATAATCTATTGGCACGCAAATTGCAATATATATTTTATGTTAAATTTCATTTGCGTTTATGAAAACGCAGGGTTTAAATCACATATCATTTTAAAGGATAAAAGGAGATGGATGAAATGGAAGAAAAGAAATACACTTCACTGTTAAGATTAAGAATGTCTGCAAAGGATGCTCATTATGGTGGAAACCTGGTAGATGGCGCACATATGGTTCACCTGTTCGGCGATGTTGCTACTGAACTTCTGATTCAAATCGATGGAGACGAAGGTCTGTTCTGTGCATATGACAACATCGAATTTTTAGCTCCAACCTATGCAGGCGACTACATCGAAGCATACGGTGAAATCACCAGCGTTGGCAACACTTCCAGAAAGATGAAGTTTGAAGCCAGAAAGGTTATCGTTTCCCGTCCTGACATCAGCCCTTCTGCTGCTGACGTGTTAGAGGAACCAATCGTAGTATGCAGAGCTACTGGTACCTGCGTAACTCCAAAGGAAGCAAAGAGAAAATAAGGGCATTATTTCTATACAGACCGTACGAAAAGAGGCTGTTGCACATGAGGGCAACAGCCTTTTCTTTAACAGTTCTTTAGATACAAAATTTCCTCTCTCGTCAGTTTTCTATAATATCCTGGTTTCAGATGTCCCAGACGAATCTCTCCAATAGCCACTCGCTCTAGTTCCTGCACCGGATTTCCCACGGCTGCAAACATTTTGCGAACCTGCCGGTTCTTTCCTTCCTTAATGGAAATCTCCACCACGGTAGAGCTGCGGTTTCCTTTGATAATCTTCACCTTGGCTTCCGAAGTGATAAAGCCCCCGATGTCCACCCCTTTTCTCAGTTTGGCCGCTCGTTCATTGGACAAAATACCTGAAACCACCGCCCGATAGGTCTTATAGATCTCATGTTTGGGGTGGGTCAGGCGAAAGGCCATTTCACCGTCATTGGTCATAAGCAGGGCTCCGGTGGTATTATAGTCCAACCGTCCTACAGGAAAAAGTCTGGCATCAATATCCTTTACAACATCCATGACCGTAGGTCTATTCAAATCGTCTGAGGCGGTAGTCACCATGCCTATTGGCTTGTTAATCAATACATACTCCAGCCTCTGAGCTGCGCCCACAAGCCTGCCGTTGACCGTTACCTGGTCGCCTTCCTGTACGTCATAGCCCGGCTCTTTCATAACAGCCCCATTGATCTTCACATTTCCATTTATAATCAGTTCATCGGCCTTCCTGCGACTTGCCATACCTGACTGCGCTATATATTTATTGATTCTCATCTTCTGTATATCCTCCTGCCCGCCTTTGAAAAAAGCCGCCCCTTTCTTCATCCAAAGGGAAAGAGACATGCACCATGCTATTCTACCACATCTCTACCCCGATTGTAAACGCCAAGAAGCCCCTCTGCTTCAACAATTTTTCTAATTTCTCTGACAGAAGTCCGATATAGGCCTCTTTCCTTCATTCTCTCCAAGAATTCGCCGCCTGCGAAGGTAAATCTATGATAAAGACCATCCTCTTCTTTCAACATCTCAAGACCATAATCCAAAAGTTCCCCGATGGCTAGAGTCTTTGGAAGCCGCAAAGTCTCCAGTCCCGCCGCAGCCCGGGATGCATTGTACCCAGCTAAACTGCCTGTGGAGATGGCCTCTGTATGGCCGATAAACAGTCCCGACTTCTCGCCGCCCAAAAACAGATTAGAAATCCCTTTGGCCTGCATATTTGCTTCTCTTTCTCCCACGCTCATATACCTGACGGAATTTCCCTGACTGCCGCCCAAAGGGTCTAAAAAGCGTACCTCCTCAAACCCTTCAATCTGTCTCAATTTTTCCAGTTCAAAGAAAGGAGTCATCAATTTGGCCTCTCCTGTATCAATGACAATCA
>JAAWDM010000016.1 GCA_022793795.1 Bacillota bacterium
CAGTTGGTCAGAGCATCCGGCTCATAACCGGCAGGTCCCGGGTTCAAGTCCCTGAAGGCCCACCATTTTTTCATAATTCGATATGCCCAGATAGCTCAGTAGGTAGAGCAGGGGACTGAAAATCCCCGTGTCCTTGGTTCAATTCCGAGTCTGGGCACCACTTTTAGGCAGCCTTTCGCTGACGTAATGT
Organism: Bacillota bacterium; assembly: GCA_022793795.1. Taxonomy (GTDB): domain Bacteria; phylum Bacillota; class Clostridia; order Peptostreptococcales; family Anaerovoracaceae; genus RGIG7179. The sequence continues at coordinate 191 of JAAWDM010000016.1, forward strand.
CCGAGGGGTTGTTTTTTTATGACCTAACCCGATTTGCAAAGCAAATCGATGGTAGGTCAAACGGGAGGAAGCCTCAAGAGACCGAGCCAAAGACGAGAGGCGATTGGTAGGCTTTTACGCCGGGAAATGACCTAACCCAATTTCTGATGATTTGTTCTACATGTGATTTCACAAAATTCGAAAAAGTTTCATGAATTTACAGAAAATTTCCTTAAAAAAACTTAAGATTAGGATTCTCGTAAACTCCTTGACCCGTATGAGAAGGTGTAGTACACTTTAGAAAAAGGGGAAAGGGGGAATCGTAAGACCATGAAACACATGAAACAGAAGAAAAGCATTTTTATTATCTTGCTGCTGTGTATGTTGCTACTACAGGGGATTTTGATGACAGGTTGCGACTCAAAAAATAATGATGCAGCCTGTATCGATATTGTGAAGGCCTGTTCCAATATCGCTAAAAATGGCAGTTTCGACACGTATGCAGGATATGGAGAAGAAATTTACGATGACAGCTTTGACGGCATGTATGGCGTTCAATATGACATGATTAATGATGGCGCCATCTGCTATACGGCCTCTGGAGGGGGCGCTGATGAAATTTCAGTGCTACATCTAAAAGAACAGGGAGATATTTCCCTGGCAAAACAAAAGATGGAGGATCGTATTGCGACACGTCGAAACACCTTTGAAGGCTATATGCCAGAGGAGGTATCTAAAATTGATGAAGCACGTGTTATTGTACAGGGGAATTTTATCGTGTTGTTAATCAGTGATGACAACGATGCAATGGAAACAGAAATTAGACGGATAATAAGTGAGGGGAAGAAATGAGTTTTGAGAATGAAAGCATGAACGCAAATGAGCAGATCATGGTTGATGGCACAAAAGAAAATCAAGATGTAGAATTACAAGATACAGGGTTGCAGGACCCTGAACAACTGCCAAAGAAAAAAGGTGGCAAGTGGAAAGCAGTTAGACAAAAGTGTAAAGGCAAAGGCTCCATGGTATTTAATGCAGTCGTTTTAATTTGTCTGGTGGTGACCATGGTACAGAACAATATGGTCAGCGAAAAGCTGAATAAATATTTGAATAACGCTGATGGGGAAATTCATGAAATTTACGATGATACAAAGGTGCTGGAGGCCTATCGCAGCGGCGATGATTCTAAGCTGGATGAGAAGGATAAATTTGTATTAGATACAGCCAAAAGCGTCATTGATGAGGTGATTAAGGATGGAATGACTCCTTATGAAAAGGAAAAAGCCATTTATGACTGGCAGGTAAAGTGGGTCAATTATGCTGAGGATGACTTGAATCCTATGACCGGAGGAGGCGCTGCATATAATCATACGCCGTATGGCGTACTGAAATTCCATCAGGCTATCTGTGTAGGTAATTCCACTACTTTTAAACTGTTTATGGATATGCTTGAGATTCCATGCATGATTATTCATTCTACACAGAGCGGTGAACATGCCTGGAATATCGTTCAGATTGAAGATGAATGGTATCATGTAGACGTAACTTTTGATGGAAGCAGTAATGGCATACCGTCTTATTCCAACTTCAATGTACCAGATTCCGTTAAGGATACGGGTTCTTGGCCTTACGACCACGATGAGATTCCAGCGGCCAATGGAACGAAATACAGCTATATGCTGCAAAACGCACAGGTAATAGATGACTTCTATGATATTCCAAAGGAATTGAAAAAGGCTATTGACAATAATCAAGGTATGCTGACATTTATTCTAAAAGATAAAGAGGGATTCAATAAACAGGTGGCGGAATACATAGGCGAGCGTTTCCAGTCAGAGAACGGATATATTTACTTTAATGGTGTATATTCTTTGGATGGAAAGGCAGTATACAAATATGAGATCAATAACTATGGGAATCAGACAAACAATGAAGAACTGCAGAAGATCTTCCAGAAACTGGATGAAATCATTATGAAGTTAAACGATGGTCAGATGGGAACTGGAAGTACCGATGGATATGACGGCGATTTTCAGGCTTCAGCAACTAGCGGCTGTGTAGAAGTATTCTAAAACTGATAAACCAAAAGGGGTAATAATGATATGATATTTAGCAGTACAGTTTTTTTACTGGCGTTTTTACCGCTAACGCTTCTGGCATATTTTGCAGTGCCAAAGAGAATGGTGATGGGCCGGAATATGGTACTTTTAATAGCTAGTTTGATCTTTTATGGATGGGGAGAGCCAAAATATATTTTGGTAATGCTTATTTCCATCCTTATGAATTACTTTTTAGCCTTAGCCGTAGAAAAAAAACGGGGAACAACAGATCAGCATGGTGGCAAAGCCATGCTGATTCTTGCGGTTGTGGGAAATTTAGGAATCCTAGGATTTTTTAAATATACCGACTTTATTATCAATACGATGAACAACTTGCTGGGGGCAGGTTGGGGGCTTTTAGGGATTGCCCTGCCTATCGGAATTTCCTTCTATACCTTTCAGACCATGTCCTATGTTATCGATGTGTATAGAGGAAAGGTACATGCCCAGCGGGATTTAGTAGCTTTCGCCATGTATGTGACTTTATTTCCACAGCTGATTGCGGGCCCTATCGTTCGCTATTCCGATGTGGAAGCGGATTTAACCATGCGAAGAACCCAGGCAGATCAGATGGCGGAAGGAATTCGCCGTTTTGTCATCGGTTTTGGAAAGAAGATTCTCCTTGCCAATCAGATTTATGTCATTTGGAAAGAAATTTCTGCCATGGAGGAAATGTCGATGGCTACAGCATGGTTGGGAGCCGTAGCCTTTACCTTCCAGATTTATTTCGACTTTTCCGGCTATTCGGATATGGCCATCGGTCTGGGCAAGATATTAGGCTTTGAATACTTGGAAAACTTTAACTATCCATATATCTCCCGCAGCATCACAGAGTTTTGGCGCCGGTGGCATATGTCTTTGAGCTCCTGGTTTAAAGAATATGTTTATGTGCCATTAGGTGGCAATCGGAAAGGGCTAACGAGACAGCTAATCAATATCGGCATCGTCTGGGCGCTGACGGGCCTTTGGCATGGCGCCAGTTGGAACTTTGTGGCATGGGGCGTTTACTTTGGTGTGATTCTCATTATTGAAAAGCTATGGCTCCTTCGCGTATTGGAAAAAGTTCCTGCCGTGGTGGGACACATCTATAGTCTGATTCTCATTGTAGCAGGCTGGGTCATATTTGCCATCGATGACCTTGGACAGGTGGGCCACTATCTGATGCAGATGTTTGGTGGCAGCGGTATGGTTACAGATGATGCTTTTTGGTATTTTGGCAGTAGCCGTATATGGCTTTTAGCTGCGTGCATCGTTGGATCCACACCGCTTCCGGCAAAGGTATGCAGGTATATAAAGAAAAAACTTGATGGAATGGAACTTTTGGAAGGGGTATTGGAAACGGGACTCCTTTTGACAATTATGACAGCATCCATGGCCTTCTTGGTCAGCGGGTCTTATAATCCGTTCCTGTATTTTAGGTTTTAGGAGGAAGAGAGATGAAGAAAAACAGCTATATCGTAATCTGCGGCGCGGTTCTCTTTCTAATCTTCCTCTCTGTGGGAACCTTGTTAAAAGAAGACGTGTCGTTTTCACCCAATGAGAATCGCTATTTGCAGGAGAAACCTGAGTTTTCTGGAGAAAATATTTTAAGTGGGCGTTTTGCAGAACAGGCGGAAAAGTATCTTAGCGATCAGATTATCGGAAGAGAGGGCTGGGTAGCCGGTAAAAGTATGACGGAAGCGGCTCTCGGCATTTTTGATATGAACGGAGTCTACCTGTGCAAGGACGGACGTGTGGTAGAACGATTTACAGAAGAGACCTTTGATTGGAGTCAGTACAAACGGAACTTACAGCAGATTTCCCAGCTAAAGGAAATCTGTGATCAGGAACAGATTCCGCTGGATTTACTCATGGTACCGACAGCAGCTTATGTTTATAAAGATGCACTGCCAGTTCACGCTTTGACCTTTGATGAAGATAAAGCCTTTGCCCAAGCGGAGACCATAGTTCAGAAAAGTCTCATCGATCTTAGGAAGGTTTTGATAGACGAAAACAAGTATCCGACTTTCTTTAAGACAGACCATCACTGGACTGGATATGGAGCGTTTTTAGCCTATCAGGCGTATATGGAAAGATTGGGCGCCGATGTATCTCAAATGTCCTATGAAGACACAGAGCCGGCGGCTCTTTCCGATGAGTTTAAAGGAACCTTGTATTCTAAAGTTTTGCTAAGCACGTTGGGGATGGATACCATCATGACGCCATCCATGGCGCTTGAGGCCAATTACAAGGTGAGCATAGAGGGAAAGGAATACGATTCTCTGTATTTTAATGATTATCTAAAAGAAAAGGATAAATACGCAGTTTATTTCGGCGGAAACTATGACCGGGTAGATGTGGATACGGAATCGGAGAATGGAGAGAAGCTATTGATTATCAAGGATTCCTTTGCCAATTCTTTCGTGCCATATCTGTTAGATGACTTCCACAAGATTACCATGGTGGATACCCGTTTTTATCGGGACGATATTTCCGCACTGGCGAAGGAATATGATCGAGTGCTGATTCTTTATAGCGTTTCCAATCTAGCGGAAGAACGATTGAATTTAACCCAGGCGCTTTTGAAGTAGGCTGTATTATAACCTTTGGGCATTAAGGTATAAACGAAGAGAAACTTCCTTGGAAGTTTCTCTTTTGCTATTATTTTGGGACTATGAGCCCAGTTGATTTTGGTTAAGTCCGGGATAAAAAGATCAAAGGGAAGCCTTGTTGACACATTTCTTTAATTCAGCAAATTTGGTCAAAAAATTCATCCATATTCTACCATTTAAGAGCCTTTTCAAGGGTTGCACATGGAAGTTTTGTCAAGACTCCCTTTGTTTTGCAAACTGAGTCAACGTTTTCAGCC
>JAAWDM010000017.1 GCA_022793795.1 Bacillota bacterium
TATCATAGAATTACAAAGGCTAATAATCTCTTTTTTTGAAACTCCCATTTCTCTAAATACCATATTCGGCAAAAACCGAAATACCATATTTTTAAATTTTAAAAATTTTTAGGCATAGAAGATCGTGTCCCAATCAGACGGAGGTTGACCGAAACCATGTAACAAAATACATTTCATACGCCATGTCCTCAAATTGATAAATTGCTTGCTGTTTTACTGATTTTTTTACAATAAAGCGTCAATAATCTCCATGCTCCCCGCCCTAACCAATAAAGCAGAGCGCCAATCACCAAAGAAATAACAAATTCAATTATCGGATTAAAAGTAACTATTCCACCAAGAAAAACACCGATGTTCTCAACATAAGGAATACCAAGACCAAATATATAGTCAACCATTTTTACCGCTACTAAAATCGGGGATATAATGCCGCAAAAGATAAAAGTAGGGGCGATAATAGCCAAACAAGGAATAACTACCATTCCCGAAAATCCTACCAAACTATAAAAAGCGCAAACAATCAAAAATCTGTTCCAACTAAATTTGCTTTCTTTTGATAGTAAATCACCAAGATATGCTTTTGCTAAATCCTTTGGATCGCCCAACCTCTCAATTATCTGTTCAGCAGGAATATCATTGTTTTGCAATTCCTGCATTTCGCTTTTGATTTCTTTTATAATGTCAACCCGTTCCGAAACCGCAACAGGTTTCAAGTATTTTTCCATTTTCTCAAGATATTCATTTAATATTTTTTCCAAAATTATTCTCCTTTGATTTCGTTAATAACATCAAGTAAATTTTCCCACTCGACAGACATTGCCGCAATATATTCCTGCCCTTTATCTGTAATAAAGTAATATTTTCTCGGCGGTAAGCCTTCTGTACTTTCTTGCCATGATGAAGAAATATATTCTTCTTTCAACAACCTCCTCAATAGTGGATAGATTGTGTTCTCTTTAGCTGCAATAATAGGATATTTTTCTAATGTACTAATAATTTCATATCCATAAGAGGGCTGTTGCCGAATCATAAGTAAAATGCAAAACTCAAGAGTTCCTCGTTTTATCTGTGATTTCCAATCATCTATATTCATATACTGTACCTCCTGCATATATATCGTATCACACAGTATATAGCGTGTCAACAGTATATTAAAAGACGAGCAAAATTTATTTGCCCGTCTTTTACTTCCAATGAATTTTCTAAATATATATCAGTTCTGCATTGATAATTTCTCTTGCTGTTGCCTGTTCGTCAATGTCAGCAAGGCAACTATTTAATTTGCCGCTTGTGAGCAATGTGGTATAAAGCGCCTTTTTGTGTTCCTGTAAATAGCATTTGTGTCGCTGCCCCCATAAGCCGATAGGCTTGTTGTCTTTTTCGGCTGGTAAAGTAATACAAGGGATATCATAATCCCCCTGCAACTCATACCATAATCCGTTGCTTTCATCATAAATATATTTCTCCATAATGTTGTCCTCCAAAATAATATATTCGCACATACATCACAGTTCTCCGATTGCCACACTCTGTTATATCTTGTTATGAGATTTTCTTGCCCTTGTATTTATCCTTATGATTGTTCAAAACAAGGGTAACATTGTGTGAAACCATATACACTGATTGCGCTAGATCCTTCGTTTTCAAGGCTTTTGGGGGATTTTATTAAAACTCTATGAGATGTGATAAACACCTGTAAAATTATGAGTTTCTAATCTGGATTTACTTTTTCTGGGACAGGACAGCTGCCACGATTCGATCTCTGCCCGCCAAGTCCTTTAAGCCGGTGACAAAGCTGAATCTACCGCTGGCCGCAAAGAGTTTGGTCACATCGCTCATCTGGTCATGACCGATTTCCACCATAACTACCCCACTTTTTTTCAAAAACAGAGGGGCTTGGTCTACAATGATGCGGTAGAATTTCAACCCGTCCTCACCGCCATCCAAGGCCATCATAGGCTCATGTTTCTTTACCTCTGGCTCCAAAGTGGCTATGACCTCCTTGCATATGTATGGAGGATTGGAAATAATCATATCGAATTTCTTATTTCCCATCTTGCCCGTAAATGATGCGAACATATCGCTATTTACGAATTTTACCGACTTGGCTCCCAGGGATTTGGCATTCTTTTCCGCCACAGTCAGCGCCTCCTGACTTACATCAGAGCAGGTGACCTTCACATTGTCCGCCAGCTTTGCCAGGGAAATGCCGATAGCTCCGCTACCGCAGCCTAAGTCCAGTATGCTCCAACTTCCCTTTGGCTTTATGGGCAGTTCGTCGTTTCGAACCTTGTTTTTGCTAATGATATCCAGGGCGTCCTCCACCAAGGTTTCCGTATCCTGTCTAGGAATCAGTACCTTATCGCTAACGAAAAACGTCAGACCCATAAACTCCTGAGTTCCAATGATGTGCTGTACCGGAATGCGGGCGGCTCTCTTGGCAACCAAGTCGAAATATGCCTCGCACTGATTATCCTGCATCACGTCCTGCCAGCGGAGCATCAGTTTCGTTCGGTCCATATGCATCAAATAACAAAACAATTCTTTGGCGTCAATGGCTGCATCTTTTACCCCTGCCTCTCTAAGCTGATTTTCGCCGATTTTGATTAAATCCTTCAGTGGTAAACTCATAATGCCTCGCCTTCCTCCACTGTGGGAGATGCTTCATCCTCCTGGGCGGACACGTTTTGCTCCGTCACCTCCGTCACTGGATTGCCGTCTAAGTCGCAGATTCCTTCAAAATAAGGGGTTCCCTCTGGCTTTAATACCGCCTTCATGGCTGCAATGGCCACCTCAAGCTGCTCATCGGAAGGCTCTCTAGTGGTCAGCTTCTGTACATAAAGTCCTGGCATACTCAGCGCCTTTACCACCGGATTACTACTTCTACCTGCCCATTTCAACAGTTCATAGGAAAGGCCGGCGATGACTGGCAATACCAAAATCCTGCTGACCACCCGTATCACCACGTTGGGCCAACCCATGAGGGCATGAACCAATACCGCAATAATCATGACGAAAACCAGGAAGCTGGTTCCGCATCTAGGATGAAGGGTATAGAATTGCTGAGCGTTTTTTGGCGTCAACTCCAGGTTATTTTCAAAGCAGTGAATGGTCTTATGCTCCGCTCCGTGATACTGAAAGACCGTCTTAATGTCCGGCATCTTTCCAATGAGCAGGATATAAACCATAAAAATCAAAATCCGCACGATACCTTCAATCAGGTTAATCAAAAGCACGCTGTCGGTAAAATGAGACACCCAGCCTACCACCACTGTAGGCAACAGCATGAAAATCCCCACGCTCATGGCCAGGGCCAACACCACTGACAGAACCATAAGGATTTTCCAGGCTTTTTCCTTGCCCAGCTTCTCTTCTACCCAAACATCGAATTTATCCTTTTCATAATCTTCCGGATAATATTCCTCCAGCTTGTCTGCAGAATACATAAGCACCTTGGTGCCGTATACCAAGGACGCCACGAAATTGACCACGCCGCGAATCAGAGGGACTTTTCCCCATTTACTACCCTTAGGACTTGGCTCTGTTTTCATATAGATTCGCTGATCCGGCAGCCGGATGGCAATGGCCGTCCGCCCTGGCCCCCGCATCATGATACCTTCCATAATCGCCTGCCCACCGATGGAGGTTGGACATGCGTCTTTCAAAAAAATCTTCTTTAAATCCATTTTTCTCCCTTAGTTTTTTCTTTCTTTTATCCCGGGTGTTTCTGTTTCCGTTACCGTTTTCATCACCCTTCTAGCTTAATCTTTTTGATAATCTGAATGAAATCTTGATTGTTTCTAGTATGCGACAGATTGTCGATAATGATTTCTGTGACTTCCTGTGGATTGGCGTTGGATAGAGCCCGCCGCATAATCCACACTGCCTCCAGTTCCTCCTGGTCAAGCAGTAAGTCTTCTCTACGGGTTCCAGACTTATTGAGACTGACCGCAGGGAAAATCCGCATCTCTGAAAGCCTTCTGTCTAAATGAAGCTCCATATTACCTGTACCCTTAAATTCCTCAAATATAACATCATCCATACGGCTTCCTGTTTCCACCAGGGCTGTAGCCAAAATGGTAATGGAGCCGCCTTCCTCCATCTTTCTGGCAGCCCCAAAGAATTTCTTTGGTTTATACAGGGCTCCTGGGTCAAGGCCGCCGGATAGAGTACGCCCAGAAGCAGGCACCACCAGGTTATAGGCTCTAGCCAGTCTGGTAATGCTGTCCAGCAAAATCACCACATCCCTGCCGTGTTCCACCAATCTCTGGGCTCTGGCCATGACCATTTCCGCCACCTTCACGTGGTGCTGAGGCATTTCATCAAAGGTGGAATAGATGACTTCCCCGCTTTTTAGAGACCTCTTCATATCGGTAACTTCCTCGGGCCTCTCATCCACCAAAAGGACGATCAACTCCACTTCTGGATAGTTTTTCTCGATGGAGGCGGCAACCTGTTTGAGAAGTACAGTCTTTCCAGCTTTTGGCGGCGCTACGATGAGGCCGCGCTGTCCCTTGCCGATAGGGGCTACCAGGTCGATTACTCGCATGGCCAGGCTCTTGGTGTCGCCCTCCAATCGAATCCGTTCATAGGGAAATACTGGTGTTAAACTGTCAAAATCCGGTCTGCGAATGGCCCGCCCCGGCTCATCTCCATTGACAGTCACCACATATAATAATGCACCGAACCGCTCGCCTGGATTAGGAAGTCTGATGATACCCTTAATCTTATCGCCTGTTTTCAGGTTGAATCTGCGAATCTGGGTAGGCGACACATAGACGTCTCTATCGCTGGTCAAAAAATTGGAAAACCGCAGGAAGCCAAAGTTGTTTTCCTCCTGAATTTCCAAAATGCCTTCCACCTCTGGGCGCTCGCCCCGTTCCTTCTCTTTTCCCCCTTTATGCTCTCGTGTTTCCCCTTGCTCCATTGTCTCCTCGCCAGCCAAAATCCCCATAGATTCTATGGGTTCAAATTCTATGGGCTGTATAAGGGCTGCAGGCTCTGCCTGCTCTATTTTTGCGGACTTTGCTGTTTCTCCTGTCTTTTCAGTCTGTTCTTCCTTCTGCTTGCTCTCAGGCGCCGATTTTTTTCTCGTTCCGGTAGTCCGTCTCTTTTTGGTAGTTCCAGTAGTTTCAGCCGTCTCTTCCGGTTCCCTGCCTACTGCTTCTGATACAAGCGGCTCGGCCGTTTCCGCTGCCATCTTTTTAGCCGTACTGCGCCTTGCCCGTGTAACTTTAATTTCTTTTTCGGGCTTTACGGCTTCTTCAAATTGTAACTCTTTTTCTTTCATGATACACCTTCACGCAGCAAAACAAGGAACTGCGCCCTTTTTAGATTTTTAAGAATATTTAGATAATGAGACGACAACACAGATTGGAATTTATATCTCTAATATATCTATGCAATATCATTTTATTTCATCATATACTCTTCCTGACAAAAATACAAGGCTTAATTCACAATACAAAAGTTTTTAACCTATATGGAGCTTTTTGATTTTTTGAGTATAACGAAAACGCTAAATCTTAACCGAGAATCTTCTTTTTACGAAAATGAGTATAATTTGTCGGGGAAGATTGAGAGTTAGGACCTAAAAATAGCCATCTTACAGTGAATTCTAGCTGTATAAAGGACATGCATACCTGTTAGAACTAAAATTTTAATACTCATTTTATTTAAAATGGTGTCATAAGTTAAAACCCAACCAATATCGAAAATGAAAGAGAAGCTGTCATATGAAAACGCGACAGCCTCTCTTTTGGGTAAGTTATTTTATTATTAGAAATTGTCTGCAATCATTATTTGCGATAATCGTAGAAACCGATGCCAGTCTTTCTGCCCAGCTTGCCGGCTCTTACCATCTTTCTCAGCAAAACATGGGCTCTGTACTTTGGATCGCCATATTCTTCATACAGTGTGTCCATGATAGCTAACACTACATCTAAACCGATCAGGTCGCCCAACTCCAGAGGGCCCATCGGATGATTTGCACCCAGTTTCATCGCCGTATCGATACCCTTTGCATCAGCCACGCCGTCAGCCAGGATGCCGATACCTTCATTTACCATAGGAATTAGAATTCTGTTTACTACGAATCCCGGCGCTTCCTCCACCTCTACAGGGGTCTTGCCCAGTGCTTCGGTGAGAGCCAAAATAGTGTCTCTGGTTTCATCGGAAGTAGCCAATCCTTTAATAATTTCAACCAGTTTCATAGCAGGAACTGGGTTGAAGAAATGCATACCGATTACCTTGTCAGGTCTGCCGGTAGCAGCTGCAATTTCTGTAATGGACAGGGAGGAAGTGTTGGTTGCAATGATAGTCTCTGGCTTGCAAAGTTTATCTAGTTCAGCAAACAGCGCTTTCTTTGCTTCCATATCCTCGGTTGCAGCTTCAATTACTAAATCTGCATCAGCAATAATATTGATATCAGTGGAACCAGTGATTCTGCTTACGATAGCTTCCTTCTCCTCAGCAGTAATCTTTTCCTTGGCCACCATCTTGTCTAAGTTCTTGTTTACAGTAGCAAGACCCTTCTCCACAGAGGATTCTCTTCTTGCTCTCATTACGACTTCATAGCCGTTCTGTGCTAATACCTGAATAATGCCGGCGCCCATGGTGCCGGTTCCTAAAACTCCGATTTTTTTCATCTTTCCATGCCTCCTTAAATATGTTTATAGATTCTTATCCTCAGATTACAGCCCATCACCTGCAATCCGTTTCCCTTTATTTTTCGTTAAAAAATTAACTTTTTAATATGAATATATTATACCATATTTTTTCAAAAATGTAACCCCCTATTTTCCCGAAAACAACGATAAAATTTTTTGAAGATGGCCTTGACCATTTACATTGACAAAGTCATCCGAAAATCAAAAATTTTTGATTTTATGTCCAATAAAATTCTAAAAAGTCAACCCAAATCAGAAAAATAACTCAAAAATGTAGAACTTTTTCTTGTTATTACCAATAAAACATGGGGAATCCGCCTGATTTCCATAGATTTTCTCATTTTAAGCTACAAAATCAGCTGAGCAGTATACATTTTTGAGAAAAAATCATAATTTCGGATGACTTCCAAATTACAGTTGGAATCTGCTCTTATGCGACCCCATCTTTGAGGTGAAAAAATCCAATCATAAATGATTAGTTTTTCTTGATTTTTCCAGGTTCTCTGTTAAAATAAATAATAATAAAAATCGACAGTTTCCTTATTTGATAGCAGCATATTTATTCTAATCTTTACCTTTCATCCTTGATATGACTGCCAAATAGGGACCCCTGAAATCACAGAAAGAAAGGAACTAAAAAATGAAGAAAAAAATCTTATCCATTATTATGATGCTAGTGATTGCATTAACCGGTACCGTATCCGCATATGCGGGCGAAGCGCCTGCTGATGCCGGCGACGGCGAAAAGGCGGGCCCGCAGCGGGATACAAATAATGTGCATATCGTCGCACGTCGTACATCTGCGACTTCGGCTAATGTTAGTATTGATATCCTCTTCTCCTGTGTGGTAGATAGCTACAATGTAGTTGTATACCTGCAGAAAAAGGTAGATGGCGAATGGGTGCTGGACACTACCAATCCCGAATATGTCTTTTACAACAACGGCTACAGAAAAGATGAATTCCTATTTGGCCATGTGTATACCAATCTAAAAGAAGGCGTTAATTATCGGATTTGGTGTGTTAGCAAAGATACTGTCGGCAGCTTGACATATAATAATTCTTTTTACTCTAGTCAATTCTAACCAATACCTAAAACTGAATCTATCATATTTTGGAGACATTCACTGTCTCCTTCTTTTTCACTTGTATCCTCGAAAATAACGGTAATCAACTTTTCTTTATAGACAAAAGCATGCATCCTGAATCCATCCACTTGCTTTTTAAAAGTTTCTATATTTTGATAGGTCTCAGATTCTTGGTATCCATTTAAAATCATTACATCTGTTCCATCACCTTCTAACTTTTCTTCTTTGATCTGCACAAGAGAGTCTCTATTAGTATATTTTATTCTTATGTTGAAAACATCCAAGTTTCTTTTTAACTGTATCTCTTTCAGTTCATATCCATCTGGCATTTTGTTAAACTGTATGATCTCCTCCTTATACTGTTCCGGTATGGCTTCATAATTATGAAATGTAGCAACCCAAGTGCCTACATGCTCATTTCCATCACCACCAATTACAATACTTCCGCCATTGACTTCCACGTTATCCCGTGGTGAGTTGCCAGCAAATATTTGCTGGGAGAAGGAGGTGTCTTGTAACAGGTCAGCCGTTAACAATGCACATACTAACATAGCGGCTACAAAGGCATAACGCTGCCTTTTCTGCCGAAGATGCTTTCGTTTTATGGCTTTCATCCATTGCACGAAAGCTTTCTCATCAGAGAAATGAGCATCCTTATCTTCTATGTAAGCGTTAGGGGATATCTTTTCATCGGTGAATGACTGGGCTGGTAAAGGGTCTTTTTCATCTTCAGCTTGCATTAGGCCTGCTCTTGCGGCGCGACCAATTCGTTCATTTATCATCTTCTTGTATTCTTCCTCGTGCATATCTGCTACCCTCCTCTACTATGATTCTTTTCAACTTCTCACGGACTCTGGATGCAATACTTCTTACAGTGGTAGGCTTCATTCCAAGCATTCTGCTAATATGGCTGAACGTTTCCTCATAACCATAATGAAGCGTCAGGATACTGCAAGCTGGTTCTCCCAGTCTCTGCATCATCTCATACAGTTCAGTATCCTCGAGCCTGCTCATTTCTTCATAAATCAGCGACTCAGGAATCAGTTTCAGTTCTTCATCCATCTCCGGATTTTCTCCGTCAGACTCTCCCATCCACCAATTCTTATCACCATAAGACCAAAGCCGCTCTTTCTCCAGCGCATTAGCCTTATAGTATTTTCTCACTTTGTTCCGGGCGATGGCTCTTACCCAAGCATCTAGCTTTTCCATATCCCGAATCGTATCACTCCTCCGCCAAACAGTCATCATGGTTTCTTGCAATACATCCTCAAGATCCGCATCATTAAGACCACAAGCCCGTAAATATCTGCGGATCGCCTTATACTGCTCACAAAGAATTCCCATTTGTTCTTCCTCACTCATTTTAGATAATTTCTTATTCACTTGACTCACTCCTACGTTCGCTTAAAAATCCAAAATTCTCCAGAATTTTTCCAAATCTTGCAACATTTTGACCCTTTACCAACCTCTATATTTATAGAGGGGTATCCGGGTTTGCGGAGTTTCAATAAGAGGAGGAAGTTATGAAGCTCGAAACACAAATGAGGATTGCAGCAAACTTGAAAAGGCTGCGAAACAGTCGTGGCCTTAGCCAAACCGACATTGCTGCAAAGCTCCAAATGGATCGTTCTATCTTCTCTTTATATGAAAGTGGTAGACGTAGTCCGGATACTGAAGCGCTGTACCATATCTCCAGATATCTTGGAGTGCCTATGGAGTTGCTGCTAGAAACCGACCCAGACCGGGTTGTCAGTGAGGCCGCCTGCTTAGAAGTGTGTGATGATGGGGAACGAAAGCTTATGTCGGTATTCCGAACCCTATCACCCTTTTCTAAGGGAAGACTTTTAGAAAAAGCGGAATCACTGGCAGAAGGGGATGCCTTTCAAAAGGCGCAGCGTAAAGCGCTTCAGGAAAAATCCAACCGCTGATTCAGCCCAGACGTGTTGGACAATCCTCACCAAGAGTACGCCGTCGCGGCCATGGTCTATTTTTAATATGGTAGGCCATGACGTGTCGGCGTCTTTTGGATTTATAGTAAAATACCATTTTCATTTCTGTTTTCATATGTAATTGTTTTGCACATGGCGTCCAGTTGATCTTCCAACGTAGCCGCAAAGGCTTCGTTGCAAAGTACGATCAACCTATCTCCAGCTTCTAATCTGGTGCTGCCTCTTGGGACGATTTCCTTTTCATCTCGTACCACAGAAACGATTAGGCACCCCTCTGGCAAATGGACTTCTGACAGAGAAAGGCCCTCTACTCTGCACCCTAAATAAACTTCGCTTTCAATGAGAACCTTATTGGTTCCTCTCGGCTTCTTTCGTACGCCGCCTTCCAGCATACGATTTAAAAGCTGATCGTAAATCGGTTCTCCTTTGAGCAACTCTGCTGTCATATAGGCGACTAGAGACACCATGGCCAACGCCAGCAGATTGGAAAGGCTTCCTGTCATTTCGCTGATGAGGATAATTCCCGTAATAGGTGCACGGACGATGGCTGAAAAATAGCCAGCCATTCCTAAAATGACGAAAAAGCTAATATACTGTTCCTCAAATCCAAAGACCGGGCTTAACACTTCTGTAAATAAGCCGCCTGCTAGAGAGCCCAATACCAGCAGGGGCAGGAAAATTCCTCCCGGCGCGCCTGTCCCGAAGCTAAATCCCGAAAAGACAAATTTTATCACTAAAATTATCAATAAGGTTTCCAGTGTAAAGACGCCTGCGCCGGTTTCACCCACAAGGTGATGGCCGCTTCCCAGCATCGTAGGATAAAAGACGGCAAGCCCAATGACCATGGCGAAAGGAACCAGGGCTTTCAGCCATACGGGCTTTAGCTTCCCATAAAGGTTCTGCATAAACGCGATGGTCCGGTTATAGAACACCCCAAAACATCCAAGGACAATCCCCAGCAGCGCCACCATCCAATACCTGGCCAGGGGCATCTGGCTGATTTCTGAGAAATGAAATACAGGGGATAATCCAAACATATAGGAGGATACGCAATCGGCACAGATGGAGGCTGCCATAGTTGAAAGAAGCACCTCCTTCGAAAAGTTCTTATGTATTTCCTCAAGTACGAATACCACCCCAGCCAGAGGCGCGCCGAAGGCCGCAGCCAGCCCTGCGCCTGCGCCGCAACTCATCAGCATTTTTTCTTCAGTTCGGAGCCGGTTGTTCAGGCGAGAAAAGCCTTTCCCCACCATGGCGCCAAGTTGGATACTTGGGCCTTCTCTCCCTAGAGCCAGTCCACCGCCGATGGCAGCCACCCCGCCTAAAAACTTTGCAATGATGACCTGCAGCCAGTTGGCGTTAATCTGTCCGCGCATTTCCCCTTTTACCTGAGGAATTCCGCTGCCGGAACAGAGAGGTTCGCGTCCCAGGCAAAAGATGACAATCAAGGTCAGGCAAATCAGAATACCGATGCCGCAGATTGCCAGCAGCACGCTTTTACTAGCTGCATCTACATATAGATTCCGAATGTCCTCAGCCTTTTGCAGGGCGAACCGAAAAAGTCCCACCACTACGCCGGCTAAGAGTCCCACTGCGATACCTTCCAAAATTAGCTGATATTTAAAATTCTCTTTTCTTTCAATGGTTTCTCGTGTAACGCTCTCTCGGCGCCGTCGCTCTGTTTTTTTACTCATAGTTCTGAATTTGTATTCTTTCAATATAATGCATGAATATTCAAGTTTCTATTGCTTTCATTATAGATTTAAACTGTAGATTTTGCAATGGAAACATTTGAAATACTTTGCTAATCCAACTGTTACTCTTTTTCTATATATATATTACGAGAAATATAAATTGGTCGTCAAATATTCTGGGTCACATGTTACGTCGATACCCATGGTTTGCAGGGTTTGTTCGTCCCTCTCGCTTAGGATAGCTGTGCAGTGAGCCTTGCAGCCCTTTAGCTGTTCCAGCATCTTCACTGCTTTATCGGCGCAGGAGTTGGTTTCAGCCGAAATGCTTAAGGCCGTCAAAATCCCCTCCAGATTTAGGCTTGTCCGATCATGGTGGAGTACCTCCCCTTTTAGCTGCTGGATGCTACTAAACACGTTTGGCGCAATCACATACAGATCGTCCGGAATACCACCCAGCTTCTTCACTGCATTGAGAATTACTGCTCCTGCAGCAGCCATGCGGCGGGAACTTCTACCTGTAATGATGGTTCCGTCTGGCATCTCCATGGCCATAACCACCACATTGACATACTTCTTGTCCAAACTCCGTTTCTGCTCAGCATACTCTCTGGCCTGGACAACCACAGTTCTATCCTCTTCGCAAGCGCCCACTTCTTTCATCAAAAGCTCTGACCGCTCCAGGGCCTCTTCGGAAATCTTCCCCTTTTTATAGTCGCACTTGGCAATCATAAACCGGCGGATAATCTCCTGTACAGCCGCAGCCTTTACTGCTTCATCGTCATAAATGCCGAATCCTGCCCGATTGACTCCCATGTCCGTCGGCGACCGATATTCTGCCTCCTGGCCGGTAATCTTCTCGATGATACGTTTTACCACTGGAAAAACCTCTAAGTCCCGATTGTAGTTGACAGCCATCTGGCCATAGGCCTCCAAGTGGAAGGAGTCTATCATATTAACGTCCTTCAAGTCAGCGGTGGCGGCCTCATATGCGATATTCACCGGATGCTTCAGTGATAGATTCCAGATAGGGAAGGTTTCGAACTTAGCGTAGCGAACCTTCCTCCCTCTCCGATATTCATGATAGAGCTGAGACAAACAAGTAGCCAGCTTGCCGGAACCGCCGCCCGGCCCTGTGACCACTACCAGCGGTTTGGTCACTTCTATGTAAGGGTTGGCTCCATAACCTTCCTCGCTGACGATGGTATCCACGTCAGTAGGGTATCCCTTAGTAAAATAATGCTTATAAGTTTTGATGTCCCGCCGTTCCAATTTGTTGATAAACATATTGACTGCCGGAGCGTCCTCATAGCGAGTAACTACCACGCTGTTGATGGAGAGGTTGTGTTTGCGGAAAATATCGATGAGCCGCAGAACTTCCAAGTCATAGGTAATACCAAAGTCCTGCCTAGTCTTGCTGTTTACAATATCGCCGGAATAGATACAGATAATGATTTCCACCTGTTCCTGCATCTTTTCCAATAACTTAATCTTGGCGTTTTCATCAAAGCCGGGCAGCACCCGCATGGCGTGTTTATCATGTACCAGCTTGCCGCCGAATTCCAGGTAAAGTCTTTCGCTGTCACCTTTGTTAATCCTCTCAATAATGTACTTGGACTGTTCTTCAATGTACTTTTCCGGGTCAAAACCTTTCTTCATCATGGTATCTTGTTTACTCCTTACTTTCTTCCTTACATCACTTTTATCTCTAATTTATTTTTGCCCTCGGCCATGCCTTCCAGGCTAACGTCATATTTTACGGTAATCCCGCCGCTTAAAGTTTCCAGGTCAAACCTGTTTTCCACTGAACGGGTAAGTACCTCCATGCCCATCTGTCCGAAGGGCGTCTCATAGATACTGGAAAATCTTTTGTCCTTTTCAAAATATAACTCGGTGCCGTCTCCTCCTGTGCCCACCCGCTTCATCCGAAGGGTGTCTCCATCCAGTTTCAGAGTGGTCAAACAGCCTGGCAGACCGGACACAGGGCTTTCCTCATAGACCATGTAAACCGCCCCTTTTCTCTGGTACAGTTTTCCATCGGTTATAAACTCCATCTGATTTTCCTCATGATTGTCATATACTTGTGTCCCTATTATTTTTATCGTAATATCTCTCATATCCCAGTTCAATAATCCTTTCAAGAAGTTTATCGTATTCCAACCCGGCTTCTCTCCAAAGGAGAGGAAACATGCTGTATTTGGTAAAACCGGGGATGGTATTGATTTCATTGATATAGATTTTTCCACTGCCCCTTTCTATGAAAAAATCCACACGTGCGTATCCTTCGCCGTCGATGGCCTGATAAGCGGCAACCGCCAATTCTCTAATTTTCTCGTAGTCCTCTGGACTAAGGGCTGCCGGAATGGCCAGTTGGCTGTGTCCATCAGTATATTTGGCTTCATAGTCATAAAACTCGCTGCCGGAAAGGATTTCGCCCACAGCAGCTGCCGAAGGTCTCATATTGCCCAAAACAGCGGTCTCCACCTCCCTGCAGTCCAATCCCTCTTCAATAAGGATTCGCCGGTCGTACTGAACTGCTAGATGAAGAGCATCTATGAAACTTCTGTGGTCAACCGCCTTGCTGATGCCAACGCTGGAGCCCATATTGGCCGGTTTAACGAAACAAGGAAATCCAATCATCTCCTCTACCTGGGCAGCCACAGTCTCCGCTGATTTTTCTGCCATCTCTTTGGTGGTAGTAACATGGCGGCAGATGGGAAGCCCATGAACCCGAAAGATTTCCTTAGCCAAAATTTTATCCATTGCCACTGCTGATGCTAAAACGCCGCATCCCCCATAAGGGATGTCTAACATTTCCAAAAGCCCCTGGAGTTTGCCATCCTCGCAATAAGGCCCATGGACAATAGGCAAAGCGAAATCCACCAGGTCCTTCATCTGGCTAAAGCAAAATTCTTCTGCCGCCTCTTCCCATCGGTCTTCTTCAATGGCCGCTGCGATAAGCTCCACCGACTCCGCCAATTCCTCGGCCTCCGCACTGTCCACTGGCGCCAGATATCGCTTCCAGACGCCCTCTCTCGTAATACCGATATATACCAATTCATATTTCTGCCTGTTCATGGCCCGAATCACCGACGCCGCAGACAGGAGGGACACCTCATGCTCCCCCGATTTACCGCCAAATATGATGCCGACCCTCTGCTTTGATTCCATATAGTATGCCTCCCGCTTTCCTATGATATGCTTTCCAATATTCTCTCAAGATGGGCCTTGTCGAATTGGTATTTTTTGCAGCAAAACTGGCAAACAAGCTCTGCTTTACCGTCTTCCTCGATGATTTCCTTTAAATCCTTATACCCGATAGTCATGAGAACCTGTTCCAGCCGCTCCATGGAGCAGTCGCAGTTCCAGCCCATCTCCTTCACTTCCAAAGTTTCCGGCTGAAAGTATTCGGGCATTTCCCGGAAAATATGTTCCATCAGCCCCCTTACCAAGCCCTCTTCGCTTTTGCCAGCGCCTGCTTCTGTAACCTCTCCAATGAGGCTGGTAATGGGTTTCATCTTGCCAATCATAGCTTCTAAGGCGTCCACGGCCTCTTCGTCAGCGTTGGGCAGCATCTGAATCACCATGCCTCCTGCACAGCCCACCGTATAATCGGTCTCCACCTTAACGCCCAAAGCAATGGCCGTGTTTTGCTGTTCCGATATATAGTAGTAGGCGGTCAAATCGTCGGCAATCTCTCCACTGGTTAAGGCAATCTTTCCAATGTAGGGCTCTCTAAGGCCCAAATCCTTGATAACCGTCAGCTCCCCCATACCAATCGAGCCGCCCACATCCAATTTACCGTCAGCCCTTAAAGGCAGGTCTACATCTGGATTAGCGATATAACCCTTTACCGCGCCTGCGCCGCTGGCTGTGGCTAAAATCTGCTGTGCTGGCCCGTCTCCCTTAAAGAGCGCCGTCAGCTTATCTGTGTCATTTTTCAACATTAGACCCATGAGCCCTGCGCCGGTGAGCGCCCGCCCAAGTCCAGCGGTAGCCAAGGGGGTGGTGTTATGAATCCTTCTGGCTTCCTCCACCAAATCGGTAGAAATGGTTAAATAAACCCTATAGGAGCCGCTTTTATCCACGGCTGTAAGTACCTTACTCATTCTATGTTCATCTCCTCTTTTTTGTGTCTCAAACAGGTCATAAGACCGTCCAAAATTTTCTCCGCCTTTTCTGCTGCCTCCTTGCCGTTTTCTCCAAAAGCAAAGACGTAAACCTTTATCTTCAGTTCCGTCCCTGAAGGCCGAATGATAAACCGGTGGTTTTTTTCCTTATCTCTGATCTCTCCCTGCAAAACCTGTTGCTTTCGGTAGGTCTGATCTTGCTTTACCTCCATGCGTAACACCCTGGCAAGATCTTCCTCAAAGAGCAGCTCCATGATATGCTCCATCTGGTTTCGGTCTCTTTCCCTCTGAAAATAGAGGGCTCCAGTGCGGCTTTCAATATATCCATACTCTCTGTGAATCTCTTCCAGTCTCTTTTGGAGACTGCTGCCTGCTGCCTTGCAGCAACCGGCAACAAGGGCCGCAAGCTGACTGGCCATGACACCATCCTTATCCCTGGTGTATGTGCCATAAAGGTAACCTAGACTTTCTTCAAAGCCAAAAAGGAAATCCTCCTCTCTGCCTTCTCGCCCTAACTGGCCGATTTTCGCTGCAATATTCTTAAAACCGGTAAGGGTGTTTTCGACTTCAATGCCGTATGCCTTAGCTATGGTTTCCATCAGGGGGCTGCTGACCAGACTTTTATAGGCCTTTCTGCCAGTTAGTTGTTTTCTCTGAGGACCGGACAGACTCCTGCACAAATAGTCAAATATCAGCTCTCCCATTTCATTTCCTGTAAGCCGGCGGTAGGTCCCATCCTCCTGTCTGGCCATAATCCCCATTCGATCGCTGTCCGGATCAGTGGCAAGAAGTATATCCGGCGGCTGTTTCCCCTCTTTTATTAGTCTAGCCGCTAGATGCTCTGCCTGGCAAAAAGCCTCTCTGTTCTCTGGGTTGGGAAAAGGACAGGTGGAAAAGGCGCCATCCCACAAGGTTTCTTCTGAAACCACATGAACTTGACCCACCCCCAGCCTTTGGAGGATTTCCATTACATGGTGATAGCCTGTGCCGTTAAGAGGCGTATAAACCATGGACAGCTGACCCATCGCCGCCTTGCAGGCCATTACATCCTGGCTCCACCACACAGCCCTACTGGAAATGTTTTGCCGGTAAGCCTCTATGACGTCCCCAGGAATCTGTCTGATTTGGCCTGGATTTGATGCTGGCCTGGACTCTTCAAAATATCCGTGAGCAGCAATAGCTTTTTCCAGCTTCCTTGCCTTTTCGTCGTCGATTTGGTTACCCTCTTCATCATAAACCTTGTAACCGTTGTATTCCTTGGGGTTGTGACTGGCTGTAATCATAACGCCGCCTGCCAGTCCCATATGGCCAATGACGAAAGAAAGCAGGGGCACTGGCTCCGGCTCATCTGCAATCCAAACATCGATGCCTCTTTCTGCCAAAACCTGGGCTGTCTCTTTTCCAAAATCCGCGGAAAAATATCGGGTATCATAGCTGATTGCCACAGCTGGCCTGTCCTTGGTTTGGCTATAGGCCTTTAGTAAGCTGTCCGCCAGCCCCATGGTAGCCCGCTTTAATACCACGGAATTGATTCTGCTGGCGCCGGCGCCCATGATACCCCGAAGTCCCGACGTGCCGAAAGTCATCTCGTGACAAAATCTATCGTAAATCTCTTCTTTATTTCCTTGTATGGTTTCCAGTTCCTCTCGCAAACTCTTTGGTAAATTTTCCATCATCCAAGAGGAATATTGTTGCAGCGCTTTTTCCATAATAAATATACCACCCTGATTACCTTCGATTCACATGGCGAAGGTACACAATAACGTTCTGAATCTAACATATTATTTTATCATATTTCACATTCTTTTTACACTCAAATTACACAAAAGTTGTATATAATTTGGTCATTCAAGAACGCAGAAACAAAAACGGAATGGAAGTTCAAAAGGAGGAGAGGACATATGGATGATTGGGATAAATTTAACGGCACAAACTTTACCATGAGAAGTCCCCAAAATACAGAAGAATCAGAAACAGGCAGGCAGACCTATGAATCGGCTTACGACGCAGCCCGGGAATCGGTGTATGGCGCAGAAACGGAAACGAGCGCCAGCACAACAGGCAGCCAAGCCGCGGGCGATTTTACAGAAAATACCTCCGATGAGAAACCTTATGGTACAGCTTATGAAACCGCTTATGCCACTTCTGGAAAGGTGAAAAAACCGAAAGCGCCTAAATATGTGACGAGAAAAGCCTTTGTTATCACACTGATTATCTCCATGCTATTCTCTGCCACCATCGGCGCAGGGGCTTACGCCATGGCCATGAGCGTGTTCGGCGGTTCTACCATAGACAGGTCCATTTCAACCACCAACTATAATCTTGCAACCAACACAGGCAGCCCTCTTTCCGTACAGGAAATCGTGGCGAAAAATGAAAACTCGGTGGTGGCTATTGTCACCGAGTCGGTATCCACAGATACATGGCTTGGGCAATATGTGACCCAGGGCGCGGGCAGCGGCGTCATCATCTCTGAAGACGGATATATCGTAACCAATAACCATGTGGTTGCAGGCGCTAGCAACATCCGAGTGACTCTTCACGACGGCAGCGAAGTCCCTGCAACTTTGATAGCTACCGACGAGCAGACCGATGTGGCTGTCATCAAAATAGATAAGACTGGCTTAGTTCCAGTCACCTTTGGCAAGAGCAGCGACTTAAATGTAGGAGATTTAGCCATCGCTATCGGAAATCCATTGGGACACCTGGCTGGCAGCGCTACAGAAGGTATCATCAGCGGTCTGGAGAGAGAAATCACCATTGACGGTAAAGCTATGACTTTGATTCAAACCAGCGCCTCCATCAATCCAGGCAATTCCGGCGGCGGTTTATTCGACCAATACGGTAATCTCATTGGTATCGTGGTGGCCAAATCCGCTGGTTCAGAGGTAGAGGGCTTAGGATTTGCCATTCCTGTTGATTTAGTCCAGAAGGTGGCTTCTTCTCTGATGGAAAACGGCTTTGTGGCCGGAAGACCTGCCGCTGGTATCACCATTAAGGATTTAACCTCTGCATCAGACGCCATGCAGTACGGCGTACAGATTACCGGCGTCTATGTGGTTGAGGTTACCGGCAACAACGCGAAAAAAGCTGGATTCCAGCCAGGAGATTTAATCTACTACTTGGAGGATACCAAGATCACCAGTGGCGCGCAGCTGGTCGGTCTGATTCAAAAAAAGGAAATCGGCGATAAGGTGACCTTCTCAGTGGTAAGAAACAACGAAATTGTTGAAATTACCCTAGAGTTGGAGGATTCTCAATCCATACAGCCTAGCCAGTTGACCCAGCCTCAGGCCGGTCAGCAACAGGGACAATAAATTTTGTAGACCACTACCCTCTTTTGAGGGTATCCAAAATACATTGCTAAACTTTTTCATTTCCATAACTAAAAAAGCAAAGAAAAAAACCTGTATTTGACGACAACTACCGTCTATACAGGTTTTTTTCTTTGCTGGATGATTTCTATTTCTTAGCCTTTTTTCCACTCCCCTTAAGCAATTCTTTAATTTTAGATTTCAATATGATACGATTACCGTTAGTCGCCGTAATTCCATCCCTGATGCTGCCATTACTGTCTCCTAAAGCCGCTGGGTCGTTTCCGTCAATGAGACACAGAGGTGGAAAGAGAACGCACCACCAGTTCTGTCCTGCCCCTTCTCCTATGACAATATTGAGGGCTTCATAGTTGCCTGCTGGGAAATAGAGGTCGTCATACTTCTTGGCTGGAATCCATGTCATTCCTAAAGATGCTTTTACTGGATAGTCATAACCTTCCGCCTCAATAGCCTCTCTCGCCCAATTCTCTATCAATTCTAAATTGTCCTGAATATAAGTACGAATATGGTCACTATCACTCTTACCTACTCCGCCTCCACCTTTGAACTGTTCTAGCTGAAACTGAACCCTCAAAAGTACCAGATTCCGCACCTTTAATTTAAGGGCCTGATCCTCTTCGCTATCGCTGTTTGCAATCACATGGAGCCGAATGATACCCTCATGGTCAGCGTTAGATTGCATTAGTCCTGCTACAATCTCACCGCCAGATACCGATTCCCCTAAATTCGTTTGCTCCTCCCCTGCCGATGGGGTTGTTGACCATCGTTCGCTCACCGTCATATGTTTCTTCACAACTGACCGATTGGCTTCTGCTTTACTCATGTATACCGCCATACTGGCTATCATAAGCAGCGCCATACAGCCAGTCAAAATCTGTTTTCTCCGCAGTTTGCGCCGTAATTTTCTCTCCTGTTCCCATCTATCCTGTCCGCTTTTTTCCATATAAAAGTCCTCCTTCTGACCATATATTGGAAGTATGGACAAGAAGCCAGGATTTATACAGTCCTTCTCCCCTTTCTTTTACAATTTTCAGATGCATTATCGCATCTATACCTCATATGGCATCGATTTTCTCCGCAAAATCTGGGTTTCCTCCTCTCTCTTCCTCTCAGTATTGCCCTCTTAAATCCAGTAATTCCAATACATTCTTTTAATTATTCTTTTTTGCATCCCATGGCATGTTTTTTGCGTACAAAATTTGTACAATCATTTTTACCATGGATTGATAAAGGAGGTTTCCTATGCCCATATTACCAGAATCGGCAAAAAGTATCGTTTCCCCAACAATGATTCCCATAAAGCAAGTTTTCCCAGACCAGCATCTTACCGATATTCCTGCGGTCATCGCTGCACAATTTGCTGACAACAACATTCGCAGCCTTTTAGAAACAGGAAAAACTGCTGCCATATTAGTTGGCAGCCGTGGAATTACAGATTTAAAAATCGTGGTCAAATCCACCATTGATCAGCTTCTGGCTCTGGGTATCAAGCCTTTCATTTTACCGGCCATGGGCAGTCACGGAGGCGGAGAAGCGGCGGAACAGCGACGTATCATTGAAAATTACGGCATCACAGAAGAGGCTATGGGCGTACCGATTTATTCCTCCATGGAAACTGTCGTAATCGGCCAGCTAGGGCCAGACTTTCCCATTCACGTAGATAAAATCGCCTCTCAGGCTGATTACATCATCCCTATCAATAGGGTCAAGGCTCATACCGCCTTTGACGGCGAAATCGAAAGCGGCCTTTGCAAAATGCTTTCTATTGGTCTTGGTAAGCACAATGGCTGTTCACGTATCCATCAGGAAGGGTTCCCTAACTTCCCTAAGATTCTTCCTAAGGTGGCAGCCAAGGTGATGGATACCTTCTGTATCCCTTTAGGAGTTGCCATTGTGGAAAACGCTCACGAAAAGGTTCATACGGTAAAGGTAGTTCCTGGTCAGAACCTTTTGGAAGAGGAAAAGAAGCTGCTGGCTCTGTCCAAATCTCTCAT
This sequence comes from Bacillota bacterium, assembly GCA_022793795.1. GTDB lineage: Bacteria > Bacillota > Clostridia > Peptostreptococcales > Anaerovoracaceae > RGIG7179. The sequence continues at coordinate 20,855 of JAAWDM010000017.1, forward strand.
GCCGAAGCTGTGTTTTGACCATATCGACGTCTTAATCGTGGACCAACTGGGCAAGGATATTTCCGGCGACGGTATGGACCCAAACATCACCGGCAGATTGGCAGGTCAGCCTACCAGTCCATATTATACAGGCCCTACCATTAAACGAATTATCATCAATCGGCTCAGTGAAGGAACCCACGGCAATGCAGTAGGTATCGGCTGTGCGGATTTTATCACCAGAGAGCTTTATGAGAGCATCGACTTTATGCCAACCTATGCCAATCTGATCGCCTGCTGCGTTCCTGAAAACGCTAAAATTCCTATGGTATTTGAAAACGAGCAGGAAGCCTTAAAGGCGGCGGCAATCACCTGTCATGGTGTCAAGGACAACGAGATTACCGTAGTAAAAATTCAGGACACCCTTCATCTAATCGACATTCAGGTTTCAGAAAACCTGCTGCCATACTGCAAAGATAATCCAAACTTTATCCTGCCTCAACAGGGATAAAAATCGTTCCTAAAAATAAAAACCAAAAGGACGCAAAGCTGATGCACACTGCGTCCTTTTGGTTTTTCATATCCTATTTTCTCACATCCTACTTTAAAATTAACAGTTTCTGTCCCGGCATGAGGGTCTCATCTTCCAGCTGGTTAATCTGGGCGATGGTGTTTCTAGTGGTCTTAAACCGTTTAGCGATAGACCAGAGATTATCTCCCTTTTTCACGATATATACGACCATCGGTTTGCCGTCGGCTGTGCCGTTTACTTGTTCAAAGGCTGGATTTTTTAATACCTTAAATGGCGCCTGGCGCATAATCTGCGAAGTCGCCAACACAGTGGCGTTCAGTTCAACCTGTTTTCCGTTAATTTTTTCTGCCCATAAATCCTTGATGTACACCTGATCACTGACCATCTCGTCGCCAGTAACCTGTGGCGCTGCAGTGACACAGCGGAACGGTACCTCCTGTCGTACAGCGAAAACCATGGCGTTTTGATCGCCACCGGAACCTTGGCAGATGAGTTTACCTGTGATAACCCCTTCTGTAATAATCTTTCCGGCTTCCGATCTACTTTCACTTTTTACCACTTCACCAGCAGCATAGAGAATCTTCTCCACATCCCCATGAGTCCCCTCCACCGGCAGAATCTCTCGGACAGAGGTTTCTCCCGCTGTGGTTCCCACCAGCGTGCGGCAAGAAGTTTCCTCAAAATCACAGATAAAATCCTTCTCTCTGTGATACCCATCTACAATCATCTCTTTTTCTACATTGCGGTAAAGCTCTACCCAGGTGGTGATATCCCCTTCCAGACGGAATACCTCTGTACCCTCTTCATTTTGGGTCAGCTTTACACGCAGATCATTGTCGTCAAAACATACGCTGCTGCCGCTCCATTGGCCGCCCTGTGAAAGGGGTATAAACTGGGTGAACTCAATCCGCTCCTGAATCTGGAAAATGGTTTCTTCTGGTTCGCTGGGAGCGCTATGGCCCCGGCCTGCTTCCATGGCGCCTCTATCCTCCATAGGATTCATAGCAGACGAAAGCTCTGCTTCCACGGCGCTGCTGGCTCCCACTAAACTTGCGTTGGCGCTCATAGCTGAATAGAGCAGATTGACATATACGAATCCATTTACAACCACTTTTTCTGCTGTGGCCTGCCGATAATTTTCTACTACATGGATATCCTGTTTCAAAATGGTTTCCACTGCCATATCGCCAGAAGGAATCTCTAAGTCCTCCTTTAAAGATAAAATGTCCTTCTTCCGCATGGCTACATTGGTAATCTCAATCTTTTCTCTAAGGGTCTGAATATCTTCATCAGCAAGTCCCTCAAATACATCGATTTTGCTGTCCAGATACTCCTTGGCATAAAGTCCCAAATTGATTTTTACTCGGTATTTCCGCTCATTGATGACCATATAGTCGATCTTTTCAATTTTTCCGGTAAGAATCATGGTGGCGCCTGCAGTCAAACCCGTATGCCACTGTTCCTTGAAGGACACACGGCTTGGCACGAAAATCATTGGTCCGCACACATCCTCTCGCTCAGGCAGATACAGGGTCTGCAGTTCAATATCTCCCGAAATATTGATATAGTCCTCTCCCTTGGAAATCTCATCGATTTCCCGCATAGGCAGCCGCACCTTACCATCGATCATGAGAATCTCCCGAAGATCTGGCTTTGTATCCGGCACCAAAATGTCCTCCTCAATGGTGATAATTGTCTTTGGTTTCTCCGTGATATTCGTCACCTGTACCGGCGAATATATAGCCCCCTGTGTAATTGGTATCAAAATCCGCTCCTCCGGCTCTCTGGCTGGAACCAGCGCATAATCAGGAACATCTTTTTCGTGTGTCATAGCCTTTCCCCTTTCCTTTTTCCACGCCCTTCCTGCCGGTCAAAACAGTTTTGTCCGCAGCCCGAAGGGATTTAGTCCTGCTACAATCTATGCATAGGACCGCCCCGTTATACCATCGAGTTTATCCCAATGAGCCCTACTTTCAACGCCCCAAAATATATACATATCATATTCATGGTTTTTCGTGTCCTTATGTGAATATTAAGTGAAGAAATTCGATATTTCTTTATATATGAAATTTTTATCGAATCTCCAGGGAAAAGAGCGGCTCTCTGTGCTGGAATCCAGTCTCAATAATAAAATGAACGCCCCACATTCTCACGAATAGCCGCCATAAGCCCCTTATATAGACAAAAAAGGCCCCGAAAATTAGTATAAACATTTATTTCATAGAAATATTATTCATAATTAAAAATTGTTTTCGATGTTTTTTGCAATATCAAAAAAAATATCGAAATTGCAAAAAACGCCATACAATTATTTAATAAAATGGCGAGGGGAAAGACTATGCCATTCAATTCATTCGAAAACTATCCCATGTCCTGGAAACTGACACTGGACAAAACCAAACACGCTCTGTACCGAGCCTTGGCCAATCAGCTAAAGCAGGACATTCAAAAGGGTATATTAAAGCCAGGAACTAAGCTTCCGCCCTAAAGGGAGCTGGCCGATTATCTGAATATGAATGTAAACGCTGTATCCAAAGCCTTCAAGCTATGCGAACTGGAGGGACTACTTTCTGCCACTGTGGGCAGCGGCACTTTTGTAGCCTAAAATCTGTCAGGGACAGGATACAGATATCTTTCGCTGGCTGAAAATTCCGGATACGATGACAGGTACTCAGTTTGAACAGCAGACCCTAAAGGCCGGTGTCCAAGTCTATGCTGCAGAGCGGTTTGCCATAGGCAAGGCGCTTCAAGCCCATGCTGTCCGCCTTTCCATCTGCGCTCCCCATACTTCAGAACGTTTAGCGAAGGGTGTCACTATTTTGGCTGACCTTTTATCTCATCTTTCCTGAAACATTGTATGCCATACAATTAAAATCTTGTATGGCGTTTTTTGTTGCTTTATAATATCCTTAAGAGATACCGGCAAGGAGGACACTTTCATGAAACAATATATTGTAGATGCATTTACTGACCAGGTTTTTGGCGGTAATCCGGCTGCCATCTGTGTACTAAAAGAGTGGCCAAAGGAAGAATTGATGATAAATATCACCCTAGAAAACAACCTTTCAGAAACGGCCTTTACCGTCAAAAACGGCAACCATTACGACCTCCGCTGGTTTACACCAGGCGGAGAAATCAACCTTTGCGGCCATGCCACCTTAGCGACTGCCTTTGTTCTGATGAACTATGAGGAAGTAGGTCCCAGTGAGGTCCATTTTCAGACCTTAAGCGGGGAACTCATCGTAAAGAAGGATAACGACCTTTACACCATGGACTTTCCTGCCTATCATCTGAAACCAGTACCTGTTACCCAGGCCATGACCGATGCCATCGGCTTCACACCTTTAGAAGCATGGATCGATAGAGATTTGGTCTGTGTGTTAGAATCGGAAGAACAGGTTTTAGCAGCAAAACCCAATTTAAAAGAGGTGGAAAAATTAAATGGCCTTATCCTGCATATTACCGCCAAAGGTAACAGATATGCCTCTGTTAGCAGGAGCTTTGCTCCAAAAATGGCGGTGGAGGAAGACCCTGTGTGTGGTTCCGGCCATTGCCACCTGGTGCCTCTTTGGACAGAAAAACTGGGTAAGGATAAAGTCGTCTGCTATCAGGCTTCTTCCAGAGGCGGCGTCCTATATTGTTCCAAAGAGGGCCACCGCATCCATATGGCAGGTCATGCAGTTTTATACAGCATCTCTGAGTTGTTTGTAGATAACCTATAAAGTTCAAGGAGGATAACATGGGAAACAGCTATGCTCTGCCTTACCACCCTACTGACATGAACTGGAGCGATCCGGAGGCAAAACTGTATACCAGAAACGGCGGCGCCAACCAGCAGTATTTACAGTTCTTTGGAAGGTGGCGAAGACTGCATCGTATTGGCCAGCGGCGTTGCTGCTCTGTCCGGCGTATTCTTCTCCATGCTGAAAACAGGAGACCACGTGGTATTCAGTAATGCGACCTATATCGCAGTATACCGGCTCTTTGGAGACATCCTTAATGACAAGTTCAACATTGAAACCACCATTGTAGATTCCACCAACGAAGGAACTCTTGGATATGATCCGGAACCAATCTCAAATCAACCTAGGCGGCTGTATCAGCCCGTTCAACCCATGGCTCATCATGAGAGGTTCCGTGACTCTGCCTCTGCGGATGGAGCGTCATAATGAAAACGCCTTGAAGCTGGCAGAATACTTAGAAGCCCTTCCTTGTGTCCGGTTCGTTTCCTATCCGGGCCTTGCCAGCCATCCAGCTCATGAACTTGCCAAAGCCCAGATGGGCCCAGGATGGGTTCTTCCGTGTCAGCGTAGGTCTTGAATCCATCGAAGATCTCATTGCAGATATGGATCAAGCCTTAGAAAAAATCAACCTAAAATAGGCTCTTTCATTAAAAAATGGACTGTTTCCTCTCTGCCTCATTACAGCATAGGGCTTCAGTCCATTTTAGTCTTTATTAGATTTTGACAATGGTCAGGCCTCCTGGCCAAACATGTTCTCCCCTTCCCTGATGACGAAGTTCTTTAGCTGGGAAACATGGTCCTCTGCCGCCACCCTGGCCGACTCTCCATCGCCGCTTATAATGGCCTTTTCGATAAGTCGGTGCTCCTTAGGCATACTTTCATACCGGTTAAAATCATCGTAATAGATATACCGGAAACGGAGAGCCAACTCCTGCACAGTGGAAAATATCTGTATCAGCGTCTTATTTCCGCTGATAGCCACAATCTTAGCGTGGAAGGCTTCATCATATTTAATGATCTCTTCGATGTCCTCTTTCTCCACTGCTTCGCTGTATTTCTCCAAAAGTTCCTGTAGCTGCTCCTTTTGCTGCTCATCGATTCTGCCGGCCGCCAGCGCTGCCGACATGGCTTCAAGACCCTGACGTACTTCCAGCACGTCTACCATATCCTTGATGGAAATGTCTGAAGCATAAGCGCCTTTTCTCGGCTCGATGGTCACAAGGCCTTCTTTTTCCAGTTTTCTAATCGCTTCCCTCACCGGCGTTCTGCTGACTCCCATCACATCAGCCAATTCCACCTCCATCATACGGGTTCCCGGCGCAATTTCCCCAATCAAAATCTGCCGTTTCAGTTCTTCGTAAACGATTTCACGGAGGGGTCTATGGTTCTGCAAATCAAAATTCAACATACTCTCACCTCTAAGTTTTCCCTATCCTTTTATTTATCCATCGTATTGGCCCAATAAGCCTCATAACCCATGGTTCTAATCTTCTCGCAGGCCCTTCTCGCCGCTCTTTCTGACCGATAAACTGCAAACACCGTGGGCCCGCTGCCGCTCATCAGCGCCATCTCTGCCTCTGTTTGGCTAGTCATAATTTCCTTCAGTCGCCTTACCGGTTCATACCGCTTTAGGGTATACAGTTCCAAAACGTTAATCATATGATCATAGACCAAACTGTGGTCACCAGAGGCCATGGATTTCATCAGCGCTCTGCTATCAGGTCTGTTTGCAATTTCGTATTCGTCAATATGTGAAAATACCTCTTTGGTGGATACCCCAAAAGGTGGTTTTGCCAACACCAAATGGGCTCTCATAGCCCGTCTTATGGGTCTTAACCGTTCCCCTCTGCCGGTTCCCAATGCCGCTCGATATCGAGTGTTCTGGTTCAAAATACAAAAAGGAACATCTGTACCCAGTGTTTCTCCCAGCCTGCAAAGCTGTCTTGTGGTTAATCCCACTCCCCAAAGCCGATTGAGACCGATGAGTACCGCCGCACAGTTACTGCTTCCTCCTGCCAAGCCGGCAGCTACTGGAATACTTTTGGAAATGGTGATTTCTATCCGGCCTCCGCCCACTTCTTTCCCAAATCGTTCTATCATCAGCATGGCTGCTTGATAGGCCAGGTTTCTCCTGTCTGTAGGCAGATAGACTCTATTGGTTTTTACGTCAATAGAAAATTCAGCCGCTTTACCCAGAGGTTCTGTCTCCGGTTCCCAGCGAATATGAATCTTATCATAGAGAGAAATTCTTTGCATCACCGTTTCTACCTGGTGATACCCGTCCTCCCTGACACCGGTTACATCCAGGGACAGATTGATTTTGCCATATGCTCTTAAATAAATCTCTGTCATACCTGCCCCCACCTTATAACTAGGCAAAATGAGAGGAAAAGCCTCTCATTTTATCACTGCTATATTCTATATGTTTTTGCTAACTACTTTTTCTTGCCTTTGCCCTTCTTTACATTTCTCTTCTTGTGGGCTTGTGCTGCCTTCCTGGCTTCTGCTTCCGCCTTTTTCGCTTCGGCGATGGCCTTTCTGCCGGTCACATAGGCGCTGCCGCCTGCAGAAATCGGCCGTCTCGTTTTCACCCGGTAAGTGTTAATGTCAATCCATTCCTCTTCATCCTCGTGGGCTTTAGCTGCCTTGGCTGCTTCCTTGGCCGCCCGCTTTGCTTTATCCTTCTGATCTTTTTCTACGATCTCTTCTACCGATTTGCCCGTCTTTTTTGCTTCCTTATATGGATTTACCTTTTCGTCTCTCCTCCGTTTTGCTTCCTCTGCCGCTGCCTTTTTAGCCGCCTTGCTGGAGAAGTACATCATACCGCCGAACATGAGAACCATCATGCCCATATTGACTGCCATGGCTGTGGTTTGATTGAGGGTTTTAAAGGTGATGGTCTTATCCTGTCCCAGCGCATTGCCTTCGTCATCCACCAGATTGCCGGAAATGACCAGCTTGTACTCTGCGTTGCTCTGTACCATCACATCAGCCTTGCCGTCCTTATCTGCGTCCACCATATTGTCAAGCAGAATCAGCACAACGCCGTCTTCTTTGGTTGGATAAAGTATCTTAATTGGCAACTGTTTGCCATCAGGATCGTAAAGTTTTACCACATCCTGACCGTTTACTTTTCCAGCTTTTTCGGTGGTCAGCTGGGAGTCAAAATACAACTTCATACTCATGTTTTCCATGGCAGTTCCAGTGGCCCCATCCTTCGGATATGTATCCTTTAAGGTCAATGTACCTGTCTCTGCAAAACACAGGGATGTGGAAAATGCAATAATCAATACTATCAGGCTTAAAATCTTGCCAGCTCGTTTCATGCTTTTGTGTCCTCCGATTTCTCTTCTTTCGTTACAGGAAAAGACCTTCGGTCCGAGGCCTTTTTTCCCGCCTTTCTCAAATCTCTGAAAAAGGACTTCAATATATGTCGGCACGGTTCTTCCAATACACCCGTTTCCATCTCTACGAAATGGTTCAGTTTAGGCTCCTGTACGATATTAAATACCGAACCGCAAGCTCCTGCTTTTGGGTCCATGGTTCCGATATACAGCTTTTCTATGCGAGACCACACGATAGCGCCTGCACACATGGCGCAAGGCTCTGCTGTTACATATAGCTCACAGCCTATGAGCCGCCAGCCACCCAGATTCTCTGCCGCTTGTCTGATGGCAATCATCTCTGCATGGGCTGTAGGGTCCCTATGGGTCTCTGTCAGATTATGACCTCTACCCACGATTACGCCGTCCTTTACGACGACGGCTCCTATGGGGATTTCTCCCTGCTCTCTTGCCTTTTCTGCCTCTTTTAGGGCTTCTGACATATACGTTTCCATATGTTAAAAATCATACCACATTTTCGGACAACATTCAACTGCATTTTTATACTTCGCTGACCTCCAAAGTTTCGCTACTTAGCCTTGCGATCCAGTATCCGTATACCATCTCTGCCGCTTCCTGTCCGATGTCCGTCAAATTTCCGCACAATTCTTCCCCACCTCTAAGGGGCTGCCACAAAGTAAAACCGGTTTTTCCACCTGCAGGCTGATCTTCCACCAAAAATCTCCCTGGTATGGCAATGTAGTTCTCCTGACCAGCAGTACCGATTAAAAAGTGTCCATGGCGTTTCGCCTGTGCATAACCCTCTCTGCAAAAGTCAATGAGAAGCTCCACCCGTTCTTCTCTTCGCCAGCTGCTGCCTGTCTCGTCCTGTGCAAAATAAACCTGCCCCATATCCTTCTCCTCTCTCTCCTGTTCTACAGTTTCCGTCATCGTCCCAGTTCCGCTTTGCTGCATTCCACCGGCTAGGGCTGCCAAGGTCGAAAGATTACCCAAGGGAGACCCGCCGCTCCCTGCCTTGGAAATATTTTGCAATGCAGAAATATTTTGCAACGCTCCGGAAAGCATCCCGTTCTTCATAAGTCCCGCCATCATGCGTAAAAGATTGGCCCCTTGATTGTCCATTGCTTTCTCACTCCATTTCCTGTAAAATAGTATTAAATTTTATGTGTTATGAGGGGGTGCTATTCGTATGGTTATGGATATTATGGTGGTGGTTATCTTTATAGGCGCCATATTCTTTTCAATGCACAGGGGGTTTGCCCTGACAGTCATCAATTTCGTTCGTTCTATTGTTGCGCTGGTGGTCGGTTTTCTGTTCTGTGACGATCTTCGGGATTGGCTGATTAAACATACTGAGATAGACGATTGGGTTTCAGAAAAGGTTGAGTCTTACCTAACCTCTTCTCTGACCGGCGCCTGGGAGGACAGCGGACTTTACCAGATGCTTCCACGCTTCCTACAGAAGCAAACCCTTTCTATGACCAGCTTCGTGGGAGAAGAAGGGGCGGAGCAGCTGACCTCCGCTTTTTTAGGGATTCTCTCCTTCACCCTAATCGTACTGGTCATCGGTATTGTTGCCTCTTTGCTGAATCACTTATTCTCTAAGCAATACAACGGCGGCTTTTTCGGTTTCGTAGATTGGATTTTAGGCGGAGCCATGGGTGTTCTCACTGGCGCCATCTATGTATTCATATTTTTGGCTATCATCACACCGGTTACGGCTCTTTTTGCTCCTGACGTTTCCGAAGGGTTGGCTCGGTCTCTGTCCGATTCCCATATAGCAGGACGGCTTTATGACAACAATTTCCTACTCGTCTTTTTCCGCGACTTTTTAGCATAGTGAAATCCCCTGCCTGCTTCTGCAAAAAACTGTTTACATATCCACATATAGGTGTATAATATTTGCAGATGAGCTTTTAACATCTATATATTGATTTGATATACGGAGGAAGAAACAATGAGTATTACCATTACCGGCAACGCCCCATATCGTGAACAACAGGCTTATGTGGACTATCTGGAAAAAAAATATAACAGAAAACTGAAAACCTTGGACATCAATATCGACGGTGAATTCGCTGACCTAAATTATGAGTTTGAACCAATGGCATTTGAGCGTATTCGCCGCATTACCGGCTATCTGGTGGGCGCCATGGATCAGTGGAACTCCGCTAAGGCTGCGGAAGAAGGCGACAGAGTAAAACACGCTGTGACCAGCGGCATGGAGATGCTGTAGGTTCTGCCCCCTAGCTCTTTGGTCTATCATGTTGTAAGAAACCTAGGTTACTAAAAAATAATACACGTTTTTCCATGGGTACGACGCGCCAAATACCTCCATCGTGTATTAAAAAGGATATACACATTAAGGAATACACGGTATTTTGGAAGAAACCGTGTATTTTTTCTGTAAGACATCCCTTCGTTACACACTCTGACCATTTTACACCGCATATCCTATGGTAAAAGGGCGGGAAATGTGTATTTTGCACGGAAACCGAAGAAAAATACACGCTGCCCATGAAAGGAGCGGACTTTCTCCTTGAAAAGTTCCAACCGAAAGCATATAATATGGATGTCGCTATAAGGAGAAAGGAGAGTGTATCACACCATGTACAAAGAAGCCATCAGACCCGTATGGGCAGAGATCAATCTATCCAATCTGGATTACAATATTAAAAACATTCGCGCAAAAATCGGAGACAGGGAAATGATAGGCGTCATCAAAGCCGACGCTTATGGTCATGGCAGCGTCCAGGTTGCCCAAGTTCTTCGTGAAAACGGAGTCAAAACCTTTGCCATCGCTACTTTGCAGGAGGCCATTACCTTAAGAGAGGCTGGCGCCAAAGAAGATATTATCATGCTGGGACTGACCCCGGATATGTACGCAGATACCATTATTGCATATGACATCATTCCTGTGGTCTGCGATTCCGCCAATGCTGCTGCCATCGATGCTGCTGCTAAGGCTGCCGGCAAAACAGTTCAGGGCCTTATCGCCATTGATACAGGTATGGGTAGAATCGGCTATCTGGCTGATGAAATTGAAAACTCGGTAGAGGATATTAAAAAAATTGCAGCCTTAGAAAGTTTCAAAATTAAGGGGCTGTTTTCCCACATGTCTACGGCAGACGCCTACGACAAGACCTTTTCCCACCAGCAGGAGGAAAAATATCACCGTTTCTATGAAGCCCTCACTGCTGCTGGTATTGAAATGGAGTGGCGTACTTTGGCAAATAGCGCTTCTATCATGGAACTTCCAACCGTTCACTTCGACGCTTGTCGTCCAGGCATCATTCTGTATGGTTGCTATCCTTCCGACGAAGTGGACCCCGCACAGCTTTCCATCAAGCCGGTTATGTCGGTAAAAGCTAATATCATCCATTTAAAGGACGTGCCGGCAGGCTTTTCTGTGGGCTATGGCCGCCGCTACATATCTGAAAAACCGAGCAAAATCGCCACCATTGCACTGGGTTATGCCGACGGCTATCCTCGCCCATATTCCCAGTACGCCAAGGTAATCGTCAACGGCGTCATGGCTCCTATTGCAGGAAATATTTGTATGGACCAATGCATGATCGATGTGACCGACGTACCTGATGTAAAGGTGGGCGACGAAGTCATCGTCATGGGCAGCGACGGTAAAAATACCATCCTGGCCGACGATATTGCTAAAGCCACCGGCACCATTAACTACGAAATCTGCTGCGCCTTTGGCCAGAGACTACCAAAGGTCTATGTAAAATAGGAAGAGTATCAATTTGCAGGGTTTTCAAGGCTTGAAAACCCTGTTTTGATAAGCGCTTAGCGCCCCATACCGTCACGGCTCAAAAACCATCTCCTTTCCATCTGATTTTAGAATCACAGTAACTTTCTCACCATTATAATCAACCGACAAGGCCGGGTCATTTGAAATCTTTTGACTGCCAGTGCCATCTTTGCCACATAGATAAACACTGTCAGAATCCATGGGGTTGATGAAATACACCCCTTGATCGGTCAGACAGAAATCATAGACAACAATATTCTGAAACGGCTTTTCCCTATGGGTCTTAGTATCATACGCTGTCAACAGAGAATTTTCATTGATAAAATAGATCGTCCTTCCGTCAAAAGCAATATTCCCCTTGGTAGGGATGTCCAGCATTTGGGTATGTTGCATCGTACTATCCACTTCTGTAATCCCATCATTTGTGATAAAAAAGAAGCTATCATCGTTGAAGAAAAAGTTGTGACAGTTTTGCAAAAACATCCAGGTATCCCCCACGGTATAGTCGATTCCTAGTAAAGAGCGTCCGCTATCTGTTATTTTCTCAAAAATCACCTGTTCCTCAAATGTCTCCATATTAAACTGTACAATAGACACCTGGGTAAATGTGCTATTATAGGTGCCAACTCGATCAACATACTGCTCTGTGTATGAGGTCATGTAGTAAATATATGGGGAATTCATATAAACGGCCTTGATGGATTCTCCATCTGAAAAGGCTCTAAACAACGGAGAACGGTTTAAATCCATCATCGCACCGGTTGTCCGGTTTTCCAGATAATATGTCTGCATCTGCTGGTCAAAGATTACGTTGTAGGTCTCTGATACGCTTAGGGAAGATGAATTGAACACAACCCTTGCAGATTTTCCAGAAGAACATCCGGATGCCGAAAACAAAAGCAACAGGATCAACGCAGCAGCTTCCCACCGTCTATGGGATTTCCTTCCAGATTGCCAGCAGTTCGTGTTTTGCCGCAGCGCCCACCATGTCATGAGCACACAACACACAGCGGACAAACCGAGCAGGGCCAACAACTGCTGGAGAGAACGTTCTGAAAAGGTAACGATAGTTTCTCCTGTCAGTGAATCCTCCACAACAGAACTTCCTTTTAGAAATCCGGTTGCCAACAGAAACGGCAGCGGCAGCGGCAAATGGTAACAGAGTTGTCTGGCCAGGCCGATATATGGAATTAAAGTAGACGCCGCTCCGATCACCACTGTCAAAGCATATTTTTTCACTAAAACAGAGGTAAAAAGCAGCAGTGTGGCGAGATACACGGAGCCAAAACATCGCAGAACAGTTACAATTATGTACGCAACCCACAAAGACATGTTCTTTGTACTGTCTCCAAAGCAGGCAATGCTCTGGATCGGATATCCCCCGTGAGGCAGTCCATATTTTATCGCAAAAAAAACAAAACGGATCAGGTGCAACCCCGCACAGAGAACAAATACGGCGCAGAGAGCAATCACGACTTTACATCTGGCGCTTTTACGGCTCTGCGTTGCAGTCCGCAAAAGTGCATCCATCTGACAGCTATACTCCGAACAAAACACAGGGGTTGCCAAAATCAAAATGGTAAGGAACAACGGGAAGTCCAGTGTTTGTGCGCTAAACAACCCCTGCCAACCATTTGTGTTTAGAAAATTGCGATTCTTCGTATTTTCGCAGATATATAGATACTGCTGATATGCCACTTCAAAACCATGCTCATGGGCCAATACTCTACCAGCCTCTGCGATTTGCTCCTCATAGTGCTCTTTAGTAATCTTGCCACTATAATAGCTTTCTTGTAATTCATCGCAGATACGGTGGGCCTCTGTAATGTCCTGGGCTTCTTGCTCCAGCCAGACGGCCTTTTCCTCTGTACATGCGCCATCCAATCTTTCAAGATACCACTGGTATTCGTCGCTGTATTCTTCCATTGCGCTATTCTGCGGTCTGTCGGTCACAGTTAACCAGACCGTACTGACCAGAAGCACGATTAGTATATACAGCAGTCCTCGCTGTAAGACCATAAGTTTTTTCCATTCATAAGATAAAATGCTCATTTTGTCCTCCGAATACAGCGGTGATAGTTTTCCGCGGATAAAAAATAGACTGCGCTGAAAGCCACAAGGCCTGCAATGAAAGCGAACCATACTGCCACCTGCCATGTCAGAACAGGAAATCCGCCCAGATTTACAAACTCTGTCTTGCCCAAAAGGCCACGATTCGTCAGTAGAGAATAAGGATTTACCACTTTCATCCAAAAGAAATTGGAGTGGGCGCAGGCAGCCCCACTGACAGTCAGCCCTATACAGAGGGCAAAATTGATGACAAAGGGAAGCAGTGCGTTTTTCCAAAACATCGAAATCAGCAGCCAGAATAGTCCAATCACCCATACGCCAACACACTTAAGCGCTGCAGACAAAAGGGCATACTGAAAAATACTGATATTGACCGATGCCTCAGCAAAGTTGGGAATTGCAAATACCGGCAAGGCCAATCCCTCAAAGGTTTGGAATGAGGCCGCAAAACCGATTAAGTCAAGCAGGGAAAACCATAACGATGTCAAAAACAGAAATATGGTAACTGCAAAGATTTTTGCCAAAGTCGTTTTTCTGCCACCATTAGGACTTACCAATAACAACATATCCATCTGAGTTTCTTTCTCGCTCACAAAGGTACCGATGACCCCATAAAGGCTCAGCATGAGGGTCAGGACGATAGAAAAATCATAATTCAGATAGTAATTGCACATTTCTCTGTAGGCAAAGGCAGGTATGATACGTCCGGTATAAAGATGATAAATCACGCCGCTTTCTCGCTGCTTATAGATAGCGCCTTGTTTTGCATAGAGCGCAGCGTTTTGCCGTGCTTTATCAGCCACTTGCTCCGACCGGCCGCTATACTCATGGAAATACTCCATAGGCTCCACAAAATACTTGTCCAGCAGATTTCTGTCGCTGTACAGGTTCCCAGTCATGGTATTGGGATCATCAGTAGCTGTGCTTGCAGTCATATCAGACGTGGCCTCCATCAAAGGCTGATAGATTGCAAGCAAATGGTCCATCTTTTCCCAGGTAATTTCACCCTTGTAATCCTCATAAAGCTGCCAATGAACCGTGTGCCAGCTCCCCTCACCGCTTCCATCCGTCAGATAGGAGTAGGACCTGTATTCGCCATAGATTTTGAACAGGTTGGCGATGCTGAACACCACAAAGAGCGCCAGCAGGGACCGTTTGCAGAACTGCTTGATAAATTCATATCGTATCAGATGTATCATAGTCTTCCTCCCTGCAATAGTATAAAAACACATCTTCCAGGTTGGGTTGGGTAGGCTGTGCGCCCTCGGTTGGGCATCCATCCCCAACAACGCGGAGCAAAAAACTCTCGCTCTCCTGTTTCATATTGCTGACGCAGTACATATCGGTTAGCCACGCAGCCTCCTCTGCCTTAGCAGTTATATTCCATACCTTACCTTCCATGTTGTGCTCCAACGCAGCAGGCGTTCCCTGCATAAGAAGCCTGCCCTGTTTTAGCAGCAAAATTTCCCGGGCGATGCACTCAACATCTGAAACGATATGGGTTGCCAGCAAAATCGTCCGGCCCTGGGCAAATCGGGAAATCAAGTTCCGAAACCGTATCCTCTCGCTAGGATCAAGACCAGCAGTGGGCTCATCCAGAATCAAAATTTTCGGATCGGATAACATGGCCTGTGCAATGCCGACACGCTGGCGCATACCACCAGAAAGAGCGCCGATTTTTTTATTCTGTCCATCTAATAAATTCACCGTAGCAAGCAGCTCCAAAACCCGACCCTCTGCTTCATTGGTAGGAATATCTTTCAGAGTGCACATATAGAGCAGAAAATCTTTGACCGTAAAATCTCGATAAAAAATAGGATACTGGGGCATATAACCGATTTGAGACAAGAAGTCTTTACCCTGGGCCCTCACATCTTGGCCATCCACTTGAATTGTGCCGCTATCGCTACATAAAATACCAACAAATATATTGATGAGGGTTGTTTTTCCGGCCCCATTTTCACCCAACAGACCGTAAACGCCCTCATGTAGCGTGGTGGTAAAGTTTTTAAGTGCGTACTTATTTTTATACTGCTTTGATATATCTTTAAATGTAATTTCCATGTTATTCTCCAAATGTAAATGTAGATACCAATGTATCAACTTCGCTGATGCTACCTCCAAGTAGTACCACAGCGGTCTCCGTCTCATCTAAAAGGTAGATACTGGGGATACGGTTGAAATATGTGGTATTGGAATTCTCAATGACTTTGGTAGCAATCTGTTTACCAGAGTCCACATCATAGACGCGAACTGTTAGATTACCATCTAAAACAGCGGTAGCAACATACTTTCCCTGCTCTGAACTATACACTCCATCGCGGCCCTCTCTGTTCTCCGTGTAGGAAAGCGTATGGGCTCCACCTGTTGTCCGATCCATCCAAAGCAACGACCCATCAGCCTGAGTAAAGATTTGCGGGAAAAATAACCGGCTGGCGCTGCTCTGCATCTCTTCTATGTCATAGGCGGACGGTTTGGTAATCTTCAGATTGCTGCCATCCACAGCGACGCTCCCGTAGATAGAAAAACCTTTTTCACCATCTACTGCTGGAATAGAGTTGCCCCTACCATAAAATATGATCTGACTATTATCCTGGGCAAATACTGCGCCGTTCACCATCGAAATGCCAATAGTGGAGGTCCCCAGATTTTGGGTCAAATCTAGGAGAGTTGTCAAGCTCTCACTTTCCAAATCATACAAATACAGTCCGCCCATGGCAGTAATAACCAGTTTCTTTCCATCGGCGGAGGATGCCACGCCGGTTTCACTGATGACAAAGTCTTCCCCCAAAAGCTCATTTATCTCAATTTCTCTGTTCAAAGAAAGAGAATGGTCATAAAAATATGCCATCATGCCGTCATCGCCCATACCGGACAGTATGTAGCCTCCATCAATGATCTGAACATCAAAGTAACGTAAGGGCGACTCCGTGGAGGCCAGAATCGCGGCTGTAGCAGTATCGTAGAGGTACAGCTTGTCAGCTACTACGAAAAGTTTTCCCTCCCCGGCATATGCACAGTTCTGAATCTTACCATCAAACAGATCAGGATCGAAAATACAGTTTGTGGTAGCCTGGGGGGAATTCTGCTCCGGCAAGCTGTCAAAGGCAGGCAGGGAGGTAACAGATGTGCCGCTCTCCTTGCAGGCACATAATGCTAAAATCAAAAGCAAGACTGTTACATTACAGAAAGTTTTCTTCATGTTTAGTTCTCCTTATACAGTAAAATGGAATTACTCTTAAAAAAGGGGGATACTCCGTCCAGGGGGACAGCCACACAATAGAAGGTGTTAAATTGCCCCAATTTCTCCGGGTCGATTATGGCCTCAATTTCCATGACGCCTCCCTTGCTCATTGTCACAGAACAGGAAGTACTTTCATCGATTTTCACCGGCTGGTTATCCAGAAAAAAAGCGATGCTATAACGTTTTCCAGCGGTGCCACACATGGTATATCGCAAAGTAACCGGATCAGAAATACACAGGTTATCATAGACGATGTCGCCGTCATAGGAGAATGTATAGTAGAGTCCACTATCCAGCGTGTCCATGGTCACATCGCCCCAACCATGCTTAGGAAGCTCGGTTTCCACATACTGAGCTGTAACCTTTTCCTCCCGCACCTCACTTTGTGCAAAAATTTCTTGGACAGGCCAATCGCCTGAATGAACAGCGGGTGGGTCTGTATTGAACTCTAATTCAACGCTGGAATCCAGCGTTTTATGATACCATCCATAGCTAGAGGTAGCTTTCATATCCGGCTGGAAGTCTGGATTCGTGATGCTTACCACAGTCAATGTCAAAGTATCGCCGGCGTTGCCAGTCACTGGCTCAAAGATAAAAGAAAAGCTCTGTTCTTCCGCCGCGACGAAACTATGGCAATACTCATACTCCGCGGTGGTATCATCTACCTTATACGGCTGCGGTTTACCGTCCAGAAAAAGAAGAAATCCAATAGTATCCAGCTTTCCAGTAACAGAATACTGATATGCAAGCTGAAACTCACCTCCGTCATACACAAATGGCAGCCTTTCATTGCTTTCAGAGAAAGCCGGCGAAGCAGCCTGGTGGGTAAGCATCCCCAAAAATCCAGCCTCATCCTCCGCTTCCTCAAAAGGGTTTGGCTGAGTGGTTTGTGACGGCTGTGATAAGTCGTCTGGAATGGCATAGTTCCCGCAAGCGGCTAAAGATACAAGAAGGCAGCATAAGAGGGAACCCATTATTAATTGCTTTCGCATAAATAACCTCCTTTGTTTTAATAGACTTAGCATAGTGAGCAAAGGTCAAGATTCGGTCAAGAAATACAAAATACCGCCCAATTTTTTTGGACGGCATCCCAAGGGGTGATTTTCGCAATGGCTATATGCCCTCTTTCACCTGCTTAATTATAATGGAAGCTTTGACGCAGGCTCCATGGGGCGATTTGTTTGACAACTCTATGGTTCCTCCATGCTTCTGGCATAGCACCCGGCTCACCGCAAGTCCCAAGCCCAGATGTTTACCGGAAGTATCTTCGGAGTAAAACAGGGCAGTTTTCTTTCGCAGCAGCTTTTCCGAGAAGCCTGGCCCATCATCTATCACAGTGGCTGACAGAATTCCATGTTCCAGGTAAAAAGTAAGCTCAATTTCATGCTCTGCAAAACGGATGGCGTTGGAGATCAAGTTTTCCAGAACACGGTATAACAGTTCCCTATCAAATGAGACCTTTCCCTCTGATACGTGAAAGTTACAGAAAAAACGTACCTCGGTGTTCTGAAACAGGACAGACAAAGAATCTACCATGTGCTGTAAAAACTCAGGAAGCTCCGCCTGAGTGTAGTGGACTTCTGTTTCTTCAATCGCTCCCAGATCACGCATGGTATCTGTATAGCACCCCATCCGCTCTGCAGTAATGCTGAGATTGGATAGCGCCTTTTCTAATTTTTCATCCGTTAAAGTTCCACCCTGACTATTCTCCTGCAAATATTCCACATATCCCATAATGATGGCAATGGGGTTGCGCAGATCGTGGGCCACAGATGCCTGCAATGCGCGGCGTTCCTCCAACATACTCCATAACTGACGATTATTTTCATATAAGGTCTGTCGCATTTTCTCAAATGCAGTACAGAGCTGACCTAATTCATTCTGGCCATGAAAGTCTATCTGAAAATTCAAATCCTGATCCTGAATATGTGTGGTGGCATCCATGAGAACTGTAATCGGCGGCTCCAGCGTCTTATGATAAAACCACCATGCACATATGGTAATTCCAATAACAGCAAAAAGAAGCGGCAGCAGTACCATACAAATCTGCGAAGCACCATAGGCCATTTTTGCTCGAGACGAAAGCATAGAGTAACTGGAATCAATACGCTCTATGATGTAGCTGATTTGCTCCTGTGTCTCATTGCGTTCCTGATTGTCTGCTTCCAACCGGCCAAATGGTGATGGCTTGTCAAGGACAAATCTCTGCGTTGCCTCCGTGACTGTACCATCTTGGGCGGTTATCTGTTGTGTCAGCCAGACCTCATTGGAATCAGGAAGAATGTACTTTTGGAATTGATAACACCCGAAAATCGTAAAGCTACTGCACAGGAACACAGTCAACATTGTAATTGCCACAGCCTTCATGAAGGAAGCTTTTAGTGATTGTCTTTTTACTTTTTCCATCGGTAGCCCATCCCCCAAACCGTTTCAATATACTCACTCCCACTGACCTCCATGAGCTTTGCGCGAATTTTACGAATATGCTCTTTGATCACATTGCTGTCACCCTCCGCGTCATAACCCCATATTGCCTCATAGATGCGTTCTTTGTCAAAAACCTGATTCGAATTAGAGGACAGAAATTCAATGATGTCAAATTCTCTCTTTGAAAAGGACAACTCCTGCTCGTTCCAAAATACTTTTCTGTTAGATAGGTTGATAATCAGCCCTTGAGAGGTCATAACCTCTGGAGGACGTTTGTTTCGTTCGTCCCGGCGCAAATGGGCCTCGATGCGGGCCGTCAATTCCTGCAAGCTGAATGGCTTGGTAATATAATCATCCCCTCCGGCTTGTAAGCCGTTGAACTTATCCTGCTCTGTAATCCGCGCTGTCAGGAACAAGATGGGACAGACGATATGATTCCGAATGACCTTGCACAGCTCCAACCCATCCATCCCTGACATATTAATGTCCAGAAGAATAAGATTTGGTTTTATATTCAATTTCGCCAAGGCTTCATCGCTGCTGTTGGCAATGGAAACCATATAGCCGTGGTCTTGCAAATGATTGGCAAGCAGCTCTGTTAGTATCGTTTCATCATCAACGATTAATATCTTATAGTTCAACTTAATCCCCCCAGTCTATGTAAAAATAACAAGAAAAAGTCAAAATATGGTCAAATTCATAAGCAAATCAAAAAACAGGGTATGAAGCATAAAAGAAAATTAGACATTCACGCCCCGCACCCCATCTTTATTTCTCTATATCTATCCAATACTGCCCAGCGCCGTTCCCAGTACCAGCACCAAAATGGTCAACCCGCAAAATACATATTTGCTGGCATATTCGTACCAACCGCCCAGCTTCTTTTTAGCCCCCTTATCGATTTCCTGGCGTACAAAAGCCTTGCCGCATACCCAGAAGAACATGATTCCTGCCATAAGAGCCCCCAAAGGACACAGATAAATGGAGCACACATCCATCCAATCGGAAACAATCCCTTCGATGCACAGGGCAATGCCGCCGCCAACCACCGCAATGACGCCCACTGCTGTTTTTCGGCTTAACCCCAGCTTCGCCTGCAAAGCCTCCACCGGTGTTTCAAACAGATTGACCAAGGACGTAAGCCCCGCAAATGTGACCGCTATGAAGAATATCATCATCAATACCCTGCCCCCTGGCATCTGACCAAATACATTAGGTAAGAAGATAAACATCAATCCCGGACCGCCACCCGTCAATTCCTGACCTGCCGTGGCCATGGCAGGAATGATGGTAAAGGCTGCAACCAAGGCGGCAATGGTATCCCATAAAGCCACAGTCTTTGCACTGGAAGGAATGTCCACATCCTTTTTCAAATAGGAACCGTATACCAACGTACCGGAGCCTGCCAGGGACAGAGAGAAGAAAGCTTGCCCCAGCGCATAAACCCATGTCATAGGCTCTCCCAGCGCTTTCCAATCGGGATGAAGCAAAAATCGATAGGCCTCCCCTGCCCCTGGCAGCGTACCTATATAGATAGCCATTCCTACAAACATGATGAAAAACAGGGGCATCATCACCTTATTAGCTCGCTCAATACCAGAGGAGATTCCATAAACCATGATGAAGAAGGTCAGCGCCAGGGCCAATACATGCCAACCCACACTGCCAAAGGAAGAGGCAGTCTGCCCAAACATGGCTCCAAATCCATCCACATCCGTAGGCGCCAAGGCAGAACCAGTGAAAGAGCCCACCATGTATTTGAGAATCCACCCTACTACCACCGAATATCCAATGGCCAAGGCTAAACTGCAAAGCACTGGCAGCAGAGCCAGAGTCTCACCCAAGGATTTCCCCTTTCCTGCCATTTCAGTGGCCTTTCCAAAGGCTCCCATGGGCCCTGACTTCATGGCACGGCCAAAGGCCATCTCACCCACTACGCCGGTCACACCGATGACAACGACACATATAAAATATGGAATCAAAAAGGCCGCGCCGCCCAGCTGGGACACTCTGGCCGGAAATAGCCAGATGTTCCCCATTCCTACCGCTGAACCGACGCAAGCGATGATAAATCCTGTTTTGCTTCGAAAATTATCTCTTTCCATAACTGAAAAATTTACTCCTTTTACATCTCACTTTCCTTTCTCTCTAGCATAACGGATTCTTCTGCTTATTGCAAATAAAATTTTCAGTCTTTTTATGTCCCCTGTCAGGCCTGTCTCCATCTCATTTGCAAAGCAAAATCATGATACATGCTGATGCAATCACCACTACTACTACCGTTCTGACCCTTATCATAAAAAATCCCCTTTTGTTGCGTCATTATTTGCTACATATATTACTATATTAAGATATTTAATATCTTTAGTCAAGAAAAATAAGATGTTTAATATCTCATATATCTGATTTTATGACATATAATATACGAAAAGGGGAGAGGAGGCGTATCATGTATGAAGATTTTTTCGCTGAACGGTTATCCGCACTTAGAAATCAAAAAAACATCTCTGCCAGAGAGATGAGTTTAGCCATAGGCCAAAATCCCAGCTATATCAACCGTATAGAAAACAAGCAAGCCTTTCCCTCCATGCAAGCCTTTTTTTATATCTGCGAATACTTATCCATTACGCCTAAGGATTTTTTTGACACAGATGCTGCCAGTCCTGCTAAACGAAATGAAATCATAGAAGAATTGTATACCCTGGATGACTCTCAGCTACAAGCTGTGGCCGCTGTGATTCAAAGCCTGAAACAGGGCAGAAAACAAACGACATAACCCGATGTGGGTCATGCCGTTTTATTTTTCCATTTATCTCCGCAGTACCTTTCCAGCCTTTACGCCAGTGTGCTTCCCGTCCTGTGCTGTCAAGACGCCGTTTACGAACACCTGATGGATGCCTTTGCAGGCCCGCTTTGGATCTTCATAGGTTGGAGTGGACTCAAGTTCCTCAAAATCGAATACCACCAAGTCTGCCCATGCGCCGCAGCGAATTACCCCTCTGTCCATGAGCCCAATGCGGCTGGAAGGCAGCGATGTCATCTTCTGCACCGCCGTTTCCAATGAGAATAGCTGATGGTCTCTACAATAATGGGCTAATACCCGTGGGAAGGTTCCGAAGTTTCTTGGATGTGGCAGCCCCGCAAAGTCCAGACCGTAAGCCTCTCCATCGGAGCCTGGCATCACATACGGCTTCTTCATGATGAACTCGATGTCCTCTTCACACATACCGAAATGAATCTCATTGACCCGATTTCGCTCTTCCTCTACCAGATCGAATACCACGTCACACTGATCCTTTCCAAGGGTGTTGGCAATTTCGTCAATGGACTTTCCACACATCCATCGGTTTTTTTCGCTTTCCAGATATGACACATGAATGGTATCCCATCTGCCCAAATAGGAATCGTGCATCTCCTGCCATAGCTTCTTTCGGGTTTCAGGGTCATGGAGCCGCTGAATCAACTTATCCAGTCCTCCTTCAAATCCCCAGTTTGGAATATTGATACTGAGTACCGTGGCCGATGCATTGTATGGGTACTGGTCACAGCATACATCAATGCCTCTTTCTCTGGCCTCTTCTATGAGTTTAGTAGTCTCATGGACTGCAATCTTATGCAGCGGCTTATAGGTCTCCTTATGATGGGAAATCTGTAGTCTTACCCCCGCCGTCTCTGCTACGGCCAAGGCCTCCTTTACAGACTGGACCAAATTTTTTCCTTCGTTACGCATGTGGGTAGCGTAAAAGCCTCCACACTCACGGAGCGCCCTCAGGACGTAAATCATCTCCTCCTGGTCAGAATAGGAGCCTGGCGGATAGATGAGGCCCGAGGTAATACCCAGAGAACCACCCTTTAGTGACTCCTCTGCCAGCTTCTCCATGGCCGCAAGCTGCTCTAAAGTAGCTTTTTCGGTAGAATACCCCATAACAGCCAATCTGAGGCTGCCATGGCCTGTCAGCGCGCCGAAATTGGTACTGCCCCCCAATGACTCCATATGGTCTAAAAATCCCTTAGCATCTTCCCAGCAGTAAGAAACCTCCCCGCCTACATAGTTTTTTAGGTCCTCTCTATACTTTTCTGCCACAGGAAATGGCGACATGCCGCAGTTCCCACCGATTTCTGTGGTCACTCCCTGCAAAATTCGGCTCTCCGAAAGAGGGTAGGCCTCCAGCATCCGGTCGCTGTGGGTATGAATGTCAATAAATCCTGGCGAAATATACCTGCCGCCCACATCATAGACCTGATCGGCCTCTGCTCCCTCCAACTTTCCAATGGCCGTAATTTTCCCACCAGCGATGCCGATGTCACCATAGAACCAAGGGCTTCCTGTTCCGTCAATAATTTTTCCATTCTTCAAAATTAAATCAAACATTATCCACCTCGTTTTTTTAAGTTGAAATACCCCCACATGACCATGGCTCGCCCACTGCCACATGAGGGTATGAAACATTACTTATTCTGATTGATTTTGATTGCACAGGTGACAATACACATAATGGTTTTCTCCCACCTGTGTTTTTTCTGGAGCCACCTCTTTGCAGATATCCATACAGAATCTACATCTAGGATGGAACTTACAGCCCTTCGGCGCATTGATCGGTGAAGGAATATTGCCCTCCAAGATAATCTTATTGCTCTTTTTCGTCGGATCTGGACTCGGCACGGCAGACAACAATGCCTGGGTATACGGATGGGTTGGATTTTTATACAGAGACTCCTTGTCGGCCATCTCTACAAAGTTGCCCAAATACATGACGCCTACCCTGTCGCTGATATGCTCCACCACGCTCAAATCATGAGAGATGAAGATATAGGTCAAATGATACTGCTCTCTAAGGTCACAGAGCAGATTCAGCACCTGAGACTGAATGGATACATCCAGGGCAGATACCGGCTCATCTGCAATAATCAGCTTTGGCTCCACTGCAAGGGCCCTGGCCACGCCAATACGCTGCCGCTGGCCGCCGCTGAACTCGTGAGGATACCTTTTTGCATGGTAATCATCAAGACCTACCTGACGAAGCAGCTCGATGACTCTCTGATCGATTTCCTTATCGGTTTTATACATCTTGTGGATAATCATAGGCTCCGCGATAATATCCCTTACCGACATTCTCGGATTCAAAGAAGCATATGGGTCCTGAAATACCATCTGGATTTTCTTACGGATGTCCCGCATCTGTTTCCGCCTATAAAAAGTGATATCCTCATCATCTAAAATGATGGCGCCACTGGTAGGCTCAATCAGTTTGCAGACCGTAAGGCCCATGGTGGATTTACCACAACCAGACTCGCCTACAATACCCAGAGTTTCTCCTTCCTTTACCTCGAAGGAAACACCGTCCAAGGCTCTTACAAAGGTCTTTCCCT
Source organism: Bacillota bacterium (assembly GCA_022793795.1). Classification (GTDB taxonomy): domain Bacteria; phylum Bacillota; class Clostridia; order Peptostreptococcales; family Anaerovoracaceae; genus RGIG7179. The sequence continues at coordinate 45,330 of JAAWDM010000017.1, forward strand.
GTTCCTTGGTATGTACCGGATAATATTGTTTCAGTTCTTTTACTTCTAATAAGTTCTTACTCATCACTTTCACCTCCGGTCTGGCTTACCAAATCGGCGTCGTTTTCACACAGCCAGCAGCGGCATCTATGACCATTACCATAATCAAAGAAAGGAGGCTGTTCTTCCTTACATTTCTCCATAGCCTCAGGACATCTAGGGGCAAATTTACACCCCTTTGGCATATACTTTGGATTCGGCACGTTTCCTGGGATGGATTCCAGTCTGTCCACCGTCTGTCCAATCTTTGGAATACAAGCCAAAAGCCCCTTGGTATACGGATGTTTTGGGTGAAGGAAAATCGTATTTACATCTCCCATCTCCACTGACTGACTGCAATACATGACGATAACATCACTGCACATCTCCGCCACCACGCCTAAGCTGTGGGTGATGAAAATGATGGAGGTGCCGGATTTTTCCTGTAGATTTCTCATAAGGTCTAAAATCTGGGCCTGTATGGTTACATCCAAAGCTGTGGTCGGCTCATCGGCAATGAGAATCTTCGGCTTACATGCCAGGGCCATGGCAATCATGACACGCTGTCTCTGTCCGCCGGAAAGTTGGAATGGATATTCCTTTACCATACTTTCTACCCGCGGCAAACCAGTCTCTTTCAAAATCTGTATGGTCTGTTTGTCCGCCTCCTCTTTGGAAGCGCCTTGGTGGAGTCTGATAATTTCTGCAATCTGCTCGCCAATTCTCATGGTAGGATTTAAACTGGTCATGGGCTCCTGGAAAATCATAGATATTTCCTTACCTCTGATCTTTCTTCGTTCTTCTGCACTCATCGGTACCAAATCCTTACCTTCCAGCAAAATCTGTCCGTCCACCACTTTGCCGGTGGTACCCCGAAGCAAATCCATGATAGCCAGAGAGGTAACGCTCTTGCCGCTTCCCGACTCGCCTACAATACCGAGAACCGCTCCCTTTTTCAAATTGAAATCCAGACCGTCAACCGCCTTGACTACGCCCTTGTCCGTAAAGAAATAGGTGCAGAGATTTTTTACTTCTAATATATTTCTATCTTCCATAGCTAACCTCACGATCTATCATTCAGTTTCGGATCCAGCGCCATTCTAAGTCCGTCGCCCAGCAGATTGAAGCATAATACCGTAACCATAATTGCCAAACCTGGGAATACCGCATAGTGCCAGCAGGTATAGAAATAACTTCTGGAATTACTGAGCATGAGTCCCCATTCTGGTGTGGGTGACATGGCGCCCATTCCCAGGAAGCTAAGGCTTGCTGTGGTCATGATAGAACCGCTGACCGAAAGGGAATACTGTACGATGATATCAGGAATCGCGCCTGGTAAAATGTGCTTAAACAGAATTCTCTTATCCGAAGCCCCCAGACATTTGGCTGCCCTTACATACACGCTGTTTTTCAGTTTCAAGGTGCTGCTTCGTACCAGTCTGGCATAGGTAGGAATACAGAACACCACGATGGCAATAGCGGCATTGGTCATGCCTGGTCCCAGAATCGCCACGATAGCGATAGCTAAAATCAGTCCTGGGAAGGCATAGACTGCATCCAAAATACGCATACAGATTTCATCAAAGATACCGCCATAATATCCGCAAATTAACCCAATGATGGAGCCAATCACACAAGCGATGGAAACGGTCAGGAATCCCACAGACAGGGAAATTCTCGTACCGCAGAGAACCCGACTAAAGATGTCTCTTCCAAATTCATCAGTACCGAATAGATGCTTGAAGCTTGGTGTCTGCAATACATCATCATAGTTGTACTCATTGATGCCATAAGGCGCAATTTTATAACAGAAAATAGCGATAAATACCAAAATTACCAGAATGACAAATGCGACTACTGCAGTCTTTTGCTTCTTAAAACTTCTGAGAAAGTCACTGAATCGGCTGCTCATATCGTTTTCTTCTGTCAGCATCGTCTCTTTATTTTTAAATTTAAGTTTCATCAGTAACCTCCTTCCTACTCTAACCTGATTTCAGGATTCAACGCTGCATAGAGCATATCGACGATCAGATTGATCACAACCAGATGCAGGGAAATAATTAAAATCAGCATCTGTAATACCGAATAATCTCGATAGTTAATGGAATCTACCAGCAGCAAACCGATACCGTTATAACCGAATACCGACTCAACCAGAACCGAACCGCCCAGCATAACACTGAACTGCATACCGACGATGGTGATAACCGGAAGAAGGGAGTTCTTTAACACATGTTTATAGATAACCGTTCGCTCTTTCAGACCTTTGGCCCTGGCTGTACGAGTGTAATCTTCTTTTAAAGCCTCAATAATGGACGATCGCATAAACCTGGCCACCGTGGCCATAAGCGAGACGCCTAAAGTAAAGGCAGGAAGTATCATACTCTTTAGAGAACCATCAGGAACGATAGGTACTAAATTCAACTTTACACAGAATAATAAGATAACCAGCATTCCGATCCAGAAGTTTGGCAGCGCCTGTCCTAGAACAGAGACGGTAATACCTGTATAATCCTGCCACTTCTGCATATGAGTTCCTGCCCATATACCGATCAATATACCTGCGATAACACTCCACACGATGGAACATACGGCCAATTTCACGGTTTTCCAGTAGCGCATACCGATTTCAAACATAACCGGCATTTTCGTTCTCATGGAAATACCGAAATCCCCTGTAAATATATTCTTAATCCATATTATGTATTGCTCAAAATACGACTTATCCAGCCCGTATTGCTTAGTAATGGTTTCAACCATTTCCGGCGTAGCCTGATCGCCCAGCAGAATTCGCGCCGGGTCGCCAGGAATCAATCTTACAATCATAAAGACGAAAATGGAAACCAGAAACATGGTCAGGATAATGCCTGCAATTCTTTTTAAAAGATATCTTCCTGTAGACATATAGCAATCCTCTTTTCACTAATGCAAAAGTGGGAGAAGTCCCCCACTTTTGCGTACAATTTTAAACATATACTCAAAATTTATCGACTAAATTATTGAACATATTTTCCATACTTCAGCTCAATGAGGCCGGAACCGGTAAAGCTGATATCAGAGATATGTTTTCCATAAGCTGCACTGTAGCAGGTGCCCAGCAGTGGAACCATTGCAACGTCATCCCAAATCATCTTCTGTGCTTTGGAGTAAGCCTCCTTACGAACTGCGTCATCAAGGGAAGATGCGCCCTGTTCAATCAAAGCATCGTATTCAGGATTGGAATAGAAAGAATAGTTTGCTCCAGCAGATGGGAAGTCCTCTGATGAAAATCTTCCCAAACCTTCGTCAGCATCGCCTGTACCAACAGAATATCCTCTGATATAGCAGTCAAACTCTGTGTCTTCTGGTTTGCCAGTATAGCCGTTTACGTTCTCTGTTAAGAATCCACCTTCCTGTGGATAGATCTCCAGTTTAATGCCGATCTGTTCAAGCTGTTGCTGGATGAACTCACCGCGCTGAATATCAGTGGTATCGTTTTCTTCCCAAGCTACTACAGTAAATCCATCTGGATAACCAGCATCTGCCAGGAGCTTCTTAGCCGCTTCAGGATCATACTTAAATGGAGTTTGCTCCTCGAAATACTTGATAGATTCAGTAAGTACGGATTTCGCTTTTACATAAGAACCGCCGTATACTACGTTATTCAATGCGTCCACATCAATAGCCATGGCGATTGCCTGTCTTACACGTACATCCTTAAAAATTTCCTTCTGAGTATTCAGATAGAAGAATCCCATGGAATAGCCAACTTTATTTAGCACCTGATTTCCTGCATTAGTCAGCGTAGTCTGGTTGGTTGGGGTTACGCTATCAATAATGTCAGCTTCGCCAGACATGAGCATTGCCACACGGGTAGCCTCTTCAGAAATCGGCTTCATGGTGATAGTATTGTAGCCACAAGCCTTGTCTACGATTCCTGCTTCATATCCCCACCAATCTCTGTTCAGAGCGAAAGTGATGGACTCGCCAACTTTTCTCTCTACCAGAGTGTACTGGCCAGTTCCTGTCGGCTTAGTAGCCATAGCGTCGTCGCCTTCAGCGATCAGCTTCGGGCTCATCATGGAACCGTTGGTTCCTGCCAAAACGTTTAAGAACGGTGCATAAGGCTGCTTCAAGGTTACCTTTACGGTATATTCATCTACAGCCTCAACCTTATCAATACATGCATATCTGGCCTGGGACTTGTAGCCACGGGTCTGATCTGCCTTCAACTCCAGATTTATCTTAGCCGCTTCAGCATTCCATGCCTCGCCGTCGCTAAAAGTGATCCCCTCTCTCAGCTTAAAGGTGTACTCAAGGCCATCTTCACTCATATCACAGTCAGTTGCTAGCATCCATACATAATCACCATTTTCATCCAAAGCCAACAGGCCGTCATAGATGAGAAGGGCTGGTACGTTATCAACGACTGTACCATAGTCAATCGGATTAAATCCGCTAATGTCAGCGTACTCCAGTAGCACGATGTCAGCGTTTTCTGCTACGCCGTCGCCAGTTGCAACAGGCTGATCGCTGTTGTCACTATCATCACTACTGCAAGCTGCAAAAGTGAAGATCATGGCGAAGATTAACAAAATAGACAAAAATTTCTTCATAATCTTACCTCTCCTTAACTCTCTACATTGATTTATACCAAGTGCTTTGTCCGCACAGTTGATATTAACATAAGTATGCTTTACACATTTTAAAAATAACAGATGAGAATTTTTCAGTATCGATAAAAAATGCAAAATTCATGCCACATGTACTATAATTAGAACATAACATCCCCTTTAGTCTGTCAAACCGTTGAAGTTCTCCCTATTTCTTATCCATATTTTTTCTTGTTTTCTTAAAATATCTACTGTCACTTCACGAAAAAACCGGATATTTTTTCATCTTTATACCTTTTAAAACCATTTATATTGTTTTTTATCTATTTATGTTTTATAATAGGATTATTGTTGATTGAAAGGAGAGTGCTAAATGAAAACTGTTGCTATCATTTATAACGATATAACCAATATGCCTGCCATTAAACATAACCAACTGACAGTGGAGAAGATATTTGACAAACGGGTAGAGGTCACCAACTATTGTTTTTCTGACTTTAAGGAAGATACCGTCATCACTGCAGATGCCTTTTTAATTTCAAACAGAAAGCTGCTCTCAAAGGTTGACCCTTATATCTCTAATTTAAAAAACTCTATCATTATGGAGCGGAGTATTCAAAGCGCCATGCTGCCTTCCATTCTCAACATTCCTGTGGGGACAGATGTTCTTGTGATAAACGATTCCTATGCTACCTCTAAAGATACGGTCTATGCTCTATATGAATTGGGCATCGGTCATCTGAATCTGATTCCTTATGATATGGATAAAGAATCCAGCGGTATTTATCGTCATTTAAACTATGCGATTACCCCTGGCGAAACTCGTTTCGTTCCTTCATATATTAAAAACGTCATTAACTTTTATCACCGAATGCTCAGTTTCCCTACCCTATTAAGGCTCTCTGAAATCCTCTGCCTAAACAGCGAAGTGATTACACGAAATTTGATTCAGCATCTCAACTCCCTGGCAGAAACCAATAAAAATTACCATAATAAATTTTTAGACAATCAGTTGATGACCCAGCTCATCAATCTAATCGTTCGCGATTCGGCTTCTGCAATACTGGTTGTCAATGCAGAATTTTCACTGGTTTACAGCAACGAACAGGCGGATATTCTGTTTCATATTAAAGATTTTGCCGCTTCCTCCAGGGACAACGCTTCGCGAAACTCCTTTCAGGACTCTATTCTAAATCAGAATCTGGTGGACCTGTTAAAAAACACCGAGGCCAACTCCATCATAGAATTGAATGGAGAACACTATATTTTAGAAAAATCCCCGTTGCTTCTCATGGAAGAGCAGATGGGTTATTGCTTTACCTTTCAAAGTGAAAACTACCTGCGTCAGATGGAAATGAACCTGAACCATCATCTCCGCCAAAAGGGTCTATTTGCAAAATATAACTTTACCGATATCATGTACACCTCCTCCGTTATGGAACAGACCATTCTCATTGCCAAACAGGCTTCTGTTACTGACCATACTGTACTGATTCGCGGAGAAAGCGGCACTGGTAAAGAATTGATTGCTCAATCCATCCACAATTTTTCCCGTAGGCGTAACTATCCCTTTGTAGCTATTAACTGTAATACCCTGCCGGAATCTTTACTAGAAAGCCAACTCTTCGGATACGAAGGCGGCTCTTTTACAGGCGCAAAAAAGAACGGTAAACCAGGCCTCTTTGAACAAGCAAATCAAGGCACCATATTCTTAGATGAAATCGGCGATGTTTCTCCTAATCTACAGTCCCAGCTTCTCCGTGTGCTACAGGAAAAACAGATTATGCGTATCGGCAGCGATAAAATCATTGACCTGGACGTGCGTATCATTGCAGCCACCAATCAGGATCTGGAAAAATTGGTAGCAGAGGGAAAATTCCGCAGCGACCTGTTTTATCGTCTCAATGTGATTCCTGTGGAGGTACCCCCACTCCGTGAGCGGCCAGAGGATATTCTTCCTTTGCTTTCCGTATTTCTTGGGGACTTATATAAGGAAGTAACCGAAAAGCAGCAAGCAGATATCCTCAGATATCCATGGCCAGGAAACGTACGTCAACTGGAAAGCGCCGCCATGTACTACGAAACCCTCCATGCCTTTCCTCGCTACCTTCACGATGTGTCGTCGCAAAATTTTTCGGAAGAAGGGAATCCGTATATGCCGACAGTCGTTCCTTCTGTCGCGCCAACGGTCTCTAAAGTTTTGACGCCCGCCGGAAACCCTGGGCGCTCCGTTTCACAAGCGGACTTTCCAGCTATGCCTCCTAAGGCCACGGCCAAAAGCGCTAATCTATCTTCAGCGGATTTGGAATTTTTGATTCTCTCTATCATTTCAGATCACACTGAGCCATTTCATGGCATTGGCAGAAGCGGTCTTCTGGCCTGCCTAAAGGAACAGCGCATTAACATGAGCGATGGCAAACTGCGCCAGATTCTTGCTGAATTCGAAAGACGAGGTTTTATTTCCATCGTTCGCGGCCGAGGCGGATGCCGTATCACACCGGAAGGCGCTGATTATCTGGAACTAAGCGATATATATTAAAATGTCATCTCAAGGGTATAGTCATCCAAAATTAAGATTTTTTGCCAAAAATGTATACTGCACAGCCTTAATTTAAATTTATAAAGGAGAAAAGAGCCAAAAAACACCGAAAATTAGAAGAATTTTCGGTGTTTTTACCTTGTATACAGAAAAAAGTCTACATTTTTGAGCGCGCTCTCTAATTTCAGTTGACTTTTTAAGATCCTGTTGAACATAGAATTAAATTTTTTATTTTTTGGATGACTTTCTCATAGTCTAATTCAATTCGTCATTATAGGCGGTCGGAAATGCCTCCATTAGATACACATCGTCCGGAGAAATCCGGTACTCCGGAGCGAAAATCAGCCAGTCTGTAATCTCTTCGAAGCCATATCGGCCAGTCGCCCCCTCATGAAGCCCTGCGATATAATAAGGCTCCTGGGTCAGTCTCGCCTCAAAATGGGTACCATCCTCGCACAAATCTAAGAGTTCAAACCATATATGCTCCCTCTCGTTGGTCTCATCCCGATACTGAGGATCTACCTGTAAACCCACCTTAATGAGGATCTGCACATTCCCATCCTTCCAAGCCCGTGTCATATAGGAAATTCGCTCTGCAGCCAGCGCTTTCATCCGGTCCGTCTCCTCATTGGACAACCAATACAGCGGATTTTCTGCCAGTAGCTTATCATGAATGGACACCGGCTGATATTTTCCCTTTTTAAAGGCCCGTTCATTCTTATATACAAAGATACAGCTGGTGTCCCCATTGTGACCCTCCTGCCGATCATTAAGTCCCCCTAGCATGTTATTATCATAAAGGGATACCGCTTCCTTCCATGGAACCAGCGTCACGACTAAATCCACCCGATTGGAAAGTCGTCCTAAAAACAGAGGCGCCTTTGGTTCCAGTCTCTCCATTTCCAAAAGCCTGCTAGCCAGATTCGAAATTACATGGTAATGGGACTGATATGTATTGGCATTGGAATCGATAATTTCTAATTCTGTTATACCGCAGCGGCTAAGCCCATGGGTGTGAAGCCATACACGTCCATCTTCACCTCCTACTGCCTGCACCGTAAAGATATAGTTTGGAGACGGATGAATCTGAGATGCCGCCTGGAGGCTGACCCACATAGGGGAAAGAATCTTTTCAGAACTGTCATCCAGTACGCCCAGTTTATCAGGCAACATAGCATCTAACAGTTTTAACTGGGCATGATAAGAGGCAAGAGGATCATCTCCAAACTCCATAGATGTCACAAGGACACACTTCGCCGTCTTTAAAGCCTTAAAATCCAGATCAGGGAAAATATGCTGCACCCGATAAAACTCTGGTACTGTAAACTCCTCTGGCCAGGCCTCCATGGTATAGGTATCGCCTAAAACATCGGCTTGAACCACCATCTTGCCATCTTCCAGAAAACTTGTCCTGATTTCAATGCCTTCTGCTCCTTTCAGGCGATCCAGCACATCATTCGGGTTCAAAATATCCTTTTCCTCCAACGGAATTCCTAGCATAAACGATTTTTCTTTCATAATTTCGTATACCCCCTGGTCATTTAACTGAGAAGGAATCTTCTCATAAAATTCTTTTGGTCTTCTTTTTTCAGTATATCATAATCTTCGAATTTATGGTAAAATATTTTATAAGACTATGCAAGGAGAAGGATTATGGCATTTGGATTTTTTAAAAAGGCGCAAATCGCTGACACCATATTTTACAATGGTCACATTTACACCCATGACCCGGATTTTCCATGGGCAGAAGCAGTCTGCTGCACCGATGGACGCATCACTGCAGTGGGAGATTACGAGGCAATGGAATCCATGAAGGGTTCTGATACCAAACTCATTGACCTAAAAGGAAAATATCTGTTTCCTGGGTTTATCGATGTATATAGAAGTCCGGTACTAAAAGTCTTTGAGGAGCAATATCTTTCCCTTACAGACTGCCAGGATAAGGATGACATCCTGGGTAAATTAGCAGACTGGAGTCAAGAACACACGGAAGAGGAAATTCTTTTCGGTTATGGTTTCTTAGAAGAACTAGCGCCGGATACGCAGGACTTGGATGAATGTGTTTCGGACAAGCCTGTTGTCCTTCTTTCAGCCAGCGGCATAGGGCTTGCTCTCAATTCTGCGGCAGAGGCCATCGTAGCAGAGACCGCCGAAGAAGAATGTATTGAAGTGATTACCACCGGTTATGTGCTAAACCTTCTCATACCCTTTGACTTCCAAATTATCGAGGAGGCGGTTAACACAGAAATCTCTGACCTCTGTGACAAGGGAATCACCACAGTCTTTAACCGCCAGTCGCCAGACTACTTTGAGGGATTGTATCAAGACAGTTTAATCGGTATGTACAATGAAGGCTTATTAAAGCAGCGGTTCTTTGGCTCCTATTTTGTCAATCGCCCCCTCAATCCAAGAAGCCTAAATCATACCTTGATGCGTAGAAAGACAAGCTGCAACGAAATGGGCGATTATATGAAGGCGCATACCCTGAACCTTTATTTAGATCAGAACAGATGTCCAGTGGAATTCTCCCAGGAGGCCCTGAATACCATAATCCTGGAGGTAGCTGACAAAGGGTTCGGTTTCTTTATCGATGCCGTCGGCTATGAAGATTTAAAGGCAGCCTATCAGGTTGCGTCTCTTCTCCGAAGCAAAGGCTATCGGAATAAAATGGTCATTGCCTCTGACTTTACCTTGCGCCCAGAGGAGGCCAGCCAGCTTGAAAACATAGAGGACATTCTCACCACATGGGGTAGCGATATCATGGCAGAACATCCTGTAGTGAGCAACGTATCTTCTGTGGAAGAGGCAATCGATGCATTAACAGTAGGCGCAGCGGCCATAATAGGAATGGAAGAGGAGTTGGGTATGATCGAAAAAGGTCGATTGGCTGACTTCGCTATTTTCGACGAAAACCCGCTCAACCTGGAGCTGAAAATATTTTCTCGCATCCACGCCGCCATGACAGTCGTCGGTGGCCAGGTGGTCTATGATGCAGAGGAAGATATGATGGAGGAAATGTATAACATCCTCTTGACACAGCATTTATAACCATCTATAAAATCGGAGGTATCCTATGAAAAAAACAATTATTACATTCCTTGCGGCTTTACTAATATTGCTCACCGCAGCCTGCGCAGATGACGCAGAAACCGTGAATCAGACCATTGCAAACCCTGTCCCCTTATCCATGGAAATTCAAATTGAATTTGACGACGCTAGCGGCGATGGCTATATCAGCCTTCCTGCCACAGACTTCACCGCCGAGGAGGGGCTTTCAGTGTTAGAAGCAACCCAACTATTCTGTATGTCCCACGATATTTCTATTTCCACGGATGCAAAGGGCACCTATATTACAGAAATCGGCGGGTTATCAGAAAAGGACTATACAGAGACTACCGGCTGGCTCTATGAGGTCAACGGTGAATCTCCCTCTGTTGGTGCAAACGAAAAAAAGATAGAAGAAAACGATAAAATTTTGTGGAAATTTGTCGACTTTTCTACAGTTTCATGGTAAAATAAACATATATTCTTCACAATGTTGTGATATGATTTAATAAATTAGATTGGCATCTAAATACATTGATGCAAATATAGATATATAAATTTAATTTTTGCAAACTTTCCTTCTTTTATTGAATACACACACACTTTCAGAAAAACCGCCTCCTTCCAGAGGCGGTTTTTCTTTTTTGTAACTTTTTAGGATTTTTTATCTTTCTTTTCATCATCGCTTTTTTGCTCAGCAGCACTGTCGTATATCAGCACAGCCTGCAGTACAAATCGTTCCATCTGGGCCCGATCCTCTGTGCAGGTAGACAGGGTAATCACCTTATCCTTAGATTTTGGTGTTGGCAGAGTTAAACTTTTATTTTCCCGGAATAAGTTCTGCTCTTTTGATAGTTTTAACAGTTCTTTAAACTCAGACTTTTTTAAAGGAGCCTCATAGGTGATTTCCTCCACTCCAGCCCGATGGACAGAAAAAATCTCATACTTGAGCCATCTCCCTTTTGGCAGCAGGATATAGATATAAGGGTGTCCCTTTAGATATTCTTCCTCCATAAACCAGTCTAAATCCCCAAACATGGTGTGATTTCGCATATTATGTCCATAAATAATGCTGTAAGAATCGGTCATGTCTGATTCATTGCGGCTGTCCAGATAGATACTGCCGGATGCCAAATACTTCTTTTCATAGGTCTTATCTAAATAATAGTAATTATTGGTACCTTGCAGCAGAGGATAATCCACCACCGTGTCCTCCATGTAAATCCATCCGATAATGTCTTCATTTTTTTCCTGAAGCTCCTCTAAATCCACATAAATCGGTGGCCGCTCTTTTCCCTCTTTAATGCCATTACCCACATTGGGATGGGTATATGTAGCGGAGGCATCCTCATAGAAGGCTTCCGCCTCATGGTAAGCAGCCAGGATTTTTATCACCTGATAGCCGGAAAAAAGCAGAACGATAATACAGCACAGCATCAAGACAATGATAAGCAGTCTTTTCTTTTCCCGACCTTCCCTTTGTTCTTTCTGTTCGCTCATATTCTTTGCTCTCCTATTTTAAATTCCAAACCTGTTCGGCCCTTAATCGGGATTGGGTCAGATGATACGAAACCATGTCGATGGCTTTTTGTTTATCCCTGGACTTAATGGCCTCTAGTATGGCTTGATGCTCCTTAACAATAGATTCTAAAAAGCTCTGTTCATAAAACATGGTCTTTCCCGTCTTATCCAAATAAACTTTATAGGATCTTAAAACCTGAGCCATAAATCGACTTCTGGTAGCCGTATAAATGCCGTCATGGAAGGTGGTATTCAGTTCAAGCACCCGCTTACTGTCCTTCTTTTTTGCATAAAACTCCATCAGGTCGCATTGCTCTTCTAAAAATGCAACCTCCTCAGGCATAATTCGCTCTGTGGCAAGCCCCACCGCCAATTTTTCAAGGGTCTCTCTTACCGCATAAATATCGTCTACATCCTGCTTGGTAAATCCCTTGGCAAAACATCCTCTGTTGGGAATATAGTCGATGAGGCCTTCGTTTTCTAACAGTTTAAAGGCTTCCCTGATCGGTGTTCTGCTTACCCTTAGCTCGCAAGCGATCTGATTCTCTTTAATTTTTTCTCCAATCTCATATTCCCCTTTTAAAATCCGTTCTCTAATAATGTCTGCAATCTCATCGGTAAGTGAAAATGAATTAGAAAACGCTTTCTTCTCTGTCATAATGCTGCTCCTGTGTCTGCTGTTTCTGTTCTATAATGATGCTGCCACCTGGGCATAAATCTTTGCTGCCAAAGATTCTGCCTCTACTATAATTTTTTTGCCTTCCATAAACTTGGCCTTTTCTCCTTCGTCCTTTACATTAGGAAGATTGATCTTAATATTCAGCCACGCGCCCTTAATGCCCGCCAAAAGATTGAGGGCTGCCACACCCAAATCAGAAGAGGCGTTAGGGTTGGATTTTCCCACCAATTTTTCTGTCAAGCGAAGACCCTCAGCACATAGCTGTAACGTGTCAAAAGGCACCTGGGTTGCTACCAAAGTGGCATCCGCAATAGCTTTACTTCTAGCTGCTTTCTCTGCTTCGCTCTCCTTTGGCATTTTGTAAGCCTTCGAAACCATGGAAAAGGCTTCTGTATCTTTATCGATATAGGTAACCAGCTTTTCATGGAGCTGCCAGGCCTCTTCTTCCACTTCTTTGCAAAGAGCTTCATACTCTGCATACTTTGGACGCCCAATGGTTAATTCCGCCACCATGCTGACAAGCCCCACTCCCTGAGCCGCAGAAAGAGCGCTGACTGAGCCGCCTCCCGGCGCTGGCGCTTCTGACTTTAATATATCCAAATATTCGTTTATCTTCATTTCTGCTATTTTCATAATTCTCTTTTCTCCTTTTCTTCGCAAAACATGCGATTACAGCAGACCTGGCAGTCTCCGCCGCATCCCTGCTTCGGGCGCTTTATCATAAAGCGAAGGGCCAGAAGCGCTGCTACCCCAATGAGCACTAACACCAAAATCGTCGGCCCATTCAAAACAGACCTCCAATCATATATACCATCAATGCACAGATCCAAGCGATCACACATTGAAGGATTACCACACCTACAGCCCACTTGGTCCCAAGTTCTCTCTTAATAGATGTAATCGCAGCTACGCAAGGCGTATATAGCAGTGAAAACACCAACAAGGATGCTGCTGCTATCGGTGTAAGCAATGCTGTTATATCCATACCGCCAAGAAGCACAGTCAGGCTGGATACCACACTTTCCTTAGCCATAAATCCAGTCATCAATGCTGTGGAAACTCTCCAATCTCCAAACCCAAGAGGCGCGAAAACCGGCGCTACCAAACCTGCCGCCATAGCCAGAAGGCTGCTCTGGGAATCGGTCACCACATTAAGCCTGCTGTCAAAGGTCTGTAAAAACCAAATAACAATGGTCGCGATAAAAATCACCGTAAAGGCTCGCTGCAGGAAATCCTTGGCCTTTTCCCAAAGGAGCTGACCCACATTTTTCATCCCTGGCATCCGATAATTGGGCAGTTCCATGACAAAGGGAACCGGCTCGCCTTTAAACATGGTTCCGCGCATGAGAAGGGCTGCCACAATGCCCACCAGAATGCCTGTAAAATACAGACCAATCATGACGATAGCGCTGTGCTTTGGAAAGAATGCAGCTGTGAAAAATCCGTAAATGGGCAATTTGGCCGAGCAACTCATAAACGGGGTCAGCAAAATCGTCATCTTTCTGTCCCGTTCTGACGGCAGGGTTCTGCTGGCCATAACGCCAGGAACCGTACAGCCAAAGCCAATGAGCATGGGAACAATACTACGTCCGGATAGTCCGATTTTGCGAAGTACTTTATCCATAACGAAAGCCACCCTAGCCATATAACCGCTGTCCTCTAATATGGATAGGAAGAAAAACAGGGTGACGATAATCGGCAAGAAACTTAAGACGCTTCCCACGCCGCTGAATATGCCGTCGATGACCAAAGACTGCACCACTGGATTGATGCCATAAGCCGTAAGCGCTCCATCCACAAGCTGGTAAGCCAGCCGATTCCACTGTCTAAGAGGCCCGCAAGAAAAGTTCCAATGATGCCAAAGGTAAGCCAAAAGACCATCGCCATAATTCCAACAAAGGATGGGATGGCCGTATATTTTCCAGTAAGAATCCTATCCATCCGTTCACTTCGCGCATGTTCCTTACTTTCCTTGGGCTTAATGACAGTGCTTTGGCAAACCTGCTGAATGAAGGCGAATCGCATATCGGCCATGGCTGCGGCCTGATCCATCCCACGCTCTTCCTCCATCTGTTTGATGATATGCTCCAGCATCTCTTCTTCGTTTCGATCCAGCTTGAGCCGCTCTAAAATCCTTTTGTCTCCTTCCGCCAATTTGCTGGCAGCAAATCGAACCGGAATCTGCTCCTTTCTGGCGTGATCTTCAATTAAATGCATCACTCCGTGAAGGCATCGATGGACAGCCCCATTGTGACTGTTTGGATCACAGAAATCTGTTCTGCCCGGCCGCTCCTGATATTGAGCCACATGAATAGCGTGGTCAATCAACTCTTGAATTCCCTCATTCTTCGCCGCTGAGATAGGGATAACTGGAATCCCCAACATTTGCTCCATCTCATTCACCCTGATAGAGCCGCCGTTTTTATGTACCTCATCCATCATGTTTAGCGCCAATACCATGGGGATTTCCAGTTCCATCAACTGCATGGTCAAATACAGATTCCGCTCTATGTTAGTGGCGTCTACAATATTGATAATGCCTTTCGGCTTGTTTTCCAATACAAATTGACGGGTTACAATTTCCTCGCTGGTATAAGGGGAAAGGGAATAGATTCCCGGCAGGTCGGTTACTAAGGTGTTTGTATGACCTTTGATAACACCGTCCTTTCTGTCTACTGTGACGCCGGGGAAGTTTCCCACATGCTGATTGGAGCCGGTCAACTGATTAAACAGGGTCGTCTTGCCACAATTCTGATTTCCTGCCAAGGCAAAGGTGATGGTTTCTCCTGGCGCCAAAGGGTTTCCGTCGGTCTTTACATGATAAATGCCACCCTCGCCTAGACCTGGGTGGTAAGACTTCTCTCTTTTCTCTTTTTTTGTTTGTTTATCCTGCTTTACCGGTTTGGCTTGCACAGCCTTTGGATTGCCTTCTTCCTTTTTATGTATATCCGTAATTTCTATCTTGTCTGCATCAGCAACCCGCAATGTAAGTTCATAACCATGGATTCGAAACTCCATCGGGTCTCCCATAGGCGCCAGTTTCATTAGTTTAATCTCTGCCCCTGGGATTACACCCATATCTAAAAAGTGTTGACGAAGCGCGCCGCTGCCGCCTACAGAAGTAATGATTGCACTTGCGCCAATTTCTAGTTCTCGTAATGTCATAAGCCCTTCGCTTCTTTCTCATATCGCTATATATGAAATATATTGGAGAGGAATCGCGAATCTCTCCCAGTATCATTTTACGAGTCTAAGTTGGGGAAGTCAACAAAAAAATCCATGTCAAGTCTCATATCTCTTTGGTAATATGATAAAAATTTTTGCGAAGCAATTTAATTCCTTTTTTATACTGATATCGAACTGTAGAATTTGCTTTATGTAGCATCTGGCTTATCTCTGTAAAAGATAAGCCTTCAATTAAATGTAAAATGATAATCATTCGATACAAATACTCCACTCTGTTTAACGCTTCTATGGCTGCATCTTTATCACTTTTCGCAATGATGACTTCCAACGGCTCCAGTCCCATTGAGGGAAGATTTTCAATTATCAAAACCCCATCTTCGTCCACTAAATGATCTCTCTTCTGAGCCCTTTGAGTACGAAAGTATAAATTGACTTCATTGGTAGCAATTCGAAATACCCAAGGTCTTACTGCATCTAGGGAATTCAAATTCTCTACTCCATTCCAAGCCTTTATCATCGTTTCCTGTGTCAAATCACTAGCTAACTCTCTATCATCTGTCAGTCTACAGATATAATGATAAATTTCGGTATAAAGCGGTACTATGTGTTCTTCAAATGTGGCTTCATGTATTCTGCGATTCATTTTTCTTCACACTTCCCGAATATATTGATCTTCCTCAAACAAACCGTCCAATACAAAAAACAGGGAGAATCACTCACCCTGTTTGTGTATTTCTATAATTTTTATTACCGACTCAACATAACCGATCATAATATCCTGTATTTCCTCGTCCTGCTTCTCAATCCAATCTAACATCTTTTCAAGCCTAGGATTTCTCTTGCTTCTTTCGCCATAATACAGATAATCTAACCCAACATCCAGCGCCTCGCATAATTTAAAGAGTACGTCTCGTCCTGGCAGCTCTTTTCCACTTTCTATATCAGAAAGATAGCCTTGAGAAATGTCTACGGCTTCTGACAACTGTGCTTGAGTAAAGCCCTTTTTCTTTCTAACGTTCTGGATTCTTTCTCCTAAATAGTAATTTACATTCCCCATTTGTTGCTGCGCTCCTTTTCCTATATTTTACTGGAAAACGCTTGATTCTAAAACGGAACGTCACCTATATTTAATATTGGTTATTTATATATTTTTATGTTTAGTATATCTTTCCACTAAAAATCCCCGAACCGTTATTTTGAGCAGTTCGAGGATTTTTAATTCTTTGCAGCAGCTATTCAAACGCCAATTATGTGAGGGATTCGATATACGAATCCCTCACATATAATCTTTCTATTGTGTTATTAGTTGATACTCAATCCAGCGCTTGCATATCCTACAACAGTATTGACCAGCGACAAACCGCTTGCTGTCGCTGAAAGCACCAGCATCAGCCGCGTTTGCGCTGTTACTGGAATATTGAGTCCTGTCAGCGTACCATTTAACAGTGTTCCAATAGATATTACACCAGAAAGCGCTGGTGTCAGGTCAAGCTGCGTTCCAGCGATTGGAGAAAATACATTGTTCGGCGTCGTAGACTGGTAAATCTGTGCCCTCACCGTAACATTGGAACCTATTAACGAGAGCGACGCCGTTGTGCTAAAGAAGGCGCTGAAGGACGTAATGGTACCTGCACGCGGAACCTGGAATGCAAAGTTAGAAAGCGTTCCGCTGGCATTTGTGATGTCGATTGTAGACCCCAGTAACGTAAGGCCCTGGGCGCTACTTCCAAAACCGATAAAGGCAGGAAGTCCTGCAAGCCCTCCAGCGATTGTTGTCATCGAAACTGGTGTACCTGATGCAAATGGAATAATCGCACCTGTACCTGCGGCTCCTGTTGGACCGGTTGCTCCTGTTGCTCCATCGGCTCCCGTCGGACCGATTGGGCCTGTCGCTCCATCGGCTCCCGTTGGACCGGTTGGGCCTGTCGCTCCATCGGCTCCCGTCGGACCAGTTGGGCCTGTCGCTCCATCGGCTCCCGTTGGACCGGTTGGGCCTGTCGCTCCATCGGCTCCCGTCGGA
>JAAWDM010000018.1 GCA_022793795.1 Bacillota bacterium
GACAGACGTCGCGGAACTGCGAGAAGAGGTAGCGGTTCTGAAGACAGACGTTGCGGAACTGCGAGAAGAGGTAGCAATTCTAAAAGCAGATGTTGCGGTTCTGAAAGAAGAGATGGCCGTTGTAAAGGCGGATGTGGCAACTCTAAAAGGCGATGTAGAGACGCTAAAAGCAGATGTAGAAGCGCTGAAAGCAGATGTAGAAGCACTAAAAGGGGATGTAGAGTTGCTGAAGAAAGGTCAGGAAAACTTGGAAAGGGAAGTTGGCGTTCTGAAGGAAGATGTGCAGACAATTAAGTTGACTCTTGAGAATGAAACAAACCATCATATCAGATTGATTGCAGAGGCTCATATTGATTTAAGTCGCAGACTGGACGATGCAGTGAAGATAAAACATGAAGCGGAATTACTGCCGGTGCGCGTAATGCTTCTGGAAAGCGATATGAAGACCTTAAAGGAAAGGGTCGGAATAACAGCATAGTAGACGATGTGCTGCTTGCGCTGGTTAAAATCACAGGCTTGCATTTCTGCCAAGCCTGTGATATACTGATGTATATATAATAGAACAAAGTGAAAGGGGTGAAAGGATGTATAACTTTTCTTGCAAATAAAATTAGAATATGCGACGGTGTTTTTTGTGATGCAGTCGCAGTTGTTGCAAGAAGGTTATAGATCGGTTTCATTTCTTAATATAGGTTTCCCATGGGCGTTTGGCGCTTTAGAACTTTAGTGCTGATTGTCATGCGCTGCCTGGGGGGATGTATGTTATGTGGCTGGAAGCTGCAGGAATTGACTTTCTTGCAGCTTATTTTCATTTTTGGAAGGGGGCATGTTTGATGTCGATGATAAAAGTAGAACACCTTACTTTCTCTTATTCAACCAGTCACGATCTCATCTTTGACGATGTTAGCTTCCAGATCGATACGGACTGGAAGTTAGGGTTTGTGGGAAGAAACGGCAGAGGTAAGACCACGTTCTTAAATATTTTGCTGGGAAAATATGAATATGAGGGAAAGATCAGCGCCGCGGCGCCCATGGAATACTTTCCCTATCAGGTGACAAACCAGGATAGATGGACCCTAGAGGTTTTGCAGGAAATATGTACAGATGCCCAGGAGTGGGAACTGATAAGGGAACTATCTTACCTGGAGGTGGAAGCAGAAGTTCTTTGGAGGCCTTTCAATACGTTATCTAATGGAGAACAGACAAAGGTTTTGTTGGCAGCGCTGTTTCTCAAGGACGGGAGGTTTTTACTGATCGATGAGCCGACCAACCATCTGGATACAATGGCCAGACAGCGAGTTGCAGCTTATCTAAAGAGGAAAAAGGGTTTTATCCTGGTTTCTCACGATAGATATTTTTTGGATGGTTGCGTTGACCATATCCTTTCTTTGAATCGGGCTGACATCCAGGTGCAAAGCGGAAATTTTTCGTGTTGGATGGAAAATTTTCAGAGGCAGCAGGATTTTGAAATGGCCAAGAACCAGAAATTAAAAAAGGATATTGGACGTTTGCAGCAGGCTGCCAGACGAACGGCCACCTGGTCTGACCGGGTGGAAGCGTCTAAAAGGGGCGCATATGATAAGGGATACGTGGGCCATAAGTCGGCAAAGATGATGAAGCGGGCCATGGCCATACAGGAGCGGCAAAAACAGGCCATTGAGGAGAAGTCTGCCCTCCTAAAAAATGCGGAGAGAGCAGACGTGTTAAAAATTTCGCCCTTGGTATATCGAAGCGACACCCTGGTCACTTTTGATGAGGTGATGATTTTTTACAGTGGAAAATCCATCTGCCCGCCTGTTTCTTTTACCATAAGGTCAGGAGAAAGAGTGGGGCTGGACGGAAAAAACGGCAGCGGCAAAACCAGTCTTTTAAAACTTTTGGTAGGAGAGAACATGGACCATACTGGCGTTATCACCCTGGGTTCTGGGCTGGTAATTTCCTATGTATCCCAGGACACGTCATGGCTACAGGGAAGTTTGACGGATTTTGCTAAGAAAAGCCAGATTGATGAAAGTCTGTTTAAAACCATTCTTCGAAAGATGGATTTTGAGCGAATCCAGTTTGAAAAAGATATGAAGGAGTTCTCTGGCGGACAGAAGAAAAAGGTTTTAATCGCAAGAAGCCTGTGTGAAAAGGCCCACCTTTATGTGTGGGATGAACCGCTAAATTTTATCGATATGTATTCTCGTATACAGATTGAGGAACTGCTTTTAGAATATTCGCCGACCATGATCTTTGTGGAACATGATAAAGCATTTAAAGAGAGGATTGCAACCAAAGAGGTTTTGCTGGGATGATTGCCTTGCTTTAGGGGCGGAAATGGTGTAAACTAGATGTATTCGGCCGATTAGCCATATAAGGTCATAAAAACCGAGAATGAGGAGCAGCAGAGAGGATGAAAGAGAGAACCTTAGAAGAGATTCGCCAAATGTTCAGGGAGGATCGTTTTGCAACGGAAGGCATTGGCGCGGTGATTACAGATGCAAAGCCAGGAAGCGCCAAATGTGAGGTGGCGTTAAATGCCATACACCAAAACGCCAGGGGCGCTGTCATGGGAGGCGTCATCTTTACGCTGGCGGATTTTGCAGTGGCAGTGGCAGCTAACGCATATAAGGAGACACCGGACACTGTAACCCTTCATGGAGGTATCAATTTTCTCACCCCGGCCAAGGGGAAAAGGCTCCTTGCAGAGGCCATCTGTGTGAAGGCAGGCAGAACCACCAGCCTTTATGAAGTAATGGTTACAGATGAATTGGATACTCTGGTAGCCCAGGCTACCTTCAATGGATTTACAGTAGGCAGATAAAGAAGGAGTGTGAAAGCATATGGAAACATCCATGTTGACATTAAAAGCCTTTGAGGAAGCGTCGGAGATTGTGCAAAAGGTTGCAGCCACCACCAATCTGGTATACAGCAACTATTTAAGCGAGCAGACGGGAAACAAGGTGTATTTGAAACCAGAAAATATGCAGCTTACCGGCGCCTACAAACTCCGCGGCGCATATTACAAGATAAGCACGTTAACGGAAGAAGAGCGGGAGAGAGGATTGATTACTGCTTCCGCAGGAAACCATGCTCAAGGAGTGGCATATGCGGCTAAGGCGTATGGCTGTAAGGCTGTCATCGTCATGCCGACCACAACGCCGCTGATGAAGGTAAACAGAACCAAAAGCTATGGGGCGGAAGTGATTCTTCATGGCGATGTGTACGACGAGGCTGCGGCTCATGCTATGAAGCTGGCAGAGGAACAGGGATATACCTTTATCCATCCTTTTGACGATTTGGCGGTGGCCACAGGCCAGGGAACCATTGCCATGGAAATATTTAAAGAACTTCCGCTGGTGGACTATATCTTAGTGCCGGTGGGCGGCGGCGGTCTGGCTACCGGTATTTCTACCTTGGCCAAGCTACTCAATCCAAAGATTAAGGTCATCGGTGTGGAACCGGCAGGCGCCGGCTGTCTGACAGCCTCCTTAAAAGCCGGCAAGGTAGTTACCTTGGATCAGGTCAGCACCATTGCCGACGGTACTGCAGTAAAGACACCAGGCGCCAAGATTTTCCCATATCTTCAGGAGGGGCTTGACGATGTGATGACTGTGGAGGACGGAGAACTGGTGGTTGCGTTCCTGGATATGGTAGAGAATCACAAGATGATTGTGGAGAATTCCGGTCTCCTTACGGTTGCGGCTTTAAAGCATTTAGATGTAAAGGATAAAAAGATCGTTTCTGTCCTTAGCGGTGGAAACATGGATATCATCACCATGTCGTCGGTGGTACAGTTGGGACTGATTCAGAGGGATCGAATTTTTACCGTATCGGTTCTGCTTCCGGACAAGCCGGGCGAACTGGTTCGGGTGGCCAGCGTCATTGCAGCAGAGCAGGGCAACGTCATCAAGTTGGAACACAATCAATTCGTCTCTACCAACCGGACGGCGGCAGTGGAACTGAAGATTACCATCGAAGCCTTCGGTACAGAGCATAAGGAGAACATCGTAAAAGCTTTGGAAAACCAAGGCTATAAGCCGAAACTCATCAGCGTGATGATGTAGCGGCGGCAGTTTTGCCAAATGAGTTGTGGGAGGAAAATATGGAAAATATAGAGAAAAGAGAGAAGCAGGGAAGAGCCGTGGCGCTGCTGCCTATCGGCGTATTTTTAGTATTGTTTATCGGCAGCGGCATCATTGCCAACGACTTTTATGCCATGCCGACCATTGTAGCGTTTTTAATTGCATTGGTAGTGGCTTTTTTGCAGAATCCGGCGCTGAAGTTTCAGAATAAAATCCGCGTCTGCACAGCAGGTATCGGCGATGAAAACGTGGTGACCATGTGTTTGATTTTTCTGGCGGCAGGCGCTTTCAGCGGTGCGGTCACAGCGGCAGGAGGAGCCGATAGTACGGTGTATCTGGGTCTGTCTTTGATACCTAGTAAATTTGCTGTAGTGGGATTGTTTTTAATCGGTTGCTTTATTTCTATATCCATGGGTACTTCGGTGGGAACCATCGCGGCCTTGGTGCCTATTGCGGTAAAGATTAGCGAGGCTACCGGCTTTTCGCTTCCTCTGTGTCTGGCAGCAGTAGTTTCCGGCGCCATGTTTGGAGACAATCTATCCATGATTTCCGACACCACCATTGCGGCAGTCCGCACCCAAGGATGCGAGATGAGCGACAAGTTTAAGATGAACTTTAAAATCGTACTGCCAGCAGCCATCATCTCAGCTATCATTTATTTCGTTACTACCATGAACGGCACGTCAGAGGTAGAACTGGGCGAGTATCATTTCTGGCAGGTGGTTCCCTATCTGTTGGTATTGATAGGAGCCCTGGTAGGCATCAATGTTTTCGTAGTATTGATTGTTGGAACCATTACCTCTGTGATTGCAGGGGTGGCCACGGGATCCATGGCAGTCGGCGAAATTTTTAGCAGTATCGGTACAGGGGTAACTTCCATGTACGATATTACAGTCATTTCCATTACGGTGGCGGCCATCGGTGGATTGGTAAAGGCTTATGGAGGTATTGATTTTATTCTTCACTTCATACATAAGAATACCAAGACCAAGAAGGGTGCCCAGATAAGCATCGCTGCTCTGGTTGCTGGTATCGACCTTTCTACAGCCAACAATACCATTGCCATCGTTATGAGCGGCCAGATTGCAAAGGAAATCAGTCAGGAGTACGACATAGACCCACGCAGGACGGCATCACTTTTGGACATTTTCGCTTCAGTGGTGCAGGGAATCATTCCATATGGGGCGCAGCTTCTTTATGCGGCTGCAGCTGCCAGCATTACCACCTATGAAATCATCCCTTACCTGTTCTACCCGTTCCTCATGGCTGTCAGCGCAATGGTATTTATTTTCTTGATACCAGAGAAGAAGTAAAGAATTTCTTTGAAAGAACAAAACCGCAAGCTGTGTCAACACTTGCGGTTTTTCATATATTATGATAATCCAATTTTAGCCAGCATCAGGAACTGTTTTGCAGTTCTTGGGCTTCGGCCGTTCTGACGGATGGCGAAAGCCTCTGCTTTTTGGAAAAGTTCTGCTTCCTCCATGTGGACGCCGTATTCATCGGCCAGTTTTTTTACAATATCCAAGTATAAATCCTTTTCCGGTTTGGAGAAGGTGACGGTCAGACCAAAGCGAGCGGCCAGACTCATGGATTCCTGCAAGGTATCGTTGATATGAAGCTGATTGCCGATGCGGTCTTCCATAGACTCCTTAATCAGATGACGACGGTTACTGGTTGCATAGATGGCGATATTACCTGCATAACTGGCAGCGCTACCCTCTAAAATTCCTTTCAAAGCGCAGAAGGTATCGTCATTTGCCGAAAAACTCAAATCATCGATATAAAAGATGAATTTTAATGGAATCTGAGACAGAAATTCCATAATCGGCAAAATATCCTCCAGCTGGTTCTTTTTAAATTCTACGAGGCGAAGGCCCTGGTCGAAAAAGTGACGAGCCGCCGCCTTGATGGTGGAACTTTTACCCGTACCTGCATCTCCATAGAGAAGCACATTGCAGGCCTTGCCGCCGGTAGCCAGAGCACGGGTGTTTTCCAGAACTAGGTTTCGTTCCCGTTCGTAGCCGTAAAGGGTATCGATGGTCTGTTCGTCCATATTTCTGATGGGCACAAGCTGACCGTCCTTTACAGTGAACCCATTGTATTTTGCAAAGATACCATAGCCGGTGGAGGAAAGGCCTTCTATCATGGTGTGATAATCGCCTCTGATATCCACAGGAGAGATGGACCAGGAAGGCAGGAAACCGTCATAATCCATCTGGTTGCGAAACATGTCCGGCGTCAGCTGGGAAATCTCCTGAAAGAGGGATAATTCCGCTTCCAGACAGTCCTCCACATGCTTTGCCGGCTTCTGGCCACGAGCACAACTTACGATATAAAAGTTTTCATCTTCCAGCAGAATTCGGCGGATAGCCTGGCTTAAATCGCCGCCTTCCTTATAAATCTCGTGGGCAAAAATGCCATAATAGCTGATTTGAGCATCCGGATTATCCAGATTCTCTATGGCATATAGCAGGTCGCTAAGGCCAAGGACAATGGGATGTTCTTTCAGATTATGAAAGATGGCCATGGCATCCAATCTGTGATAAAGTTCGTACATGATGGTTTATTTCCTGATTTCTCTGGTTGCAATGATGTTTTCATCGTGGAAGATCAGACCTGGCAGTTCTTTGGAGTCGATTTCTGCCAGCACATAGCCGAAGCCCTTCTTGTTGCCGCCTACGATTTTCTTGATAGCAATCCCTGCCTCTGACAGATGCTCCGTCATGGCGACTACAGGATCGTCCATATCCTTTACCAGGAAAGCGATACGGGTATTGTCTCCAATCGGGCCAAGGTCAGCCTTCGGGAAGTTAACGGAATTGATTACGTTTCCGTTTTCAAAGTAGTCGCGGATTTCATTGACAGCCATCACTGCACAGTTATCCTCTGCTTCTTCCGTGGAAGCGCCCAAATGAGGAAGGAGAACCACGCCTTCTCTTCCCACCAGATTGTCGTTAGGGAAGTCGGTGATGTACTGAGAAACCTTTCCAGTTTCCACTGCAACCAGCAAGTCTACGTCGTTTACCAGCTTATCTCTGGAGAAGTTGAGCAGAACGGCGCCTTCCTTCATGGCAGAGAAAAGTTCTTTGTTGAACATACCCTTGGTGTTATCGTTAGCCGGAACATGGATGGTTACATAGTCGCAGAGAGGCAGCATTTCCTTCAGATCGGTGTATACCTGATAGTCAGCGTCTCCATTGAAGAATGGGTCATAGCCTACGATTTTCATGCCTAAAGCAGATGCAGCGGCGGCAACCTTGCGGCCGATGGCTCCAAGGCCCACCACACCTAAGGTTTTGCCAGTAATTTCATGGCCTGCAAACTGAGACTTGCCTTTTTCAACGGTTTTGCTCACATCTTCGGAAAGACCTTTCGCCCAGGTCAGAGCTGCTGGAATATTTCTGCATGCCAGAAGCAGGCCTGCAATGGTCAGTTCCTTTACTGCGTTGGCGTTGGCGCCTGGGGTGTTGAATACCACGATACCAGCTTCTGCACATCTATCTAGTGGAATGTTGTTGACGCCGGCGCCAGCTCTTGCGATGGCTTTCAGTTCCTTGCTGAATTCCATGGTGAGCATATCCTGGCTTCTGACCAGAATACCGGCAGCGTCCTCGACCTTTTCTGTAATCATATATTCATCGGACAGCTCCGCCAAGCCAACCTTGGATATTTTATTCAGCGTTGCGATTTGATACATTTTTTTTCCTCCTGCATGTGTGATTGTTAAAATTTGTGGTAATATACAATAGTATAGCACTTTACTTCACTAACGTAAAGTGTTATACTTGAAAAATAATGGCCGGAAAGAACGGCATATCTAAGGTATACCCCGATTTTGGAGATACCTAACTCAAAAACTTTTTATTTGGAGGACTTACGACAATGACAAACTACAATCGCGTTTACAACTTTTCGGCTGGCCCTTCCATGCTTCCTATCGAAGTGCTGGAAAAGGTTCAGAAAGAACTGCTGAATTATGAAGGCAGCGGACAGTCTGTAATGGAGATGAGTCACCGATCTAAAGAGTTTAAGAAAATCGCGGAAGATGCAGAGGCGAATCTGAGAAAACTGCTGAATATTCCTAAGAACTATAAGGTATTATTCGTACAGGGCGGCGGCACGCTGCAATTTTCCATGGTAGCTTTAAACCTTTTGAGAAATTCCAAAAAGGCCGACTATGTGCTGACCGGAACCTGGGCGAAGAAAGCATATAAAGAGGCCGCCAAGTTTGGTGACATTAAGGTAGTCGCTTCTTCAGAGGAGGACACCTTCACTTACGTACCAAAGATTAAGAAAGAAGACATTAGACCAGATGCAGACTATGTTTACATCACCGACAATAATACCATCTATGGAACCGCTTACAATTATGTGCCGGAAACCGGAGATATTCCGCTGGTTGCCGATATGTCTTCCAACTTCCTTTCCAGAGAATTTGATATTACCAAATTCGGCCTGGTATGGGCAGGCGCGCAGAAGAATGTAGGCCCTGCTGGAGTGACCATCGTCATCGTTAGAGAGGACCTGCTAGGACATGCCGATGCATCTGTTCCGACTTATTTGGATTACAAGGTTCATGTAGATAACGATTCCATGTATAATACGCCGCCTTGCTTCTCTCTGTATGTGGCAGGCGAGGTATTCAAGCATCTGCTGGAAACCGGCGGTGTTGCAGCTAAGCAGAAGGCTAACGAAGAAAAGGCTGCTCTTCTGTATGACTATATCGACAGCAGCGAGATGTTCAAATGCCCGGTAGCCAAGGAAGACCGTTCCCTGATGAACGTGGTATTCGTCACCGGCGATGCTGATTTGGACAAGAAGTTTGTGGCAGAGGCGAAGGAAGCCGGCATGGTGAACCTGAACGGTCATCGCTCCATCGGCGGTATGAGAGCCAGCATCTACAATGCAATGCCAAAGGAAGGCGTAGAAACCTTAATCGCTTTCATGAAGAAGTTTGAAGCAGAAAATAAATAGAAGATTAGAGTTGAAATGAGATGTTGGCTAGTCTGGTGTAAAATCACGATTTAGCCAACATTTTTGTTTCACTCCCTTTGCAAAATCAGTGTTTTCGAGGGATTCGATAGGTGCGCGTTGGCTTTTTGGCTAGAATCTTGAAAAAAACCAACGTTTTAAGCCAATCTTGTTGGCCGCTTAGGGCCGAACTTCTAAAATGTACAACATTCAGAAAATATATCAAAACGATAAAATGGAGCTGTTACACCATGCAACAGCCCCGTTTGTTGTAAATATGAAGTTTACTTCATTCCCATAGCGCCTTTGATGGCAGCCAGTAACTCGTCGTATTCTTCGTAGGCAGGAATGTCAGGATTGTCTGCCTTAATAGACTCGGTACTCTTAAAGAGGAAGCCTGCCTTGCTGGCCTTAATCATTCCTAAATCGTTAAAGCTGTCGCCAGCAGCGATGGTCTCGCAGCCACAGGACTGGAAAGATCTTACGGTAGTCAACTTGGACTGTTCCACACGCATTTTGAATCCGGTCACCTCGCCGTCATCGGCAACAATCAGTTCGTTACAAAACAGGGTAGGGTAGCCTAGCTTTTTCATAAGCGGCATGGCGAACTGGGTAAAGGTATCGCTGATGATGACAACCTGTGTGAAGCTGCGGAGTTCATCAAGAAATTCCTTTGCTCCAGGCATCGGATCGATTTTGGCAATGGTATCCTGGATTTCTTTTAAGCCTAGACCATGGTCTCTGAGAATATCCAGTCTGTAATTCATCAGTTTGTCATAGTCCGGCTCATCGCGGGTAGTTTTCTTTAATTCTGGAATACCGGTTTCCTCTGCAAAAGCAATCCAAATTTCCGGTACTAAAACGCCTTCCATATCAAGACAAGTTATATACATGATTTTCCTCCTAAACGTATAATGAACGCTGCCTAGCGGCAACGCCGGCGCACGCACTGATGTTAACAAGGTGCGCATTACTTTTGCGTTCATTATACCACATTTTTCTACAAAGAAAAGAGGAAAATATAAAAAGTAATTCTATACGATTATAAGGTGAGACTTAATCATTCCTACGTCCATGGATAATATTCTAGCTATGTTTTAAAATAATTCACAAGGAGTGTTGTGAATTATGACAGATCTAAAGATACAGATTGGAGAATACATCCGAGAGAATAGAAGAAAGCAAGGTGTTACACAAGAAAACCTTGCAGAAATGACAGGGATATCTACTCATCACATTTCAAAAATAGAGTGTGGTAAGACTGCAGCAAAATTTGAGAGAATCCTAAATATTTGTAGTGCCCTGGATATTTCAATGGATTATTTCCTGTATCTGGTGGATACAGATAAAGAGCGGCCTAGAATTGAATTGCAACAGTTGAAGGAAAAGGCCATCTATGAAGAATTAAAGATGCAACTTAATGAAGCGGTAAAACAGGCCATTGACGCCTTTGATTATAAGGGCCATAAAATGAAGTAGGCATGGATATAGAAGTTTTGACCAGAGAAACCCATGGATATGGGCGACTCTGGTTTTCTTTTTTGCATGAATGTTTCTAAAGTGAAATAAAAATGAAAAAATGGTTCAAAAATGAAACTAAAATGGGCGAAATCAAAGAAATAGAAATGGGATAGAATGAAAAAAATAGGGCCAACTACAAAAAAAATTTCTGAACATTGTGCCTTCGATGAAAAAAACCTTGTAATTAGGATATCCTCCTTTTATGACTAAGTTTGGTATATTTTTTGCTCTTTATGAAATGAAAGATGCAAGGAAAATCAGAAGCATCAAACTATCATTTGGAGGGAAAAATGAACAAAAAAAGGATTTCGGATTGTATGACCGTTGGGTTCGCGCTGTTTGCCATGTTCTTTGGCGCGGGAAATTTGATATTCCCGCCATACTTAGGATGGGAATCAGGAAGCAGCTGGCTCGTAGGTTTTTTATGTTTTATTACGGCAGATATTGGACTTAGCTTGCTAATCATGCTTTCCACCGCAAAGACCGGAGAAGGGACGGAAGGGATTATGAAGCCCTTGGGAAAACGAGCCGGATTTTTGCTCCTTACCATAAACTGTCTGTGTATCGGCCCATTTATCGCCATTCCAAGAACCGCATCCATTACTTATGAGATAGGACTGGTCCCTGTTTTTGGGCAGTGGAATTCCTGGCTCTGTACAGGTGTATTTATACTCGTCGCTTTTCTTTTGAGTATTCGCCAAAGCAAGGTGATTGACAGAATCGGAAAGGTTATGGCGCCGCTGCTCTTTATAGCCCTGCTGATTCTCATTGTAAAAGGTTTCGTTACGCCTGTGGGTGAAATCGGACCAGGGGAGGAAACCGGAGCAGTGGTTAGAAACGGCTTGCTGTCTGGTTATCAGACATTGGATATGATGGCGGCTTGCGTCTTTTATATTGCCATGGAGGCCACCATGAAGGATAAGGGCTACACCACAACCAAGGAGCAGCTTCATATGGTGGCGGCAGGGGGCGGACTTTCTGTGATTCTCCTTTTTGTGGTTTACGGAGGTCTGGCCTATATCGGCGCTACTGCATCTGTTCAGGTGACAGAAGAGATGACACAAAACAGTCTACTGTTGTACTTAACTGAGTCCCTCATGGGTAAACCCGGATTGATTTTGCTTGGTGTTATTGTTGCCTTTGCCTGTCTGACCACAGCGGTAGGGCTTTTGACTTCCATTGCATCCTATTTTGAGAATACGATACATATTAAATATGAAATTCTGGTGACAGTATTTGCTGTCACCTCATGGATCATCTCTAATTTGGGAACCGCAGTAATTATTTCCATGGCGGCGCCTTTATTGGAAATCATTTATCCTGTGCTGATTATTGTGGTTCTATATGCTATGTTTATTGGTGGAGAAAAGTATTGGGCCATATGCCGCTGGGCTTCTATGGGGGCCTTTATCGCATCGGCAGTATTACAGCTTGAAAAGGTTGTCAGCATAGACGTTTTTTCCCATATACTGCCTCTTTCTGGAATCGGTTTTGGATGGATACTTCCTGCATTTTTAGGCGGAATCATCGGTGTATTTATCATGAAAAAAGCGCCAGCTCTATAGGGCGGCGCTTTTGCTTATCAGGTAGATGATTCGGTTTCCAGTTTTTTTAGTTTACGATAGAGAGAAGTTCTGCTGATACCCAGCTTTTTCGCCAGTTCTTCGCGGCTAATGGAGCCGTTTTCTAAGTCCTGCAGGTATTTGTTGAGGACAAGATTTTCATACTTTTCTACATTGGCCTTCAAGGTTTCCTTTTCAGATGCTTGCTCCTTTGCATGAATCAAAGATTGAAAGAGGGGTGGAAAATCTTCTGGAAGGATGAGGGAACCTTGGGCCACGTTGACGATATACTCTATGACGTTTTCAATTTCTCTTACATTTCCTGGCCAGCGATGTACCAGTAAAAGATTAGCCGCTTCAGGTGAAAAATCAGTAACCTCTTTTCCTAACATCTGGGAATATTTATGAAGAAAATATTTTGCCAGAGGAAGAATGTCGTCGGTACGCTCCCGCAGAGGCGGAATGGTCAGCGGAATGACATTGAGACGATAGTAAAGATCCTCACGAAATTCCTTCGACTTGCACATTTCTGCCAGATTCTTGTTGGTAGCTGCAATGATGCGTACATCGATGTCGATCAGTTTATTGCTGCCGATTCGTTCAATCTGTCTGTTTTGAATGACGTGGAGTAGTTTCACCTGCATCTGCAAGGATAATTCGGCGATTTCATCGATAAAGATGGTGCCGCCGTTGGCAGCTTCAAATTTACCAACATGACCGCCTTTGGACGCGCCGGTAAAGGCTCCGTCTGCATAGCCAAAGAGTTCGCTTTCAATCAGGTTTTCCGGAATGGCGCCGCAGTTGATGGTGACAAAAGGCGCGCTAAAGCGGGGGCCCTCTGCATAGATGGCTCTGGCAAACATCTCTTTGCCCACGCCGCTTTCACCGGTGATTAGAACGGTGGAAGCGCTTTTAGCAATATTGCGGGCAAATTCCTTCACTTTTGTGATTTCATTACTGCTTCCAATAATAGAGTCAAAGTTAAAGGTATTATTGCCCAAGACCTTGTATGCAGTCTTTTTCACTTCTGCAATATCATCAAAGAAAATGATGACCCGTTGCAGTGAATTTTCATCATAGACTGGTTTGCAGGAAGCCATAATTTTGATATTCTCTTCTTTGAAATGAAGCTCTCTGTTTTGAAATCCAGTTTTGGTATTTAAAAAGATTCCTGTGGCTGCTGGCCAAAAAGCATCCAGATGAAGGCCAGAGAGTCCCCAACTTAAATTGGCCTTGGTCAAAATGTGGGATTCTGCTTTTTTGTTGGCATTGGTAATGTATCCTTCGCTGTCAATGACGATGATGCCTTGGGGAGAACCGTTGACGATTTCTGTCAGCAGATTGGATTGGACGTTTAAATCCCGCAGATGGTCGATATTACCCAGGTAAGAGGAGAGCAGGGTTGCCATGTTTTTCAGATAATTGCAGATAGAAAACTGATTGTCAATGAGATGATGATATTGGTCGTCAGTAAAGGCTACTAGAGCGATGATGCCGATGTGTTTCTCTCGATAGGATATGGTACAGCATATTTCTCCTTTTTCACCGCTGATCCATTCAGCAGGTCCATAAAGAGGATCTTTGATGTCGTCTACCACATAGGTGCCGCCTATTCGGAGAAGATATTTATATAGAAATTCTTCCATATAACGGCTCTCAGCTTCGTAGGAGCCGATTCGTTCCTGATATTGACCGGTACCTGCAATGATTTTTAAGTTTTCGTCCAGGATTAAGGTCTCAATGTTGAGTACCGTTGATATGGCGTTGGCCACCTGCTGAACCGTTGGTTGAATATTGACAAGTCTGCTCATGATTTCTGCTCTCCCTTTTGTCAGTAAAGGTATTTTTATGTTAGAATTATAAGACTAGAGGAATGGCCTGTCAAGAAAAATGTTTCGTTTTTTGAACTAGAAAAAGAGGATGTTTCAGAAATGAAACGAACGGGATGGAGAGGATGGCTTGGGTGGGACCAAAAGTTTTCACAAAATTCCCAGTAAATCAACGCCTTTGGGAAATTGGCTGCAGACGGCCGCCCTGGCACAGTCCTTGCTTTAGAATATGAAAGAATAACTGGTATCTTTTTTATTATTCTTTTTTAAGATGCAGTAGCCAGGCTGCACC
>JAAWDM010000019.1 GCA_022793795.1 Bacillota bacterium
CATGGGGATGATTGCCAAGAATGTAAAAGCGGATATCAACGTCATCGCATTGGTGGGTGAACGAGGCCGCGAGGTACTAGAATTTATGCAAAAGGATTTGGGCGAGGAAGGTATGCGGAGGTCTGTGTTGGTTGTAGCTACCTCTGACCAGCCGGCCATGCTTCGAATGAAATGTCCAAGCGTAGCTACTGGAATTGCCGAATACTTTCGGGATCAAGGGTATGATGTATTGCTGATGATGGATTCCTTAACCCGTTTCGCCATGGCTCAGCGAGAAATCGGTTTGGCCATCGGAGAGCCGCCTGTGGCGAGAGGGTATACGCCGTCCATTTATGCGGAGCTTCCTAAACTTCTGGAGCGAAGCGGAAATTTCAGAAAGGGTTCTATTACAGGGGTTTATACCGTATTAGTAGAAGGGGACGATACCAATGAACCCATTGCTGATACAGTACGAGGTATTCTGGACGGTCATATTGTTCTTTCCAGACAGCTTGCCAATAGCAACCATTTTCCCGCCATTGATGTGAGCGCCAGCATTTCCCGTCTGATGGTGGAAATCGTGCCGGATGAACATAAGGAACTGGCTTCCAGATTGCGAGACATTCTGGGTATCTATGAAAAAAATGCCGATTTGGTTTCTATCGGCGCATATAAATCGGGGACAAATCCCAAGTTGGACTATGCCCTTTCTAAAATCGATGCCATCAATCAATTTTTGAAACAGGGTATCGATGAGTCCTTCAG
Source organism: Bacillota bacterium (assembly GCA_022793795.1). GTDB lineage: Bacteria > Bacillota > Clostridia > Peptostreptococcales > Anaerovoracaceae > RGIG7179. The sequence continues at coordinate 745 of JAAWDM010000019.1, forward strand.
CTATGAGGAGAGTTTGAGGCAGTTAAGAAAAATTATATAAATATAAAAAATTTTGTAAAGGATAGAGAAAAAACTGATGAAGAAATTTCAATTTTCGCTGGAAACAGTATTGGATTATAAGCAGCAAATTTTAGATTCTTTGCAAGCAGAGCACGGTAAACTACTTGCGCAGGTACATAAACAGGAAGCTGTATTGGAACAGCTTAATCTCCATTACCAGCAGGAAAACCAGTCCTTTGCCGAAAAAAGGCTCAAGGAATTACTGTAGGGCAGGCGCTTATGATAGATGCCAGTCTTAGGGTACTGGAACGAGACATTCACAGAGAAACTTTACACCTTGAAGAGTTAAATCTAAAGGCGGAAGAGAAGAGACTACAGGTGGTGGAAGCAAAACAGGAGACAGCGTCCATTGAAAAGTTAAAAGAAAAGAAGGTACATCAGTATCATCAGATTGAGAGAAAAAATGAGGAAGCCATGATCGATGAGTTCGTATCTACAACCAGGGTGATGGCAGCACAGGGCGCATAGTCCAGATACATAAGGTTGTGAGTTTCGCTTTATCAAGAGTAAGGCGTTCTCAATAGATGAAATTGATTGAAAGGAAAGGAGGTGAAAATATGAATGTCACAGAGATGATGATTGAGATGTATCAGAACGCAGGAAATCTGAACGGCCTGGTTCAGACAATCACTGGTGGGAAACGGGATGAAAACAAACAGTTTACGGAACTTTTGCAAAAGCGACAGAAGGAGACAGCAGATACTGGTAAGGAGTTGAATCACGCTGACGATAAATCTGAGGCAAAGGAACCTAACGATAAATCTGCATCGCCAACTGCAAAGGAGCAGCAGACTGCCAAGGATGTGGAAAATTCCAACCAGAAGAATACGACATCCCAAGGGCAAAAGAGCGAGCAAATCGCACAAGGTCAGAATCAAAATCAGGAGTTGAGCGCCACCGGATATATTCCTACAGAGCTTCTCTTAGCAAATCAGATTCTTGCAGCTGCACCAGAGACTACAGTACATATGGAAACGCAACTCGTGCAGGCCGGAGACTTGGGGCCCCAGATGATGCCAGAGCAAAACACTGTGTTACAGCAGCCGGTTTTAAGGGAGCAGGGAGATATGAGTTCACCAGTGGCTCCAAATACCCAATCAGCAGAAACCTTCATATTTAACCAAGGGGTTTCAGCTGGCGGAGAGAAACAGGCGGAAGGTCAGAATACAAACATGGCCATGGTAGAGGCTGATGCAGAAGTATTGGACAGTCAAACCAGCGAAGGCGCAGAACCACAGCCTTTATTTAAGAATGTGGAACATACACCAGTGAAAGTTGGCGAAGGCGTACCAGTCAATATGGAATCGTCGGACAGCGAACTTCAGATGGCAAATGTGATTCGCCAGGCTGTGCAGGCAGGCGCAGAAAAGGTTGAAGTTAGGTTGATGCCAGAAAACCTGGGTACTGTTACGATAGAATTGACCAAACAGTTGGATGGCAGCTTGCAGGTGGTTCTCTATGCTGGCAATGAAAAGGCAGTAGGCCTTTTAGGCCGCCATACCGACCAGCTTGCCCAACTTCTCATGGGTACAAACCAAAACAATGTACATGTAGAGGTACATCAAAGCGAGGAAGGACAGCAAGCGCAGCAACAACAAACCAATCCGGATGGACATGGTCAGCAAGGAAATCAGAGGGATTCCAGAGAGGAGTCCAGAAATCAGGGAGACGATTTCTTGCAACAACTTAGACTTGGCCTTTTAGATTTGGAATACGCTGTATAGAGCGTATACAAGACAATGAAAAAACAGGAAAGGAGTTTAAAATCTAATGGCAGTAACACCAACAGAATTGATGGATTTAACCAAATGGATCAATGGAACTAGCGGAACATCAAATGGTGCGGATACCGGAAGCGTGCGGGATAAGCAGAAAACTTCTAATTCTACCCTTTCATTTGAAGACATGCTTCTTTTGATGGTCACCCAGTTCCAGAATCAGTCTATCGATGATACAGCAAGCACTACAGATATGATGAATCAGATGACCCAGATGACCAGTGTACAGGCTATGACCGCTATGACGGAAAGCATGACTGCATTGGCTCAATCCAGCACCTTAACTTATGCATCTTCGCTGGTTGGCAAGGATGTAACAGTAGGTGTGTTTAATGAAAAGGGAGAACTCTCCGAAATCGTGGGCAATGTGACAGCCACTGGTATTCTCAACGGTGAAGCAGTAATCTTTATCGGTGACGATTGCTATTCTTTAAATAGCGTGATGGCGGTTGGACATTTACCTGAAACCAAGACGGAAACAGACGACACGCAAACGCCGGGTGATTCAGGTGAAGGTGAAGGCGGTAGCGCCACAGAACCGGAGGAAGAAACTACCCAGGTCTGATTCCTCTTGGAAAGGATTGATGAACAATGAGCGAGATTATAAAAATCTCTCCGATTCAGCGTGCGATGGAAGCGCAAAAGGTTCAGCGGCTTCGCGGTAAACCGCCGATTTCTGATGGCAGTCAAGGCAGTCAGACGGGTCAGGTACAGTTTAGCGAAATGTTCCGTCAGGAGATGGAGCGAGCAACAGAGAACCAGAAGGGAATCGCATTTTCCAAACATGCAATGATTCGAGCAGAGGAACGAGGCATTGAAGTGACGCCGGATTTGATGAATCAACTGGCTGATTCAGTGGAGAAAGCACAATCCAAGGGTGTGACCAATATTGTAGCTTTTGACGCCAATCAAGCATTTATCATCAATGTACCAAACGGACGGGTCATTACAACCATGTCTCAATCAGAAATGAAAGATAATATATTTACCAATATTGATGGCGCTGTGATTCTGTAATATACAGAAAGCAGGACCCTTTCGGGATGCTTTGCACTTCGTCCGTATGACGACAGTGCGGCGGGCGCCTTACGAAAAGGAGTTGATTTTACACTATGATGGGAGCAATGTATGTGGGCATCAGCGGCATGAAAGCTCACATGAACATGATGAATGTTATTGGTAATAACACTGCCAATGTAAATACTTATGGATATAAATCACAGAGAATGTTGTTTCGTGAATCCATTTACACCACCACAGCTGCTGGTTCTGATGGTACGACCGTAAAGGGTGGTACCAATCCTTCCCAGCTTGGTTTCGGTGTACAGGTCGGTACCATCGACTTAAATATGTCAGCTTCCACCTATACGCCGACAGGACGTGGTTGGGACTGTATGATTGATGGAGACGGCTTCTTCCTTTTAGGAGATAAGGACCAGGAAATCGGTTCTCAGGCAGATTTATCCAGTTTAACCCTATCTCGTCTGGGCGATTTTAAGACGGATTCTAATGGTTATGTTACCGACGGTGCAGGTAATGTGCTGTTTGGATATGCCACAGTTCAGAATCCGGATTATCATCCGTTTGCTACAGAAAAGCAACTGGAGGAGAACCCTACATGGAGAGACGCTTATATCACCAGTACCGAACTGGTTCCATTGAGACTACCTCTGATGGCAGCCATTCCTTCTGCAGATAATAATGGACTGCGTGCGGATGGAACAAAGGTATGGGAAGCTGGCGCTGCTGTATATCCGGTACTCAGCGAATATACAGTGGCTACCGGTCAGGTAAACATGCATCTGGATAACCCGGTAGAGGCGGAAGGCGATGGTACAGCAGCAAACCCAGGAATTACCCAAAAAGACCTGGCAGCTATGGAGGCGTTGATGGGTAATAATCCGACAGATGCTCAGAGAGAAGGAATGTTCTTAGGCAATATGGCTACTTTGATGCCAATTGACTCAGAGAAGAAATGTGTATCCCTCAATACTTTAACCATCAGTAAGGATGGCCGAATCAGCGGTATCAATGATGCTACCGGTGAGACGGTGGTCGTTGGCTACATTGCCATTGCTACAGTAGATAACCCGTTTGGTGTTACTCACGTTGACGGACCTTACTATAAGGCTATGGATGGCTCTGGAGAACTGCGTGTTGGTTCTGCTGGAAATGTACTGGATGAAAAATTCCTGAACAATAAAAAGGCAGAGGACAGTACCGCGGCCAATAAACTGCAGAAATGCAGCCAGGTGCGTAATAGTGGTCTGGAGGCTTCCGGCGCTAATGTGGCCGACGAGTTTGCTAACTTAATCACAACAGAACGTGGATACCAGGCAAACTGCCGTATCATTACTGTATCTGATGAGATGTTGGAAGAACTGGTTAACATTAAGAGATAATCATATGACAGGACTGCTGCATGAACAGAAAATGACTGTTCATGCAGCTTTTTTGTTTTAAGAATTTCATAAGAAATACCATGAGTTTTTCATAAGGGGTCTTGGGTAACATAAGGGCAGGCTGAAGGAGGAAAGAGTATGAACGAATGGATTTTGGTGGTGGATGACGACAGAGAGATTGTGAAGGCCATTGCCTTGCTTCTGGAAAAGGAAGGATACCGGATATTGCGCGCTTATGACGGTATGGAGGCCCTTAAGATTTTAGCGGAGCAGACGGTTCAGTTGATGATTATGGATGTGATGATGCCCAAATTGGATGGATTATCTGCCATGATGAAAATCAGAGAAAGAAAAAATCTGCCTATCATCGTTCTCAGCGCCAAAACAGAGGAGACGGACAAGGTATTGGGGCTTTCCATGGGAGCTGACGACTATGTGTCCAAACCCTTTAATCCGCAGGAACTGAAGGCACGGGTAAAGAGCCAGCTTCGCAGATACACATTTCTGGGGGACATCAATGCCAAGTACCAAACCGATGAAATCTGGAACGGCAGGCTCTGCTATCGAGTGCAGGAGCGAACCCTCTATGCAGACGGGGAACCTGTCAAATTGACAGCCACGGAGACCAAGATCGTGGACCTTTTGATGCGAAACCGAGGCAGGATTTTTCCTGCAGAAGAGATTTATGAGCGAGTATGGGAGGAGCCGGCCTATGCTCCAGAAAACACGGTAATGGTACACATTCGTCATATTCGGGAAAAGATTGAGCTGAATCCGAAGGAGCCAGAATACTTAAAGGTGGTGTGGGGAATTGGATACAAAATGGAAAAGATCAAAGAGCGTACTTAGTTTTATTGCCTTCTGTCTGGGCATATCCCTTTTGATTGGAAGCGCTTTTTCCACTTGTCAGCTGATGTTTAGTGGAGATAGGGAAGTCTTAAAGGGAAGCGGCGATTACCAGCAAAGCGCATACTTTCGGGATTATGTTTCAGAAAGACTAGCCTCATTTTTAGGCGTTGCTACAGGAGGAGAAAGCACCAAATATGGAACGTATGGAGTGGGGAATGATTATGGTGATAAGCCATGGTGGTGGTATGATTCGGATTATTATGAGGATGGCATCGGCTATGTCGCCTACGGATATGATGAAAACTACGACTATTATGATGAGGCTTATGAATCTTATTATGAAGAAAGCAGCAAAGACAACAAATTTGACGTTAAAACCTACATGGCAGAAAAGGCAGCCAACAAGAATCTCCGCTATGCAGTAATCTATAAGGGAAAACTTCTTTATACCAATATAGAGGGGTATGAGAACAAGGTGGGACAAGCCTGGAACGGAGAGGACGTTGGGAAAAGTCTGTCGGAAGAAGAATACAATTTCACCCTTTGGTTTAATAAAAAGGGAGACGGCAAGGTAGAGATTGTGAAGGATGGCAAGGCGGAGGATGTGTACGGGGACGGTGTGTACACCAGGGAAAGCCGTTGGTATGTACCGGGTTACACCAATTTCAATGCGGACCTTTCTACAAAAGAAGCAGTGATTTTCATGGCGGTAGCCAAGACGCCTAAGCTCTATGTGGCAGGTAATTATGGGTCTTATGGTCCAGTGACTTACGGAAGAATCCTGTATAATATGGAGAAAAGTTTTGAAGCACAACAGAACCAGTTTCTCCTAAATATGGCCATGATTGGGCTATCCATTGCGCTGCTTATATTCGCATGGTTTTGGAGAAAAGAGAAACGGCAGGCTAATCAGTATATCGCAGGACTGATTCAGAAGATTTGGCTGGAATTAAAAATCCTGATTTTGTTGGTTGTAGTCTGTATGTCTGGGCGCTATATCTCATGGGGTAACCTGCGGGAGTGGATAGATATCATCAGATATGAGGAAGCGATATATTGGGGCGACTTCTTTACCTATGGTTTGCAGCTTCAGAGTATTTCGCCTTGGTTCTTTGTGATAGTCTTCTGGGTGATTTATCTCGTGTCTTTAGAAATTCGGTATAACAGGGGAAAACAGAAAAAGCTGATTCTGGGTACATTGGGTACCAAAGGTTTTACATATTCAGTGCAAAAAACTTTAATAAAACGTTATAGAGTGATTTTAGTTACAGCAGGTTTGGCCCTGCTGCTTTGCCTCCTAAGCTTTATCATGATACGAGATGTGATGATGGACTATTATGGGGATGGCTCGCTGTTTCAATGGATAATTTTACTGGTGGCAGGAATTCTGGCTTTTTATCTGATTGCAGGAATCGCTAATTTAAGGAGAAACCGGCAGCTAGCAGTGGATATGGGCCTTTTAGCGAAGCAGATTGTAAGGATAAAAGAGGGGGATTTAACCAATAGATTGGACTTCCCAGAGGATGGGGATTTACGGCAGGCGGCGGAGAATCTCAATGAGATTCAGCATGGACTAGAAAAGGCTTTGGAGCAGCAGATGCATAGCGAACGGTTAAAGGTGGATTTGGTGACCAACGTGTCCCATGATATTAAGACGCCGCTGACTTCCATTATCAGCTATGTGGACCTTTTGAAACAGGAGGAACAACTGCCGGAACATGTGAAGGAATTTATTCAAATCTTAGGAGAAAAATCCGAACGGTTAAGGAACATTGTACAGGATGTTTTCGAGGTAAGCAAGGCCACATCAGGCCAGTTATCGGTAGAACCTGAAACCCTTGACCTAGCCAAACTCTTACGTCAGACTTTAGCTGATATGAACAACCAGCTTGAAGAGAGTGGCCTGACCATAAAAACGTCCATGCCGGAAGAGCCAGTGTACATTTGTGCTGATGGGCAGAGGCTTTATCGGGTATTCCAGAATTTGATTCAAAACGCTTTGAAATATTCTATGGAGGGGACTAGAATCTTTCTCCTGATTCGAGAGGAACAAAACCAGATTGCAGTTTATGTGAAGAATACTTCGGCTGTAGAGCTTGCAGAGGGGGTAGATTTTACAGAGAGATTTGCGCGGGGAGATGTAAGCAGAAGCGACGGCGGCAGTGGTCTTGGATTGTCCATTGCCAAGAGTTTTACCGAGGCCTGCGGCGGCAGTTTCCATATAGAGGTGGATGCTGATTTGTTTACAGCCAAGGTGGCGTTTCCGACAGTAGAAGAGATATAGGGGATGGAGAAAAACTGCTGGACAGCCGGCAGTTTTTCTTGTATAATAAAAGAGAACAAACGTTCTAAATGAGATTGAAAACCCTTTCTGCAAATATAGCAGGATCGTGGGCAAAAGCCGTGTGAAATATAAGGAGGTAGGGATGGCTGCAAAGAAGGGAAAGACAGTCTTTGTCTGTCAGGAATGTGGATATGAAAGCGCCAAATGGATGGGAAAGTGCATTTGCGGCGCATGGAATTCCTTTGTGGAGGAGAAGGCGCTGCCAGTGGAAACTGGGCCAAGCGGTGATGTGCGCCGGCGAACCTCGGAGCATGGACAGCCATCTAAACTGAAACAGGTAGGGGTTACCGACTATGCCAGGATCGATACAGGTATTGGAGAACTGAATCGGGTGCTGGGCGGAGGTTTGGTACAAGGTTCTCTGGTGTTGATTTCAGGGGAACCGGGCATTGGCAAGTCCACCATTATCATTCAGGCAGCCGCTAATATCGGGACCACAGGGAGAACGGTTCTCTATGTATCCGGTGAGGAGTCAGAGGAACAGATTAAGATGAGAGCTGATCGGGTAGTGGGAGGTATTCCGGACAGTCTCTATGTGCTGGCTGAAACCAATATGGAGAATGTGGAAGCGGTCTGTGAGCAGTTGAAACCAAGTTTTTTGATTATTGATTCTATTCAGACCATGTATAGCAGTCAACTGGACTCTGCGCCAGGCAGCGTCTCCCAGGTGCGAGCCTGTGGGAATCAGTTGATGAAAATTGGAAAGACGTGGAACGTACCTACCTTCATCGTAGCCCATGTGACGAAAAGTGGTGATTTGGCAGGGCCTAAGACGGTGGAACATCTGGTGGATTGCGTTCTCAATTTTACGGGAGAGCGGGATCACGAATTCCGAATCCTGAGGGCTTTTAAGAACCGTTTTGGCACTACCAGCGAAATCGGCGCTTTTCAGATGGGGCCAAAGGGATTGGAAGAGTTGACAGATATTTCAGGAACTTTTTTGGAAAATCGTGAGGAAAAACTGGAGGGTTCAGTAGCTACTGCTATCTATGAGGGGAGCCGTCCGGTCATGTTTGAAATTCAGGCTTTGGTCAGTCCGGCTAATGTGGGCTTTGCCAGGAGAACTTCCGTGGGCATCGATAACACCAGACTAAATATGATATTGGCGGTACTGGAAAAAAAGGCGGGGTTATCCCTGGTAAATCAGGATGTGTATATCAATGTAGCTGGAGGTATGAAGCCTGACGGTACATCGCCGGATTTGGCGGTGGCCCTTGCCATTTACTCGTCCTACAGAGGCGTGGCGGCATATAGGCGTACCCTAGCCATCGGAGAAATCGGCCTCACAGGGGAACTTCGAGCGGTGCAGAATACCGAGAAGATTTGGAAAGAAGCGGCTAGAATGGGATATGAACAGGTTATTATGCCTCTTAGAAACGCCGAAAAGCTGACAGAAGAGGCAATAAAAAACCCAAAGTGCCGTATCGTCGGTGTGAAAAACCTCACTGATGGAATCGCGGCCTTTGGGCGTAAATAATACCCAGGGCCAGCGAAAGGTCAATCCTGGATATTGAGATTGATAACTTGATATGGATTTGGTTATTCTGATTCGCTTTCCTTACCATCTACGATTTCTTCAATGAGAGCAGGATCTTGTGGGATTTCTTTGGTACGGTCTCGTGGCTCACGAGGTGTTTTTTCCCGTTCCTTTCTGGCGATGTCCAGTTCGAACCAGAAGACGCTACCTTTGCCAACCTTGCTGTTGACGCCGTAGTTGGCGTGATGAAGGGTCAGGATTTCCTTGACAATGGATAGACCCAAGCCCGTTCCTTCTGTGGGACGTACATAGTTGGAACTGGTCTTATAGTAGCGGTCCCAGACATGAGGAATTTCCTCTGGCTTGATACCAGGGCCGTGGTCAGAAACCTCAAAGCGGCATTTTCTTCCGATTTTGCGAAGGGTGACCAGAATCAATTTGTCGTCGCCGCAGTATTTGATGGCGTTGGTAGTCAGGTTGGCGATGACTTGTTTGATACGAGTTTCATCGGCATAGACCAGGCAATCCTTTTGGGCATTAAACTCAAAGGAGTAACCGTCCCGCTCTATGAGAATATCATAAGACGCCAGAATGGAAGCGGCGGCTTCGGTTAAATCGAAGTAGTCCTTTTCCAAAGCGATGCGATGGGTCTGCATGGCAGAAACAGAAGTCAAGTCGCTGACCAACTGAGACAGGCGGTCAGATTCGTCCATGATGACCTTTAAGTGGGCGTTTCTCTTTTCTGGAATATCACCGGACAGGTCGCGAATCATCTCCGCATAGGAGCGAATCATAGTAAGCGGCGTTTTCAAATCGTGGGAAACGTTAGCAATCAAATCCTTTTGCCGGTTGTCCGCCATGCCCAGTTCATAAGAGGCGGTATTGAGAGTCGCAGCCAATCGATTGATTTCCGAATAGGAGTTGCCCTCAAACTTCACATTGTAGTTGCCTTTTCCCATCTCCTTGGCTGTGGCTGTAATGCTTTTTAGGGGTTTGGAAATCCTCGTTGCAAAATAAATGGCTAAAACAAAGGCCAAAAGCAGGGTGATAAAGGTTACATAAAGGAGTTGATTCTTTAAAATGTTTACGGTAGAGGTCACCGGATATAGGGGTGAAAAAATATAAAGATAGATTTCGCTTCCTGGAGAACTGTTCAGCACGCAACCATATGCCAGAGTACTGTATTTTTCCATACCATTGTTGAATTTAAATGAGACCGGAAGGCCATGACTGTTTTCCAACAGAGATTTCAGCTGGGGCGCATGGGACATATAGGTATAGACTGGGAGTCTGCTTTCCGACTCCGGCGCGAAAAATAAGTATCCTGAACGAGATTCCATCAGAATATAGAAATCATTGTTGACGGAAAGTTCCTGGATACTGTTTGATAGATTGTCGTCCTCCTGCTGATAGGCACGGGAAATTACGGATGCAATGCGACTGACCTCGCGGGTTTTCATAGTTTCATAGGAGTTGCTTAAAAAGAAGATTTGTAGAGCCCAAATCAACAGTACAACTCCTATACCGAAACAGACGAAATACATCCAGAGTCTAAATTTTACACTATGAAAATCAAATCTAACCTTCGAACTCAAATTTATAACCCACCCCTCTTAGCGTAACGATGAAATCTCTGTAAGGTCCCAGATTGTTACGCAGGTTTTTGATGTGGGTATCAATGGTGCGGTCATCGCCGAAAAAGTCATAGCCCCAGATGTCGGACAGCAACTTGTCGCGGGACAGGGCAATGTTCTTATTTTCTACCAAGTAGAAGAGAAGTTCATATTCTTTTGGGGTTAAATCAACTTTCACACCATCTACTGTAACGGTTCTGGCAGCAATATTGATTTCCAGACCTTTAAATTTCATGACGCTTTGAGCCTGCTGTGCAGCGCCGTTCTTTCTGGTGATAACCGCATTGACCCGGGCCATCAATTCCTTTGGACTAAAAGGTTTTACCACGTAATCGTCGATGCCCAACTCAAAGCCGAAGAGCTTGTCATATTCTTCGCCGCGAGCGGAAAGCATGATGATTGGAATGTCTTTGATTTTTTTGATTTCCTTGCAGGCAGAGAAACCGTCCAGTTTAGGCATCATGATGTCCATGATGATAAGGTCATAGTCGTTCAGCTTGCACAGTCCCACTGCACTCATACCATCTTCCGCTTCGGTTACTTCATAACCGCTGAATTCAGCGTATTCTTTTATTACCTCACGAATTTTTGGTTCATCGTCAACAATTAAAATTTTATACATATTTGTCCTCCTGTTTCATGCAGGGCATATTGGAGCTGGTCACCAGCCTGCTTGTTTTTGGATGTGAATTCTTACGCATATCATAGCTTCACACTGTGTAGCTCATGTGATGTCTATATAGTTATTTTACCATAAAATTTTGATACGTCAAAACATTTTCATTAAAGGGTTTTCATGGCCTTTGACCCTATTTGGCGCCTTCGGTAGTATCTTCCTTCTTTTGGAAGGGTGTGGTTTGAGGTTGCCACTGATATAGAAGTCTGGTATAATATCTAAAAGACAGTTCTAGTTAAAAGGGATAGACTGATAATTGAAAGGGGGAATTTTTAATGAAAAGATATGTATCGGTATTGGTTTGCCTGTGCCTGCTGTTTGCTGCATGTTTGCCACAGACAGTTTTTGGAGCGGAAGAAGAACCTGCTAAAATTGGAAATCTTAAGCCATGGGGAAATCCAGAGGTTGCGGATCCGGATGCTATCCGTATCTATTGGGGAATGGATTCTATATCAGCTAAACAAGAGTATCGGATTTCATGGAAGAAAGCCGAAGAGAATACCTGGAATTCGGTGGATATTCAGGAGGCAAAGCAGGAAAAGGACGGGTCCAAGTCCTATCTGATAACTGGTTTGGCACAAAATCAAAAGTATGATATTACCGTTGAAACGGTTTTACGAAATGAGAAAGGTGAGAAGGTTTATAGCCAGCCTATTGTACTTCAAGGCTATACTTATGTGCAGGCGCCTAAATATGAAGCCTACTCAGCGACATCAGACGGCAGTTACATAGAATCTGTATGGAATGTATATGAAAAAAATGGGATATTGAAAGTTTACCGTGCCGATAAGAAGGACGGAGAATATGTTCTGGTGGGACAAACCGATGGAAGAGAGGATCTTGTCCACACGAATTTTAAATACACCACAGGCAAGGTAGTCTTTCGGGATGAGACTGTAAAGCCAGGCAAGACTTACTACTATAAGGCGGAGAGCCAAGTGAGCCTAGATGATGGAACTGTTTTGCAAGCGGAGAGTCCGAAGTCCTATCAGTTGACTTCGCGAAAAAAACCTTATGGTGATTATAAGATAGAACTACTTAATAAAAAAGGCACTTATGCTAAGACTCTGACCTGGAAGATTACAGCGGACAAGGCCAACTATCTGACCAATCTGGTAAAGAAGGATGTGTCCATATTGGCAAAATCCAGCAAGACAGGAAAGACCTCCTATAAGAAACCGGCGAAGGTTCAGTGGAGCGCTGATGGAAAAACTTGGAGAAACATGAAATCCACATTGGCTATTTATCAGGGCAAAACCGTGTACCTTCGAGTGAAGCTGAATAATAAGATGTGGATCAGAAAGGATGGGGCGGATGTACTGAAGCTCGGTCTGCGGTATTATTACTATGACAGGATGGGACGTGATCATTGGCTGGACCTTCGTGTGGATATGAATAACAAGATAAAGCTGGAGTCAGCCAATGAGGGTGATGATCCAGGCTACATCGACGATAATCATGGTCCGGGTGAAGCAGAAAACTGGGAAAATATATACAAAATGTTTCACAGCCATGGAGTAGCATATGAAGGCGATTTGACTGTGAAGGCGACAGAGAACGGAAGCGCAGTGCTTAACTGGCGCCTCTGCCCAATGGCAGAAGGGTACATACTGAGATATGGCCGCACAGAGGAGGAAGCTCAAAAAGCCCAACCGATTCTGCTGCCTGCAAACCAGTTTGGTTACGAGGTGAAGGATCTGGAGCGTGGACAGGCTTACTACTTCATTATGACGGAGAAGTATAGAGATGAGGAGACAGGAAAGCTAGAAGAAGATGAGAGAGAGTACGGTACGACACTCCTTCCAACAGAAGGATGGCAAATGGTGGGCCGCACCTATCATGGACATTTAAAAAATGATCTTCATGGAAACGTTCATAATGATGATGAGACGGCTGTGATTTTAGTTTGGGACAGATGTTCCGAGGCAGAGGGATACAAGGTGTATTACGGTACTTCAGAGGAAGAGGCAAAAGCTGGTGTTCCTATTGTCATAGATGAAAAGTGGACGGAAAATTGTGTGATCAAGAACCTGAAGAAAGGAAAAACCTATTATTTCTTTGTCAGTGAAATCACCAAGGATGAAAAGGGTACACTGCATGAGGATTATCGGCCTCATGGGAAGCTGGCAATCACAATACCAGCCTAGCTAATGGGCAGAAGACTTTGACAAACAGACAGCTACGCGCTATAATAAAATAGAACGCCCAGCTTTAAGAAGCAGGGCGAAAGGAAAAACATGATTCTGACATTAAGATCGAGCCGGCTCGTTCTGCGTGAAAGATAAGGATAAAAGACAAGCAAAGAAGTGAGGAAACGAGGAAAAAGGCAAGCCTTTTTTCAGTATTCTGCTTTAAATTTTACTTGGGATTTTAACCGCATCCTTATCAGGATGCGGTTTTGTTTTAAATTAGGGGAGGAATATAATACAGATGATAGAAAATCAGACAAGAGTTGCTGTGATGGGAATTATTGTGGAGAACTTGGAGTCGGTAAGCAGTCTTAATGAATTGCTTCATGAGTATGGGAGGTATATCATTGGCAGAATGGGAATTCCCTATCGAGAAAGAGGAATCAGCATTTTAAGCATTGCCATCGATGCGCCACAAGATACCATTTCCTCTCTAGCAGGGAAAATCGGCAAACTGCCTGGCATCAATGTTAAGACAGCCTATTCCAATGTAGTATCAACAAAGGAGACGGAACTGTGAATCAAACAGTAGAAGGGCTGATTGAGAAGCTGGCCCAGGAACACACTCTTGAAACAGGGGAATTGGCCATTCTTTTAAAGGCAAGAGATAAACAGGCAGCGGAGCTTTTAAGGCAGAGTGCTGATAATGTGAGACAGAGGGTTTACGGCCGGCAAATTTATATTCGCGGTCTCATAGAAGTCTCCAACATCTGCAAAAATGACTGTTATTACTGTGGCATCCGAAAGAGTAACGGATACTGTCAGAGATATCGGCTGACAGAAGAAGAGATTCTGACCTGCTGCCAAGAAGGATATGACTTGGGCTTTCGAACCTTTGTTTTGCAGGGGGGTGAGGATGGATATTTTACGGACCAAAGACTATGCTCACTAATAGAAGAAATTAAAAAGCGATATGCCCATTGTGCTATTACCTTATCCCTGGGAGAGAGAAGGAGAGAAAGCTATCAGAGACTCTTTGATGCAGGAGCCGATCGATATCTGCTTCGCCATGAGACAGCGACCAAGGCCCATTATCAGCGCTTGCATCCGCCAGAAATGTCCTATGAGAACAGAATGGACTGCCTTATGGCCTTGCGGGAAATCGGTTATCAGGTAGGGTGTGGATTCATGGTGGGTTCGCCAGGCCAGACCATAGACCATCTGGTTGCTGACCTGAAATTCATTGAAGCGTTTCAGCCGGATATGTGCGGCATCGGGCCTTTTATTTCCCATAGAGATACGCCTTTTGCCTGTCAGAAGGCAGGAACCTTGGAAATGACCTGTTACTTGCTCTCTATCGTCAGATTGTTAGCCCCTGGCGTGTTGCTGCCGTCAACCACCGCGCTGGGAACCATTGACCCCAAAGGCAGAGAGCAAGGGATTTTGGCAGGCGCTAATGTGGTTATGCCCAATCTATCGCCATCATCTGTGGGGAAAAAATATGAGCTTTATGACAATAAGCTGTATACTGGTCAGGAATCGGCTCAGCATCTGGAAGAACTGAAACAGAGGATGGAAGCCATCGGTTATGAAATCGTTACAGGGCGCGGAGATGCGAAAACATATAGAATATAAACGGAAAGGAAGAAAAGACATGGCAATCTATAATCCCCAGTCATTAAAAGCAGAAGAGTTTATCAACCATGAAGAAATACTAAAATCCATTGAGTATGCAGAAGCCAATAAGAACAACAGGAGACTAATCGAAGATCTGTTAGAAAAGGCCCGTCCAAAGCGGACAGCAGATGGTATGATTCACTGTGAAGGGCTAAGCCATAGAGAAGCAGCAGCTCTGCTCCTTTGCGAAATACCAGAGCTGAATGAAGAGATTTTTAAGTTGGCTGAAGAGATTAAACAGGCCTTTTACGGCAACAGAATTGTCATGTTTGCGCCCCTGTATCTGTCCAATTACTGCGTTAATGGCTGTCTGTACTGCCCATATCATTTAAAAAACAAGCATATTGCCAGAAAGAAGCTGACTCAGGAGGAAGTGGCAAAAGAAGTGATTGCTTTGCAAGATATGGGTCATAAACGGCTGGCCATCGAGGCTGGTGAGGATCCGGTCAACAATCCAATCGAATATATTTTGGAATGTATTGACACCATTTACAGTATCAAGCATAAAAACGGAGCCATTCGTAGGGTTAACGTCAACATTGCAGCTACTACAGTAGAGAATTACCGTAAGCTGAAAGATGCTGGCATCGGCACCTATATTTTGTTCCAGGAGACCTACCATAAGGAGAGTTATTTGAATCTGCATCCCACTGGGCCGAAACATGATTACGACTATCACACAGAGGCCATGGACAGGGCTATGGAGGCAGGTATCGACGACGTAGGCCTGGGTGTGCTTTTTGGACTGGAACTGTATAAATATGAGTTTGTTGGACTGATGATGCACGCTGAACATTTGGAGGCTGTACACGGTGTCGGGCCTCATACCATCAGTGTACCGCGAGTAAAAAGAGCTGACGATATCGACCCAGAGGTTTTTGACAACGGAATTTGTGACGAAATGTTTGTCAAGATTATCGCCTGTATCCGTATTGCCGTACCGTATACCGGCATGATTATTTCCACTAGAGAATCTCAGGACGTGAGAGAAAAAGCCCTTAAGGTGGGAATTTCACAGATCAGCGGCGCTTCCAGAACCTCAGTTGGCGGTTATACAGAAGAAGAGCGGCCTCATGATTCGGAGCAGTTTGATGTATCTGACCAGCGGACTTTAGACGAGGTGGTAAGCTGGCTTATGGAACAGGGATTCATTCCATCCTTCTGTACAGCCTGCTACCGGGAAGGCAGAACTGGAGATCGTTTCATGACCCTTTGCAAAAACGGTCAGATTCAGAACTGCTGCCATCCAAACGCATTGATGACTTTAACCGAATATCTGGTGGACTATGCCAGTGAGGAGACGAAAAGAATCGGTTTTGACTTGATCGAAAAGGAGCTTTTAAACGTGCCTAAGGAGAAGGTGCGCACCATTGCGTCGCAAAACGTGGAGGATATCAAAAATTCCAATCGCCGAGATTTTCGATTCTAACAAAGTAGCCGAAGGGAGATGAGTATGAGCATGAATGAACGGCCGGCGGCCGAAAGAGTGCATATCGGATTTTTCGGTATGCGTAACGCAGGAAAGTCCAGTGTAGTCAACGCTGTGACAGGCCAGAGTTTATCCTTGGTTTCAGAGGTGAAAGGTACCACTACTGATCCGGTAAAGAAAGTCATGGAACTGCTTCCTCTAGGGCCAATAGTCATCATCGATACGCCAGGTATAGACGATGAAGGGCAGCTTGGACACATGCGAGTGGAGCGGGCCAAGGAGACGCTGCGATATATAGATATAGCTGTGTTGGTGGTAGACGGTACGGTGGGCCTTAGAGCTGCGGATTCAGAATTGATAGAGGTGTTTGAGGAGAAAAGGATCCCCTATTTGCTGGCCTGCAACAAACAGGACTTGATTGACACAAGGCATAGCCTGGAAGCGAAATTGGAGCGTCAAGTCATCCACGTCAGCGCCCACACCGGCGAAGGTATCCAGCAGCTAAAGGAAAGAATCGGCAGCATAGTTAGAGATAGTGAGAAAGGCCGGCAGGAAAAAAGACTGGTAGCAGATCTGTTGGAGCCAGGCGATATGATAGTGCTGGTGGTGCCTATCGATAAGGCAGCCCCAAAGGGCAGGCTGATTCTGCCCCAGCAGCAGACCATTCGAGATATACTAGAGGCTGGGGCCATGGCCATAGTTACAAGAGATACGGAACTGTCTGAAACCTTGGATAAGCTGAAAGAACCGCCAAAGTTGGTCATCACTGATTCACAGGTTTTCGAGAAAGTATCCAAGGTGGTACCGGAAAACGTTCTTTTGACTTCCTTTTCCATTCTCTTTGCTAGATATAAAGGAGATTTAGAAGGCCTAGTCACAGGTGCAGTGCAACTGGAAAGGCTGGAGGATGGAGACAGGGTGTTGATTTCTGAAGGTTGTACCCATCATCGACAATGCGGCGATATCGGTACGGAAAAGCTGCCTGCATGGGTTCGACAGTATACAGGTAAAGAACTGGAATTTTCTTTTACTTCTGGTATGGAATTTCCAGAGGATTTATCGCCATACAGTTTGGTGATTCACTGTGGTGGCTGTATGCTTAATGAAAAGGAGATGGAGTATCGGGTAAGATATGGAAAAGAAAAAGGCGTGCCAATGACCAACTACGGAATTGCCATTGCCCAGATTCATGGGATCTTGAAGAGGAGTCTTAAGCCGTTTCCATGGATAGAGACGGAAAATGTACAACGTTGACCTGGAAGATGTGGATAAGGAGAGGCTGATAGCAAAATAAAGGGTGAATATGAGGAATATTTCTATATTTACCCTTTTTAGCATTATGATCTATAAAATATAATGGAATGGGGTTGCTGGCAGGGGCGGAACGAAACAGTCGGTATACGCCTTTTTGCGGAAATTGATTTTTTGGATAACCATATTTCAAATTGGGTCTTGCATAGTATTTTCCACGGGTTTCTCACCTTTTTACCATCCTTTCACTTGACATAAACCTGCCCCAACTTTATACTAATATTTATACCCTTATTTGACAGAAGGTACATGGAAAACAGAATTCTGCCAGAAAAGGGACTTCTTTAAAGCTGCAAAGGGACGACCCGTTTTAATCTTTGGGACCTGAACAGCCAAGGGGAGAGGGCAAAGATTTGCCAAAAAAATAAGAGGAAAGGAGGAAAAGCTATGTTACATAAATTGGTTAGAGCAATTTTTACCCTGATCGGTATGTTAGTCGGTTTCGAAGTATTTGAACTATTGCAGACGGTACTTATTCACACGAAACCGGTAGAGGTGCAGAACCCGCTTTCACAGGGAGAGATTCTGTGCCTTCAAATTATTTTCGCTATTATCTTTGGAATTATTTTTTACAAGCTGGTACCGATACTCAATCGTAAGGGGAAAAAGGTCGCGGACAATATTGGCCACGACTTGCAAAGCGTTTCGGCCAACGACCTGATTGGCAGCACATTAGGACTGATTGCAGGATTGCTCATTGCCTTTTTACTGACCCAGATTTATAGAGATGTAGTGACAGGAGTCGTATATATGACCTTGACCATCTGTTGCTATGCGGTTTTGGGCTATATGGGAGCGATTATCGGTAATAAGAAACTGCCTGAATTATTTGCCACATCTCTGTCAGCAAGGAAACAGCTCATAAGAGCTGCTGCTGAGGAGAATCCCTATGCAGGATATAATCTGAAGGATAAAAAGAAAGCAGTCATTCCTAAAATCCTGGATACCAGTGTCATTATTGACGGCAGAATCGCAGAAGTGATGAAGACAGGATTTCTGGAAGGACCCATCGTCATTCCAGAGTTTGTATTGGTAGAACTGCGTCATATTGCAGATTCTTCTGATTCGCTGAAACGAAACAGAGGACGAAGAGGCCTGGATATTCTTAACAAGATTCAGGAAGAATACGGAATTGAGATCTATAATACTGATTCAGAAAAGGCCTTGAAAGAGATTCCCGAAGTGGATGTGAAACTGCTGAAACTGGCTCAGATTATGAAAGGAAAAGTAGTGACTAACGACTTTAACTTGAATAAGGTCTCGGCCATTAAGGGAGTTCCAGTACTCAATATCAACGAGTTAGCCAATGCTATGAAGCCAATGGTCATTCCAGGAGAGGTGATGACAGTCACTCTGATTAAGCAGGGCAAGGACCCTAATCAGGCCATAGCATATCTGGATGATGGTACTATGATTGTAGTGGAGGATGGACGTCGAAAGATTGGTCAGACCATGGATATCGATGTTACCAGTGTGTTGCAGACCGCAGCCGGACGGATGATTTTCGGTAAGATCAGACAGCGAGATGCAAGATACGAGGCTAGAGCCAGATAGCAGCTGTATCGAAGGCAAACGTAGAAAGGGGAAGAACTGTTTGCCCTCTAGTTTCGAGGAGATTGACATGTATAGAGGAAAAAACGTGGCGGTAATTATCGGCGCAGCAGGAGAAGGTACTAGAATGGGCAGCGCCCTGCCAAAGCAGTTTTTAAAGATAGGTGAAAAGACCATTCTTGAGATGGCCGTTGCGCCTTTTGAACAGACAGCAGAAATAGACGAGATCCTGGTTATCACACACCAGGATTTTGTGATGTATTGTAAAGAATGTTGTAAGAGGTTTTCCAAGGTTGTGGATGTGATTCCTGGCGGAAAAACAAGACAGGAATCCATTGTTAGGGGGGTTAAACAGCTGAAAGAACCGGAAGAAAAGTGGATTCTCGTTCACGATGGAGTACGTCCTTATGTGACAGAAGAGGTTATTCAAAGGGTTTTGGATGGAGCGGCACAGGCAGGAGCAGCCATTCCGGTGGTATCTTGTAAAGACACCATACGGCAGGCTGACAGACCTGTGAATATCAACAGGCCCGTGGAGGCCCCAGTCCCCAGTAAGACGCTGGAGCGGTCACGGCTGTTTCATGTGCAGACGCCCCAGGGATTTGCCGGCCATATTCTGCTACAAGGATTCGCAGCAGCAGAGAAAGATGGATTTTTGGGAACTGACGATGCCTGTCTGGTGGAGCGAATTGGATTTCCGATAGCTCTCGTTGAAGGTAGTTATGAAAATATAAAGATTACTACCAGAGAGGATTTACCGATGGAGAGAGGAACATCTATGAAGTTACGTGTAGGAACGGGATTTGATGTGCATCAATTAGCTAAAGGTCGGGAACTGATTCTGGGAGGAGTGAAGATTCCTTACGAAAAGGGGCTTTTGGGCCATTCTGATGCTGACGTAATGATTCACGCTTTGATGGATGCCATGCTGGGAGCAGCAGGTCTGGGAGATATCGGACGGCATTTTCCCGACATCGATCCCAAATATAAGGGTATTTCCAGTATGAAGCTCCTTGGAGAGGTGAGAGATAAGCTACAAAATGCAGGATATAGATTGTCTAATGCCGATGTGACTATCATTGCCCAGAGGCCCAAGCTGGCTCCATACATAGAGGAAATGGAGGCAAACATTGCAAAGACACTGCAAATAGACCATAGGGCCATCAATGTGAAAGCTACCACCACCGAAAAGCTGGGATTTACGGGAAGAGGCGAAGGCATCGCTGCAGAGGCCGTGTGTATGGTCCAGCGTACAGAGTGTATGAGTTTTGCAGAGAAGGCTGCAAATAAAGCATAAAACATAAAAAGCAGAAGATAAAGTTTAAAGAATGAAAGAGGAGATACGATTATGAAACTTTCAAAGATGCATATAAAGACACTTCGGGAAGTGCCTAACGAAGCGGAAATTGCCAGTCATATCCTGCTGCTTAGAACAGGAATGATACGGAAACTAGTGTCCGGCGTATACGGCTTCATGCCGCTGGGATGGCGTTCTGTGCGTAAAATAGAAGATATCGTCCGTCAGGAGATGGACAACACAGGCGCCCAGGAGATACACATGTCAGCAGTACAGCCAGCGGAACTGTGGCAGGAGTCGGGCAGATGGTTTGCCTACGGACCAGAGCTTTGGAGATTGAAGGACAGAGGCGGCAGAGATTTTTGTCTGGGGCCAACCCACGAAGAAATCTTTACCGACATCGTTAGAAACGATGTTTCCTCCTATCGCCAATTACCGATGAACCTCTATCAGATTCAGACCAAGTACAGAGACGAAGCACGTCCGCGGTTTGGCCTGATGAGAAGCAGAGAGTTTATTATGAAGGATGCTTATTCCTTTGACAAGGATTTTGAAGGACTGGATGAAAGCTATCGCATCATGTATGAGGCCTACGAGCGGATCTTTACCCGGTGCGGTCTGACCTTCCGCCCAGTAGAGGCGGATACGGGCGCCATTGGCGGCAGCAATTCCCATGAATTTACAGCCCTGTCCGAAGTGGGGGAAAGTGAAATCGCTTACTGTGAAAGCTGCGATATGGCGGCTACTGTGGAGCGAGCAGAATGTAAGGACGCAGCGCCTTCGCCAGATGGGGAGGAAATGTTACCGCTGGAGGAGGTCTATACGCCTGGAACCAAAACCATCGAGGAAGTGGCTGGTTTCCTGGGCCTGCCTCAGGAAAAAACCATTAAGGCGCTGTTATTCGTGACCTTCGATGATGAGGGCAAGGAAAACGGCTATGTGACAGCCTTTGTTAGAGGCGATAGAGAGTTGAATATGATTAAACTGGTCAATGCATTGGGAATTCCAGAACACGCCATTGCATTTGCCGATGAGGAAAAGATGCATCAGGCTACTGGCTGTGTAGGCGGTTTTACTGGTCCTATTGGTCTTCATGACTGTAAAATCGTGGTGGACAGCGAGCTTGTGGGACTGAAAAACCTGTGCGCCGGTGCATGTAAGTTAGACCATCACATCAAAAACGTAAACTACGGAAGAGATTATACCGGCGATATTGTAAAGGATATTAAAACCCTCAAGGTAGGCGACCCTTGCCCAGTTTGCGGCGCGCCGATTAAGCACACTCGCGGTATTGAGGTGGGCCAGGTATTTAAGCTGGGTACCAAGTATTCCAGTTCCATGGGAGCCGTATACAAGGATGAAAATCAGAAGGAGCAGTTAATCGTCATGGGCTGTTATGGCATCGGCGTGACCAGAACCTTGGCAGCCATCGTGGAGCAACATCATGACGACGATGGCATCATCTGGCCGATTTCCGTGGCGCCTTACCATGCTATCGTCACCCTGGTCAATGTCAAAGACGAGGAACAGACAAAAGTGGCGGAGCAGATCTATGAGACCTTGCAAAAATCAGGCGTGGAAGCGTTGCTGGATGACCGTAACGAACGGCCAGGGGTTAAGTTTAAGGATGCGGACCTTCTGGGAATTCCAATCAGAATCACCGTAGGCAAGCGTGCGCCGGAAGGCATTGTGGAATACAAGCTGCGCCGAGATGCAGAGAAATCGGAAAAGACAGTAGAGGAAGCTATCGCAGACGCCATCAGCCTGGTAAATGCAGAGGGTTACGGCATGTAAGGAAGTAGAAACATGGGGAAGATAAAAGAATTTTTCCAAAACAATATATACGCCCAGCTATTTACGGCTTTTTTCAAGCTGGGCCTTTTTACCTTTGGCGGCGGCATGGCCATGGTCCCCTTGCTGCAGGACAAGGTTTGCAAGGAGTACGGCTGGATGACTGAGGATGAAGTGGTGGACTGCCTGGCAGTGAGCCAGGGCCTTCCCGGCGTGATTGCAATCAACATGGCCACCTATACCGGATATTACAAAAAAGGTCTCAAAGGGGCTCTGGCCGCTTCCTTTGGAATGATATTGCCATCGTTTATCATTATCATTTTGGTGGTATGTTTCTTAGAGGAAGTCAGCGGAAACCCCTATGTGGACGGGGCCTTGACCGGAATTAAGGCAGCGGCTACCGGTCTCATCGCTTATGCAGCGGTAAAACTGGGAAAGCAGGTGCTAAAGACCACCTTTGCTTGGATTGTAGGCATCGCCAGCTTTATTATCATCGCAGTTATCGGAGTGGATGCGGTTTGGGTCATTCTAGGCGGTATTGTCATCGGTATTGGATACAGCTGCACCAAGATGAAAAAACAAAAACAAGCAGAAAATAAAGCAGAGGAAGAAGGGGCAGGAGGTAAATTATCATGATCTATTTACAGCTATACCTGACCTTCTTTAAGATTGGAATCTTGGGATTTGGCGGCGGCATGGCGATTTTACCGTTGATTTATCAGAGCGTTTTAGAATTCACCGATATGAATCCAGAAACCTTCACCAACCTGTTTGCCATATCCCAGGCAACGCCTGGGCCGATGGCGGTCAACGCGGCCACCTTCGTGGGCTTTCAGGTGGCCGGCGTGGGCGGCGCCGCGGCGGCCACGCTGGGCGTGGCGTGTCCGTCTTTTATCTTGGTGGCGTTGGTGGTAAAGTTTATCAGCAAGTATCACGACAATAAGCTGATTGAAGGAGCCTTTACGGGGATTCGGCCAGCCACAGTGGGCATGATTGGGGCGGCGGCTATCTTCATCGGCCAGACCAGTCTGCTGAAGGTGGATGTATCGGAAATCACCTCCTTGGCGGAGGGCCTTGAGGCCATAGATGCAGTGCCGGCCTTGATGACAGTGGTTACCTTTGTGCTGGCATATAAGTTTAAGGTGGGTTCTATTAAGTTGATTCTCATCATGGGCGGCCTAGGCATCTTCCTGTGCAGCGGCATGATATTTTGAAGATAGGATAGATAGGGTAGGAACGAAAAAGAGAGGAATGAAATACTATGAAGAAGATTATCATTGAGATGGAAAACGGCGACATGATGGAGGGTGAACTGTACCCAGAGATTGCGCCTATTACAGTGGAAAATTTTGAAAAGCTGGCTGCAGAGGAATTTTATGACGGCCTCACCTTCCACAGAGTGATTCCAGGATTTATGATTCAGGGGGGCTGTCCTAAGGGAAACGGTACCGGCGGCCCAGGTTGGAACATTAAAGGCGAATTTACAGCCAATGGTGTGGAAAATAACTTAAAGCACACCAGAGGAGTGCTTTCCATGGCAAGAGCCATGGACCCTGATTCTGCTGGCTCTCAGTTTTTCATCATGGTGGAGGATGCGCCTCACCTGGACGGTCAGTATGCTGCTTTCGGTAAGATTACCAAGGGCATGGAAGCCGCTGATAAGATTGTAGCCGTTAAGACTAACTGGAGCGATTGTCCGCTGGAAAAACAGGTAATCAAGTCCATTCGCGTGGTAGAGGAATAAATAGGAGCGCATGGTGAAAGGGTAAGTTTATGGGATTTTTTAAGGAAGTTGGAGAGGACATCAGGAATATGGTGGAGAAGGACCCGGCAGCGAGAAACGGCTTCGAGGTGCTGGTCTGTTATCCAGGCATCTGGTCGCTGATTATGCACAGACCGGCCCACTGGTGTTATCGCCATCATTTCCTGTTTATTGGCAGAGTGATTTCCCAGCTGACCCGTTTTTTTACAGGTATAGAGATTCATCCGGGAGCCACCATTGGCAGAAGATGCTTCATTGACCATGGCATGGCGGTCATTATCGGCGAGACCACAGAGATTGGAGACGATGTGACCATATATCAGGGAGTGACCCTTGGGGGTACGGGTAAGGACACGGGAAAACGTCATCCTACCATCGGCAATCGGGTGGTCATCAGTTCGGGAGCCAAGGTTCTGGGCCCTTTTAAGGTGGGAGACGATGTGAAAATCGGCGCCGGCTCGGTGGTGCTCAAGGAGGTGCCCTCTGGATGTACGGTGGTGGGAATCCCGGGAACCATTGTGCGCAGATATGGGCAGAGTACCCAGGATCTCAATCAGGTGGATTTGCCAGACCCAGTGGCAGTGGAGATCGAATGTTTAAGAAGGCGCATCGCCGAAATGGAACAGCTTCTTCGGCAGAGCGGCTATGATATCAAATCCCCAGAGGAAAACTGCATCGGTTGCGAAAATTGCAGGGAGGAATGTAAAGATGAAAATATATAATACGCTTACGAGAAAAAAGGAAGAGTTCGTCCCTATTGAGGCGGGCAAGGTGAAAATGTACGTCTGTGGGCCTACGGTATATAACTTTTTCCATATTGGTAACGCCAGACCTTTTGTAGTCTTTGATACCTTGCGTAAATATCTGGAATACAGAGGATATAAGGTGAAGTTTGTTCAAAATTTTACCGACGTGGACGACAAGATTATCAATAGAGCCAAGGAAGAAGGAATTACTGCACCGGAAGTCAGTGAGAAATATATTGAAGAGTATTTTAAGGATGCGGCCGCCCTCAATGTGAAGAAAGCTACCGTTCATCCCCAGGTTTCCAAGACCATACCTGACATCGTCCAGTTCGTTGAGGATTTAATCGAAAAGGGTTATGCCTATGAAGCGGATGGGGACGTTTACTATAGAACCAGAAAGTTTGACGGCTACGGCAAGCTGTCGGGAAAAAATATCGACGACTTAATCAGCGGCGCCAGAATCGCAGTGGGCGAGCAGAAGGAAGATCCGCTGGATTTTGCGCTCTGGAAAGCAAGAAAGGAAGACAGCGAAATCGCATGGGAGTCTCCATGGGGCATGGGGCGTCCAGGCTGGCATATCGAGTGTTCCACCATGGCCAAAAAGTATTTGGGGCCGACCATCGACATTCATGCTGGCGGCGCCGATTTACAGTTCCCTCATCATGAAAATGAAATCGCCCAGTCGGAAGCCCACAACGGTTGTGTGTTTGCCAACTATTGGATGCACAACGGCTATGTGAACATCGACGGAGAAAAGATGTCCAAATCTCTTGGCAACTTTAAGACAGTGCGGGATTTGTTGAAGGTATACGACGGCGAAACCCTGCGGTTTTTGATTTTGTCCGGCCACTATAGAGGGCCCATTGACTTTGGCGAGGAGATTTTGGAACAGTCTAAAAACGGACTGACCAGAATGAGAAATGCCAAGGCTAATTTAAAACATCTGATTGCTGCCAGCACAGTAGAGACCATGGATGAAGAGGAAAAGGCGGCCGTTGGAGATTTTGCAAAGTACCAGCAGGCCTTTGTCGACGCTATGGACGACGATTTGAACACGGCAGACGCCATTTCAGCTGTTTTTGAATTGATTACAGCTATCAACCGCAAGACCCAAGGGGGCGCTTCCAAGGAGTTTGCAGAAAAATCCCTTGCCCTTCTGTTGGAACTGACGGGCGTTTTGGGACTTTTGGAGCAGGATGTACAGGAAGAGGTGGCGGAAGTGGAGCCGGAGATTCAGGCTCTCATCGATGAGCGACAGGCGGCCAGAAAGGCCAAGGATTTTGCCAGAGCCGATGAAATCAGAGATATTTTGAAAGAGAAGGGCATCACCCTAAAGGATACGCCGCAGGGTGTGCAGATCATTAGAGGATAATTAGAGGACAGTTGATGACGGCAGAAACAAGGGGAATGAACACGACGGCTCTTGCCTATATAGGCGACGCCGTCTATGAGGTCTACGTGAGAAAACATGTGATGGAGCGGGAGACAGTACATGTGGACAAACTCCATCAGCGTTCCATACGGTTCGTTAAGGCAGAGAGCCAGGCCAGGGCAGTTAGACGGCTTATGGCAGAGGATTTTCTGTCAGAGGAAGAGGCTTCTTTGGTAAAGCGGGCTAGAAATCATCGGACGGCTTCCAAGCCCAAAAATGCAGACCCGGTGGACTACAAGCTGGCGACGGCTTTCGAGGCTCTGGTGGGAGCCCTATATTTGGACGGAGAAATTGGGCGAATGGATGAGATTATTGCACAGGCAATGAAGATTACGGAGGAACGAAAATGAGTAAAGCGGACGGGTTGTTTGTAAATATGTGCCAGGAGATTTTAGACCATGGATTTTCTTCAGAGGGTCAAATTGTCCGTGCAAAATGGGAGGACGGTACGCCGGCCCATACTATCAAGACTTTTGGCGTCGTCAACCGGTACGATTTGCAGGAGGAGTTTCCGGCCCTGACTCTGCGCCCCACTGCCATTAAGACGGCGGTGGACGAGATGCTTTGGATTTGGCAGAGAAAGTCCAACAATACCAAGGATTTGAAAGGACATATCTGGGACGAATGGGCCGATGAATCCGGCTCCATCGGAAAGGCTTATGGCTATCAGATGGCGCAGAAATACCGGTTTGCCCAAGGGGAGATGGACCAGGTGGATAACGTGTTGTGGCAGCTGAAAAATACCCCTTACTCCCGCAGAATCATGACCAATATGTACAATTTTAGCGACCTTTCGGAAATGCATTTGGAGCCGTGCGCTTATTCCATGACCTTTAATGTGAGCGGGAATCAGCTTAACGCCATTTTGAATCAGCGGTCCCAGGATATTTTGACGGCCAACAACTGGAATGTGGTTCAGTATGCAGTTCTGGTTCATATGCTGGCCCAGGTCAGCGGTCTTAAGGCCGGCGAGTTGGTTCATGTGATTGCCGACGCACATATTTACGACCGCCATGTGCCCATTGTAAAGGAACTGATTCAGCGACCTCAGTATTCGGCGCCCAAATTCCGACTGAATCCTGATGTGAAGAATTTTTATGATTTTACCCCAGAAGATGTTATCATTGAGAATTATGAGAAAAACCCTCAGGTCATGAATATACCGGTGGCGGTTTAGGAGGAGCGCAGCATGAAATTGATTGTAGCAACGGAAAAAAACTGGGGTATTGGTAAGGAAAACCAGCTTTTGGTACATCTGCCAGGAGATTTAAAATATTTTAAAGAGAAAACCCAGGGCAAGGTGGTCATCATGGGTCGTAAAACCTTGGAAAGTCTGCCAGGGGGAAGACCTTTGCCAAATCGGGTGAATGTGGTTATCAGCCGTAATCCGGATTACAAACCAGAGGGCTGCGTTATGGCTGCATCCTGTGAAGAGGCAGCCAAGAAGGCGCTGGTGCTGGCTGGCTCTGGCGGCAGCGATCATGTGATGGTCATGGGCGGAGCCAGCATCTATGAACAGATGCTGCCCATCTGCGATACTTGCTATGTGACCAGGCTGGAACAGGCTTTTGATGCGGATTGCAGTTTCCCTGACCTGGATGCAGACCCAGACTTTCAAGTGGTATGGGAAAGCGACAGACAGGAGGAGAATGGCGTTTTTTACCGTTTTGTAGAATATAGGAGAGTAGGCCATGGCCAAAGTGAAGAATAAGAGACAGAACCACGATACCAAACGGGGACGCTACTATACAGAGCGGGGCCGGCAGATGCCAGGCCAGGAGAGGCAAGCATCCCGACAGGAACTTCGGCAGGAATCTCGCAGAAAGAGTTCTGACCGGTCAATGCGTGCAGAGGTTGGCAGTAGAGAAGGCATTGGCCAGGAACAGCAGAATACCAATATCATTATCGGGCGGAATCCAGTGATGGAGGCGCTGAAAAACGATAGAGAGGTGGATAAACTGCTGATTAGTTCCCGAGAGGGCTCCATGATTAAGATTTTGGCTTTGGCCAAGGAAAAATCGGTGCCGGTCATCATGGTGGAGAAGGCTGCTATTGACCGCATTGCTGCAGGAAGGCCCCATCAGGGGGTGGCGGCTTATATCAGCCCTTATAAATACGCAGAGATGGAGGATATCTTTGCATTGGCAAAGGCTAGAGATGAGGAACCTTTTATTATCATTTTGGACAATCTGGAAGACCCGCATAACCTGGGGGCCATCATGCGAACTGCCGAATGTGTGGGGGCTCACGGTATCATCATTCCCCGCCGTCATGCCTGCGGCCTTACAGAAGTGGTGGCCAAGGCTTCTGCTGGGGCCATTGAATACATGCCTTGTGTAAAGGTTACCAACATCGCCCAGACCATTGATGAACTGAAGGAACAGGGTATTTGGACAGCGGCCTGCGACATGGGCGGCGCCATATATTATGAGACGGATTTAAAGGGAAAACTGGCTGTGGTTATTGGCAGCGAGGGAGCCGGTATCAGTAAGCTGGTTCGGGAAAAGTGCGATTATGTGGTCTCCATGCCAATGGTGGGCAGGATTACGTCCTTAAACGCCTCCAATGCAGCGGCAGTGATTCTTTATGAGGTAAGAAAACAGAGAGATGGAAATTCGTGAATTACACATTTTGACCGACGAACAGCTAGTGAGGATGGCCCAGGAGGGCAGCGAGACGGCGGAAGAGATTTTGATAGAAAAATACAAGAACCTGGTTAAGAGCAAGGCCAAGCTGTACTATATCGTGGGCGCTGATAACGAGGACGTGGTGCAGGAGGGGATGATCGGTCTGTTTAAGGCTATCCGAGGTTATGATGGCAAAAAGGAGGCGTCTTTCAAAACTTATGCTCAGGTGTGCATCGATAGCCAGATTATCACGGCCATTAAGCGGGCCAACCGTCTGAAACATCAGCCGCTCAATGAATCCATTTCCATTAGTAAGGAAGTGGACGAGGAGGATAAGGATGCCACCCTGGCAGATGTTTTAAGGGATGCCCACGGAAACGAGCCGGAGGAGCAAATGTTGGTCAAGGAAGTGGTCCAGTTTTTACAGGAGTATGACAACGGTCTGTTCAGCGACTTTGAGTGGAGCGTTTGGATGGAAAAACTCAAGGGAAAGGACTATGTGGAGATTGCCCATATTCTCAACAAATCGCCTAAATCTATTGATAATGCTTTGCAAAGAATTAAGAAAAAAATACTTGCATATTTAGAGAGTTAGTGCTATAATAAATCACGGTTGTGCTTCTAAGATATGCATACCGCTAAAATGCTGTTGTAGCTCAGTCGGTAGAGCGCTTCCTTGGTAAGGAAGAGGTTCGGCAGTTCAAGTCTGCTCAACAGCTCCAACAGAAAAACAGGTTGAAATTTCAACCTGTTTTTTCGTTTTTGCATGTATATAGCAGCGCTTCCTGTTTCAGTGAATTTGAAGAAGGGAAAAGGGTTGATTATGAGAAAGATTAAATGTAAATTTATGGTAGAAATAAAAGAGGAAATGTGATACAATAGACTTGTCAAGAGGACAAGCGAAAGCGGTTAACCTTCCCTGAAACTCGAAAGGGGTTTTGGACTAAAAGGAAGGTGGTAATATGATGAGAATTACGATTACTATTGGTAAAGTAAGAATCACCATTTACATAAAAAAATAATCGCCCCTGCTTGCAACTGTGACGATTATTTCTTAATCTGATAGGTTAGCCGTTTTCAACGGCTTTCCTCTTGACACCAATATACCATAAAGAAAAAGAAAATTCAATAGCAAAAAAGCCCCTCCACATGGCGCAGGCTGTGTGGATTTTTTCATGTTTAAAATCTCAACCTCTTCAACTTCGATATTTTGGCCAATATATTAAAAATTATCGAAGCCTATTTTTAGTCTTGAATTCCTTTACTATAAAATGAATATTTATACTATCTGTGTACAGATTTTTACCCATATAGATGTTTTATATCAGTTATCAAACGGGATTCAGCCTATCACCAATCAGCGTGGATGAACTGGATTTCGCTATAAGGAATCTGTTCCCAGGGAATCGGTCCCTCGTCTCACGCAAAATATTCGATAAAATTTTTATATAATAAAAAATATCGAATTTCTTCACCAGATTTTCACATAAGGCCATAAAAGTGCATGAATAAAGGATGCATATATTTTTCCTCCCTTCAAATACCAATTTGAAGATATTTTGCGAGACATTTCTATGATTCTATTGTAAAATAGTAAAGTGCAAAAGGAGAGGCTGACGGAGGAACAAAAAATATTTTTTGAGGGAGAGTAATCACTATGGAAAATAAGAATACTGAAGCAATCACAGAAACAGATCAAGAGGAAAAAGACCTGTTGTCGGGCAAGTTGGCGGCTCACCTGGCGGCCCTTCTAACCATTATCATTTGGGGGACCACCTTTATATCCACCAAGGTGGTATTGGAGGATTTTCAGCCAGTGGAGATTCTGTTCTTTCGTTTTCTTCTGGGGCTTTTCGCGCTGTTAGTGGTCTGCCCCCATCGGCTAAAGAATGTGAGCCGGAGCCAGGAATTGCTCTTTGCTGCTGCCGGCCTTTGCGGTGTATGTCTATATTATCTACTGGAAAACATTGCTCTGACCTTTACGCTGGCCTCTAATGTGGGGATGATGGCTTCTGTAGCTCCTTTTTTTACTGCGATACTGGCCCATCTTTTTCTTAAATCAGAGGAAAAATTGCGTTTGCGATTCTTTGTTGGTTTCGTGGTGGCCATGGCTGGCATTGGGCTCATTAGCTTTAACGGAGCCAAGCTGCAGCTCAATCCATTGGGAGATATGCTGGCGGTTGGCGCGGCCCTGATTTGGGCTGTGTATTCCCTATTGAGCCGGAAAATTGGTGAATTTGGTTATCCGGTGTTGCTCTCTACCAGACGAATCTTCTTTTATGGAATTCTTTTTATGATACCGACTTTGTTCTTTTTCGATTTTCAGTTGGATTTGTCACGGTTTGGAGATATGAAAAACCTGCTGAATTTGCTTTTCTTAGGGCTAGGCGCCTCAGCTCTGTGCTTTGTCACGTGGAATTTTGCGGTCAAAGCCTTGGGTGCGGTAAAGACCAGCATCTACCTTTATATGGTTCCAGTCGTTACTGTGGTAACCTCTATTATCGTGCTCAATGAGCCAATTACTTGGATTTCTGCTGCCGGCATGTCCCTGACTATCGTAGGACTGGTTCTGTCAGGACACTGACTGGCCGCGGTGGAGACTAACAAGAGAAAATTTTAATGCACGGAGATGGATCATGTGATAGAATGAATCATGACCTTGGAGGACCAGGGGCGTCATGATATAGCATTTGTAAATCTAACAGGAGGCAAGAAGGAGAATGAAAAAATTTATTTTGGAACAGCCGTTTTTAGATATTTTCCCAGAAGCGACCATTGGCGTGATCGTTTTGAAAGGAATGGATAACCATATAAAGGAAGAGGACAAGTATGCAGATTATTTAGCTGAGGCGCAGAAAGCGGCCATGGTCCACATTTCCAATCCGGAGTTTACAGAAAATCCGGTGATTCGTACCTGGCGGGACGCCTTTTACAAGTTTAAGACGAAAAAGGGAGCCAGATGTTCCATCGAGGCGCTCCTAAAGCGTGTCAGCAAAGGTGGAAGCATTGGATCTATCAATCCATTGGTAGACATATACAATGGAATTTCTCTGAAATACGGCTTACCGGTAGGCGGAGAGGATATAGATAAATTTGAGGGCAACATTAGGTTGACTGTGGCCAAGGGAGGTGAAGAATTCGTCACCTATGGCAGCGATAAAAGCGAGCCGCCAAGCGAAGGAGAGGTGGTATATAAAGATGACGCTGGTGCGATTTGCCGTTGCTTTAATTGGCGGGAGTCAGTGCGTACCATGCTTACAGAGGATACAACCAATGCCTTTATGGTAATTGAAACCCTAAGCAGCGAAGATGCAGAACGGATGAAGGATGCCCTTGTTGCATTGAAAGAACTGATAGAAAAAGAATTGGGCGCCGCCGGAGAGATTCACATATTAAATCAGTCTCAGCCAGAGATTATCATTGAATAAATACGGTAGTGAGAAAGGGGAACGAATATGTTGTACTATGTACCCTCGGTCATTCGAGTAATACCCAAGGAAAACTTTCATGTAGAGGTACTTTTTGATAATGGCAGATTGGTGGACTATGATGTGACGCCGCTGCTGGATGAAGAGGAATACAGGCCGCTGCAGGAGCCTGCAGTGTTTATGAATACATGTAAGGTGCTGGGTGGTACTTTGGCCTGGGACCTTACCGGAAAGAATGACCCAGATGATTGTTTGGATATTGATCCGTTTATGCTATATGAGTGTCCGGCAAAAAACGAAGATTTCATTTTTATGGGAACCGGAATTATAGATTAAAAGCATCCAAAAAAAAGCTTATGCGGGAGTTGGGCAGGGCCTCCCGCATAAATACTAACGGATAATTTTTTTGGAAACGGTATCGTTCCTATTGCTGCAGTATTTTGTCGATTCCATCACGGATTTCGATGTAGTCTGAAATTAAATCTTTGAGATACTCTTTTCCAGGCTCTTCAAGATGATAATATACACGAGTACGTCTTTTTCCAACTAGTTTTTCATACTGCGAGATAAAGTTTGATTCTTCCAACCGATAAAGGATTGGATACATAGAACCTTCCAAAACAATGATGGCGCCGCCGGACCGTTCTTTGATGCGTTGGGCAATGTCGTAGCCGTAGCAGTCTTCCTTTTGAAGAACTTGCAAAATTAGCATTTCTACAGAACCCTTTTTGAAATTGTTTTTTGTCTTGTCTTGAATTTTTCCCATCTCGCCAACTCCTTTGATACTATATGCCTACTCTATACTATACTCCTAAAACTAATTTAACACAAGTGAATTCGTTGAAATAACATATATTTTATTTTACATTAAGCTGGTATAATCACTTGTCAAAAGTGGGACAAATATGGTAAAATACTTCTTAAGGTTTGAGTAAAACCCAACGTGGACTTGGGGACGCCCATTCCACACTTCCAAAAAATAACGTTATATAATTAGGAGGAAAATAAAAATGGCAAAACAGAAGTTTGAAAGAACAAAACCGCATATTAACATCGGAACCATCGGCCACGTAGAC
>JAAWDM010000020.1 GCA_022793795.1 Bacillota bacterium
AAAGACACCAGGACATTAAAATCTACTACCGCTTTGTTGGGCTGGTGTGATCGGGCAAAAAAAGCGCCTGACCACATCAGCAGCCAGACGAAAACATCCTGTAACAGCAGCGATATTTGATTGTTGCACACTGATTTGTAGAATTGGAGAGAAATTAGCAGTTTACCCCTCCCAAATGCCTCGTGTTCTTTGGAATGTCTTTGATAGGGTCAAAACCATTCCAAGTATATACGCCGCCAAGATTGCCCGTATTGCAGACTATCCCGCCTTTTTCCATGCAGGACAGGGTACTTTTAAGCGTCTTTATTCCAACAAGCTCCAACGCTTTTGTAATGCCGGAAACCAGCCCCTTTAATGGGCCATTGTCAAGCAAAGCTACGTCTGCCCCGCAGTCGACCAGTAACTGCATTTTTCTTTCTCTATGGGTGGTTGCAGTAACTTTACAGCCTAAAGCCTTTGCAATCTGTATGGCCGCATAACCTAAGGCACAAGTGCCGCCCCGAATAAGCAGGTGGTCGCTGCTTTTTAAGGAAAGACATTCAAAGAGAGAACCCCATGCGGTAAAATAGGTTTCGGGTATCGTCGCAAGCCGATCCCATGACAGGTTAGTGTCTATTTCAAAAACATGGTGTGCTGGAAGCAGGGCGTATTCTGCATAGCTGCCATTAAACTCTCGTCCCATGCCGCCCATGAGGGCAATCACTTTCTGTCCGACAGTAAAAGCAGTATCGGAAGCGTCCGCAATCTCCCCGACACACTCAATGCCGGGAATAATGGGTTTTTGAATGTACAGGGCAGATATTTCTGATTTCCGTAATATCTGCTCAGAATGGTTCATTCCAAAAGCCTTGATACGGACAAGCACCCAGCCGGGCTTTACCGCAGGCGTGGGATATTCCGTTATTTTTACCTCTGTACTTTCAGTGGGCTTCGTTAAAATGACTGCTTTCATTTTCAACACTCCTTCCAACATTGCGGGTCTGCGCCATAGAAATTGCCGTTTGTGCCATATGCTACCGCGGGGCAGCCACGGCAGAACCTTAACAGCTCGCAGTTTGCACATTTTTCAAATTTTCCATAATCCCGGTAGCTTTCCATGTTTTTGCCTATCCAAACATCAGCTATCCTGTCAGTAAAGACATTACCTACTTTGCTTTTCAATCTCCGGCAGGCATATATATCCCCCGTAGGTAAAATCGTTAAGTGGCAGTTGCCGCAGTTGCAGCCGCCGTATATCATATTCGGCTTTGCGTCTTCCGGGATTTTGAAAATTCCTTTTTCATACAGATACAGCGTCCAAAGATGGTCTTTTAAGTTAAAATATGTTTCACAACCTGCCGCTTCATAATCTTTGAATTTTTCATAGCAGGTATCTAATAATGCCCTGTATTCCTGCGGGGTCATTCCTGTTTCTTTTTCCCCACTTGTAGGACAGTACCGGGCAAATGCGAACACATCTACTTTGTGTTTTATTACGGTGTCAATAATATCGGGGATTTCAGAAATATTTGTCCCGGATACGGTTGTCATAATGACAGAACGTATTCCTGCTTTTTTGATACACTGTATTTTTTCCAGTGTGCAGTGAAAAGAGCCGGGTTTGCGAAACCAATCATGTGTATTTTCCATGCCGTCAAGAGACATTTGATATTTTTCGCAGCCCATATCTTTTAACTGCCTACATACCTCATCATTTAAGTGGAATGGATTGCCAAGTATTGTAAAGGGTATGACTTTTTCTTTGAACAGGCTTAACAGTTTCCAAAAATCGGGGTGCAGGATAGGGTCGCCGCCAGTAAGGTAAAAATAGGGCAAGCGGTTGTATTGATTGCACATTTCAAGGCAATTTTCAAAAACAGATTGCATTTGTTCCCAAGACATACTATCTAATGCTTTACGATTATTTTCAGAAAAAATATAACAGTGTTTGCAGCGTTGGTCGCACTCGTCCGTAATGTGCCATTGAAAAGCAAAATATTGTTTCATAGCAAAACCTCCTTGTAAATTTTCTATAAGAACGGCATACAGCCGGATATTTTGTAATATGCTCCTGGAGCAGGACACTCCAGGAGCAGGCAATGTAAAACGTCTTTTTGCTTGGAATTATTTGTCAGACGCACCGCAAGCAGAACCGCAAGCAGCGGGGGTTTCCGCAGGCTTATCAGCAGAACCGCAGGCAGCCGGAGTTTCGGCGGGCTTATCGGCAGAGCCGCAGCCAGTACCGCAAGCGGAAGAAGCCCCCGTATTGTCATTCCAACTAGATAAATTTGAAAGTGCCATTTTTTATTACCTCCTGTTTTGTTTTTTTGAGAAGTTTTCCTCTCTACAATTCTTATTTTACAGACTTCTTTGTTATTTGGAAGTACGCACCTTTTTATTAGGTGGTTACTTTTTTGTAAGTTTTGCGTGATTTAGCCGCCTAAGCGTGAAAAAATTTTTTGTGTTAGATTATAAGTTGATTTAAGAAGCGCATTACATTATAATTTGAGTGTAACATTTATTTTGATATGTATAAAGAAAGGAGGTATTGCTATGGTTAAGAAAGAAGAACTCCCGGCTTGCCCGGTTGCTACGACAGTACAACTTATCGGGAATAAATGGAAATTATTGATTATGCGTAATCTCCGTGTCAGACCGTGGCGGTTTAATGAGCTTCAAAAATCATTAGAGGGTATCAGTCAGAAAGTTTTAACGGATAGTTTACGCTCTATGGAAAGTGACGGGATTGTTACCCGTACTGCATATCCCGAAGTGCCGCCAAGAGTGGAATATGCCCTTAGTGAATTGGGGGAGTCCATGCTTCCGATTATTAACGCTATGGAAGCATGGGGGATAGAGTATAAAAAACAACAATAAAAAACATTAAATCATAATCGGAATTTGAATTTATCTGCAGAATGAAATTCTCACATATGCCCCATATTTTTATATGACATATCGATGGAGGATTGTAAGAAAATACGATGGGAAGTTTTTATCAGAAATTTTTAAGACGAAGGATAGACCTAACGCCGCTCAACATTGCGCCAGGGGATGTGGACACCGCCTATTTTTGTACGCCCAAGGGGGCTTCTTTGATTGGTCTGCCCGGCGTGGATGGAATTCATTACTGTTTTATTCGCGGTTTTGGGGAGATGGTCTTTGCTGTCAGCCCCATGAACCCAGCGCCGGATTATGTCCATCCTCTTGCAAAGAATTTTGAGGACTTTCTTCGGTTGCTGTTGGCCTGCGGCTCTGAGGCGGCCCTGGAGCAGAGGTGGGCTATGAATGAGGAGACCTTTGAGTCCTTTCTTTGTGACAATCCTCCGACGCCGGAGCAGCAGAAGGTTCTTGAAGAGATTGGGGACAAGCTGAAATTGACACCCATGGAAGACCCCTGGCAGTATATGAAGGAGCTGCAGGATTCCTTTGACTATAGCAAGATTTCATATACCAAGGATTTTTATGATCCCAACATGAATGAAAATGCACAGTACGAGAAGCCCAAATGGCAGGTATATTTTAGCGGTGATTTCCATGGCGGTGAAGGCAGAGAGCGTCCGGGCGAAGAGATTTCTGTAAAGAAAGAATTTTGCTGGGCCGGCCATCGGTGGATGATTCCATCTATCTATATCTGTACAAAGGGAATGGTTGTGGATTTTTGTATGGAAGTCAAGGGGGAAGATGGGGGAAAAGAAGAGCCTGCGAATATGGAATTTCGTTCCGCGGCAGAGGTTAACGGCATGAAGCTGAATAAAAGCGGAGGAATGGGATTTTGCCATGAAATGGTAGAGCAGGCTGTGGAACACTACGTACTAGAAACTTCTCATGGGTGGAGGATTTGGAGAGAATTTTTTCCATGGCAAACCAAGAGAAAACCCAGACTGAAACGACTTGCCATCACCATAGAGCAGGAACCGGTATCGCGAACAGCCTTTTGTTTTCACGGGGCAAAGCCAGGCGACAGCATTGAGGTGATTCATCAGAAGAGCGGACATACCTATCATATAGATATAGAATCCTATGAGGTTTGTGAAATGCCAGAGACAAGATTTGGGTCGGAGTCAGAACTGGAACAATGGGAATTTCCAAGGCATTGTCATATAATGACCTATCGCATTTCACCAGAACCAATCGCAGAGAAGATTATCATAGAGGACAGGGCGGAGGGCGATGCACCGAGACGAAAGCAGCAGGAGACCGATGGATGGTTGCCGTCTGCTGACGGCGATATGATGGTGGTGGGCATTTGTTCAAGCTCTCCTCTGGGACATGGCGATAGAGCGGTATCAGAGGTGAGAACTGCGGTCTCTTCTCCTCATTTTCAGCCGGTGAGCCAGGTGGAGTGGCAGGTGGCATTTAGAGAAAAGGAAGTGGAGGACATAGTCATAAAGATTTGTTTGCCATAGGCATTTGCAGCCATGTAATGGATTGTCATGTTCCGGATTTTATGGTAAGATATGAGGTATATTTTGCAAAATGAAGGAGCTTATGTGTAAGGATGAAAAAATTTACAGGAAGCAGCAATTACGTTGCATCGAAGGAGCTGATGAATGCGGTAAATGTGGCCATGGCCCTGGAAAAGCCCCTTTTGATTAAAGGAGAGCCGGGAACAGGGAAGACCATGTTGGCGGAAGCCATCGCGGGAGCCTTGGGAATGAAGCTGGTGATTTGGGGCATCAAGTCCACCACCAAGGCCCAGGAAGGGTTATACGTTTACGATACGGTGCAGCGTCTCTATGATAGCCAGTTTGGCGAGGGAGACGTGTCCGATATTAAGCAATATATCAAGCTGGGAAAGCTGGGAGAGGCCTTTACTTCCGATGAGCAGGTGGTTTTGCTCATCGACGAAATCGATAAGGCGGATTTGGAGTTCCCAAACGACCTCCTGTGGGAACTGGATCGGATGGAGTTTTATATCAACGAGACCAAGGAGACCATAAAGACGAAACATCGTCCCATCGTTATCATTACCTCCAATGCGGAAAAGGAGTTGCCGGACGCTTTCTTAAGACGATGCATTTTCCACTATATTGAGTTTCCGGATCGGGAAAAAATTAAAGAGATTATCAAAGTCCATTATGGCGATGTAGACAAGAAGCTGGTGGATGCAGCCTTGGATGCCTTTTACGATATCCGTGGTATGCGGCAGATTATGAAGAAGCCCAGCACTTCCGAGCTTTTAGATTGGATTCAGGCGCTACAAATCAGCGGCGTCGATGTGAAAAAAATTAAGGAAAACATACCGTATATCGGTGTTTTATTGAAAAAGAATCAGGATATCGACGTGGTAAAGGGTTATCGCAATGTTTATTGATTTCATGCTGTGTTTGCGGGAGCAGGGCCTTGCCGTTTCCCTAGACGAGTGGTTGTCTCTCATGGATGCCCTGGACAAAGGCCTGGCCGATAATTCTCTCATCGAGTTTTATTATCTGTGCAGAAATGTTTTGGTAAAGACAGAAGCCGACTATGACAAGTTTGATATGGCCTTTGCAAAATATTTTGAAGGGGTGGAGTCGGTAGAGGAAATTCCCGACGAACTTTGGGATTGGCTGAGCCAGGGAGAGCTGGAGCGAGATCTTTTGGATAAGCCGGAGTGGGCCAAGGAGTACGACCTGGACGAGTTGATGAAAATGTTTAAGGAGCGGCTTGAGGAGCAGAAAGAAAAACACGACGGCGGAAATTACTGGATCGGTACAGGCGGAACATCTGCCATGGGTCATGGAGGCTATAATCCGGCTGGTATCAGGGTAGGCGGCTACAGTCGCCATAAGTCTGCGGTCAAGGTGGCGGGAGAACGGAATTTTAAGGATTTTCGTCAGGATCATGAACTGGATATTCGCCAGTTTCAGATGGCTTTTCGTAAGTTGCGTCAGTTTTCTACCAGAGTGGATGCAGAGAAAACGGAACTGGATGTGGAGGGAACCATCGATGCTACCTGTAATAATGCGGGGATGCTGAAACTGGTCTATGAAAAGCCTCGGAAAAATACGGTGAAATTGCTGCTTCTCATCGATTCCGACGGTTCCATGGCCCAGTATGCACGCTTGTGCAATCAGTTGTTTCAGGCCCTTCATCAGTCAACCCATCTGAAGGATTTTCGTACCTATTATTTCCATAACTGCGTCTATGATTATCTATATACCACGCCTCGTTGCCGCGACGGCGAATGGGTAGAGACCGACTGGGTTTTTGCCAATCTGGACAGTGAATACAAGGTAATATTCGTGGGGGATGCAGCCATGTCGCCTTATGAGTTGATGGCCAGAGGCGGCAATCAAAATTGGTATGCCTACAATGAGGAACCGGGAATCGATTGGCTGGAGAAGTTTACGCGAAGGTATAAAAAGTGTATTTGGCTCAATCCCATAAAAGAGGAACATTGGCAGTGGGCTTACGGGCATCGAACCATTAAGGCGGTGGGGGAAGTCTTTCCCATGTTCGAACTCACCTTAGATGGATTGGATAAGGGAATTCAAAGGCTTTTGGTGCGTTAGACTGGAAAGAGATGGAGGCGCCTACAAAATTATTGAAAAAAATAAAAAAGGCTCTTCCATTTTATTGATTTTGTGGTATAATGAACCGTGGTGATGCGCTCCTTTGATATGTGGATGTGAGCGCCGGCGTTGCCGTAGGGAAAGGTTCATTGAATCATGACCCTGTAATGCTTAGTGTGTCATGGTATAATGAACCGTGGTGATGCGAGGACTACTTGCGGCATATACATAACGGGGTGTAGCGCAGTTGGTAGCGCGCTGCGTTCGGGACGCAGAGGCCTGGAGTTCGAGCCTCCACACTCCGACCAGAAGAAAGACCGGGTTTTGCCCGGTCTTTTGCATTGGGAGGAATCTGATGGAGGAGGCTCGAACTCGCAGGGCGTGAGCGGTAGGCCCATCGCCCAGTCATACAAAACAGTTTTTGGTGTATTGTGCAAGCATAATTTTTCTTCGATATCCTACTTAATATTTTATTGAAAAGGTCGGCTGAATCATATATAATGATTTTATTACAGAGGTGAGTTTAATGGGTCGTGGTAAACTTTTTCTATATTTTAAGGAGGTAGAAACATGCTAGAGCAAAAAGATTTAGAAATGATCGCTCAGATTGTAACAAAAGCGATGGAACCCATTAAAGCAGACATTGCGGAGGTAAAGACGGATATTGCAGAACTAAAAGCAGATGTCGCGGTTCTGAGGACCGATGTTGCGGAACTGCGAGAAGAGGTAGCGGTTCTGAAGACAGACGTCGCGGAACTGCGAGAAGAGGTAGCGGTTCTGAAGACAGACGTCGCGGAACTGCGAGAAGAGGTAGCGGTTCTGAAGACAGACGT
>JAAWDM010000021.1 GCA_022793795.1 Bacillota bacterium
CGCACGTCTGCCAATTCCATCACGCCGGCATGCTCTTATACCTGCCAGTAGATACTACCAATGGCAGGTAACGGAATGATTATAACACAAAACAAAACCAATTACAAACATTTTCTTTAGGAATCTTCCGATTTTTCTTCATTTTTTTCTGAATCCTCTTCTCCATTGGCTTCTCTGGCCTCCACTGCATAGGTCCAGGCCCAAGTTTCACAATTCTTGTAGTGGTCGTTAAACATTGGCGCCTTTGATGCGGTAAAGCCGCTGACTCCTACCAATCCAATCTTCTTATAACATAAACTATAGTATGGTAGTTCTTCTATCAGAAGTTTTTTCAGTTCCTTATACGCTTTTTGGTATTCCTCCATGGTATATATCTTTTCTAACTCATTAGCCTTAGCCAAAAGCTGATAGTTATAATACTTCCACTCGCTTTTACCATTAAACATTCGCCTTAAATCATAATCCTCCTTCACCGAATAGCCGGTAAGCAAAATATCATATTTTCCTGCGGAAATGGCGGCCTTATACGCCTTCCAGGTCAATTCCTGCAAATCCACGAGAAAACCTGCTCGCTCCAGGTCTTTCTTAATCAATCTGGCAGCAGCCAACCTAGTTCCGTTGTTTTTATTGACAATTATGGTAAGGCGAATCTCTTTCCCCGCCTGATTTTCTAAAATTCCATCTTGATCTACATCCTTATATCCTGCATCTTTCAACATGGTTGCAGCTTTTTCAGGATCATAAGAGAAATAAGTATTTTCATCCATAACTCCCAAAAAGTTAGGATAATAAATGGTATCAGATAAAACTCCGTCATTCATATATCCGTTTTCCAACACGTTTTGTTCATTAATGGCATAGGCAACAGTCTGTCGCATCTGTTTTTCCTTTAATATAGCGCTTTGTGGATGAAACACTAAAAACTCGACTTCATTGGAAACCATATCATACATGGTAAATTCCTTGTCCGTGACGATGGATTTTCTCTCCGTAGAGGTATCTACATAGCATGTCACTGAATTAATTTCCAACATATTAGAAGACAGTTCCCTATCTGGCAAAATCATAACCTTAATCTTCTTTTCTGCAATGGGACCGAAATAGTCTGGATTGGGTTTTAGCCGCAGCTGTTTCAGATAGTTGTAGGACTGATACTGATATTGACCAGTTCCGACAGGTCTGAAATTCTTGTCAGCAGATGCAAGGGCGCCTCCGCTGGCATATTGGCTGGCTGGCAGAATGGGAAAAGTCAAATCATCCAAGGATGCATTATATGCATTCTTAAAGTAAATTTCAGCCTCATATTCGCCCCGAATTCCAATATAAGTAATCTTAGACGCTTTATCATAATAGATGGATTTAGAACCTGCCGCATTGATAGCGTTGACCGTATATTGAATATCTCTGGCTGTAAATCGGCTGCCATCATGCCATTTGACATCTTCTCGCAGTTTTAGAGTAATCTTTCCACGATTGGTCTCTACAGAATAAGTATCTACCAGTTCCGGAACCACACCCAGGTTCTCATCATAATCAAAAAGACTGTTGTAAATCAGTTTAGACAGATGATAGACATCTTCACTTTTTGATAAAATAGGATTTAAAGTGTCCAGGGCTTCTGAGGAAAACATCAAGGTCTTGGACTCTTTATATTCCACGTCAGGGTCGATTTTTAGCACCTCTTCCTTATAGATTTCCACACTGGAAATGCCGGCAGCCACTACAATGAGAACTGCCAATATGATAATCCATGTCTGTTTTAAAAAGACAGCGATATTGCTGAAAAAATTCGATATCTTATCCTTCATATCCGTTCCTTTCCAGAAGGGCGTCTACCTGGCTGTAAAGCCATGGCAAATCCTTCGAATTATCGATCAATACATCTGCCAGTTTCTTTTTCTCTTCAGTGGACATCTGCCTGTTCATACGTTCTAAAATGGCTGTCCGATCCATGTTGTCCCGTCTGCCTACACGAACAAGTCTGGCCTCTAAGTCAGCGTCTACAAGCCAGGTTTCATCGGTGAAATGTTGGATACCGCTTTCAAAAAGCAGCGGCGCATCCAAAACGATGATAGCAGGCACACTTTCTCCGTTTTCATAGAGTCTATTTCTGTAACCATCTATTTGGGTCACACATCTTCTTATTACTTCATCAGTGGTAATGGTTTCGTATGCCTTTAAAAGCTCTTCATCGCCAAATATCATAGCTGCAACTGCTTTTCGATTGAGACTCCCATCTTTCTCAAAGACTTTTTCTCCTAATAACTTCTTAATCTCTTCTAAAATCGGCGAGCCTATCTGCGTAATTTCACGAGCAATGGCATCCGCATCGATGATAGGAATCTGTCTTTCTTTCAGATAAGACGAGACCGTAGATTTTCCTGCGCCAATTCCCCCTGTCAATCCAATAATTCTCATATCATTACCCCTATTTCAAATCAAACCAAGATTCTCCTGTGTTCAATTCCGCAGCCAGTTTCACCTTCAGCGCCATGGCGCTTTCCATATTTTCAACTAAAATCTTCTTGATTTCCTCTATTTCATCCTTCTTAGCGTCAATAATCAATTCGTCGTGTACCTGCAAAATCAGTCTGGAATCTGGGAAGCGGCTCTTCAACTCTCCATATACCTTAATCATGGCGATTTTAATAATATCTGCTGCGCTCCCTTGTATAGGCGTATTCATGGCAAGCCGTTCTCCCAACTGGCGTACCATGAAACCCGATGCATTGATTTCATGAATATTTCGCTTTCTGCCCAGTATGGTTTCAGAATATCCTACCTGCTTACAGCTTTCAATCTGTCCATCCATATAGGCTTTTACCTGCTCATGTTTACGAAAATACTCTTTAATATAATCGTCAGC
Organism: Bacillota bacterium; assembly: GCA_022793795.1. Lineage (GTDB taxonomy): Bacteria > Bacillota > Clostridia > Peptostreptococcales > Anaerovoracaceae > RGIG7179. The sequence continues at coordinate 2,867 of JAAWDM010000021.1, forward strand.
CTCTTTCCTAGAAATGTTCAATTCTTCGCTTAGACCAAAGCTGCTCATTCCATAGATAACGCCGAAATTTACAGCTTTGGCTCTGCTTCTCTGTTCCAAACTGACCTCATCAAAAGGCACACCCAGCACCCTGGAAGCTGTCAGCTTGTGAATATCCTCTCCCTCATTGAAAGCATCAATGAGAACCGAATCCCCTGACAGGTGGGCTAAAACACGAAGTTCAATCTGTGAATAATCAGCGCCCACCAAAATATGCTCCTCATCGCTGGCGATGAAAGCCTTCCGAAGCCGTCGTCCCAGCTCCTGTCTGATAGGAATGTTCTGTAGGTTTGGCTCCGTACAGCTGAGTCTACCGGTGGCTGTCACCGTTTGCTGGAAATGCGCCCTAATCCTTCCATCAGAACAGATCAGCGGTTTCATTCCCTCCACATAGGTGGAGTTCAGCTTTGCCAGATTACGATAAGAGAGCACCGCATCCACAATAGGATGAAGTGGTCTAATTTTTTCCAAGATATCGGCGCTGGTGCTGTATCCACGCTTGGTCCTTTTCCCTGCCGGAAGTCCCAGCGTTTCAAACAGAATGTCGCCCAGCTGGAACGGCGAATTGATGTTAAATTCTGTACCTGCATAGGCATAAATTTGTTGTTCCAGCTCTTTAATCTTTTCCTTTAATTCTACGCCAAAATCATCTAAAAATTCTCGGCTAACCCGAACGCCAGCCACCTCCATGGAAGCCATCACTTCTATTAGAGGCAGTTCCACCTGATAAAATAACTGAGAAAGATTTTGCTCCTCTATTCGCTGCTTCTGCATTGGCATTAGTTTCAGCAATATCTGAAAGGTCATAATACCATAATCCAGATATTTTTCATCTGGTCTGGAAAACAAATCTAATTGTTCCGTTGAAGCCATAAACTCTTCCATACTGTCCATACGAATATGGAGTTGTTCTAAAGCCATGGTCTTTAACTGATATTCGTTCCTTGACACATCCAGCACATATTCAGCAATGGCTGTATCAAAAGCTACCTCTATGGCTGTGAACCCATAAAACATGAGGCAGTACAGATCGTTTTTAATATCATGTCCAAAGACAGAAAACTGCTTTTCATTGAGGACTTCAATTACAGCCTCTAGCCCTACTTGCTGCCAATCCACATAAATAGCCGTCTGTTTATCAGCCAGCACAATACCTTCAATCATTGGCGGAGCGGTATGATTTTTATCTCCAAACACCTTTAACATAACAGGCTCTTCACTGTGAAGCAATTCCAGCTTGTCTAAATCCTGCTTCTGAGAAATGATAATCTTCTTCATTTCTTGCAAAACCAGAGGTTCTTCCTGTATCTGCTCTGGCATCCGCCCCTCTAGTCGCTTGAGAAAAGTTTTAAATTCCAACTTCTTATATAGTTCGATAAGTTGTTCGTAATCCGGTTCCGCTGTTTTAAATTCAGAAATAGAAAATTCCATAGGCACATGGGTGTTGATAGTAGCCAATCGCTTGCTCATTACAGCCAGCTGTGCATGTTCCTCCACCTTTGTCTGTAACTTAGCATTAGGGATTTCTTCAGTATGCTCCAACATATTTTCTATAGAACCGAATTGGGTAAGAAGTTTAATGCCTGTCTTTTCCCCAACTCCCGGAATCCCTGGTATATTATCGGACTTATCCCCCATCAGCCCCTTTAAATCGATGAACTGGGTTGGAGTCAGCCCATAGACCTCCAACATTTTATCATAATCATAGAGTTCAAACTCCGAAATCCCCTTTTTCGTAATCAATACATGGGTCTTCTGGGTAGCCAGTTGTAATGCATCTCGGTCTCCGGTGATGATCAACGGCTCAATTCCCTCTTCCTCGGCTATCCGAGCTACTGTACCGATAATGTCGTCTGCTTCAAATCCTTCTAATTCCAAGGTTTTAATATTCATAGCATGAAGCACATCCTTCATCAGCGGCATCTGCATCACCAATTCTGTCGGCATAGCCTTTCTTCCCGCCTTATAGGCATCGTATTCCAAATGACGGAAAGTCGGCGCTTTCAAATCGAATGCCACTGTAATATAATCAGGGGTATAGTCCTCCTCCAATTTATGAAGCATATTGATAAAACCAAAAATCCCCTGGGTATAGATGCCCTCTCTGGTAATCATAGGGTGCTGCATGGCAAAATAGGCCCGATTGATTAAGCTATTCCCATCAATAATGATAATCCTGTCTCCCATAGTCCCCCCTCTTTTCTTCTATGCGATAATCTGCACTGCCATGACGATGGCAATGATAACGCCTACAATGGACTCTCCGCCCAGCAGTCCGGAAGCAATGATAGTACCTTTGCTTTCCTTCTCAAAATTCGGCGCCAAACGATCCACAAGGAAACGAATGACCCCTCCTACAAATGCAGTGGCTGACATATAAAATGGCAGATATACACCTAACCCCAATGTAATCACAGGAAAGTTTACATAATATAATATTACAGCAACTATAATGCCGATAATAAAGGCTGGCATATGAGAGATACCTCCTACCATAGCCGCCACCGCAGAAGCCTGAGCCGCTGGGAACATCTCGCCGCCAAAGACCTGATTTCCATAGGCTTTTAAAATCACTGCTAGAATCAAAACGGATACAATACCGCCGATTAAAGCGCCTACAACTTCAGCAATCCACTGGGCCTTCGGGTCGCTCTTTAATACCGCGCCTGCCTTGAAATCGTTCATCACATCCCCCACCAGACCGCAAGCGACTGCAACTACTGCTGCCACATAAAAGGCTTCTACATCTCCTATGGAGGAAACCGCCTTAGCTGCAAGAAGTACAATGATTCCGAAGATTTCCATTGGATTGATGCCTGACTGTCCTACGCACTGGGCTGACATGGAAGTGGCAAGCCAGGTTCCCAGAATGGTAATGACAGAAGCGACGATTCCCATATCTGCTATGATGGTAAAGACAAAGGCCAGAAGTGCCATAACTATTGGCGCCCAGCGCAGACTGATGAAACAATCTCCCAATTCACCCTTTCGGAACATGGAGCCGAAAATATCTTTCGCCTTTGGCAAAATTCCCTTTAATAATATACCAATTCCGGTTCCTACCATGAGACCGATTCCCAAAGAAGATTTGATATTGGCAGCGGTCATTCCATCCCACAGTCCCAACTGGGTCCCACCCATTAAGATTCCAAAATCTCCGATGAGAGCTCCTAAAAACCAGACGCCGATGACCACCGGCCCAATGATATAACCAATGGAAGCCAACATAGGAGAAAGCCAAATTCCCAAATAGGAGCCATAAGCGCCCATGGCGCTGCTGCTTAAAAAAGCTTGAGGTATTTTTCCCAGAGAATCTCTAAGTATGGTAAAGATTCCTGCAATTCCCATGGAAGAAAACAGCAGTCCCGCTTTCTTCCTATCCTTATCCCCTACCTCTAAAGTTGCTGCTGCAGCCTGTCCCATAGCATAAGGCAACTTCTTGGTATCGATAAAATATTTGCGAAACAACGCTGTAAATATGAGGCCCAGAATAACGCCGCCCAAGGTGACTGCCAAAAGGGCTGGAATATTTAACTCTGTATCAGGATGGAGTATCCAGATGCCTGGAATGGTAAAGGCCAAACCGCCTGCTACCATAGCGCCTGCTGACATGGCTGTCTGCGTCACATTAATCTCTTGCAGATTGGTATTTCCCAAGAGTTTCAACAGAAACATGGAAACTAAAACAACGAACATGATAGGCCAAGGTAGTGAACTGAGCTTTAATGCAATAAACATGGAACTCATGGTCAAAATCACGCTGCCCACAGCGCCAATGACGATTCCTCTCACAGTCAGTTGCTTCGTATTCATCTTTTTTCTCCTCCAAATTTTCTATAAGAAAGCCAATAAGCGCCCGCCACACATAAAGCGCCACCTACAATATTGCCCAGTGTAACAGGTAACAGATTGTTCACAAACATATTAGCCCAAGTAAGTTGATTTAGACTTTCTGCTGTCAATCCTACTATATCACCATACCCCGCCGATTTGACAAAAATGCCGGCAGGAATAAAAAACATATTGGCTACGCTATGTTCAAATCCCGATGTTACGAATATCCAGATTGGGAAAAACATAGAAAAAATCTTTCCTATGGTAGAATCAGCCCCAAAAGATATCCACACGGCTAAGCACACCAACCAGTTACACAAAAGTCCTGTGATAAATCCATGTATAAAGGTAATATTCACCTTAGCTGCAGCTACCTTTAATGTATATGCGCCTAAAACCCCTGCGCCTCCAGAAAGTAGATCGGTTTTACTAATCAAAAATGCAAACAAAACTGCGCCCACAAAATTGGATATGTAAACGATGAGCCAGTTTCTAATCATCTTACCTATAGACACGCTTCGGTCTAAAACTGCTGCTGTAATCAGTGTATTTCCAGTAAACAACTCACCGCCAGCAAGCACCACCATGACTAGACCTCCGGAAAATATAGTCCCTGACAGGATCTTCCCCACACCAAAGGAGTCGGTCTCCATAAGTAGATTGCAAGAAGCCGTATTGGAAGCAAACCCAGCAAAGGCAATAAATACACCAGCAAGTATGCCCAGTATTATCAATCTTATTGCATTGGCATCCGCTTTCAGTTTCCCGGTGCCAATTACAGTTTGCAAAATTTCAGATGGATTTAAATGATTCATATCTTTCCTCGTTTTCCTTCTTTCATATACTTTCACTGAATAGCATGTCCAAAAACTGCCTAAAAAAAATCCCAGGTTACCGTCAAGGGAATAATTGACGCCCTATCAACAGATAGGTGGGTACCCTGTTCCTGCTTCTGCCTTCCCTTCGAAAGGGCTTGACATAGGCTGGGAAACCCGGGTTCCCAAAACGCAAGTGTAGGTTCAATTATAACTCCTCAACGAATAATCCAGGATACTTTTATTATAATTCTATCATACAGAATTATTCCTCATATAAATCGATTGCACAATTTGTATATACCTTCTGCACATCGTCATTATCTTCCAGAAGCTCAATCATCTTTCCCAGCATCTTAATATCGTGTGGATCGGTTGGCGTTGCTTCCATGGAAGGTACGTACTCAATATCAGACTCTGAAATTTCATAACCTGCATCACTCAAAGCATGATGTACATCGGTATAGGCGGCTGGATCGGTGACAATCTCAAAACTGTCCTCGTTTACCACCATATCGTCAGCGCCTGCTTCTAAAGCAGCTTCCAGCAAAGTATCTTCCTCAATATCATCGGTCTTTTCGATGAGAATAATACCCTTTCTGGAAAACATATAGGAAACGCACCCTGGCGCTCCCAAATTGCCGCCATATTTATCAAAGGTGGAACGAACTGCTGAAGTGGTTCTGTTCTTATTGTCAGTTAGCGCTTCTACAATAACTGCTACTCCTGCCAATCCATAACCTTCAAAGGATAATTCCTCGTAGGTTTCGCCAGCCAGTTCTCCTGTACCTTTTTTTATGGCTCTGTTAATATTATCATTGGGCATCGAAATCGCTTTCGCTTTTTCGATTGCCAGTCTTAAACTTGCATTGTACTCAGGATCTCCGCCATCCTTAGCTGCCACTGTAATTGCTCTAGCATATTTGGTAAAAAGTGCGGCTCTCTTTGAATCCTGTGCTGCTTTTCTTCCAGCGATGGTACCGTGTCTTCCCATGGAGACACCTCCTAACTTCTTATGTAAATTTTGTTCGAAAGTTATTATACACCACCGCCAACAAAATTTCAATATGTTAAGCAAGTTTCTCCATATTTTTGTGAGCTGTGGTCATCATCAGTTTAATACGGTTCAGTTGGTTCACATCGCTGGCGCCAGGGTCATAGTCAATGGCTACAATATTGGCGTTTGGATACCGCTCTCTGAGAGCCTTCATCATACCTTTTCCCGTCACATGATTTGGCAAGCAGGCAAAAGGCTGCAAACAAGCGATATTCTCAGCTCCGCTCTTAATCAATTCTATCATTTCGCCAGTAAGAAGCCATCCCTCTCCACACTGATTTCCTATGGAAGCAATGGCTGAAGCCTCCTGGGCCGTATGATCGATGTAGGCCGGCTCGTCAAATCGCTTGCTGGCTCTAAGGGCTGCTCTCATAGGTTGACGGAACCACTCGATTAACTTAATGGCAACTTCATTGGTCTTATAGGCGGTATAGGTACCTGATAAATTTTCATAGTTAAATTTCTTACTGTGCATGCCATAGAGGAAAAAGTCGATTAAATCCAGCACCACGGCTTCTCCCCCTTCTTTTTCGATGATATCTACAATATTATTGTTGGCGTCAGGATGATATTTTACTAAGATTTCTCCCACAACGCCCACCTTTGGTTTCTTTATATTCATCAGTGGCATCCGGTCAAAATCTTCTACGATTTCCTTTACCAGTTTTTTATATGTGCTTATACTACCATCTCTACAATTTTGGAAAATTTGTTCTTCGTACCTTTTCATCATGGCTTCTGCTGCGCCAGCCTCTCGTTCGTAAGGTCTGGTAGCATATAGGAGCCGCTGCATTAAATCTCCGTATAAAGCTGCAATAATGAGTTTTTTGCCCATCTGCGGTGTAAGCTTAAATCCTGGATTGGATTCCAGACCTACCATATTGAAAGAAACCACCGGAACCTGTTCCATGTTCAGATCTTTCAGCGCCTTTCTAAGGAGAGCAATATAATTGCTGGCCCGGCATCCCCCTCCGGTCTGAGACATGACGAGAGCCGTTTTATTCAAGTCATATTTCCCTGATTTTAAAGCGCTAATCATCTTTCCCAAGGTAACTAGGGTCGGATAACATGCGTCGTTATTGACATATTTCAATCCTTCATCAATGGCATGTTTATCCGCTGTTGGAATCACCACTGCATTGTAACCACATTCCCTAAGCGCTACCTCTAAATACTGGAAGTGAATGGGTGACATCTGCGGAATTAGCAGTGTATAGTCTGCTCGCATTTCCTTGGTAAAAATCACCCTTTCAAAAGGCTTGGTATTGTGATGGGCTTTTATCTGATGGCGTTCCCGCTCCTCCATGGCAGCCTTAAGAGAACGAATTCGAATTCGAATTGCCCCCAGATTGGTTCCTTCGTCTATCTTCAAAACCGTATACAGTTTATTGGAACCTTCCAAAATCTCCTCTACTTGATCGGTGGTCACAGCGTCTACACCGCAGCCAAAGGAATTGAGCTGTACCAGTTCCACATCATCTTGACTTCCCACAAAGTCAGCCGCCTTATAGAGTCTGGAATGATAAGCCCACTGATCCAAAACACGAATCGGTCTTGGCAGATTCCCCAGCTTGCAAACTGCATCCTCTGATAATACCACCATATCATAGGAGGTAATCATGGTATCAATACCATGATTGATTTCTTTATCCAAATGATATGGTCTGCCTGAAAGGACAACAGCCTTCTTGCCATGGGATTTGGCATATTCCAAAGCCTCTATTCCCTTGGCTTCCACATCTTTCTTAAACTGCAACTGCTCCTTGCGTGCATCCTTTACCGCCTCTCTGATTTCCTTTTCTGAAATGCCTCTGTCAGCCAAAACCGAAACTAAACGTTTTGCTAGGCGTTTATCGTCATCGTACGGTAAAAAGTCGTGGGTAAAAATAACGCCGGCTTCTTCCAAAAGTTCATTCATATTATTGGCAATCACCTCTGGATAGGTGGCCACAATCGGGCAGTTGTAATGATTGCCAGCAGTGGTATCCTCCTCCTGCTCATAATTGATACAAGGATAAAAGATCCATTTTTCTCCCATTTCAATCAAAGCCTTGATATGACCGTGAACCAGCTTGGCCGGATAACAGGCCGTATCAGAAGATATGGTTTCAATCCCCTTTTCATAAAGTTCTTTAGAGGACATGGGCGACAATACCACCCGATACCCTAGCTTTGTAAAGAAGGTAAACCAGAAAGGATAGTTTTCGTACATGTTCAACACTCTCGGAATGGCCACATGACCGCGAACCGCTTTTTCCTCCGAAAGAGGCTGATAGCCAAACAATCGCTCTACCTTATAGGCGTATAAATTTGGCAACTGGTTCGCCTTATCCTGTTTTCCTGCTCCCTTTTCACATCTATTACCAGTGATATAGCGCTGTCCATCGTCAAATTTGGTGATGGTCAACATACACTTGTTTTCGCATTTCTGACAACGGGTATTGGCAGTCTCAGCGTGAAAACCTTTCAGCTGCTTTGCATCGGCAATTTGGGATACCTGACCCTCCTGCCAGTTTTCCTTTGCAAACAGAGCACATCCAAAGGCTCCCATAATCCCTGCAATATCCGGTCTAATCACTTCTCTTCCCAGAACCTTTTCAATGCTACGCAAAACAGATTCATTGAGAAACGTACCTCCCTGAACCACGATTTTTTCGCCTGCGTCTTCTGGATTCCGCAGCTTGATGACCTTATATAGGGCATTTTTAATCACAGAGTAGGACAATCCAGCTGCAATATCGCCGATGGTTGCGCCCTCTTTTTGCGCCTGTTTTACCATGGAATTCATAAACACCGTACAGCGGGTTCCCAGATCCACTGGATGGGTTGAGAAAATACCTACCTGTGCAAAATCTTCTACTTTCATATCCACTGATCTGGCGTAAGTTTCGATGAAAGAACCGCAGCCCGAAGAGCAGGCTTCATTGAGCATAATATTATAGATTGCACCATCTTTGATACGCATACATTTCATATCCTGGCCGCCAATATCCAGAATAAACTCCACGCCCGGAAGGAAAGCCTCTGCCGCTTTATAGTGGGCCATGGTTTCAATAATGCCTTCATCTGCCCGAAAACCTGATTGAATCAGTCCTTCTCCATACCCAGTCACCACCGTTCTACCAATAAAGCTGTCCTTCGGCATCTTATCATAGACATCTCCCAGAAGTTCTTTGGTAGCTTCCAAAGGATTTCCCTCATTATTCTTGTAGAAGGAATACAGCAGATTTCCCTCTTGGTCGATAAGGGCTCCCTTGGTGGTAGTAGACCCTGCATCAATGCCTAGGAAACAAACACCCTCGGCCTCTTCTATAGGTTTTCGCTGAATTTTTGCCTGGGCATGGCGAGCTTGAAAGGCATCATATTCATCCTGATTTTCAAATAGGGGCTCAATCCGCTTGGTAGCGCCCTTTTCTAATGGGTCAATCTTTTCAATTTTATCCACCACATCCTGCAGCATCACCGTCTCGCTTTTATCAGCCATGAGAGCTGCTCCCAGAGCTACAAAATACTTGGATTTTACCGGAAAAATCACCTGTTCTTCGGTCAATCCTAAAGTCTCAATAAAACGTTTTCTCAGTTCAGACATATATGTAAGGGGCCCGCCTAAAAAGGCTACATTTCCCTTAATCTTTCTTCCACATGCCAAGCCGCTGATAGTCTGATTGACTACAGCCTGAAAAATAGATGCCGCCAGGTTTTCTAAAGGCGCTCCCTCGTTAATAAGGGGCTGAATATCGGTCTTGGCGAATACGCCGCACCGTGCTGCGATGGGATAAATCACCTGATAATTCTTGGCTGCTTCATTTAATCCGTCTCCATCGGTATTGAGTAAAATAGCCATCTGATCGATGAAAGCGCCTGTACCCCCTGCGCAGGTTCCATTCATTCTCTGTTCCACATTTCTGCCAAAAAAGGTAATCTTGGCATCCTCCCCCCCCTAGCTCTATGGCTACATCGGTTTGAGGAATGATTTTTTCTACAGCAAGAGAGCAAGTCACAACTTCTTGCTCAAACTTCGCTCCTATTTTTTCTGATAAAGAAAGGCCGCCAGAGCCGGTGATTACTACCTGAACCGGAATATTTCCCTTTACTTCCATCAAATTTTGCAGCAATTCCTTTACCTTATCAAAGACACTGGACATATGCCGCTCATATTTCTGATAAATCGTCTCATCCTGCTCATTGAGCAAAACCACTTTTACTGTTGTCGAACCAACATCAATTCCCAGTCTCATATCGTCCATACCTCGCTTCATTTCTAATGCGGGATAATAGCCTTAATCCCAAACTTTACCCTCGATTCACAACACCATATGTTTTAATCAATCGAATGTAATCTTATTCAATAAAAGTCCATACTATTCTGTTACCCACATTATATCTCAAACAATAGCTAAGATGGCGTTAAGGTTTTAATTGCTCGTATTAAATCAAAGAAAAAAGCCAGACCACGTACTCCCGTAGTCTGGCTCCTCTCTTTTCATATATCTATCGCTAGTCTCCTAGCTAACTTTTGCCTCCAGCTCTCCTACTGGTTTGCTTTCCTTGTGTTTCTTCCCCTACTTCTCTGCAGTCTTGGTCTTTTTCAGTCCAAACGCTGCGC
>JAAWDM010000022.1 GCA_022793795.1 Bacillota bacterium
AAAATGCGTTATCCTGATATAAACTTTGAGATAAAGCCTTGTTATCCACTTGAATGGAAAGATGAAAGTATTGATATTATCACGATATGTTGTGCATTTCATCATTTTGATAATCCCCAAGGATTTGTAAAGGAATGTAAAAGAGTATTAAAAAGAAACGGTACGGTGTATATAGCTGAGCCTAACTTTGGAGCTGTACTTAGATTTCTCGCAAATAAATTTTGGTTACCCTTTTCAAAAAGTGGAGATGTAAAGATATACAGCAAAAAAGAGTTAGAAGCTATTTTTTATAATTCTGGATTTCAAACAATACAGATTTATAGAAGGGATAAAGGATTGTTTCTGAAAGCTAAAAAGTAGCAAAAAATTCCGATTTATCGGGCGGTCACAAATTAAGGGTGACCGCCCGTTTCTGCTGTTCTGACAAATACTTTTGAAAAATATGCATCCCCTATTCATATGTTTTCATTGCCTTATGTGAAGAATTAGTGAAGAAATTCGATATTTTTTAATATATAATTTTTTTATCGAATATCCAGGAAAAGAAAGGACTCTTTTCCCTAGCGAAAGAATTCCCTTCACCAGAACCCTCCCTTGAAATCAGAAAGAAATGGCCGGATTCTGATTTATATTCAAAGAATTGGTAAAAACGTTCGCATAAATATTTATTTTATAGAAATAATATACAGAATTCAAAAATACCTTCGATAATTTTTAAAATATCACCCAAAATATCGAAAGGCCAAAAGAATTGCCCCTTCCTTCTATTTATGATAAAATAATTGGTAAAGACAAAGGAGTATTTTGAAACATGGCATATGACGGACTGGTTACCTGGGCTGTGACCCAGGAGTTAAAAGATAAAATTTTGCTGGGAAAGATCGAAAAGGTCTACCAGCCAGAAGGAGATGAAATCGTCCTTCACATTCACACAAAAAAGGGCAATGTAAAACTTTACGCCTCGGTGGGTTCAGCCCATGCTCGGGTTCATTTTATTACGTCCAACCCCATCAATCCCCCGGCTCCCTTTTCCTTTTGTATGCTGCTGCGAAAGCATCTGCAAGGAGGGCGTATTGTGGACATCAGCCAGAAAGATTCAGAGCGAATCATTGAAATCAGCATCGAAACCTTAAACGAGCTGGGGTTCTGCGTCTCGAAAAAGCTGATTTTTGAAATCATGGGAAAGCACAGCAACATCATTCTCACTGACATTGCCACTGGCAAGATTATCGATTCCATTAAGCGGATTTCCATCGATGTAAATCGAGTGCGTCAGATACTGCCGGGCATGATCTATCAATATCCACCGGCACAGGATAAGACTCCTTACAAGGAGGTTACATCAGAAGACTTGGCAGCCCTTCCTGCAGACGGTAAATCCATCCTGAGAAGTCTTGGCGGCATTTCCCCTGCCTTTGCAGAGCAGCTAGCTTCCATGGAGGACAGCCATAGGGTGGACTATTTCAACCAGGTGAAGGAATCCATCTTGAACGGCAACCTTGAGCCCACCGTGTATCTAAACCAAAACGGCGAGCCCCAGGAATTCTATATTTTACCCCTTCATGAATACGAGCAGAGCTGCAAAAAACAAGCCTTTGAAGCCATCAGCCCATGTCTGGAATTCTATTTTGACAGGAAAACCTCCTCTAACCGAGGCAAACAGAAGTCCCACGACCTGATTAAGTCGGTGGCCGCGGCATTGGACAAGATGTACCTAAAAAAACAGCGCTTGTCTGAGGATATTTTAAAGGCAGAGAATTCAGAGGATTTGCGCCTATTCGGCGAGCTTTTAACAGCAAATCTTCACCTGATAAAGCCGGGCATGTCGTCAGTGGAAGTGACCAACTATTACGATGGACGCCTGATCACCATCCCCTTGGATGTGAAACAGACCGGTGCAAAAAACGCCCAGCATTACTTTAAAAAATATGGCAAAGCCAAAACCGCTGTCAAGGAAAAGCAGATTCAGCTTACGGAAAACCAGGGCGAAATCGATTATCTGGAATCCATGCTGGTCTATTTGGAAAACACCGATGATGTAAACGAAATCGAAACCTTAAGAGCCGAACTGGTGGAAACCGGCTATGTGCGCCGCCGCAAGCAGTCAGGCGGCTTCCGCGAGAAAAAATACAAGCCATCCCCTTATCGGTACACTCTGACCAGCGGCTATACGGTGCTGGTAGGACGCAACAACAAGGAAAACGATATCCTGACCCTCAAGACAGCGGGCAATAAAGATTTATGGCTCCATACCAAGGATATTCCTGGCTCCCACGTCATCGTCCAGTGCGGCGGCGCCCAACTCACGGAAACCGACATCTTTGAAGCCGCTGCCATCGCCGCCTATCACAGCAAGGGCCGCACCTCTGAAAACGTGCCGGTGGACTATGTACAGGTCAAATATGTGAAAAAGCCAGCCGGCGCCAAACCTGGCATGGTCATCTTCACCAACAACAGAACCGTATGGGTCAATCCAGGGCTACCTGCTTCGGCCGGCTCCAAACAGGAATTGTAATAGTGAAATTTTTCTTATTAGAAAACAAGTCATAATTGTAAAGCCAAAACTGCATACCATTGATATGAGCCATATCAAATATGTATTTGTCATCATCCTATAAAAAAAGAATTGAAAGATGATTACCCATGGAAAATGAAAGATATAGATTAAAAAAGAATCGCGAGACAGATACCCAATCACCCTATTGGTTCTATTCAATAAGCGTTGTCCGAAACTGAGCAACGTTAAAATTCCAAAAGTTCCAGCCCCATACATGAAAGTTGTATTAAGAGCAGGACTCTTGATTCCACTCCACAGAAATAGATATACATTCAGCGCTGTAGACACCAGAAATATGGCAGCGCATATGCCGCCATATTTCTGGATTTTTTTAATGTTTTCCTCTGAAAAAATATAGTAACCTATCAAATAAAATAGCAAATAGGATAAAATGGTTTTGCCAGCCAGGCGAAAGGGCTCCAAGGCCATTGCCACCATACACAGGGCTGATATTCCCAGGAAGCCGACATGCTTTGCTGTCAAATCACATAAACATCTTTTTTGCAATATGATAATGCCCATGGAACTAATGGTTATGATAAACAGATATAACAGGAACCAGAGATGACCTATGGTAAATCCTCCATCGTAACCTGTCAAATCTGTCCATTTCATAAAAAACACCCTATAATGAGATAGAAAATCCCCTGTATATCCGCCATTCACCCTGTCCGCTACATACGCCATGACAGGCACAATTATCAATGTGCCTGTCAATAATGGTAGCAATAACTTATAACTGCGATCCGCTATATACTCCTTAACTGAGCGTTTTGTCAATGCATATCTGCTGCTCATACCTGCAATCGTGAAAAGCAAGGTCATGTACCAAGGCGATACCGCCACAACGAAAGCGCTGATTCCAGTCTCTGCCCCAAGGAATATATAATTTCCCTCGTCCCAGCAATTCCAAGCCATAGCTGCATGATAGGGGAACAGCAATAAAATGCACAATAGCCTTAAATTGTCTATATATATTCTTCTCTCCATAGCTATCTATCTACTGACCTTCTTAACGATATGGCGCTTACACTTCTCCTCTGCTCTGGCGTATCATAGCAACCATCTGCTTTGGACTCGGCACGTCTCCTTTATATAGAGCCATGAGCCGATATAATTTTCCTGCCAATACAGCGAAAATAACTGCTGTGGCAATCACAATGATCAGACAAGCCAATCCCTTCACCAGCGATACGCTGCCCAGCAGCACTCTGGCCGGCGTAATCATGATAGCGGTAAACGGCACCCAATCTAGCCAGGCTGCCCCGCCGTCCATGCCCTCCAGACCGCCTGCAAGCAAGTTGGCAAAGAAGCTGGCAATTAGAATCAATGTAAACAGAATATTGGTGGAGGACAAATCTTCCGGCTTTCCAGCTAACGCACCGCCGATTCCAGCCATGGAACAGTACAGGAGCATACCTGCCAACATGATGAGTAGGGCAATGACAACTCCACCCACAGAGAACATGCCTGCCGTCAGTCCGCCGAACTGGCCTAAAAGCTGCACCAACAGTTGATCTGTGTCAGGATTGATGGCTTCCGCCCCCAATTTTCCCAGAAACAGACCCACACCTAGGCCAAAAATCCAAATGCTCAGCTGTATCACCCCTGCCAGGCAGATAGCCGTCATCTTGCCCAGGATCAGAGCTGCCGGTCTTACGGAAATCAGAAAGGCATCCATCAACTTAGAGGTTTTCTCCATAATCACGCTCTGGGTCACACCCTGACCATAGAACAATACAAAGAAGTACAGAATCATAATGTTCAGATACGGAATCAGATAGCCCATGACAGTCTTCGCCATCTCCATATCATCCTTTGGTTCTTCCCCGTCAGACGACTCTGCCGAATCCATGCCTGGCAAATCTCCGCTCATGGCCGCGTTGATGCCAGTTCCATACCAATTCATCATTGTTTCCAAACCGTAAGCAGCATCCTCTGAAATGCTGCTGCCTTCCGGTATCAGTACGTTCAATATATATTCCCCTGCCTGATAATCTACTGCCAAAATGAGAGTATCGCTGCTATTCTTACTGTCGCTGCACGCTTTATCCAAATCGCTCCCGTAATCCGCGAACCTGATATGAGACAGATACTCTCCCATTTCCGGCGCAGTTGCCGCCATCTCTTTCGTAAAGACGGATAGATTCTTCCCTTCAAACAGCCCCAGGGAGGAGGCTGTCTCATCTTTCAAAATCTCTACCACATAGACGTTTTGTAAAGAAGCGAGGGCCTCTATACTCTCTAAATCCCCTTGTTCATCCACACCATCAACATATTCTGTATCCTTGCCCGACTCCTTTGCGCCTTCACTAGGCTGGTCAAAATATTCTATGCCAGTCATAATTAATGCTGGAATCAACATCAGCAGCAAGGCCACCGTCAGCGTTGCGTTTTTATACCCCTTTTTCATTACGTGACTTTTAAATGTAAAGGAAAAGATTTTCGTCACGCCTTTTAACTCTCGTTTCATACTATCTTCCCCCTTTTCCTCTTGCCATGGACAAAATATTTCTTATCTTTACACGGCTTCCTCTATACATAATCAACTGATCGTAGACTGCTGCCGAAAGACGGAAGAGCAGATAGATCATAACAATCTGTATTACCCAGGAAATAGCCATAGTTCCTATGCCGATATTTCCCAAGGCATAATATACTGGAGCAGCAAACGCCGACACCACTGGGCACAGGGATAGAAATATAGCCATAGACTCTCCCATGGCCTGGGCGAAACAGGATGCTAAAAATCCTCCTAGGATGGCAAACATTGCCGTCATATTGGCCCCTTCTACCTCATCCATATTGGAGCAGCCTGCTCCTGTCAGCCCTGCTAAAATGGAGAAAAACAAATAAGCCAATACTAAGCAGACCATAATCACGATTATAGTGAGTGGCTCCATCTTCAGTAGGTCTGCAGTAATCCCGAAATTTTCCAGAATATTTCCAATGAAAGAAATATCCATAAACTGTCCGGTAATCCCATAGGAAATCCCTGTAGCCAGGCACAGTCCTGCCAACATAACAAACATAAAGGTCATCACTGCCAGCACCTTGCCCATCATAAGCGCCAGAGGCTTTACACTGACCATAAGGGTTTCTACCAGTTTGGATACCTTTTCCTCCACTATGGCGCGAACGATATAAGTAACAGAAAATATGGATACCATCATCAAAATAATGGAATAGGCATACTGAACGTTAAAACGGGTTTCAAATCCCACTTGTTCTCCTCCCAGATAGTCCTCCACTGTGTAAACACCGGTGGAAAAAGCGATAGGCCCTGTCATCTGGGCAGAACCGTCTCCATCACCGAAGAAAAATCCCATAACGGGAATCGATAAGGCCATCAGCGCCATTAAAATAAGGAAGGTGACCTGATTAGATTTATTTTGTATCATTTGCCTAAGGGTGAAGCGATAAACCTGCCCTGTTCCAGAGAGCTTACTATTCATGGCTTTCACCTACTTTTTCTACGAAAATCTCATGAAGAGAAGGTTCTCTCAGGTCGAAAGTGATGACCGGCACACCGGCTGTAATCAGGGAAGCCAGCAAAGCGTTGGCCTGCTCCTCTCCTGATACTTTGATCTGATACTCGTTTTCCTTCATGGTAAGAATGGTGGCTCCAGCAGCTGCAATATGACGCGCCGCATCTCGTTCCGTCTTTAGATGTAGATTGACTCTGCCGTAACTTTTCTTAATCTCGTTGAGATTTCCCTGCAATACGGCCTTCGATCTGTCCATGATGGTAATATCTGTACAGAATTCCTCCACAGTAGCCATCTGATGGCTGGACATAATCAGGTATTTCCCCTTTCCGATCTCCTCGCGGATGATACCCTTAAACAGGTCTGTATTCACTGGGTCTAAGCCGGACAAAGGTTCATCTAAAATCAACAATTCCGGATTGGAAATCAATGCAATCATAAACTGAATCTTCTGTTGATTTCCTTTGGAAAGCTGGTCAGCCTGCTTTGGTTTCCAGGCTTTCTTTTTACTCCAGTTTTTAACTTTCTTCTGCTTTCCCTCTCCGTTGTCTTCTGTCTGCGTCTCCGCATTATCATTTTGGATAACAGATAAATCTGCCGGCGCATACAGGTATTCTTCCGCCTCCAGCCTCTGGGCCCAATAGCGGATTCTTTCCTTGGCCTCTGCCTTAGAAACCCCTCTAAGTCCTGCAAAATACAAAAGCTGGTCCATCAGCGTATATTTAGGATACAGGCCTCGCTCTTCGGCCAGATAGCCCACATTGCAGGTCTCCGTACTAAGAGGCGCTCCCTTCCAAAACACCTGTCCGCCGTCTTTAGCCAGCATCCCAAGCATCATACGGATGGAAGTGGTTTTTCCCGCGCCGTTGGTTCCCAAAAGTGCATAAACACCCGGCTCCCTCATCTCAAAGCTGAGGTGATCGACTACAGTCTTTTCCCCGTACTTTTTGTACAAATCCGATACAATTAAACTCATTTTCTCTACCCTCTCTATTGCTATATTTTTTTAATCTGTTTTATGATTCTCTCCCCGCCTCTGCTGCGGCGCGCAATCTTTTTGCTTCCTCTTCTGTCAGCTTCATGTTTGTGCAAAGTCGCTCTACAGTCTCCTGCTTCGGCACAAAATTCGGTTCCATACACAGCCTGGTAAACTCTTCTTTGGCTATCCCAATCTGTGAAAATGTCACGGTTCCGTCTCCAATCTTTCTATCGTAAAATCTGAAAAACACAGTCTTAAAGGATTCTTTCTCTCCCATCTTGCTCGCTCCTATTCGTTAATCTTTGATCTTTCAGATCTGAGGCTCTCTCTGCTATAGCTGATGAACATTACCAGCCAGACTATGATGACCGAAACCGAAGGAATCGGCCCAAAGCCAAACATTAAACTGAGCATAGAGGTTATAATCCATAAGGCCACACAGGTGGAACTACCAGCCTTATATGCTTTAAACCCAGCCTTATATATGACCAGCTTTTCCAGCTCATCACAACTCTTCTCCCACTTATCATGAAATTTAAAGTCATATACACTGCCTGCCTTTCCCGGATACATCTTTTTCACCAAATCTACCTGGGCCTGATTAAGCCGTATTACAATAAAGCTGCCAAAGATGAAAAATCCCGTTGCAACAAGCATGCTGGTTCCTCCCTCATCAATATAGCGATCCAATCCCGACATGATGATACCGAAGAAAAGGAAACTGATAATCATTCCAAAACTCTGTGCCATCATGGAAAACTCCAATCTGCGGTCTGCCATTTCAAACAGCTTTTCTACCTCTGCCTCATCCACATCTTCTGTCATTTCCAACGCATTGGTGGCGCTAAAGGATTGCTTTGCCTTACAATAGAAGAATAATCCCATTAAAAAAGCAAAGCTCTCGCAAAATATCACGCCATGGGGGCTGAAATAAAAGAAAAAATCTGTGATAAGCTTTCCCATATCGTTCGCTCCATGCTGCCAACTATCAGAACCGACAAACCATCCGAAAGCGCCGCCACCCATGGCCGCCAATATGATGACTGGAATGAAAATCTTCAAGGCCTTTCTGTTTTCCTTCTTGATCTGCTCATTGCTATCACTACCGTTCATGACTGTCTACCTCCCCATCCTGCTCTTCATAACGAAAAATTTCCTCTACTTGTGCACCGCACACTTTGGCAATTTTTAAAGCCAGCGTTACTGACGGAGAGTAATCTCCCCTCTCAATCTGGCTGATGGTCTGCCTGGATACGCCTACTAGCCTGCCCATCTCCGACTGGTTCACATTGATTCTGGCTCGATACTCCTTCAATCTGTTGTACAGGGGCATACTATCCACTCCTTCTTCTATATTATCTCTGTATCCTTGCAAAATCCATGCGTCGAGCCCTTTGTTTTTGTCATATTCTCACAGGATTTTGACAAGTTTCACTTTCATATTGACAAGTTTTATATTCAATTTGACAATTTTACTTGTCATCTCTTGAATAGTTTACCACCTACCTATACCCTTGTCAATAGAAAAGAGCCGATAATCACATTTTTTTGTGAATCATCGACTCTGTATCCAGTTGCTTGATAATATCTATTTCTTTTAGCAGTAACCTTCCCACAAATTCTCACATAAAGGCTATTTTTATAAAGGAAATATCGACAGTCACAGCTAAATTTCTCACATCACTCATAAGTTTAAGGCCAATGTATCGAACACGCCAAAGGAAAACTCTCATATTTTTTACTTATCTGCCTCCGTTATATTGATTTTCCTCTTCAAATTCCATATTTCCTTCCTGTATGTTCGACACATCATAGTAAAATTCCCATATTGTATGAGAATTTCTTATCACCAATTCGATATATCCAGCAAAAAAAGCCCCAATATGTGAGAATTTCCCTCTACACTCATATTTGATCGTAAACGATATTTCCTGCATGACGAAAAAATCGGTACGATAGTACCGATTCCAGCAGTTCTTTTTATACAATCTTGACTCCCAGCACCAAGGCTAAATCCATGGTCTGAGCTGGACTGATTTTCATTCCCACAAGTTCGCTGAAATTGTCAGAAACCTTGATTCTTTCAATATTGCAGCTACTCATATCCATATCCTTTAATCGGGTCTTGAAAAAATCTGCCTCCTTCAAGTCCACCTTTTCAAATTTCATCTTTTTCATGGCAGTTTCGTTGAAAAAACTGCTGGTCATCTGGCTATCCTTAATTCGGCAGTTTTCCCACTTGGTCTTAGAAAAATTGGCGTAAACATAAGAGCCGCCTTCCACAATGGTATGGCGAAAGATAGCCTCATCAAAATAAGCGCTATCGCCCACGCAATCTATCACTCTACAATCACGGAAATAAGTTTTAGTAAATATGCTTTCTCCAAAATTGCAGTTTTCCATGGTCACGTTATAAAAACATACCCCTGTCAAGTCGCATTTTTCAAAGCGACAATCGCGAAAAGTCACCTGCTGGAAGTCTACACCTGTTAGAGGAAACTCCCGTATTTCAATGTTTTCATAAACTACTTCCCGAATAGGACTCTCCATTTCCAATGCCTGATAATAATCTTCTTTTAACATGAATCTTTCCCCTTTTCCAATTTGCACGCCAAAACTCTACAGCACACTACCAGCAATACCACCAAAACTATAATTAAAATCCCGCAATGCATGAAGAATTGGTCAGGCAGAACCCGAATAATCGGGTCGGTCTTTGCATTAAAGAGCCAGAAATCATTGCGAAATAAAATCTTATGCATCAGCACAAAGGCATTCTCCCAGCTGACAGCCATCAGTCCGCCGATGACCGCTACCAAAGCCAGCGCCACCCAACCTGCCCATTTCAGCCACCGATAATCGTAATCCTTCCGCCAGCGTTGGAAAGCAATCCGGAGAAAGACGGTTATACTGCCCATAATGGCCCCGAGCTGAGCAGCGATAAAGATACGCTTCACCTCCTGAAAATGAATCCGCCCCTGCTCCGACATGGTGAAATCAGGAAACTTCAACACGGACGGTCCGCCCAAAAGGTTATAATCCATCAACACATCATAGTTTTGTCTACAGATCGATTCCGGAATCCCTGTCTCCTCTGAAATACCCAAATGTCCCATATCAAAATAATAGAGCGGTCTGAAAACCACTGTCAGGGCAATGGAAATACATATGATAATCATCACCAATATTACCGCCATAACCAGCTGTTTTGCAAAACCTTCTCTCCGTGAAGTCTTCAACTCCATCGCTGTCCTCCAAAATCCCAGTTGGAATTCTTCCTTGAATTCTTTTTGTCCCCATGATACCATAATGTAGATATAAAAACAAATAAATTTGCAAAAAAACCTTTACTTTATTACATTAACGTGTTATCGTGTTAATGTACCAAAAACACAAGGTGAATTTGTTTTACCATACATTTATGAAAGGACGACCAACCATGGAATCTACACTGATGGAAAGTCTCAAACGGGAAGACCGTATCATATTAAATCTGCGCCGCCTTTATGAGCAGTTCGGATACACCCATTACAAAATGAATAAATTTGAAGAATATGACCTATATGTAGCCAATAAGGATTTTCTGGCTGACAGCAGCATCATTACTTTTACAGATACCAATGGCAAACTGATGGCTCTGAAGCCAGATGTAACCCTTTCCATCGTAAAAAATTATCTGCCTGTGCCAGATACTGTCCAAAAGGTCTACTATAATGAAAATATCTATCGGCCGGCTAAAAGCACCCATATCTACAAGGAAACCATGCAAATGGGACTGGAATGTATCGGCGCTTTGGACACCTACCATATCAGCGAGGTGGTGGTTCTGGCTGCAAAAAGTCTGGAAACCCTAAGCGATCACTATATTTTAGATCTTTCTCATGTGGGCGTTATCAGAGGATTTTTGGAGGCCTTGTCCCTGCGCCCTTCCCAGGAAACTAAATTTCTTACCCTACTGAAAGAGAAAAACGCTCATGGCATCCGTCAGCTGCTGGATGACTTGGGAATCGGCGGTAATTTACAGGAAAAGGCGATTACTCTGGCATCTTCTTACGGTTCCATGGAAATCGTTATCCCTGTTTTGCAAGATCTGATTATGAACAAGACCATGGCTCGGGCTGTTGAGGAACTTTCTCTCATCTGCAATATCCTTATGAGTCAGGGACTCCGCAACATTCATCTGGATTTTTCCATTGAGGGCGATATGGCTTACTATAACGGCGTTCTGTTTCGCGGATATATCGCTGGAATTCCTTCCAGTGTCCTTTCTGGCGGTCAATACGATGAATTGACGGAAAAGATGGGAAAAAGGGCCGGCGCCTTGGGATTTGCCATCAATATGGCCCTTTTAGAAAGTTATGAGGCAGCGTCCGAGGACTACGATGTGGATGTGTTACTGTTGTACGATAGCGACGGTCTCGACAGTTCTACGCTTATGGCTGCTGTTTCTGCGCTGATTGAAAAGGGCCATACCGTACAGACCCAACGTCAGGCTCCTCCAAAATTAAAATACAAAAAACTCATGAAATTTCAGGACGGGGAGGTAAAGGAATTTGAATCAGTTGACACAGATCATTAACGTTGCTCTACCAAAAGGCAGATTGGGTGAAAAGGTGTACGATATGTTTGAGGCTGCTGGCTATCCTTGCCCGTCCATCAAAGAGGATAGCCGCAAGCTGATCTTTGAAAATGCCGAAATCGGCATCCGTTACTTCTGGGTCAAACCCTCTGATGTAGCTATTTATGTGGAGCGGGGCGCTGCTGACATCGGTGTGGCAGGAAAAGATATTTTATTAGAATACAGCCCTGACATTTACGAACTGTTAGATTTGAACATGGGAAAGTGCCGTATGGCGGTGGCAGGAAAAAAGGATTTTCGCGATAACACCAACAGACCTCTACGAGTAGCTACCAAGTTTTCCAATATTGCGTTGGATTACTACAATCGCAAGGGGCGAGATATCGACATTATCAAACTGCAGGGTTCCATTGAACTGGCCCCCATCCTGGGGCTTTCCGATGTGATCGTGGACATCGTGGAAACCGGAACCACCCTGAAAGAAAACAATCTGGAAGTGATGGAGACCATCGTGCCTATCAGCGCCAGACTCATATCTAATAAGGTCAGCTTTAAATTTAAAAATTATGAAATCGAATCTATCGTAAAAAATATGCAGCAGGTGATGAAATGAGCAAATTTCTAAATGAAAAATATCAAAATCTGGAGGTATACGTCCCAGGCGAACAGCCTCAGGATATGGAGTATATTAAGCTGAATACCAATGAATCTCCTTATCCCCCTGCCCCGTCTGTCATCAAGGCCATCGACCAGGCCGCGGTTTCCGACCTTCGTCTCTATCCGGATCCGGAGTGTGCTGGCCTGATAAAGAAACTGGCCTGCTCTTATGGCGTGAAACCGGAAAACATATACTTGTCCAACGGCTCTGACGACATTTTAAATTTTGCCTTCATGGCGCTATCCGGTTTTTGGGGCAAAGTCTATTTCCCTGAAATCAGCTATGGTTTCTATCAGGTCTATGCCGACCTGTATCAGCTGGATGCAGTGAAAGTTCCCTTGCGCCCGGATTTTTCCATTGACTACAAAGACTACTGCGGTGTTCAGGGCATGGTGGTCATCGCCAATCCCAACGCGCCTACCGGCCTAGCTCTGAGTTTAGAGGAGATTCGTAAAATTCTGGACTCCAATCCTGACCAGGTGGTCATCATAGACGAAGCCTATGTGGATTTTGGTGGAACATCAGCAGTTCCTCTTGTGGCAGAATATGATAACCTTCTGGTGGTACAAACCTTTAGTAAATCCCGCTCCATGGCCGGCGCCAGATTGGGATTTGCCATCGCCAATGCTGAACTGATTGCAGACTTAAATCGAATCAAGTATTCCACCAACCCATATAATATCAATCGACTCACACTGCTTGCCGGAGAGGCGGCTTTAGATGCAGCGGACTATTATCAAAGCCGATGTGCAAAAATCATAGAAACCCGAGCCTACACAGCTTCCGCTTTAGAGGGCCTTGGCTTCACGGTTTTGCCGTCCTTGACCAATTTTCTCTTTGTCAAATCAGACCATATGGGCGGCCAGCAACTCTATGAGGCCTTGAAAGCCAAAGGAATTCTCATTCGGCATTTTTCCTCTCCGAAGATTCAGGACTACAACCGCATTACCATCGGTACCAGGGAACAAATGAATGTAATGCTGGACAGAATACAGGAAATCCTGAGGCAAGATACATCGGCTGATTGGCTCAATGCCAACACTTCAAAAAACAGAAAGGACAGGTAACAACATGCGAAACAGTCAAATTACAAGAAAGACCAATGAAACGGATATTACGCTGTCCCTCAAATTAGACGGCAGCGGTATCGGTCAAATCGATACTGGGGTAGGATTTTTAGACCACATGCTAACCCTCTTTGCCCGCCACGGCAATTTTGATCTCACCGTATGCTGCAAAGGAGATGTGGAAGTGGACGACCACCACAGTGTGGAGGATATCGGAATCTGCCTGGGTGCTGCATTTTCTGAAGCGCTGGGCCATATGGCCGGTATCTGCCGATACGGAAATATCATTCTTCCTATGGATGAGGCGCTCATTCTGTGCGCTACAGATATTTCCGGTAGAAGCCATCTGGAATACAACTTAAACATTCCTACTGAAAAGGTCGGGGTCTTTGATACCCAGTTGGTGGAAGAGTTTTTCCAGGCCTTTGTCCGCCATGCCAACCTAACCCTGCACCTTCGCCAACTATCTGGTTCTAACTCTCATCATATCATCGAAGGAACCTTTAAGGCTTTCGCTAGAGTCATGAGAGAAGCGGTTTCTATGGATCCTGCCATGGAAGGCCGAATCCCCTCCACGAAAGGAGTTCTATAGATGATTGCAATCGTAGATTATGGCGTGGGAAATCTATTTTCCCTAAAAAGTTCTCTTCAAGAGGTAAACAGGCAATGTGAGGCAGAAGACCCTTCTTCTCCTGTCATCGACGTGGTCGTTACCGGTGAGCCTGCTCTGCTTCGCTCTGCTGATAAAATTATTCTGCCTGGAGTAGGCGCTTTCGGCGATGCGGCGGCCAAACTTCGTGAAAATCATCTGGATCAGATTCTGATAGAAGAAGCCCATAAGGGTAAACCCCTTTTAGGTATCTGCCTGGGGATGCAGCTTTTGTTGGAAACCGGAGAGGAATATGGAATTCATCAAGGCCTTGGTTTGATCCCTGGTCGGGTGGTTCCCATAAAGCCAGTTATTCCTAAGGATTACAAGATTCCTCATATCGGATGGAACAGTCTACGCTTTCCTGCGGGTAAGGAAAAAAATCCTCTTTTTCAATATATTGAGGAGGGAGACTACGTTTATTTCGTTCACTCCTTTTATGCTGCGGACTGCACCGAATCAGTCATTGCTGACACAGAATACGGTGGGTGGCTCACGGCTGCCGTGGCATCAGGTAATGTATACGGATGTCAATTTCATCCAGAAAAAAGCGGACAGACTGGCCTAGCCATACTGCGGGCCTTCTGCCAGTTGTAATGAATCAATAGGAGGTAAAACCAATGAAACTGTTTCCTGCCATCGATCTATACCATGGCTGTGCAGTTCGCCTATATAAAGGTGATTATAACCAGATGACCGTCTATAGTGATGATCCTGGCCAGTTTGCCGCTTCCTTTGAGGATAAGGGCGCAACCTGCCTTCATCTCGTTGATCTGGAGGGTGCAAAGCTGGGAACCACACCCAATCTGACAACTATACAGGATATTGTCCATCAAACCGGTCTGTATACGGAACTTGGCGGTGGTATTCGTTCCCTAGAGACCATTGATACTTATCTAAAAATTGGTGTCAATCGGCTGATCTTAGGAACGGCAGCCATCACCACTCCTGGCTTTGTAGCATCAGCCATTGGTGAGTTTGGCCGTGATGCCATTGCTGTAGGCATTGACATCAAAGACGGCAAAGTCGCCATCAAAGGTTGGACTGAAGTCACTGATATTACCTGTGACGACTTCTGCCGTCAAATGGAAGAAATCGGTGTTAAGACTATTATCTGTACGGATATTTCCAAGGACGGCGCCATGAAAGGCACCAACCGCCAACTTTATCAGCAACTGTCACAGAAATTTACTCTGGATATCATAGCCTCTGGCGGTGTATCCACCCTTTCGGATATCCGCGCCCTGGCTGAAATGAATCTTTATGGAGCGATTCTCGGCAAGGCCCTCTATACCGGCGCCATAGACCTGACCGAAGCCATTAAAGTTACAGAGTTATATGGAAAGGAGCCTTCACTATGATTACAAAGCGAATCATCCCCTGTCTGGATGTAAAAAATGGCCGCGTGGTAAAAGGCGTCAATTTTGAAGGATTATCCGATGTGTCCTCCCCTGTGGAACTGGCCAAATACTACTCCGATCACGGCGCTGACGAACTGGTATTTTACGATATTACCGCTTCTGCAGAAGGAAGAGCGCTTTTTACCGACATTCTCACGGAAGTAGCAAGCACTATCTTCATTCCCTTAACAGTAGGCGGCGGTATCAATACTTTATCTGACTTCGATCGAGTATTGAAATGCGGCGCAGACAAGGTTAGCGTCAACTCTGGCGCTATCAAAAATCCTTCTTTGATTTTAGAAGCTGCAAAAAAATATGGCGACCAATGCGTCGTTCTTTCCGTAGACGCTAAACGGGTAAACGGCCAATATCGGGTTTTCGCAAAAGGTGGCCGAGAGGATACCGGCATGGATGCCTTAGAATGGATTGAGCAAGGTATCCAAATGGGCGCTGGAGAAGTCGTACTGAACAGCATTGATACTGACGGTGTCAAAGGCGGCTTCGATTTGGAAATGTTGGAGGCTGTCTGTAACATCTCTTCAGTGCCTGTTATCGCATCTGGCGGAGCCGGCTGTATTGAAGATTTTATTACATTATTTTGCCGATTGCCGAAAGTAGATGCCGGCCTGGCTGCCTCTATCTTTCACTTTGGTCAGGTTCGGATCAATGACCTAAAATTCCAATTAAAAGACCACAACATTCCAGTAAGAATATAGCTTTGAATTCTCACTTCCCAATTATCCCGTGAAAGGAGCACATTATATGGTTACTGTTGACCAACTAAAATTTGACGAAAAGGGTCTGATTCCTGCCATCGTCGTGGATTATGAAACAAAAAAAGTATTGACTCTGGCATACATGAACGAAGAAAGTCTGCATATTTCCATGGAAAAAGGACTGACCTGCTTTTGGAGCCGTTCTCGCAATGAACTTTGGCTGAAAGGCGATACCTCTGGAAATTATCAGCATATCTATAGCATCACGGCTGACTGTGATCGGGATGCACTGGTAGTTGCGGTTATGAAAGATGGACCTGCCTGTCATCTGGGTACGGACTCTTGTTTCAATGACCTACTCTATATGAACCCTAAAAATATCGGCTTCACCATGGCCGATCTGATGAAACTCATCGAAGGCCGCAAAACGGAAAAGAAAGAGGGTTCCTATACCTCCTACCTGTTTGAAAAAGGGTTGGACAAAATACTCAAAAAAGTAGGAGAAGAGTCTACTGAAGTGATCATTGCTGCCAAAAGTGAAGACAAGGCGGAAACCATCTATGAAATCTCCGACCTGGTTTATCACGTCATGGTGTTAATGATTGAAATGGGCATCTCCTTAGAGGACATTCATCGCGAATTGGCTTCTCGCCATGTCATTGACCACAAAGTCAAACAGGAGAAAATGACCAAATGACCAATCTCATAAAAAAAACGACCAGCACTCCACTAAAAGAAAATCTCCATACTCATACCCTCTGGTGTGACGGCAGCGATACTGTTGAAGAAATAATCTTATCTGCCATCGCTGCCGATTTTGATGTGATTGGGTTCTCCGGTCATAGCTATACTTCCTTTGACGAAAGTTACTGTATGTCTCTTGAGAATACCAATACATATGTAATGGAGATTGGCAACCTGGCCCAAAAATATCAAGGTCAGATTACCATATTTTGTGGAATCGAACAGGACTATTACAGCCCTCCTATTTCTCCGTCTTTCCCTTCTTTTGACTATATCATCGGTTCCGTACACGCTTTTTTCAAACCGTGTACAGCGGCTCAGTACGAGAGACTCGAAGGCTATGCAAAAAGCGCCGATTCCCTTGGTCTTATTCCTGCCAGTCTCGATGGTAAAAAAGGTTGCTATATCTATGTAGACTGGCAACGAGACGACTTAGAATGGGCTATCAAAAATCTCTATGGCGGAGATAGTTTACTTCTGGCGGAAGACTATTTCCAGACGGTTTCTCATGTACAGGAAAAAACCGGGTGTCAGATCATCGGTCATTTTGATCTATTGACCAAGTTCAACCAACAAGGTTCTCCCCTGTTTGACTGTTCCCATCCTCGATATCAAACTGCTGTGGACAAAGCCTTAGACATATTGCTGCCTTCCAATCCTATCTTTGAAATCAATACAGGCGCCATGGCCAAAGGATATCGAACCGTGCCTTATCCATCAGCAGAGATTCTAAAAAAAATCCGCTCTGGCGGCGGACGCATCACCCTAAGCAGCGACTGTCACAGTCGAAACAAGTTGGATTATGCCTTCTCTGAAGCCGCTAAACTGGCTATGGATTGCGGTTTCACTTCTTTGTGGCTTTTAGATCGTCATGGAAAATGGATAAGCCAATCCTTATGAACAGTATGGTAAGCATGATGCAGCTTGCCAAAACTATCATTCCATAAAAACGCAATGGAAATACGTCTCCTGTTCTAGGCACATCGTCCCATATCGATGTGATTACTGACAGAGATTTATTTTCATTTTTTATTTCCCCCTTCTCGCCCTTTATCCTTTCCTGCTTTGGTATCATCACCTCTGGTATTTCTGTGGTTTCCGTTGGTTCCAATATTCCTGGTATCTCTATATTTCCCATTACCTCTGGGACTATCACATCGATTCCGCTTGCTGGTAGGGTTAAAAGGCCATCTGTCCCTGCTGTCGATAAAGGGAATATCTCCGATGAATCCACCGTATCGGCATAAGCAACTTTTCCATGGAGGGCTCCTATTGCAATTACTAAAAACAGACCGATATACAGATATTCTTTAAATCCCCTTTTTTCTTTCATACATTATCTCCCCACTCTTTCCTCAGACTTCATCTATGGTAACGACTAGCTTTACCACTGGGACTCTCTCCAACGGCTGACTTACCAGCCCGGTTTTACTGGACAATGCAACGATTCTGCTCTGGCCTTCTCCAATACTTTCGCTTGATGTGTAGCTGCCTTCTGAAAGGTCGAAGCCATCTGCTGTCAAGGACAACATCTTACTGTCCTTGGGAAGACCTGCAAAATTACTGGTATGCGTTACCAATATCCATCCGTCAAATAAACTCTCTACACAAATATCCTTTACTCTTATCTCACTGCCTCCCAGATTCACTACAGTCAAATCACCTTTTGCAACCCCTACCTTATCATTCCATACCAATTCCACTGATTCTGATACCAAAAAGTCAAAATTTCGGTAAAGATAGACACCTCCTTGTGTAGAAGTTCCTGTTTTTCCGTAAAACCCAACCATTTTTTTAGCCCAGGCCAGTCCCTCCTCACTTTTTGCGGTTAAAAATATTTCCCCGCGCTGCAAATTGGTTCCCCATGCAAAATCCATATCTGCGCTAGGCGTTCCCTCTATGGTCATCGTTCCGCTTAATCCATCTGCATTTTTCAATACAGATGTCACATTGCAGTTTGCAGGAACCCGCAAGCCATCAAAAAGTATGGCTTGCGGACTATCGTCGGAATTTGTATAAAAAAACAAATTGGACAAATTGGTTACTTTTGAAGTGTTCCAATTTACCATACCCTTTATGGTCACAGTTCCTGTTTCACTCCCACAGTCATAGAACATGCCGCTCATATTGGTGAGGCTTTCTGTTTTCCAATTGAAAAGTTCAAAGATAAGCGTCTGTATCTGCTTTCCAAAACCACGAAACATATTGTAAAAGCTAGTAACATTAGAAACATCCCAGTTTTCATAACCACTGACTACATGTTCAGGAACATTTGCGGTACACATGTAAAACATGCCAGCCATATTCCTGACACCGAAAGTATTCCATGCTTCAAAGGATATGGCAGAAACCTGATCTGCATATGCACCAAAACAATGAAACATATAGCTCATATCCGTCACACCTGACGTATCCCATGTATCCAACCCAACAATATATGCTGCCTTTGCATACTGCCCAGTTCCGCTTAACATACTCTGCATATTCACGTTACTTCCTAATTTCCATCCGGAAAGATCAAGGTTAAGCACAATGTCATAGACTCGAATCTCTTCTCCTAAAAGGCGCTCATAACCTCTGCCGATGTCTTCGAACATACCGCTCATATCCGTTACCATGGAAACATTCCATCCAGAAAGGTTTAGTTCTATCTTCTCTGTATGCCATCCAATTTCAGCAAACATTTTTTTCATTGACGTTACACGGGACGTATCCCATTTTGTTAAATCCCAGGTTATACTTGCAGGCCCCTGTCCTGCATAGGTGCAGAACATATAGCTCATATTGGTAACGCCCGAGGTATCCCAATCCTCTATCCCTGTCAATTCCGTGTAGTTGGCATATTGTCCGAAATATCTGAACATTCCCTGCAGATTTGCGTCCATTGCAAAACGCCATCCCGCCAAGTTCAGGACCACATTGTTTGACGACTCTCCACAACTTCTAAATAGCGATCTCATATCTATAACCTCAGATATATCCCATCCAGAAAAATCAAGAGAAATATTCAAAACCTTTTTACCAAATTTATCAAACATGCTACACATATTGGTTACATGGGATACGTCCCACCCCTCATACCCTTCTATGACAACAGTAAAACTTCGCTTATCGTTAGATTGTCTGTTACCTACCACATTTTCAAACATGTAGCTCATGTTCAGCACATTCCTAGTATCCCATGATGCGAGGCCTCCAATTATTATAGATTCAGGTCTTGTGCTGCCCACGCCAGAAAACATATAGCTCATATCGGTTACTTTAGAGGTTTTCATGGTTGTACAGTCTATGCTAAAAGTATCCCTAGCTGACTGTGAACCGCAGTAATAAAACATGTATTTCATGTTCGTCACATTGGAGGTATCCAAAAGTTGAATATCTATGGTTTCCAGGTTTTCAAAACGATAAAACCAGTATGCTGTACTGGTCGGCGCTATGGTACTTCCAATCTCAACAGCTTTCACTTTTAACCGATTACTGTACCATGGGGCTGCCGATGCGCTGGAGAACACATAATCGTGTTCTCCGAAAGCCCTATAGGTTGCAACGACTGCACCGTGTTTGATCTGATTCGTTGTTTGATTAGATGGAATTTCATTGATAATCAGAGTTCCATCGTTATACAGAACAGTTCTGGCGCCCATTGCTGCAAGGGGCAATATTTCCTCCATTTCTTCTTCCGACTCCGGTTCCGTTTCGACTTCAATCTCAGTTTCCATTTCCATTCCTGCTACTTCCCCGTCTTCTGTCATCTCCTCCATATCTAATGCAGCTGCAAAGCCCTGTGAACTAAATATGAGCATAATAAATATCAACACCAGAATCATCCATCCTCTTAGGTTTAACACTCTCTTCATATTGGCGGCTCCTTTTATCTTTTAGTCGTTCAGGTAAAGATCAATGGTTACATTGGTTTGGCCAATCATCTCCTCCTGCATATCATAGTTATAAATCTCTGCTGTTACCGTATTTTGACCTTTTTTCAAGGGCGATGTATCAATCACATCTGCCTGTACCATATCTCCAGCTTTAATCAGACCAGAATCATAAATATATATATTATCAACTTTCATCTTGCATCTGAGTTGTCTCTCCTCATTAAGATTCACAAAATTTAAATCCTGCATGGTATCCTCATAGATTTGCACTGCAGAATTCATTTTAAGTCGTAGTTGTCCATCACTGGTATCATGGAGAGCTTCCTGTGTTTTCACGATAACGGCCGTCTTGCTGGGAGCGGTATGGTCAAAGTGCAGTGTAAAATACCATCCGCCCCCTAGCAAAGTTACCGTTAATAAAAAAACGACTGCCAATAATTGCACTCGTCTCTTTTCTGTCTGTTCCTTTTTCATTGCGTGCCTGTTTCCACTCCTTATGTTAAACTTAACGTTACAATAATGTTGACAACCTGTACCTTATCGATGGCAACTGTTACAATACCTGTCTTTCCTGAAAACGTTACGTCTTTAGATGTTCCGGCTGGCACATTGCTATCAACAGTCGCAAAGGACGGGCATGCTTTAGTAATATCCCATGTGGAGCTACCTAAAGTTGGTATCAAAGATAATTTTTTAGCATTAGCGCTTAAGCTTTTAAAATCCGTATTTTGTTCCACCAGTTGCCACCCGGAAGCTGCGGTTGCTGAAATACTGTCGATATTAACAACACCTGCACTGCTATTATTCGTCACTGTCAACTTGTCAACTGTTAGATCTACTGCATTGGCTGTTCCTGTCATCTGGATCGACTCCGATATGGTTACATCAATAGCCGCTGCTGGAACTGTCATGTAAGCTGTTACACTGTTATCGTCAGCGAAGGCGATAGCTGTACTGCAAAACACCATGGTCAGTATACAAAGCATAGCACATACTTTTTGGTTCATACTTTTTCTCATTCTCATTTTCTTTTCCTTTCTTTTGTCTTGTCTAAAAAGACAAGCATACCCTATATTAACGTACCTCTGGCACGCAATGAACAATACTAATATCTTTGAAATTTATCCTCCGTCCTCTTGGTAGATAAGCAGCTTCTTCAAAGCCTGATTGGTCTTTGGCCCTTTTTCCTTCAAAATGCCCGGACTTTTCACCAATAGGCGGACTCCTTCTGCAATCCATTCATATACACTAGAAGTATAATAAGGGTCCAATTTCAACCCTTTCTGTTCCAACATTAAATCTCTCATTTCCTTTGTATCACTCAGTAAATATCGAGTAAGAGCATGACCTATCTCATGAAGCAAACTGAATTCCAAAACATAGATGTCATTTTCTTTTACATAGATTGTTGCCCTCTCTGCGCTGCTTGTAGTATATCCACCGCTTCCCATACTTTCAAAGGGTTCCTTAAGCGCTGGAGTAATATACACTTCTGTCTGGCGCTTTGTAAGTCCATTTCTCATGTAGAGTGGTAGCTGCATATATTGAAGTTCTACTCTTTTTTGAATTGCTTTTCGCTTGTCTGCAGACGGATATAGTTCTTTACTAATATGAATTGGAATACATTCTGTCTTTTTCACTGTTTGAATAGATGGAGAATCTTTTGGAATATATCCTAATCTTCCATTCATAAACACCACATACCACTCTGCCATTTGTCCGATGGTACAGATGCTCGTCTCTCGACTTCTCATTTTCGTACCAGATAATCTGGGTGAAGCGTAAACTTCCATTTCTCCATCAGTTAATAGTTCCTTGAAGGTATAGTTAACAGTATATGATCCTGCAGGTGGTTTCACTGTTACTTTGGCAGCCGGTATATAAAAGAAACGTTCAAAGCAGGAAACCTTGTAGTATAAATTCTTCTTTCCATCAGGCATAGTAGCCCTTACCAAACCTTCTGCTTTCAGTTTTTGATTCTTTCCAATGGGACAAACTGCATATCTGGCTGTCTCATACCCGCTGCTGTAAAGCCATGTCTGCTGCTTTGCATAGATGGTCTTTTGTGTAGCCCCATAAGCAGAGCCTATAGTCATGTTTAAAAGCAACCAAATACAAATTAGGCCTCTGATTGTTTTTTTCCAACTCATATGTTCCTCCAAATGAAAAGAGGACAATCCAATGACTGTCCTCTTTTTATGCTTTTGCATTTCCTTTCATTCTCTATAACTTTAAAAATATGGATTTGGCATTTCCATCTATCTATTTTCTCCCACCGGATTTAAGCAACACTGTTCAGCTAAAGCTGCACCAATAGCTGTTCCATACTCTCCATCCTCTGGTACGATCACATGAATATCAGGATACATGGTTTTAATCATATCACAGATATGATTACATTCTGGGAAATTTATCAGGTTGCCGATCAATACGAAATCTTTGATATTGGTTCCCTGAGAAATTAGTACAGCCGTTTGACAAATGGTTTCCAGGACCATGTGTACAATACCAGCCGCCTTATCCTCACAAGTAGCCCGGGTAGATGCTTTACCAAAATTGGAAGCAGTAATCTCCAGATTCAAGCCTGGAAGGGGTTCATTAGAAATATCTCCAATACGAAGGTCAATATTTCCTACCTTTCCGCCTAGAGCCATTTCCTGAATTTTATCGATGTCATTAGTATTAAGCATCAGTTTTGACAGACCAATAATCGTACCTCCGCCAATACCAATTCCGCCTAAATGCATCGGGACATTGTTTTTTACTCCGACGAAGGAAGTTCCAGTACCCATGCTGACTACCATAAACTCCTCTGCATCACCTGCAAAATATCCTCCACCTACACCATTTGCAGAAAACTCGTCCACTTTGTAGGTAGGCAGACCATAAATAGCCTGCTCTACAGCCGTGCTTCCCACACCGGTCAGATTTACCTGTTCAATATCTTTTAATTCCAGTCCATTATCATACAAAAACTTTCCGAAGGCACCAAATAGCGATGCGATTGCATTGTTTGCTGAAATCTGCACTGGTATCAGCATCTTTTCTTCGCGAAATCCAGCAATTTTAGTCGTACTGCCACCAATGTCAATTCCTACTACGATTCCCATGTCCAGGTCCTGTTTCCTTTCTTCTGACTTTTATCTGTCTCTATGTTCTATGCAGCTTTCTTCACATCGCTCTTGGAAGTTTTCGATGTCTGTGACTTTGTTTCAAGAGTATTGACGGAACCCTTGACGTATTCTTTCACGCTCTCCTCTAAAATGTAAAATGGAGATGGACCGGCATCTAACACCACCTGATGAAACTCTTTTTCAGAAAAATTATCCTTTAGATGCTTCTTGGCATAGCTACGCAATTCTTCAAATTCCAGCCAACCGAGACAGTAGGTCTGATAATTGACTGGTTCAGCAATGACATAATCCATGACACTTTCCGCCACCTCTTCATTGAATCCTTCTTCATTCAGATAGGCCCTTGTATCTCCCAGGTCCCATCCTTCATAATTAACACCAATTTCTAAACGGGCGCTGAGCAGCAGATTCAACTGGTTATTATATTTTTCAAATTTTCCGTAGACTGGATTGTCATAATCATAGGCGCTGAAAGACATCATCTCTACATAAGTCGCCCAGCCCTCCGAATATCCAGAGTAATCTAAAATCGCACGAATCGGATTAGACATACGGGAATAAAAATATACATTTTGATACATGTGTCCTGGTACCCCCTCGTGAGCTAAGGTGGACCATATGCCAGAACCATTCTCACTGCTTGGATTGGTAAAGATAAAATTGTGGGTATAGTCATCTACCGGCGGTACGATATAGAAGGCCGGACTGGTACTACCTTTCATAGAATCATGTATTTGCTCAACAGAAAACTCATATTCCGGAGTTTTTGGAAAACGTTTCGCAAAAAATTTGGCAAAATACCGTATGGTCTCTTCTGGATCTAACTCTCCATATAAATCGGCGCCATTGTAGTATTGAACATAGGCATCATAATTCTTATATGCCAGGTCCTGGAAGGACTTCATAGTTTTTCTGATCTTTTTATCCAATAGTTTAATCACCTGTTCTGGTGTCTTATCTGTGCCCACATTGCTCTTTAGCAAATATTTATAATATTCCTTTCCTCCATCATAATATGCCAGTCCCAGTTGATTCTCTCCAGTATCCTTTAATTCCTCAAAGGTGGTAATAATTCTCTCATAAGCTGGAATTATCAGCTTTGTGACTGCATCATAATTTTTCTTTTTATATTGCTCCAATTCTCTTTGGGTAATACCCTCTACCTCCTCGATTCTATCGTTGAAGGTAGAAATCAGCATATTTTGTGCAGGCTTTTCAATAAATTCATTGCACTGGCGAATTACCTCCTCGGCACATCCTTCTGCCATAAACAACCCTTTTTCAGACTTGGTCTTTTCAAATTCAAGACAGGTATCGATATATTCAGAAACATCCTCCATCAGACTCAAATAGCCTTCCACATCGTCTTCATCGTAAAAGGTATATTCCCCCATGGCAATGGGGATATTCATCTGCAATCCGCTGGTATAGGCAAAGGGCTCGTACATATAGGTATACTTCTCTGATTCCAATGACAATGTAAAATCATTTTCTAAAAGTTTATAGATAAACTGCTCTTCAGTATTTAATTTTTCATAATCAAAACTCTTCAATTTTTTCAAATTGGCCTTGATTTGTTGAACCTCTGCATCCATTGCTTCCTGAGACAAATCCAAACCTCCAAATCCCACATCTTTTGGATCGATCCCATATTCTTCCGGATGAACTAAGGTGTGGTGCAAGGTAATAGCATTTTCAGATACATACTCCTTAAAAAGTTCCTGAAGAAACCCATCGAAGGTTTGCACCTTTGCTTCTGCCGATATAATACCGCAACTTCCAGCTGTAACAACAAAGATAACAACAAACAAAACGCATAATACTTTTTTAACTGATATGCGACTGGATGTCCCCATGGTGGTCTACACTCCTTTTCCCCTGATTTTCAATCTTATGATTGTCATCCCTAAATATGAAGGGTACCCTTAGTATAGCACAGTAGGGCTCCATAGGAAAGGGAAAAATCGAAAAGCTCCCAGTGAAAAGACCAGGAGCTTTGCTGCTTTATTCCATCTATAACATTTATTTAATCTTAAAGGTTACAGTTTTAGATAGACCATTGACATCAGTAACCACTACTTTATAGGAACCGACCTTCTTTACCTCCAGCTCTCCAAGCAGAATATCTTCTGAAGTCACGGTCTGCTTCTTACCATTGCGGTAGAGTTTTACACTTTTTACACCACAATTATCTTTAAACTTCAACGTTCTTGTTGATGAATAGGATTTCTTGTTGGTCACGCCGGATATGGTCGGCTTCT
Organism: Bacillota bacterium; assembly: GCA_022793795.1. Taxonomy (GTDB): domain Bacteria; phylum Bacillota; class Clostridia; order Peptostreptococcales; family Anaerovoracaceae; genus RGIG7179. Next base: position 26,111 of record JAAWDM010000022.1, read on the forward strand.
TTGTATCCTTGATGGTAAAGGACTTTGTAGTCTTATTACCGTAATAATCGGTAGCATAAATGGTATAAGTACCGTTTACGTTGAAGGTCTTTGCTAATTTGAAGGAATATTTTTTTCCCTTTGCACCCTTCTTATATTGTGCTGTTTTAATGCCGCTGGCATCATTAACCGTAACCTCCTTTGCTGCGTTATACGTCTTTTTGTTGATAACTCCATCAACGGTCGGCTTCTTTGTTTCCTGTGCAGTAGAAACCATAAATTCCTGAGGCTGATAAAAATCCTTTCCGTCTAAAGTGAATTCAGCAGTCTTCTTATCATCTGATAATGTGCCGGTAGTCATAAGAATTTCTTCCGGCATGGTGATAATTGCCTTCGCACGAAGTCCATTGCCTAAATCCATCCCTAATGATTCCAGGGCTTCTATGGTCTCTGGGTCAATGCCGGTATCCAATACAAAACGCAATCCATTTTTGGACACATATACACCGGTATATCCGCTGGCTTTCAGTCCCTCTTTGACCTCGCTGAAGCTGGAGAAGGAACCGCCCGCTTCTATGACATAGCTTTCCACACCATCTACTGTCTGCACTTTAGCATCGCCCCAACCCATATCCTCCAAAGTCATTCCTACAGTATCCAAAATCTCATCGCAGACTGCTTTTTCCAAAACAATCTTAGAACTGGTCTGGGTAGTGCCATCTTCTTTTATTTCAATTCGATCTTCTCCATACATGCAGCCAGTAAAGCATACTAAAATCATAACAACTGTTAACATGAAAGCTAAAATCTTTTTCATTGTGCCTTATGCCCCCTTGTTTTTTGATTTTAGTATACCACAGTCTGCTGGCAGTGGAAAGTAAAATTATATTTAATTCCTTTATATTTTAATTGCTCTATTGCGTTGTTAGAACTTCGGTTAATATATTTACTACTATCAATCAATAATATCATAAAAAAGATAATACATATATGGGATTAGTTCCTGTTGTCTTTCAGGCATCCTGACAAACATCTGAAATCCTCCTTTCATGTGACGTAAAGAATCTCTATTGGTCACCGCAGCAATAATAGCTGATGCTAAATTTTTATCTTCTTTCTCTATCTCCTGTTCTAAAAAAAGCTCTCCTATTTCTAATAAAATATTGGTTTCTAACTGAACATTCTTATTTTCTTTTAGATAAATACAACTGCCTTTATGATAACTTTCAAGTTCTATTTTTCCTTCCCTTAAATCAAACTCTGGCGTAACTATAACTTTCAACTTCATATTCAAAATCATATCTCTGATCTTTTCCGGTAAAACTGCAAACTGATATCTAACACGTTTTCTTACATTATTTCGTTCTTTTTTTGCCATCTTGCTTACATCAATCTTAGGGAATTTCGCCGATTTCACTTTTTTAATTGCTGCATCCTTTTTGGAAATAAATCCAGCCTTTCCACCTAGAATTACTTTATACCAATCTGAAGTCTGGGCAACTACATAAAGTTCCTCTCCCGCATATACACGTCTTCCCGTCATATATCTAGGCTGCCTGTAAACGTCGATTTTATTTTTCAATACTATGGTTTTAAAAATAGGCTTAGTCTCATAAGTAAAGTCGGATAAGCTATAGACTACTTTATCTTCTAAGTAAGCCTTTTGTCCAAAAAAGTCTGTATATACTTTAGCCTCCCCTTTGGCCTTTGGAAAATAGTCTGCTCCATAGAATTTCACCTTTTCTCCCTTTCCATAGGCGCCCATCATATATTGACTTTCTTCAATTCCATGGAGCCAGCTATTTCCTGCCTCTGGAAAATATCTACTTCCCATGGGGTATTTCCCTGCAAAGGCCGCGCTTGTCTCCATACCAAATACCATGCAAAGCAAAACTATGGTCAACAATATTTTGCTTGTCCCTCTCTGATTCATATTCCTACACCCTTTCTTTTCTTCTCAATACTTCTTCCCTTTTCATTATATTGAAGTGTTATAGTGGCCGTTAAAAATCCCGCCATTGCTGTCGCTCCAATCAAGAGCCATAAAAGCAACTGGCTTCTATCCCCTGTCTGTGGTACATCTGGCACATACGGTATTCCTGGGGCCAAAGGCACCCTTGGCGGTTCCAGCGTAATGAGAGGCGGCATTGTTTTAGGAGGCAATATTTCAGGTGGCTGTGGGGTTTCCGGAACGTAAGGTTTTTCTGGCCCCTTCCATGCGTCATTTTGAATCTCACCGGCATCTACATCGTTTAGAGTATTAATCTTAACCTGTATCATGCCGGCGCCGCTATCCTGACGGGCCATGGTCACGCTTTTATAAACCGTAATGCTCTCCTTTTCCACTGTACCATCTATCATCACAAAGGGTAAATTCTCTTCCGTCAGCTTTCCATGAACCCGCCCGCTGACACGAAGCTGTAAATCTCCTTCTTTGGTCAAATTTATTACATACAGATTCTCTTCTGTTACGCCTCTATTCTCCCCACCGATTCGTAAGGTCAAAGTTTCCCCTTTCTTCAATAGAATCTGTCCATCAAACTCTGCCAAATCAATGGGTGCTTTTCCCACAGCGCCACCATGGAAATTTCCTTTTTTTATTCTGACTTTTGCATAAATATTACTCAATATGGATTCGGTCATTATATCTGTCTTTTTAAAAATAGTCTCAGCTTCAATTCCTGTCGTCTTTTCTGCGCCATAAACTTCCACCTTCCTTTCATCTTCAATGTTTTTCATCGTATATACAGCCTGATAGCCGGTTTCCACAACCTCTGGCTCATAGACGCCTTCTTTTCCATCGTAATTCCAGGTATAGGTATTTCCCATCACAGTCAGGTTTAATAATTTTCCATCAGGCAATATCATGGTAAGCGGCTGCCCCTGTGTCACTGCAATCTTACATCTGGTTCGATCTCCATAAGGCTTCACCGTTACAGACTCCTCCTCAGTCAGTTGATTCATCTGATAAATTGTTCCATTGATGGTCATAGATGCTGCCGGATATTGATTCCGAACATCTATCGTTACCGCTGCCTTTCCATATCCATCCATCACTGCCTTTGCGGTAAATCCGTCTCTGTCCTTTCCTTCTTCATCGTCGCTTATCATCAGCGGCCTATTGTTCACGTAATCTCCCGCCACAAAATAAAAAAGGGTATCGCAAAGGTGATAGCCGGATTTTGTAGTCAATTCCTTCAAATAGTAAAGCCCTGGCGGAATTTTTACTGTCTTAACAGCCTTCCCATCTTTATCCACAGCAAATACATCTAACAACTGGTCTGCCCCTAACGTTTGCTGTTTACCATAAGAAATAGGATTTGCATTATACAAACCAAATACAGCTCCATCACTCTTCGCATATTCATTGGTTCCAAAGCCAGTTTCAAAGACCTTTCTCAAATCAATCTCCACTGATATCGCCTGATTTTTTGCGGTTATTCCCTTCCATACCAGGGGCGTCTGCTGGTCTGCATATTGTAAATTCACCTCATAGGTCTTTTCTGTATCCGCTAAAAATCCTGCCGGCGCAACCAGTTCCCGAACAAAATATTTTCCCAAAGGAAGGGGTTTGGAGATAGCCATACCGTTTTCTCCGGTTGTAATCACCTCCACTAAATCGGATTTTGCATATCGGCTGGTCTTATCCACGCCTACCAACTCCATGATGCCTACTTCTTTCCCTGTTTCACTAAGGTTGCAATAGATTTTCGCCCTGTAACCATCTCCATATTCAATGGAAAAAGGTCGCTGCTCTGCTGTCATTTCATCGTTCTCTTCATCATCGCCTTGATTGGAAATGAGGGTCACAACAAAATAGACTTCCTTTCCGCTTTTATCCTCCTTTCGTTCTGCCGTCACATTAACATAATCTTGAAACTCTTTTTGAAAAACCGGATGATCCGGGGACAACAGGCTATACCAATCTATAGCCTTTCCCTCATAAAAGATTGACGGAACAATCTGCTCAAAATTAGCCTCTACAGCAGACATGGGTATTGTGAGAGTGGTCTTTGTCAGACCTCCAAAACAGTACATTTCCGTCCGCACCCCGTCTCGCGAAAGAAAATAAACCGGGGCATCAGGTTCCTTTGCTGTAAATATAACGGCCTCACCATCCATCTCCTTATGGTAGCCGTTTCCCATATGGATCTGAGGCGTCTGGGCGTTAGGATTGGTAATCTTGGTCACAGGATTTCCGCATCCATTCACCTGTTTCACTGTAGCGCTAAGCTCCAATCCGTCCCATGAGAACCAAAAGGGTTTATCACAGTGTCCCTGATCTGTGTAGGTAATATGATACGTTTGGAGGAATGGCAAGTCGTCCTCCTCTTGACACTTTTCCGCTGAATACCAAACATCCAGCACATTGCCGTCCTCATCTTCATAATTGACGGGCGGCTCCATTCTCTCCTCTCCCATCTGCACAACCGGCCAGGTAACCACCGGATTTTCACCGGAAGTCGGAGAATCTATGATGCTCCTTTTCTTTTCCATATCAATCTTCGTTACATTTTCACCACTTGCTTTATATTCCATCTGAATCTGTACGTCATATGTGAATAGAAAATCTCCTTCCGTCACTGTGTAGGTATCCCGATAGACTGCAGGGCTTTGCTCTGGCGTGGTATATTTTCTAAAGTAACGATTTTTCTCAGAAACCTCCCTGTCCCTTCTAAAGTATAGCTTTGCACCACTCTCATGATAGAGATGTCCTTCATCATAGATGGCGTTGCCGCTGTGGTCTCCTGAATGGGTGGAGCGTTCCGTAGGAATGACAATCTTCTCATCTGTCCCCTTGTCATATAATGTAGGGCCATTGTTTCCATCTGGGAGCAAAATATCTTCCCCTGCATAAATGCCAAAGACCGCGCCAGCCAATTTTCCATAGACATATTCAGGCGCCTTAATTTGAAATCCCTCCTTGTCGGCATCTGTAAAATTCCAAAGAAACTCCCCTTCTTTTTTAATGGATATTTTGCCTTTTACCGATTGATTCTCCATGGGTACCGCCTGATAATATTTGATATATTCCTGTCCGTGGCTATGATTTTCCTGCTTTGATACCAGAAAGGTATAGTAGTTCATTTTATCGTCCGGCGCTCTGGCTTCATCCCCCTTTTCACCGATAAAATACCCTTCTGGCAAAAGCCATTCCTCCAATCGGTATATGCCAAACTCCAAATCATATGGGATGACCACCTCTCCATTTTCATTGCAAACAAAGGTATAGTCGTCTCTGGTGGAGTTGATGTCCGATGCATTGGGCAGCAACCTGCCATAGTTTTTCAGCTTCTTGTTTTCGGTCTCGCTATTAAGGGGGCTTCCCATATAGCGAAGATAGAATCTAGCGCCGCGGAGGTTCTCTGCTGATACCGGTTTTCCTGTCTCCCCATCGGTCTTTACCACCTTGATCACATTTTCCTTTTTCTTATTTCGCACATTCCAGTCATACCGATTGTCATAATCCTTACTATTGTTAGGGGCATAATGGCTGGTTTGCCCTCCCATGACAGCCCCCTGATGTTCCTCCTGATTTTCTCCTATGGTCTGTTCAAAGGATTCCAATACAAAGGATTGGTCGTCTGCTGCTACTTCCTCCACCACATATGTCCCATAAGGAATATCATAGAGATAGATACACCCATTAGTTCCAACCACAAGGTCGCTTACGCGGTTATCCATGCCGCTGCTATCTCTGCTAACTCGATAGACATGGCTTCCCTCATCATTAAGGCCCTCATCCACAAAGCGAATATAGGGATTTCCTTCCCAGCCTCCAGAACGAAGGCGTACCTTCCATCGAGAGGCCATAGAGGGCTGCTGTGGGCCGGAACTGCCCTCTTCCTCAAATATATTCTCTGATTCATTGGATTTGCTGATAAAAATTCTTCCTCTGTCACAGTCGTTTATAAACACTTCCTTGTCATAACTAATGATTTCTTCCAGTTGTTCTATGGGACCTTTTAACTCTTTTTCAATACTCTCTGTTTCTGAAATACTTTCATAGTTGATGGTATATGTAATCTCTGACCAGTTCTCCGGATGTTCTGTACAGATTTGCCCATTATGTGTTACCCCGTAATAAGAGGCCCGATAGGTACGAATCCCTGTATCTGGTTCAATAAACCGGCCCTCTGGCCGAATTTCTTTTACCTCATAGGAAACGCTTCCTGTCCACTCACAGATGGTCGGCTCAACCTTGCAATGGATGGTCGGCGGCTCTGTGAGCAGGGTATGGGTATAAGAGCCACTGTTCCACTCTTCCAAGTTCACTGGCTCTGTCCAAGGCGTATCATGCAAGACTGCTTGGGTTCCATATTCATCCAGTATAACCCGATCCACTTCCACACCGTCCCGATACAACACATAGGTAGCGGCCAGGGATGCATCGCCCATACCAGTATGAATATCCCCATCCCATCCAGGATTACAATCCACCTTTTCTACTGGAAATTCAAAAGTGGGGAAATATTCAGGGACCGGCTTTTTTCCTTCCTCTGGTGGTTCTTCCGAAATCTGGAACTGAATATATCGCGCTACTGGGTCAGCAGCGCCAGTAGCTATGGTCTGTACATGAGAACCATTACTTTCCCATCCCCAAAAGATTAAATCCTCCTTGGGCGTCCTGCCGTCCGCTCCATGTTTTATCATATATGTTGTATCACCTGGCTCTCCTTTTATCTTCATGCGATACTGATTTTTCTCTTTATCGTAAGATATGGCAATGGGATTTCCTTTCAGTTCCTTTCCATCCATAGAAAGAGCCACATAGTCGCCGCCCTGTCCAGTGGTATCGGAAAAAGTATACAGATAACCATCCTCGGTGCGATTGGCTTCAGAAAGGCTGATAACCTTAGGAGCTTTTTCCGATTTCCCATCAATGGCTCTTGGAAACTTCCAATGCTGTCTGATAGCGGCTACCATCCAGTTATAAATGTCTACTGCAGGACGTCCCGATAGGATAGAAAGATAATGGTCTGGGCTGACACCCAACTTATTGCGGCATCTTGTCATAGATTCCGTACGGTTGTGCTGCTGAATCTCCCAGATAAGGCATTGGGTAGCCATATACCAGTCCGCCCAGTTATAGGAACTTCCATGTTTTCCATAGTATTTGGAATCGCCAAATCCCAGACCTCCCTTTCCTACCGAACCTATCAATTTGCTGATTCCATCCCCACTCTGGTATCCATAAAATAGGGCCAGCTGCAGATTCTTTTCCTCTATGCTGCTAAGCCCACTATATAGCAGCCTTTCAATTTCCTCTTGGGTATAAGACGTCATTTTTTTCGTTCCATCTGTCCGCACGCCATGTTCCACGCAGTACCCTCGATAAGAACCTTCTGTACCTGTCACCACATAGGAACGTTTCGGTTCCGTATTGTCCACCTGACCGCCGAACACCTCAATCTGTTTACTTCTCGTATTGTAATAGTAAATACTGATGGTTCCTGCCTCACTTTTAGAAAATTGATAGGTCTTTCCATCGCTTCCAATTAACTTGGCTCCTTCAGAAAAAGTCACCACACTACCAGCAAATACCGGCTGAGGCATGGCTGCTATCAATAAAAACGCAGCCAGCACGGCTGCAATTCCACGTCTTATCTTCTCCCATATCTTCACGTTTACATCCTCTCCTTTCTCTCATCTCATTGAATTTTCTTCCTTTTAAAGTACGCTTATGACCAGGGACAAAAAAGCAACAGGTAATGGTCAAAAAATGTATTATCCCATAATCCGAGGGCGATTACAGGTCAAAATGAGGAGTCCCTGGTCATAAGCGTACTTTGAACTTATAAAAAAAGACTTTCATCTTTGACCTGTCTATAGCAGATCCTGATAAAAGTCTTTTTATGATTCTGTTTGATTTATTTGGGCTCAATCGGCAAATGGTCCATATCCAAATCTATCTGACGATTAAATCCTCTCTTCCCGGGCCGTTGGAAACGTAATCCACAGGGAAACCGATGAGTCTTTCAATCTCCTTCACATAATTCTGGGCCGCTTCCGGCAAATCCTCAAACCGCTTAATTCCGCGGATATCGCATTTCCAACCGGGCATAGTCTTTAAAATCGGTTTTGCCTGGTAGCAGTCAATGGTGTTTGGAAAATCTTCTGTTTCCTTTCCATCCACCTCATAAGCTACACAGATTGGAATCTCATCCAGATACCCCAGCGGATCCAAGACGGTAAGGGCAACTCTGGTTGTTCCCTGCATCCTGCATCCGTATCTGGTAGCTACCACATCAAACCAGCCTACTCTTCTAGGCCGTCCTGTAGTGGCTCCATACTCGCCGCCGTCGCCGCCTCTTCTTCTCAGTTCGTTGGCCTCTTCGCCAAAAAGTTCCGATACGAATGGTCCTGCGCCTACTGCGCTGGAATAAGCCTTGACAACAGTAATGACATCTTTAATCTCATAAGGCGGAACCCCTGCGCCAATAGCGCCAAAGGCTGCCAAGGTAGAAGAACTGGTGACCATAGGATAGATGCCGTGGTCTGTATCCTTTAAAGCGCCCAGCTGGCCTTCCAGCAAAATATTCTTTCCTTCCTGAATCGCTTTATTCAGAAAGACAGCAACATCTCCCACGTATGGACGTATCATCTCTCTGTATTCTACACAGGTCTGATACAGTTCCTCCACATCTAAAAGCGGTTTATGATACAAGTGCTCAAGCAACACATTTTTCTGGACGACAACGTTTTCCAGCTTGTCCCTTAAAGTCTTGTCATCGAACAATTCGCACACTTGAAAACCAATCTTGGCATACTTGTCTGAATAAGTGGGTGCAATTCCCGACTTAGTGGAACCAAAAGATTTTCCTCCGAGACGCTCCTCTTCATACTGATCGAACAAAATATGATATGGCATCACCACATGGGCTCTGTCAGAAACCAAAAGTTTCGGTGCGGGAATGCCTTTCTCTACCAAAGAACGGACTTCCTCCATCAGAATCGGGATGTTTAAAGCAACGCCGTTACCGATGACGCTGGTAATGTGTTCATAGAACACACCGGAAGGAAGCGTATGCAGCGCAAACTTTCCATATTCGTTTACAATGGTATGTCCTGCATTGCTTCCTCCTTGAAATCTGACTACAATATCGGATTCCTTTGCCAGGCTATCGGTAATCTTGCCTTTTCCTTCGTCTCCCCAATTCGCTCCTACAATCGCTCTGACCATAATTTTTCCTCCTAAACTGTGATTTCAGCCTCAGCGCCTAAAAGGCTCTGATTGGCTGCTAGTATAGGCTTTATGACCCCGTTTAGAAACTCAGTCGTCTGCTGTGGCGCTCTTCCGACAAAATTCTCTGGCTTCATAACCTTCTGTAAAGCCTCAAGTTCTATATGAAAGGCAGGATCAGCAGCGATTCTCTCAAGGAGATCGTTAGCCTTTCCTTCTTCCTTAACTTGCTTGCCTGCCTCCATGGAATGGATTCGAATCCGCTCATGAAGTTCTTGACGGTCTCCGCCTTTTTTGACGGCTTCCATCATGATATTTTCCGTAGCCATAAACGGCAGTTCATTCATCAGTCTCTGCCGAATCATCTTAGGGTAGACTACCAACCCCTCCGAAACATTGAGATACAGCTGCAAAATGCCATCCGTAGCCAGGAATGCCTCGCTGATGCTGATTCTCTTATTGGCCGAATCATCCAGAGTTCTTTCAAACCACTGGGTAGCTGCTGTGATGGCTGGATTCATGGCGTCGCTGATAACATAATTGGCCAGAGAGGCCATTCTCTCGCAACGCATAGGATTTCTCTTATATGCCATGGCAGAAGAGCCGATCTGTGTCTTTTCAAAAGGCTCTTCTACCTCCTTTAAATGTTGTAATAGACGAATATCGTTGGAGAACTTATGGGCGCTCTGTGCAATACCTGCCAGTACGTTGACCACCCGGCTGTCCACCTTTCTGGAATAGGTTTGCCCCGATACTGGATAGCAGCCTGCAAATCTCATCTTTTCAGCGATGAGTTGATCCAGCTTCTTGCATTTTTCATGGTCTCCCTCAAATAAGTCTAAAAAGCTGGCTTGAGTACCCGTGGTTCCCTTTGAGCCAAGGAGACGAAGAGAATCCAGCACATAGTCCAGATCTGCAAGATCCATAACAAGCTCTTGGAGCCATAGGGTCGCTCTCTTACCTAGAGTCGTCGGCTGTGCCGGCTGAAAATGGGTAAAGGCCAAAGTCGGTAATTCCTTATACTCGTCGGCAAACTTGCCTAGCTGAGCAATCACATTGACCAACTTCACCCGAATCAATTTAAGGCCCTCTGCCATGATAATCATATCTGTATTGTCGCCCACATAACAGCTGGTAGCGCCTAGATGAATGATACCTTTTGCATTAGGGCACTGGGTTCCATATGCATAGACGTGGGACATAACGTCATGGCGAACGATGGCCTCTCGCTCCTTAGCCACATCGTAATTGATGTCATCCTTATGGGCCTTTAATTCTCCAATCTGTTCATCGGTAATGTCCAGTCCCAGTTCCTGTTCGGCTTCTGCCAAAGCAATCCACAAACGACGCCAGGTTCTGAATTTCATCTCTGGCGAAAAAAGGTATTTCATTTCCTTACTTGGATATCTTTCTGATAAAGGGCTTGTATAGTTTGTATTCATATCTGTTTCCTCTTCGTGATTTTGCATTAAACATACACAATTATTGTATATGTTTTTCCTTCTTTTTTCAAGATGTTTCACTTCCTTCCTCATAAAAAATTCCGTCTCCACCGTAAGTTCCCTTAGCAGTAAGCCTGGCCTGCTCCTCAAGAAACTTTAATCTAAGCCTTGCCATACCGCAGTCCACCTCTACACTGGTCTCCTCCTGGCCAAATACCACCTTCCACTCCACCGGTTCCTGTAAAATTCCAGTTCCCGCCTTTGGTTTCATTCCTTCGTCCAGATAAAAATTTCTTTGTAAAATATCCTCTGCTATGTTCTTTGCCTCTTTCACACTTTCCCCTTGCTCCTGGCATATGGCCGCTCCGGCAGCCATCTCTTCGCAGACCCACCCCATACGTCTCTCAATCCTGATAACCTCTATACAGTCCTGGTCATACATAAGTCCCATCATCATCAACAGCATCATCCCTACTGTTATTATCAGGTTTTTCATGGCGATACTTCTCCTTCAAAATTGCCTGCCTTGTAGCGGCTAACTACCCATCCTTCATCCTCAAACCAAGCCATATTTTCCTCATCCTCAATGCCCAGTATTCTATTAGCCATGACAATATGTTCCAAAGGGAATTTCACTTTATAGAACAGAATTTCTCCTTTAGGCCTTTGTTCCCTCGTGCCTTCTATCCATATCTGCTCTGCCCTGCAATCTAAAATTCTGGTTAATCGTTCTTTCAGGTATGTTTCATTTTCAGCAGTAATGCATCCCTGTTCTTTCGCCATATCGCGAAAGGATTCTACAGCCATATCGGCTCGGAACAACCTGGTATGTATGACTTGATTTCCTGCAAACTGAACTACAAAAATCGAAAGAAGTAGCAGGGAAGCCATGGCTGTAATCAGATTTTTCATGACATTCCCTGGACTGCATATTGACTGATATGGTAGCGCATGGCTGTTGCCGCTGCGTTCTTCAAACTTTCCGTTCCATCCCCTACCATCATGTCAAAGAGAATGGTTCCCAAAAGGATAGTTCCTATGATAATAACCAGATTCTTCATCCTTACCTCCTTATCTATGGCTGTCCTTGTCCAAAATGGAGACTTTCCATAATCGCATTGCTGCCATGTTCTACAATCTTCTCTGATGCTGTCTTTAAAGAAATTCCATCGCCAAGCACCAGCGTATTAACGATTACTGCACCTAAAATAATCGTTCCAATGATAATAATTAAATTTTTCATATCCTTCTTTCACCCCACCTCTCATCTTTTTTATTATCAAAAAGTTCCTCCTATCATTTCCATGGTATGTAGGAAAACTACCACCACTGCAAAATCGATGAGCATAATCAAAATCACTGCAGTCGCCATCAAAGTGGTAATTAAACTGTTTCGCTCCACCTGCTCCATATCAGCGGTGACACGCTGCTGATACATCATCTCTTGAAAAACCTCCATCTGCTCTATTAAGGCTTCTGGGTTGATCTGTCCCACTTTCTCCAAAATCATGCTGAAATTCCGTGCAGCCCGTGTACCACACTTTTCTCTCCAGACCTGAAACGCCTCTCGATCCTTTCCCCCTCGATAAAGGGATAGCATCTCTCCATAGATTGGCTTCAATATATGAGAGTTGTCCATAAGAGTTTCGTAGATATAATCAGCAGAAAATGTTCTCTCCTTCTCTACAATGGCTAGATTTTTCAGCAGCATCCCACCGTCAAATATCTCCTGATCCATTCTCCGCCCTTTCCTCCTCTCCATCATCTCTGTCCATCGATGCAATAAAGCGATTCTGATTACCCTAGAGTCTCCTAAACGAACTCCTGTTGCCCGTATCCATCCCATGACAGTCCCTCGATTTCCCTCTTCCATTTCTTTTCCATATAAATAGAGGGCGCCGCCTATGCCTCCAACGCTGGCCGTGAGAAAAAAATAAAATATGTTCATATCCATTTCCCTATCTCCTCAACCTTTTCCTTTTACCTACAAATCAAATTTTCTCCGTGTCATAAGTAAAGTTACGCCTACCGTGGCTAGATAAACAACTAGCCAAATCACGAACCAGGTAAGCCCTATGGCGGTCTGAAACTGGTAATGGTAAAACATAGCCGGCGATAAGCGAAAGAATCGAAAGCCGCCGACTACTAAAAGGAGACCTCCAATGGGTGTCAGATAAAATATCATCCATCTAGCCTCATTATTTTCTCTCTTTGAAAATTCTTCCAATTTTCTGGCCTGCCGCATAGAGCGGGCCAAATCGCTGAGAGACTCAGTAACAAGCATCCCGCTATGACAGGCTAAAAATATATTGGTTGCCAGAATATTTGCCCAAGAGGTTCCAATAGCAAAGCGAAATTCTTCCATAAGCGCCTCTAAATCCCCACTGGTAGACGCTTTGCGAAGGCTTCTGGCCAGGTGCAAAAGAATCCTTTTACAATGGGGCGCATCTTCCATGGAAACGGCCGTCACCTCTATGGCTTGTCGCATATTACAATACTGTATCTTATAGTTGTTCAAAATCTCCGTTACGAAAATCTCTCCCTCTTGAGAACTGGCTACCCGCTGACTCTGGATTTTGCACCGAAGAAAGAGATAGGGAAGGACGCTGCTGGCAAAACCAGCTGCTATGGTCAGCACCAGAGAAAGCTGCCCTCCTACCCTAATCATGGTAACAATTCCAAGAAATGCCGATAAAAGAAAAAAAGCCATTACGCTTTTTTTCGTACCCAAACCATAGGTGACCATAAGGAGTCTGCGTACATGCTCAAAACCGCGATGATGGATCATCAGCTGCCGAGCATCGAGCCATTCCTCCTGATTTTTAAACTGGCAGCACCACTCTCTAATTCGATAACATATGATCGCATACAGATCTTCCAGTTCCGGTAAAACCAGGGTCACAAGCCCTATGGCTAATATGCTTATCAGAATAACTTCCATCATTCCCGTCCATCCTTTCGTCGCTGGTCAGGCTGATAATATCGTGGATATATTACTGTATTCCCCCGCAATGGGTTTCGAAACTCTAAATTCTTGATAATTTCCTCCATCCGATTCCACTCCTTTCCTGCAATCATTACCTTTTGTTCCTTCATATATGTTGGTGGCAAAAGGTCTGCTTTCCACTGCCATGTGTCTTCCTCTGGCAAATAACGACAGATTTCATGTACAGATACCCGATCGGAGGCTCCATCGTACTGATAGGCGCTAATGCCAGCAAGCCGCTTTTCTGCCCTGTTTCGAGATAACTGACAAAAGGTAAACACATAGTTAATATTCCTAAAAATCTGTGAAATCATACTTTCCAAATTGCCACCGTACTTCTCCTTTATGGCAGTAGCCATCTTGTAGGGGATATTCGTACTGCTGCCATCATGGATGGTTGCCTTGCTCCGTATGGTTCCCATGGTGAGAATCTCCAAAAATAAGTGGTAAGCCACCGCATCCCGCATTTCCTCCAGTAAAACATAATCGTTATCTCCTCGTAACAAAGATTTAGAAATCCGCTCCAAATCTTCTCCATCGGCCACCAGTTCCATGATGGGCGCTTCCGGCATCAATGTGTGCCATGGTGTCTCCGGATCAGTGGCAATGGCTACGCCTTCCAGGCTTCTGTCCTCTTCGCACTGCCAGACCTGTAAAAAGGTGGTCTTACCAGTGCGTACTGCTCCTGAAATCAGAATATTGAATCCGATTTGTATCATACAGCGGAACAGAGGAATGACTTCCTTTGGTATGGTTCCCAATTCTGCCAGATTTTCAAAGGATAATTGGTGTACCACATACTTTCGGAATACCATCACATCCTGTTCCTTCTTGGTTCTCTCTCCTGAAAAGACGGTAATTCGAATCCCATTATGGAGATAGATTTCATGGAACCCTTTCTCAAGCCGCTCTCTGGGGGTTGCCATCAATAAGGCCCGCTTTAGCTGCTCTCTTCTTTTGGATGAAATCCGTTGAGGCTGCAGCTGAGACTTTCCATCAATTAAACAATATAGCCTGTCCCCAATCAATTTGGCGGAAGAAGATTTTCTGTATGCCTCCGTCTGGTCATAAACCCAGGGCGCCAGCCCTGCAAGGCCATAGACCTCATGAAAGATCCCGTCCTCTAAGCTCTCGTACCAAGGTGGCGGCTCTAAATTCTCATACCCTCCATCCACAAGAATATCCCGAATTCGACCTTTATAATATCGAATCTCTCTCTCATGGCCCATAATTGCCCGCTTTTCTCGTTCCAGCTTTCGGCCTTTACCCAGTTCATCTGCATCCTTAAAATCCTCCTCAAACCTGGTCTCCACTACCTGGCACAGTTGGTAAAAGGCTTCCATCTCCTGGGATGATTCTCTTTTTCTCTCTGTATCCAAGCCTACGCTCCTCCTTTTTAATATATTCTGCTGTTCCCTGAACGCCCTTTCGAAAAAGGCGATGATTCAAAAGAGTTACCCTCTCCCTTTCTGCTTGCCACCCATATGGCACATAATCCACTTGCAATATGTTCTCCTCTTCAAAGCCTAAACGGTTTCCAACTTCCCTTCCTGTGCCAAATAGATTAGGGGCTTGGAACTTGTTGATGAGGCAGCAGGTATTTTGTGGTAGCGCCATCGCTGTCATTCTAATTCGTTGTTGGGCTCGTTCTAGGCTTTTAGCCTGTTGGGTCACCACTACACATGCTAAATCACAATTCCTTAAAGTATCTATGGATGATCTTTCCCAATCGCTTCCTCCATCTATGACTATATACTCATATTTCATTTCCATAAGTTGATAGAGTTTTGAGATTCCTCCTTTTTCATAGAAATTATCACAATTCCAATCATAGGCTACAGGTAATATATCCACATTCCGACTGGTTATTAAGCTCTGACATAGTTCTTTCTCTGCAATCACTTCCTCCTGTAGCGCCCATCGGAGATTATCCGCAGAAGAAGAAACATTTACAGAAAGAAAGGGGATTGCTGGCTCCTGCCCTGCTCCAATAAACAATACTCTATGGCCTTGCTTGGCCAGCATCTCTGCTGTGGAAAGGGATACCATCGTAGTGCCCACCTGGCTATCTCCGCCATAAAAACCAATATACATTCTTCTTTTCCCCCTCTCAACTGTATAGCAATACGAATCGTTTCCCCTCATCAGCCAACTTTCCCAATTTTAAAGCGCGCCCTTCGTCCACAACTACCTCTACCAGACTGACTGCTGCCGATGCTTGAAGTCTGGCGTCATCTGAAGATACCACCTCCTGATTGCTGCTATCTCTGGCATATGCCACTGGCGCCGTGGCAATAAACCGGCCGTCACAATAAAAAATGACTTCATCCCCTCTCCGCAAAGTCTGTGGATAGGACATAAGCCATTCTCCTGGAATAGACAAAATATATCTTCCCGTATCCTCGCCTACAGAAAGGGCTGGGTCCTGAAAAAAAGCAGCATATAGAGGCGTTTCGGCCGGTATATACTGCACGGTTTCCATCTGTAAAATATCTTTCATATCCTCTGGTCTTAATACCTCTTCTGCGGCCTCCTCCACCATTCTAATCTGGAACATGGTTTCGTCTACAGCGCTACACCTGGACACATCCTGATTCAGCACTAGAATCTTTTCGTAGGTTAAATGCTCTCTTCCCCAAAATTCCCAAAATCCTAAAGTTGCCAATGAGGCAAAAATCAGGATTAGACCAATCACCCTTTTTCTCATCTAAATTTTACTCCTTTCTATCCGATGAATCATGGTATTCTTTTCATATGTAATTCTCTTCCATCTATCCACAATACCAGATTACCACATCTAAACGTTACTTTCAGCACAATTTGACAAATTCTTTCCAAAAAATTTCGACATATTTCTACATATTTTGACATGCTTCAACGACTCTTGACACATTATAGCTCTCCTTCCCTGCTCCTACCTACAAAAAACGGAAAAGGACGCCCGTCAAATCTGTTACACTCTCAAGTACATTCAACAAAGCGTCCCTGCCTATCAGGCATCAACAAAAATCATATGGAGCAGCTATAATCATACCAACTGCAGTTTAATTGCAACCTGGTGAAGATAAACCTGCTGCCACTTTTTCCAGGTATTTGCATGGAACTGGTCTCCATAGGGAACTCCATAAGCCAGTTTATGTAGAATTCCATCTCGATACTGGGCAGGTACTTCAAGTAATGCATCTTCGATGGCACGAATTCGCATAGACAAATTGGAAATCTCGATAGCTTTTATTCCGGTAAAATCAGAAACTCGCCCACTTCCGCTTCGAAAATCATCTATACGAATTTGTGGCAGGGTGTCTGCCATATATTCCAATTCTCGCAGCCTGTCCTTCATTCTGGGCAAATCCTTGACAGCCCACAACGCCTGCCGGTATACCGGTTCTGGTAATAAATGCTCCTTATTCGCCTTTAGTTGATACTCTTTCACATTCATCCCTCCCTCTAAAGCGAATATATCCATCATATTCCTTTCCCAATCAGGTATTCATAAGATAACCTTCTTATGGGAAAGTTTGTATGTCTTGCCCCTAGAGTATCATATTTCTTCATTGCTTTCAGTACATTCCAACAACTTTATTTGACAAATTTCCGACAAATTACGACCACTTTCGGCAGAATTCGACAAAAAATCGGAGGACGATATGAAAAATTTCTCGCCCTCCGCATCTTATTCTCTGTGTTTTATTTATATCTATCAACTAGCTATTTTACTGCTCGCTTAAAGGCCTGCTGTCCCGATCCTCGGCTGTGACAGAAGAACCCAGATTGAGAGAAGCCTTCTCCAGTTCCAATACGATGTTGTTGATGTCTCTTAACCTCTCCGGTGAAATACAGCCGCCTACAGCGCCTCTAGCAGCAGCCAAAAGGCCCTCCAAATTCTGCTCCACCTGGGTCAGCTTTTCCTTCAGGTTCTCCACATCCTCTGCATCGATGGCCTCCTGGATGACCTCGTCCTTGCTGAGCAGTTTGCCGCTTTCCAGTTCGAATTCGGAATTTCCTTCCACCACCACTGGATCATAACCATACATCTGCTGTATCTTTGCTGCAAAATCGTGTTTGGAATCCATTTCCCCATGAACCAGGAAAATCTGTTTTGGCTTTTGCTGAAATCCGCCTAACCAGTCTAAGAGTCCTTTCTGATCCGCATGACCGGAAAATCCCTCTAGATTATAAATTTCAGCGTTGACATTGATGGTCTCTCCAAAGAGTCTAATCTCCTTAGCCCCCTGCACCAGCATTTTTCCTAAAGTGCCTTCCGCCTGATATCCCACAAATACCACGCTGTTTCTTGCATCCCACAGATTATGTTTCAGGTGATGGCGAATTCTGCCTGCCTCGCACATGCCGCTGGCAGATATGATAATCTTTGGTGTCTTATCCGTATTGAGCATCTGAGAATCTGCTGTGTTTCTGGTGAACTTGAGATTTTTAAAATCCAGAGGATTATCGCCGCTCATAATATAGGCGCGGGTTTCTTCATCGAATACCTGTGCATTCTTTCTGAACACTTCTGTGGCAGTGGTAGCCATAGGGCTATCGATATACACGTTGACATGCTCCAAATCCTTCTGATATTTTGGATTTTGCTCATAAAACATGTTGAACTGATAGATCAATTCCTGGGTTCTTCCCACTGCAAAGGATGGAATAATCACATTGCCGCCCCGCTTTATGGTCTTTAATGTAATATCAATGAGCTGATCGATACTGGTGGAATTTGCCGGATGAAGCCGGTTTCCATATGTGGTTTCCATGATCACATAGTCGGCCTTTTTAATCTTTACAGGATTTCTTAAAATTGGTCGATCCATAACGCCTAAATCTCCGGAAAATACGATTTTGCTGGTAGTCTCCCCCTCGTCAATCCAAAGTTCTGTCACAGCGGAGCCCAAAATGTGGCCTGCGTCATTGAACACAATACGCATGCTATCATTGATCTCAATCAGCTGGTCATAGAGCACCGGTTTGACCAATTTCAAAGCAGCTTCTGCATCCCTAACCGTATACAGGGGCTCTACCGGCGGCTTTCCAGTTCTGGCGTTCTTTCTGCTCTGCCACTCTGCATCCTTTTCGTGGATATAGCCGCTGTCCTTGAGCATTACCTCCAATAAATCTGCTGTAGCATCGGTACAGTAAATATTTCCTGCAAAACCTCTCTTTACCAAAAGAGGTAATCTGCCACAGTGATCGATATGTGCATGGCTTAAGATGACACATTCAATTTCAGCTGGCTCAAAGGGAAACGGTTCTTCATTGAGTTTCTCCATCTCCTTACCGCCCTGAAACTGACCGCAGTCCAGCAATATCTTATGATTTTCTGTTGAAATCATGTGGCAGGAACCTGTCACGCTCATGGATGCTCCGCAAAATTTAATCTTCATAACCTTCCCCCTACTATTTCTTATTTATAGTCCCAAAGTCTCCTGCAAGCCGTGGAAACCGCCGTAGCGCCTGCTTCTAAAGCATTGTCCACTTCCTCCTCAAACTCCAACAAGCCCCCCACTAAGATAGGCGTATTCACCTTTTGGGCAAATTCCTTTATCTTTTTTACCACAACTCCTGGCATAATCTCTACCACCTCTGGTTTGGCAATACGAATGGACTCTACCGCTGTGTCTACAGAGTGAGAATCCACAACAAAAAACCTCTGTACCGTTGCCAAGCCCAAATCTCTGGCAGGACGAATCAAGTTGGTTTTAGTGGTCAGAATCCCATCGGCTCCCAACTTCTTTAAAAACTCCATTCCAGCTCTATCTTTTCCAATACCTTCCGAAAAGTCCATATGGATAAATAATTTCTTTCCTGCATCGTGGCTCCGCTGGATATGATCCGCCACTGTCAGGATACTGCTATATTGCAAAAAAATTACATCCACTGACGAATCTAAAGCTGCAATAAAATCCTCTTCCGTCCTCACGGACGCCGCAACACATCTGTTATCAAAAACTGACATCTCTCCCATCTCCCGTCTCTATTCTCCTTTTTCATCTAATATCTAAAAATATTGATTCTGATAATCCCTTCCTTTTATCGCAAATCTCCACCATGAAAATCGGAACCTTCCGTAATGTGAAGATGATATTTTGCCGCCAAATCCACAAATCGAAGGGTCTCCTCATGAGTATGGGTTGGATAATAACATTCCAATCCCTTTAAGCCCAGCTTTTTAAGACTGCACAAAAGTTCCTCAAAATTTTTCCAATAGGCCTCGCTGTCTCTACTGCCCAGCTTCTTTATCTTTGCAGGATGAGCGAGCACTGTTATACCGCCTGCATTTCTTAACAAATCGATGGCCTCCTCGGCTGAAATTTTCTGCCTTGGTATGGCCTTTATCGCTTCTGACTCCAAAAGTTTGCCTGGTGCGAAAGCGTCTTTTGGATTCCTTATATATCCCTTCCTGGCTAAAGCCCTGGCAAAGTTAGGCTTTCCTATATAAGTCTGTCCAGGTCTCTGTATCAGGTCTTCCTCAGTTAAATCGTATCCCATATCCTGCAATGCTTTTAGTAGCTTTTCATTGCGAGTCCGCCGATACCTTTTCAACTCTTCCATCTTCTGGTTCAGGGGTTCATTGTCTGGATCAAAGCGATAACCCAGCAGGTGCAATTCCTTATCCTCATAACTGACCGCAAGTTCCACCCCAGCAATCACCTGCATACGCAGGGCCTCTCCTGCAATCATCGCCTCCTTCACACCATCAATGCCATCATGATCGGTGATGGAGATAATATCATATTCTTCATCGTGGTATTTTCTTACCAGATCGGTGGGCTTCATCACACCGTCGGAACACCAGGAATGAACGTGATAGTCCACTTTATAGCCCATGGTTCACCTTACCTTTCCAGCAGCAAGTCCCTTTTCAAGTCAACTGCCGTCTCTTCTCCGCGTAAAAATGTAACGATTTCCAATGCGAACAACATGGCTGTGGAAGGCCCCTGAGATGTAATCAGATTTCCGTCCCTAACCACCGGCATATCTACTGCAATCCCATCTTCGAGATGGGATTCCATTCCCGGATAGATGGTAGCCTGCCGTCCGCCAAGGACATGATGTTTCCCAAAGACCATGGGCGCTGCACAGATAGCGGCCATAGGTTTTTCCATCTGATAAAAGGCTAAAATCTGCGCTTTCAGCCCCTCATGATCGGCAAGGTGTAAGGCTCCCGGCATACCGCCTGGCAAAACCATCATCTGACAGTTTTCATAGGATACTTCTTCAAAAAGCATATCGGCAACAACTGGAATACCATGAGCTCCTTCTACAACCCTTTCGCCGGTTATAGATACAGTTACGGCTTCTATTTCCACCCTACGCAGCAAATCAACCACTGTCAGCGCTTCAATCTCTTCAAATCCTGTAGCAAGATGTACAAAAACCATAACCCTCACCTTTTCCTTTCATCTTTAGCGAACACAGCAACCGCTTGACCGCTTTGCTCCATCAGTAAAAAATACGCGGCGGTCTGGTCAATCTATAGTGAAGATATGCTACCAAACCAGTCAAAATCAATGAAATTGCCAGCAAGAATATGGCCATCATTCCCCAAAAATCTCCGCTAAGAAGTTCCGCCAGTTTAGAACCGTCAGCCCAAGTCCGCATACCGATCAGGCGGAAGAGGCCTTCCCGTATATTTTCCAGATGAACCGCCATAAATAAAAGACCCGATAAAATCACAGTCAATCCCGCCGCCGGCCAAAAAGCAATGCGTAGTACCTTTTTTTCATCGTTTTTTATATTAACTGCATAGATAATAACCAGTAAAATCAATGCGACTACACACAACATACTTGTGATGTCAATTACGCTTTTCAGCATCAACATGTTATAACTATCCCGTCCATCAAAAATCCCAAGTTGGTCATACCCAGTATCCTCCATAACCTGAAACTCTTCAGGCCGAAAGCTATTCATAAAGTCAGCCAGTGCATCTGCCATTTCTGTACTGCTCAACGAGGTATAAAGCCCGTCAACTACCCGTGAATCGTTAAAATAAAATAAATAGACATCGGGAAGCCGAAATCCAATATTTAAACTAAGCGTAATAACCAAAACAGGAATCATGATTACGATTATGATAGATGATAATGTCTTAAATCTACCCATCACAGTAACCATCCTTTCTCTTCCTACCAAACTTCTCTATGCGTTCGTTATAACATGACATCCCCTAGCCTTCCACAGGTCATGTTTCAATGAACGCTTCCTTGCGGCAACGCCGGCGCTCACATCCGCCACATCACAGAGCGCATCCCTATGCGTTCATTATAACACATTCCCTGTCTCGCGACCACGGTTTTTTGTGAAGAGTTTGAAAAGCTTTGGCAGAAAATAGAAAGTACCGACGCCCCAAAAAGAGCGGCACCGATTCCTGTATAAAATATATTCGATTTTAAGAAAATTTCTTTTTGACTTGTTAGTTCATGTGCCATGCACTCCTCAGACATGGCAAAATAAAATCATCAGTTTAATTAGAATAACCTAACCACCAGACAAAACAGCACATTCCTTTTCTGTCTTTTCCTGTTTAATTCCCATGAAGGAGACATTCCATTAGTTTTGATAGATTATAAGTTAGTTTATTATAACTTCATTGTAATATATTATCTCACCTATTTTTCCCGTCAACAACATTTCTCATAAAACCCCCGAAACGATGAAATCCCCGATCAAATGGAAGTTAATACTCCTTTATCATAACAAAGTTTGTGAGATAAATTCCTTGCCGTTCTACCTGCTGTTCTTCAACAACTTTATATC
Source organism: Bacillota bacterium (assembly GCA_022793795.1). GTDB lineage: Bacteria > Bacillota > Clostridia > Peptostreptococcales > Anaerovoracaceae > RGIG7179. The sequence goes on from JAAWDM010000022.1 coordinate 48,465, forward strand.
CTCTTTTCTCAAAAAAAGGTTTTGCTGTAATAGAAGCGTACGTTGTAATATTTCCTTTAAAGGCCTGCTCAAGTTGAGTGCAAATTACAGTTGCAATTCCTCTTCCTTGATAATCAGCACGAACAAATAAGCGGTCAAGATATCCAGCGCTATCTATATCCCCAAAGCCTACAATGACTTCATTTTCAACCGCAACTATGCTGAAATGCTCTTGAAGCGATTGGTTCCATTTGTCTAAATCTACTTGTCCTGTTGCCCATGCATCAAGTTGCGTTTTAGTGTAATCTTTTGCATTAACAGTATGAACCGTATTATAAAATAACTCAGTCAATTCTCTACAATCTGATTGCTGATACTTTCTAATCTCCATTTTTCATTTTTCCAGTATATTTTATTATATTCCCGATTTATCGACTAAAGTATACCAGCAATACCAACGACATTCAACCCTCTTTTATAGGCGCTGATAGTAATGGAGTGGCAAGTAATACCTCGTTATATACCTGGCACAGCTTGTTGGCGGCCTACACAACGAAGAAACGGCATAGCCCTAAAGCTACGCCGTTTTCCGAAAACATTTCTAATACTGTCTTATGAGCGCCGCCCGCATAGTAGACATTTAAGTCCACTATATGGAGCCCCCTTGATATTACAATTTGACTATTTAATAATGGTGCATACGCTGTCAGGACCGCAGCCTGCTGCGTTTCCTTCATCTGTATCCAGATGTACTTCTCTCTCATGCTTTACGCCGGCTCTAACCAGTACGTTATCGAATATCAGACCTCTCTCACCTTCGATTTTGATGCTTACCACATCGCCGTCCTTTACGCCGGCTTCTGCAGCCTGCTCATCGTTAAGATGTACGTGTCTCAATGCGATAATCACGCCGTGATCGATTTCGATTTCACCGCAAGGCCCAACGATTTTGCAGCCTGGAGTACCTTCCAGCTTACCAGATTCTCTAATCGGCGCCTTAATACCGATACCTCTTGCATCGGTCATAGCCAGTTCAACCTGGGTTTCCTTTCTGGCCGGTCCCAGCACTCTCATACCCTTAATGGTTCCCTTAGGACCTACGATATCAACCTTTTCCTCGCAGGCAAACTGTCCCGGCTGGGTCAGCGGTTTGGTCGGAGTCAACTGATAACCCTTTCCAAACAATGCTTCAATGTGTTCTTCACTTAAGTGTAAATGTTTGTTGGATAAACCAATTTTTACTTCATAAGCCATTTCTCTATGTATCTCCTTTGCATAAATATTGATAACCTATTGATTCAGCCCTCTAAATAGCTGATATATGGCAGATTTCTGTATTTCTGATCATAGTCAAGACCATAGCCTACGATAAACAGATTTTCTACCTCAAAACCTATGTATTCTGCCTTTACATCTGCAACTCTTCTGGATGGTTTGTCCAAAAGGGTACAGATGCGAATACTCTTAGGATTTCTATCCGCCAAACGCTCTTTCAGATATTTCAACGTGGTGCCGGTATCGATAATATCTTCAATAATGATGACGTTCTTGCCATAGATATTGCCTTCCAAATCCTTCTTCATCTTTACCACGCCGGAAGTGGTCATACCGGAACCATAGCTGGAGGCTACCACGAAATCGATTTCCGTATCAATGGTAATATTCTTCATCAAATCGGCCATCCAAACCACAGCCCCCCGAAGGGTGCCCACCAGATAGACAGACTCGCCGGCGTAGTCCTGGGAAATCTGCTTGCCCAGTTCCTTGGCTCTCTGCTGAATTTGCTCCTCTGTAAACAGAATCGTTCCTACTACATTATTCTCCATATTTTGCTCCATTGGTTTCTTCCGGGGATGCATCTCTGCCAGTCCCGTCTTCATGAAATTCATCTACCGTATATTCTACACCTTCTACCATATCTTTTCCACGAAAATTTTTTGAATAATCCACTTCTTTTTCGCCGACCCAATATGCATCCAGCGTATCTTTCAGATGCCACAGAATCCAAATCCACAGCACCAAGTCGTCTAAAAAGCCAAAGGGAAACAATACCGGCGGAATCAAATCCACAGGTAAAAACAAATAGATGATACCCAGCACCACTAGCAATTTCTTCCGCTTAGGCACAGTTTTATCCGCCATCATATACTTAATGGCTTTTATTCTGCTAAAAATCACTCTAAAACTGATAAAATTCATCTATGCCTCCAACAGCTTCTCCATCTGCTCCAGCAAAACCTCCTGTCCCGTCCGTTTCAATGCAGACACAGGAATCACCACATCCTCTGGAGCCATGTCTAACGTCTTCCGAATCAGGCTGATACATTTTTGCATCTCATTTCTGGAAACCTTGTCTGCCTTGGTAGCCACCACAATGCCAGAAAGACCATAATGTTTCAAATAGTCATACATCTGTACATCCTGCTTAGACGGTGCATGACGAATATCCACCAGTTGTATGACCTTTTTTAATCCTTGCCGTGACTGGAAGTAGGCTTCCATCATTTCTCCCCAATTCTCTGTCACCGACTTGGACACCTTAGCATACCCATAACCTGGTAAATCCACAATGCGAAAGGCATCGTTAATCCGATAAAAATTGATGGTTCTAGTCTTTCCCGGGCTGCCCGATACGCGAGCTAAACTCTTCCTTCCTGTAAGAAGGTTGAGAAGGGAAGATTTTCCCACATTGGAGCGGCCGGCAAAGGCAACCTCCGCCATGGTATCAGGTGGATATTGGGCTGGTCTTACGGCAACCGCCTCCAATTCCGCTATTTTAATTATCATAATTTATTATCCTGTTCTCTGCTTAAGGCATAATCCAACGCTTCCTGGGCTCTGGTAAGGAAAACGAACTTCAGCTGTCTGCGTACACCTGCCGGAATCTCATCCACATCCGCTTCATTATCCTTTGGTAAAAGAATGGTACGAATACCAGCTCTGTGAGCAGCCAGCACCTTTTCTTTAATGCCTCCTACTGGCAGCACCTTGCCCCGTAAGGTAATCTCCCCTGTCATGGCCACATCCTTTCTCACCGGAATCTCCGTTAAGGCAGAAATGACCGATGTAAACATGGTCACTCCGGCAGAAGGGCCATCCTTAGGAACTGCCCCTTCCGGCACATGGACATGAAGATCATAATTTTTATAGAAGTCCTTTTCCAGTTCATATTCATCAGCGATAGAACGGATGTAAGAGATTGCAGCTTTCGCCGATTCCTGCATCACGTCTCCCAGCTGACCGGTCATCTGAATCTTTCCACTGCCAGGTAGACGAGCCGTTTCGATGGACAGGGTATCGCCGCCCACTTGAGTCCATGCCATACCTGTCACAACGCCCACTTCGCTTTCGCCCTCTATTATATCATATCTATATCTTCTTTTGCCAAGATATTTTTCTAGGCTGGACGGTATCATCTTGAAATCGTTGCCCTTCTTAGCCACCTTTTGACGAACCACCTTACGGCAAAGGCTTCCAATCTCACGCTCTAAATTTCTTACGCCCGATTCCCTGGTATAATAGTTAATCAAATCGCGAAGAGCTTTCTCCGTAATGGAAAAATTCTTTCCCTTAAGGCCATGGGCTTTAATCTGTTTCGGAATCAGATACTTCTGTGCGATCTTTACCTTCTCCTCTTCCGTATAGCCAGACACCTGAATCACTTCCATTCGATCCAGAAGAGGCCTTGGGATGGTCTCGGTGGTGTTGGCAGTGGTCACAAACATGACCTTTGATAAATCAAAAGGCACTTCCAGAAAATGATCGGTAAATTCCTTGTTTTGTTCTGGGTCTAAAACCTCCAGAAGAGCTGATGCCGGGTCTCCCTTAAAGTCTGCTCCAATCTTGTCGATTTCGTCAAAAAGGAATACCGGATTGTTGGCTCCTGCATCCCGCATGGCGCTGATAACCCGTCCTGGAATGGCGCCGATATAAGTTCTTCGATGTCCACGGATTTCAGCCTCATCTCTCACGCCGCCCAGGGACATTCTGACAAATTCCCGTCCTGTGGCTCTAGCAATAGATCTGGCAATGGAGGTCTTTCCTACGCCCGGCGGTCCTACCAGACACAAAATCGGCCCCTTGATACCTTTGGCTAAATGAATCACAGCCAGGTACTCCAGTACCCGTTCCTTGACTTTTTCCAAGCCATAATGATCCTCGTTGAGAATCTTTTCCGCCTTCTTAATATCTGCATTGGTCTTGGATTCCTTGTTCCAAGGTAAATCCAATATGGTCTCCACATAATTTCTGATGACGCCGCTTTCAGCAGAGGTAGGAGACATTCTGGTAAACTTCTTAATCTCCTTCTTTACCTTTTCAGCCGTCTTTTCCGACAGGTTCAAGGATTCCATGGCCTCCAGCCACCGGTCAGCCTCTTCTCCTGCATCTTCATCGACCCCCAACTCCGATTGAATAGCCCGCATCTGTTCCCTGAGAAAATATTCTTTCTGGTTATTCTTGATACTTTCCTGCACTTTCTCATGGATTTCCCGCTCCAAAGACAGGATGTGATTCTCTCCTGCGATGATTCGATTGACGATGGCCAGACGCTCCTTCTCATCAAAGGCCTCCAGCACTTCCTGTTTCGCGCTGATTTTCACATTGAGTTGCATAGCTAGAGTATCAGCAAACAAACCAGGCTCCTCAATAGCCGCCACCACATCGTAGGCGCTGTCCTTTATACCTGTGTTATACTCCAAATATTCATCAAAATGATCCAAAGCAGCACGCATGAAGGCTTCCACTTCCGGCTCCTCTATCTGTGCTGGTATAATCTCCGCCTCCTCAATTCGCGCCATGAGGAAAGGTTCCTCTCTGGTAATCTCCTTTAGGACAGCACGATAACGCCCGTCTACCAGTACGCGGACACTATCTCCCTGAATCTTCAGCATTTGCTTTACCTTTACCAGGGTTCCAACTCTATAATAATCCTTCTCAGTGGGAATCAGAATGTTTTCATCAATCTGAGAAACTACAAACAATTCCTTTCCATTTTTCATGGCATACTCAAGGGCCTTGATGGATTTTTCTCTTCCGATATCAAAATGGGTAATGGTCCGTGGAAATATGGATAATCCACGAAGAGGAATACAAGGAATTTCAGGCTCGGCTATCTGTTCCATCTGCACATCCTCCTCTGATGACGGCTCCTGTTCCTTCCCTTCAACCTCTTCCATTTCAAGTTCCTCTAAAGCTTCATCTATATCTTTTCGTAAATCGTCGTCTTTCTCATCAAAATCTTTCATTGCTTCTCCTCCTTCCAGAAAAAGTGAAGGCGACCGAAGCCGCCTTTCATGTGAAAAAATGCACGTCTTTTAGGACGCAGCGCTTTCCAGCTTTGCAATTTCACCATCAGTAAGCACTAACTTTGGCTGGGCTGCTTCGTCGATGGTTTCTTTTGTAATAATGCACTTTTCTACATCCTCTCTGGATGGAATTTCATACATAATTTCTGTCATGGCCTTTTCAAAGATGCTTCGCAGCCCTCTAGCGCCTGTCTTTCTCTCAAGGGCTTTACGAGCGATGGCAGAGATGGCCTCGTCCTCCACCTCAAGTTCCACTTCGTCGATGGCAAACAACTTCTGATACTGTTTCAAAAGTGCGTTCTTTGGCTCCTTAATGATCTGTACCAAAGCCTCTTCAGAAAGTTCCTCTAAGGTGACAATCACTGGTAATCTGCCGATGAATTCAGGAATTAAACCGAATTTCAAAAGATCTTCCGGCTGAATCTTTTTCAATACTTCCTTTTCATCCACCTTGACGGCAGCCTGCTCTGAATTGAAGCCGATGATTTTCTCACCCATTCTTCTCTGAATGATTTTGTCCAGTCCGTCAAAGGCGCCGCCGCAGATAAACAGCACATTGGAGGTATCAAACTGGATGAAATCCTGGTGAGGATGTTTCCGTCCGCCTTGAGGCGGTACATTGGCAACAGTGCCTTCCAAAATTTTTAGCAAAGCCTGCTGCACACCTTCTCCACTCACGTCTCTGGTGATGGACGGATTATCGGATTTTCTTGAAATCTTGTCGATTTCATCCACATATATGATACCCTTTTGGGCTTTCTCCACATCAAAATCAGCAGCCTGAAGGAGCTTCAGCAGAATGTTTTCCACATCCTCTCCCACATACCCAGCCTCTGTCAAAGCAGTGGCGTCGGCAATGGCAAAAGGCACATCCAGAATTTTAGCCAGTGTCTGAGCCAGCAAAGTCTTTCCAGAACCGGTAGGCCCAATCATGACGATGTTGCTCTTTTGCAATTCCACATCGTCATCCTTTTTTTCTGCATTTGGATTGTTAATCCTCTTATAGTGATTATATACCGCAACCGCAAGTGCTCTCTTGGCGCTGTCCTGCCCAATGACATAATCGGACAAAATCGCTGTAATCTCCTTTGGTTTTGGCAGCTTATATGTCTCCTCTTTTCCGGTGTTATCCTCGTCAGTATAGATATCGTCGTTGATGATATCCAGACAGAGATGAACACACTCATCACAGATATAAACCCCGGAACCGGCCACTAATCTTCTCACCTGACTCTGAGGTTTTCCGCAAAAAGAGCATTTCAGCTGTTTATTCTCGTCGTATTTGCTCATTCTAAATCCCCCTATTTGGATAAATAATGTTTATCTGGACTGAATTACCTTATCGATGAGTCCATATCTGCAGGCTTCCTCTGCACCCATAAAATTATCACGATCGGTATCCTTATCGATGATCGCTATGTCCTGTCCCGTATTTTCTGACAGGATGCGGTTTAACTTTTCTCTTGTCTTTAAAATCCACTCAGCATGGATTTTAATATCCTCTGCCTGTCCATTTACCCCGCCCAGCGGCTGATGAATCATAATTTCCGCATTTGGCAGTGCAAACCTTTTTCCCTTTGCACCTGAGGAAAGCAAAAATGCCCCCATACTGGCGGCCATACCGACGCAGATTGTAGAAACGTCTGGCTTAATATACTGCATCGTATCGTAGATTGCCATACCGGCCGTAACTGATCCTCCTGGGCTATTGATATAGATACAAATATCCTTTTCAGCGTCCTCTGCCTCTAAAAACAGAAGCTGTGCTACCACCAAGCTGGCGATATGCTCGTCGATCTGTTCACCGATAAAGATAATCCGATCCTTTAATAGTCTGGAATAGATGTCATAGGACCGTTCTCCCCTACTGGTCTGTTCAATTACATATGGTATTAAAGCCATCCTAATACCCCTCGCTTTCTTTCAGTAAATTTCGCAGAAGGCCGGACTTACATCCAGCCTCCTTATTCTCAATTTCTATTTTATCACCGCGTTGTCATAGATAAAGTCTACAGCCTTTTTCGTCTTGATATCCTTTTCCAGATACTTCAGATTATCCTCTCCAATCAGTTCGCGAACCTTATCAGCTGTCATCTGATACTGAATGGCCATAACCTTCAGTTCTTCTTCCACTTCTTCTGCAGAAACTTCAAACTTCTCTGCCTCTACGATGCCGTTCAGAATCAGTCTGGTCTTTACAGATTTCTCCGCATCTTCTCTGACTTCCTCTCTGAAACCAGCTGCATCCTTCTGCATATATCCCAGATACATATCCAGATTCATGCCTTGATAACGAAGTTGCTGATCTAATTCCTGCATCATTCTGTCGATTTCATCCTCAACCATGATACGCGGTACTTCCACCTCATTGGCTTCCACCACTTTACCCAGGGCCGCATCCTTCATCTGGCTCTCTGCGCCAGCTTTTGCATACGATTCTAGTCTTTCCCTTGTAGAAGTTTTTAATTCTTCCAAAGTATCAAATTCGCTCACATCCTTGGCAAATTCATCGTCCAGTTCTGGCAACTGCTCTTCCTTTACTTCATGTACTTCACAGTGGAAAACAGCTTCTTTTCCTGCCAATTCAGGGGCATGGTACTCTTCTGGGAAGGTTACCACTACATCCTTTTTCTCGCCGGCAGATACGCCAATCAGCTGTTCTTCAAATCCTGGAATAAACATACCAGAACCTAATACCAATTCCTGCTTCTGAGCCGTACCGCCTTCAAACTGCTCTTCGCCTACAAAACCTGCATAATCAAAAAGTACGGTATCGCCATCCTGGGCTGGTCTTTCTACGATAACCATGCGAGCGTTTCTCTTCTGCATGGACTTGATTTCGTTCTCTACGTCCTCATCCTTAACTTCGTTTACAACTTTTTCGATTTCAACGCCCTTATAATCCTTCACTTCTACAATCGGGAAGCAAGCTACAGTAATGGTTGCAGTGAAGCCCTCGCCCTTTTTCAGCTGGGTGAATTCAGCAGCGGGACTGTCGATGACTTCTAAATCCAGTTCTGCAAGTGCCTTTACATAATTCTCCTTAAATAACTCGTCGATAGCATCTTCAAAGAAGATACCTTCTCCGTAATGCTTTTCGATGATGCTTCTCGGCGCTTTCCCCTTTCTGAATCCTGGAATCTCGAACTGATTCTTAGCCGCCTGATAAGCCTTTATCTGTGCATTGTCAAATTCCTCTGCAGTAAACTCCATGGAAAACTTGACATCGTTCTTCTCTCTTGAAATAAAAGTTGTTTTCATGAAACTGTATCCTCCTAAAATTGTATGCCCTAATTAACTAAGATAATGCAATATATTATACCTCTTCTTCTTCCTAAAGTAAAGAAAAAAGCAGGAAATTCACCATTTTTTCAAGTTTTTTAACCAAACATAGAAAAAACTGCTCCATATTTTCTAAATATATAGTAGGAGCAGTTATTTTTTTGAAAAATTATGCGAAATTCACTCCATCAGCTCTAAACCGAGCTGATATTTACTTTTATTTTCCTCTTTCAAATTATACTTTGCCGCAAGTTCACGGCCCAATTCCACCATATCCTCCTGACTACCCGAATAGAGTTCTACTTCCAATTCAGAAATCGGCGCTCTACCCGATTCCGTCCTGATTTCTCCTTCGTCATAGGATATGACGCTAATGGACTTTCCTGTATCCACCTGAATCTGTTTTCTGATGAAATCCATTTCCATCACTGGTATTAGAGGCTGATCCGCCACTGATGCCTGTATTTCATGGTAAATTGCGCTTCCTTTAAAAATCTCTATGGTGGGCGCCTGGCAAAATTCCTGATCTACAGGTACGTTCAACTCCCCGCGAACGTGAAGACCTTCTTCACTGCTGCCGCCCCACTTCAAGGTAGCTACCATTCTCTGGTCCTCTCTGCGAATCCGAAAGGCCACCTCTTTAGCCTGTAACCCTCTATAAATCGTATCATAATAGATTGCTTCCATTTGTATCGTCTCTACTGCTTCTGGTTCTGCCATCTCCCTCAGATGGCTATCATCAAATATTCGTTCTTTGACAATATCCTCTTCGATTAAAAATTTTAATTCGATTTCTTTTTCATTTCCCATCTTTATCTACCGTACTTTCAAACCCGTTTATCAAAAATTGGATGTGTATCTGTTTTACCACATTTGCCAGATTTCGTCAATCAAAATCCTAAAAGAGCCTTGCCTGCCTCCAATGCGCCGATGGCAAAAATCCGTTTAGACAAAGCCGTATGTTTCAATTCAATTATTTCATCTTCCAATGCAAAATATACGCTGTGCTCGCCGAATACCGTACCCATGCGTAGGCTTAAAATTTTTGGAAGTTCTGACGTCTTCTGTTCCTGCGACCTTTCTATGCCGGCTGCACGCGCCAAAGTCAGAGCCGTGCCGCTGGGAGCATCCTTCTTCTTTGTATGATGAGCTTCCACAATACGCACATCTGCCTTTTCTCCAAGAAGTTCAGTTGCCAGCATACAAAGCTGCTCCATGGCCCCAATGCCAGTGGAATAATTGCTACTTCTATCCAGCGGACATATTTTTCCCAACAGTTCGATCACCTTCTCTTCCTCTGGCCCATAACCGGTTGTGGCCAATACCACAGGAATGTTGCCGCCCTGCTGCCTACAGTATTCATATATCTTACTAATAGCCTTTGGATGACTAAAATCAATGAGCAAATCCAGTTGCTCATTTGGCCATGGATTTTGTCTGATGGGTTCAATGAGATAACAGTTTTCAAAGGTTCCCTCTTCTTTGGCATATTCATATAGGACCTGGCCCATAGCGCCAGTTCCAACAATTCCTAAATTCATACAATTACCTCCTTCGGTTATTGTATGAAAAAAGGCGGAATTTGATAACCGCCGTTAAAAGAATACATCCACAACCAAATTGACCATAATCATGATTAAAACCACAATCATTACAGGGCGAATGAACTTGGCGCCCCTGCGAATGGCCACCTTAGAACCTAGGTAGCCGCCTAAAATGCCAAATACCGCCGCAGGAAGAGCCACCTTATATACCACAGTACCTGCTGATGCAAAGGTAACTGCTGCCGCCACATTAGAGGCTAAATTGAGCATACGGGCGTTTCCTGAGGCTGTCCGCATGTCATATTTCATTAAAATACAGTAAGCCATCATGGCGAAGGCGCCGGTTCCTGGCCCAATGAGTCCATCATAAAAACCGATGAATAGCCCAATGAATGCGCCAAAAAACCATCGCTGCTTTCTGGTAAGCTGTTCTGAAAGGTTTTCATCAGCAAGGTTTCTTTTGGCTAAAATAATAATAGAAACGATAGGTAAAAGGATTATCAGGGCCATTTTCAGTGTGTCATCATCAATCAGCAAAGCCACCCGCGCCCCGCCGGCTGACCCAATAAAGGAGCAAACTGCTGATAGTCCTGCCACTCTCCAATCCAGCACGCCGCTGCGAAAATACTGTACTGTGGCCACCAGTGTACCACAGGCAGAGGACACTTTATTGCATCCCAGAGCACAATGAATCGGCAGTCCTGACAATAAATAAGCAGGCTGTGAAATCAAGCCGCCTCCACCGGCAACAGAATCCACAAAGCCTGCTAAAAAGATCATCCCAAACAGAAGCAATATGCTGCCAGTGGGCGGAAATTCATAAATATATTCCATTTTTAGCTACGTCCCCTGTTTCAACTAATTTTCCTAATTATACAATCTATTTCTTTTTTGTCAGTTCTACGATTTCGCTGAATTTCTTCATGATATAGTCATAACCTGCCGGCTTATGAGGAACCAAACATTTGGAACAGTCCTTGATACCCGTATCAGTGTAGGTAAAGTTTCCGCCGCAGCCATCGCCTAATGCATATAGCGGGCAGTAACAAAACAGACAGTTGAAATGTTCCTTATCCTCTGTCTTATGACATGGAAAAAACTCACATTCTTTATGTTGAAAAAATTTATAATTTTCTGACATATTTTCCTCCTTCTAAACACTTTAGACTAGCGTTCATTATACCATGACAAACTAAGTTATCACGGGTCATGATTCAATGAACGCTTCCTTGCGGCAACGCCGACGTACATCGACATGCGTTCATTATAACCATCTTAAGCCTATTTGTAAATCCCATATTTGATTTTAATTCGTTCTATTTTTCGAATCATGGGATTTCCCATGACAAAGATGCATAAAGCCGCCGCACCGCCATGGGCTAGATCATAGGGAAGTCCAGAAATGAAAAGGGCCCGCAACGTAGCCCAACTGATTTCCTGGCCTGAATAACCAGGCATGGTAAACAAGGCGCTGAGGTTCATGATGCCGCCATAGAGAATAACAGTGGTAAAAAAGGTAAATACGGTAATGGTAATGGTGTCCACTGGCATCCGTTTTCTCTGAAGCAACACGCCAGCAAGAAGGCCAACCGCTCCAAAGGCATAGACTCGCCAGCCACCTAATCCCATGCCGCTGTCAGAGCCAGGCGCCAAAAGAAAAGATACATAGGCTATGACTTCCGCGAACACGATACAGAGTACCGGCCCCAATACCACTCGAAAGTTCCTGGATTTTAATCCTTCCGTCTCCTCATAGATATCCACTTTATTAAAAGTCAGTCCTGCCAGAAAGCCTAAAAGTCCCCAGCAAAACATTTGCCACGGGGTCCATGGCCCTTGTCCCATATAGAAATTACAGACAAACCGCGACAAGGCTCCTACCAAAAAACCAGCCTCTGGCCCCATGGAAATACCTGCAATGACCACCATGGCAGTCCCAATCTGCAAAGGCACTGTCACATGAAGCGCCATATGGGCCGCCACTGTAATGGCTGTCATCATGGCCACCAAAACGATTTCCCGCGCCTTGGGCTTTCTCCGTTCAAATACCATAAAGAAAGGCATCATGGTACAGACGACAACCAAAAGACTGAAGAGCATATAGTGCTCTCCTCCTGCTAAAAAGGTTCCCAGGATCATCAACAAAGGCAAAAGGAGAAAGACCAATACAGCAGAAAACTGTGTCCGTTTCTTTACTGCTTGCGCTCGTTGTGGGTCATAACTTGTTCTACCCATTGGCACACCTCCTCCCATGTAATCAGCTTCCTGTTCCACTGACGCACCATGCGATTAGCAGTGGTCGTATAGAAGCTGTTTCCAGCAAAGAAGGCTTTGGACTGGTCTACCGACACCACATCTCCATCAAAAAACATGGCGCATCTGTCCCCATAGGCAGCACAAAATTCAATATCATGGGATACCATCAAAATAGTCACGCCCTGGCTTTTTAACTTTTGAAAAATCCCTGCAAGGGTAATCTTAAAGAAAGGGTCCAATCCCTTGGTGGGCTCATCCAACAGCAGTACTCCTGGCTTTAGAAGCAAAATCTTTCCAAGGGCTAGTCGCTGCTGCTCTCCCCCTGAAAGGTCATAAGGATGGGATTTTCGAAGATGAGAAATCTCCATCATCTCCAGCATTTCCGCCACTCTCTGCGCCTTCTCCTGATCCGCCGCCCTTTCATAGTAAAGGGCCTCTAGCAGCTCCTCTTCCACCGTAATCTCTGTAAACAGAGCCTGTGGATTTTGGGGCACCATGGCCAACCCTTTCCCTAAAAGGGCTTTACTGTTTTCTTTGTTAACCTTTAGACTGTTAACCAAAATCTCTCCCCTTTGAGGCTTTCTGATGCCGGCGATGACCTTCAGCGCAGTAGATTTTCCCACCCCGTTGCCGCCCAGGAGACAAAACAACTCTCCTTTCCTCACCTGTAGATGGAAGTCCCGCAGCACCGGTTCAGCGCCTTTCTCATATTGAAACCAGACTTGTTTGGCCGAAATGGCAATGGGACTGCTTTCCTGGTTCAGACCTTGATCTGGCCCCAACCCATCCTCCTGCTGCAAAGTCCCTTCCCTGGGCATACCTAAAACTTTTTCCAGCCACAGTCTGCCCTCACGAATGGTCAGGGGCGACTCACCCTTTTCTATTGCATCTGAGCCGGCTGTGCAACCTGCATAAATCTTCATGACTGACGGCAATCCATAAAACATAGGATGGGGCTGTTTCCCCTCTGCCAAAAACCCTGCAATCCGCCGCGGGCTGTCGCAGGCAATGACTTTCCCTTCATCCATGACCACCACCCGGTCAGCCATAGGAAACAGATCTTCCAGCCGATGCTCGGAAATAATGACTGTGGTTCCCAATTCTCTGTTAATCTTATGAACCACTTTCAAGAACTCTTCTGCTGCGATAGGGTCCAGTTGGGAGGTCGGTTCATCTAAAATCAACACCTTTGGCTGCATCACCATGACGGAAGCCAGGTTGAGAAGTTGCTTTTGACCACCAGAAAGCTCAGCTACTCCCTTTCGAAACCAAGTCTGCATATCAAAAAAGCTGGCCATTTCCGCCACTCTCCTGCGAATAGCCGCCTGTTCCAGCCCCAGACTTTCCAACCCAAAGGCAAGCTCATGCCACACCTTATCGGTTACCAGCTGATGGTCGGGGTTTTGCTGTACAAAGCCAATCTCTGTAACACTGAGCCGATCCTCCAGCTGTTCCACTTCCTCTCCATCATAGAGAACCTGCCCCTGCCGCTGGCCATAGGGCGTCATGTTCTTTTTTAACTGGCGCAGAAAGGTACTTTTACCACATCCCGATTTGCCGCATAACACCGTAAACGAGGCCTGCTCTATGGTCAAATCGATATTTTGCAACGCCGGCTTATCTGCCAGCGGATATGTGAATGTCAGATTTCTAACTTGTATCGTTGCCATTTCTTTTCTCCCAGCACATCAAGAATCATAGGTGTAATCAACAGTAAAATGTAGCAAGCCAGCACGCCAATTCGCATGAGGTCCCATTGCTGCAACCGTATCTTTGGATAATAGTAAATGGACGTGGCTCCCATAATGGCGCCGATGACCCCAACCAGCCCTATGGCCAAAATCCATAGGAGCAGTATGCCGTCCCTTCTGGTAAATCGGAATAGATGAAAACTGGTTCTCCCATGAAGTCCATAACCCCTGGCCTCCATGGAATCAGCAGTTTCAATCGACGCCTCCAAGGACCATGAAATCAAAATCGAAACTTCCTTGACCACCTGCCGCACTTTTGCAAAAAACTTTTTTTCTTCATGTCTGCCCATACATCTCTGGCCCATGGAAATCTCTGCAAATCGGCTTTTCAGCAAGGGAATAAACCGAAAAATCATGGAAAGAGTCAGCCCCAGCACTGGCGCTGCCTTTCCAAAGAGGTAGATAAACTTATCCGACGTCATCACCACGTTGAAGCAGCTGAACCAGACGATCACCGATGAAATCATCAGCGCCGATACCGCTCCATAGACAAAAGCCTCCATGGTAATCCGACTGTCATTGAGGTAAAACAGCACCGTCGCCCCATTGTGGGTAAAGAGTCCGTTGACTACCGCCATAACGATAACCAGGGGCACAGTAACCAGTAGGTTAAATTTCAAGGCCTTTTTTCCAGAAAGCAAGATAGACCAAGCCCAGCTGACAGTCAGGGTTATCCCTAAAAATACCGGATCCATGGAACACATGGTAATACCGATTGTCAAAGCAAAAAATATGAAATTGACCGCTGGATGGTAGGCCGAAAAAGACGTATCTTCGCCAATCCCCTGTTTCCATCTCTTTTCTGTTTCCATTTGCCTAATCCTGTTCTATCTTTTTACTGCAATACTTTTCACTGTACTATAAGCGCCATAGCATTTCCTGCCGTTGATTGTCCGATAGGCCCGTACCTTCACGTAATAAGTTTTTCCCTTGGTCAAGTCAGAAGCCGTCTTAGCTACATTCTTGGCTGTGGTATTGCCATTCTTTATATAGATATTTTTCACTGATTTAGTAAAACTTTTATTCCCGCTTATTTTAATCTGATAGCCATCCGCCTTCTGAGATGTCCATGCAGCCTTCAAAGTTCCTGCCTTTGGACTGGATAAACTCTTCATCTGTACTTTTGAAGGCACTGCCTGAAAATACTGGGCCAGGGCGTAATAAGCCTGCTCTGTAGCCATCTGGTCCACAGTTGGTTCATAACCGCCGCCAGCTTTGTTTACATGGCGAAAGCCGCCTGTCTTTTCATCATAGTAGGTCAGTAATGCATCTACCACCGACTTGCCGTTTTTCTTAAATCTACTGTCCGTGTTAGGATTGATACCCATATTGGAAAGGGCGCTGACTACTTGGGCACAACTCTCCAAATTAGAAAAATTCCCACTATCATAGCCACCGTTAGCCTTTTGCATCTTAGATAGACAAACAATAGCTTTATCCAGCCCTTTCTTTACCTTTTCCTGTTTGTAATACGGCACTAAAGATTCCATGGCCATGGCTGTTACATCTGCATCTGCTTTCAAAGTTTTTTTGTTTTTCTGGTTTTCCTGTTCATCTTCTTTAGGGGTATAGGCAAGGGTCCAGCCGCCGTCAGCCAGCTGACACGACAAAATATAATCAATTAACTTCTGCCGAGTCGTTACATTTTCTATGTCGCTGACTTTAGGAATCTCATAGCCGCCTGCATCTAATGCCCGTAATGCATAAATAGGGCCATTGATTCCCTGCCAGATAACTGAGTTAAAATCCGCCAGCTTTTCCAGCATATTATACCCTTTAATGTCAGTAGGGTCTAACCCCAGCGCACTATAGGCGATAACCACCCTGGAATACTCGGTATATTTTCTGCTATGCAATACGCCTTTCGACGATTCTACTGCATCCTCTACTGCCTTCTGATAGGTCTTTACATAGGCCTGCGGCAAATCATAGCCAGCCTCCGCCAGACCATACATGAGCCACTCGCCGCCAACAGTACTAAAGCTCGGTTCCTTTACTTTATGGACCATATACGCTCCTGTCTTTTCAAATGCGCTCTCTATCTTTGCTGCTGTGGCTCCATATCCATATCCTGTCATCCCTAAACATAGAGTTAACACCAGTGTCAAAATCAAAAATATGGATACTAACCCTTCTCTTTTCTTTTTCATCATCATACCTCTCCTTCACTATTTACCCTGCCAGGTTCCCCCTACGTCCTTTCCCATATTACAGGTATATATCCATATAATCTCGTCGCCATCCCGAAGATAGTAGGAAGAGCACCCGTAATTTGGGAACCAATCGTTGACCTTGAACATCCAACCGCTCCCATTGCCAGCATCAAACTCATAGAGATAATTGATACCCTCAATGTAATAGGACTGGTACAGGGGCGTGTAGCTAAACTCCAACTGGATATCGTTGTTCCTGCATACGGTGTTCAATGCGTCGAAAACTGTATTTTCAGTGGTTCCCTCATATGTAATGGTCTTTAAGATCACACCGTCCTCTGGAATATACTCTTCAATGGCCGGATTGGTCAGTTGACTCATGTCTTTGGACAGGGTATCGCAGACGATGGTAATCGTTACCGTTACTGGCTCCGGTGCATCCGGTTTATACGCTTCGTTACCGCTGTTAGAAGCTGTGGCATCTTTGCTGTTATCAACGCTTAGCTCCTTGGCTGTCATGTTCTTAGCTTCCTCTTTTGTAGGCTTATTTTTCGGTGCGTCGGTTTTACCATCATCGACTTTATCGCCAGCGTCTTTATTACCTGTCTGTTCAGAATCGCTGGTCTTATCCGATTTTGGCGTGGAGTCTTTTTCCTTATCTTTGTCGTCGGCGCCAAAAGTTTGCTGGGCCTGCTGTTCTGCTTTTTCTTCTACCTGACCAACGGGAATGTTGCCCTGGCCGTCGGGCAGCAAAGCGTTTTTGTCCTCTATCCGTAGGGACACCGCTGTAACAATGACTACGAAAACCGCTAAAACCATCAGACTATACTTTCTGATACGCTGTTTTCGAAGTTTCCCCTCTAAATCCTTTTCAAAATCTTTTCGTTCTGCCATTACCTCTCCCCATGCATCCCTGTATTCTCACATACAAAAAGAACCGCAGCTTTCGCTGCAGTCCGTATTTACTGCCATCTTTCATATTTCAAACCTTCGGCCTATTCTCTGCAATCCTATCCGGTACACCGCCAAATCCGATTGACAACTCCATGCAGGTCTTCTGGCTCGGGTCTCTTCGCTTCTGCCGCCTTCCCAAAATATCAGTGGCATATGACAGAACCTCCTCCCTTACAGCGGCGGGCACCGCGCAGGATTTCCACCTGCTTCCCTCTTAGCTCTTTTAAGAAAAAGAGAACATGAAATTTTATTTAATTACGGTATAGTATACCATGAACCCATATGGAAAACAAGTCCTTCTTTTGGCCGAAGTTTCTCTGCCTTATCCTATTCTGCCTTTTGAATCATGCAGCCCTTTTTAAAGAAGCAGACCCCCTATTTCAGCACTGGCCTGTATCCATCCGCAATCAGCGGCGCAGCGTAGTCCTGTTCCTGGATCTGCGCCAAGGCCTCTTCACATTTATGTTCCATCTCTGCAAAATTTCCCGCTATTTTTAGTTCCAGAACCATGGCTCTTCCCATGAATTTCTGCTCTGTCAAAATGATATCCGGCCTGCCGGTTCCGCTCTCTCTGTTGGAATGAATCTCCAGGTTGTACAGTCCCGTAAAGATGCTCTCTGCTAATTCTAAGACATCCTGTCACCACACCCATTTTCAAGTACAGGTTGGTCTTTAGAACCGACTCGAAAAGAGAACGGATAAAGCCAATCATCCCATCATAAAAACCTTCAAAGTATGCATTTTCCAAAGGCACGTCGTACTCGTCGATGAGAACCACAACCTCTCTACCGTGAAACTGATACAAGCAGGAAGACAGAAGTTTTAAAGTGGTTTTGGCAGTCTTCTTCATAGTCCATGATGGCCAGTCCTTCAAAGAGCCCGCGATTGTCCAATTTTTCTCCCTTATCATCAACGATTTATCTGTAAAATATAAATCATTTTCTATCAGCTGCTTAAAGTCCTCATATCCAATGGGAATTCTCTTCATACTCATGACTGGCCTCCTTTTAGCTATAGTATACGTGAAAAAAGGAAAATCACAATAGCATTTTGCGACCATGGCCCTGAGCCTTGTAGACCTTGTGGACTTATCCCCTCTCCCGTACGATATACACCGGCCGCTTCTTATTCTCCATATAATCCTTGGACAGATAGGCCCCAAGTATATATAGGAATATCATTTGTATTCCAGCAAGGAGCAGCACCAGGCTCAGCACCACATCCAATTCCGTGATCGCTGCAGATAGAGGCATCCAAAATCCCTGTATCAGATTGGCGAAAAGATATAGACTGCCTGCCATAAGAAGCAGTACCCCAAAGATGCCAGCAGCCTTCAGAGGCGCTGTAGAAAAGGACAGAATTCCTTCCATGGCGTACCCAAACAAACTCTTTAAATTCCATTTGGTGGTTCCAGCAGCCCGCTCTACATTTTCATAGGGAATCCACTTGGTTTGAAATCCTACGAAGGAAAAGATTCCCTTCATATAGCGGTTATACTCCTTCATTTCCAGGATGGCGTCCACCATGGTTCTTTTCATCATGCGAAAGTCTCCATAGCCGTCGCCCATATCCAGATGGGTCAAAGCCTTACATATCTTATAGAATCCTCTGGACAGGAAGCTACGAACAGCCCCGTCTCCTTCTCTTCCTACCCGTTTGCCACCGCAGCAGTCCCAGCCTTCCTGGGATACTGTCTGATACATCTGCGGCAATAATGTAGGAGGATGCTGCAAATCGGCGTCCATCATCACACAGTAATCTCCCTTAGACTCCCGAAGCCCCGCATACATAGCAGCTTCTTTGCCAAAGTTTCTGGAAAACATAACGTACCTGCAATGTCTGTCTTTTGCAGCCAGTCCTTTTATAAGCTCCCCTGTCCCATCGGTACTTCCATCATCAACAAACAGAATCTCATAGTCGACTCCCTGCCTGCTATTCTGTCTGCCTGACGGGCCGTCAGCCAAATTTACCACCTGACCGACAGCCTGCTTTACTCCCCGCTGGGAAAGAGATTCCGACACCATTTCCCGTAAGACCTGGCTGGTCTTTTCATAAAACAATCCGAGTCCCTCTGCCTCGTTATAGCAAGGTACAATGACGCTAATCAATTCTTTACTCATGGCTCACACCCCCTTGTGTCCTATGTTTTTCACGAAAAATTCCATATTTACAGATGATATAGTTCAGCGCCACAGTGACCACGCTGACAAAAAGTTTTGCGAAAAATGGCAACAGACCAATCCATTGAACCAGAACCGCCAAAAGGATATTTTCCAGTCCCAAAGTCAAGAGCCTTGCCGAAGCAAACTGAACAAACTCATAGAAAGGCGCTCCTGTTCCGTGAAACACCATCTGTCGATTGACGAAAAAGGCAAAGACCACCGCGCCGCACCAAGCCAGACTGTTGGCCACAAGATAATGAACAGAAACCGCTTCCAAGGCTAGATAAATCACATAGTTGACCAATGTGGTCATTCCCCCTGCCACCACATAGCGCACTCCTTCCGATGCCAATATTTCCTTTACTTTCTCTCTCATTTCCTTATATCCTCCTCTTTTTTTGCTGTATCCACTGTCTAAACATTAATACTGCCAAACCCAGAATCCCTGCTATACTGACTAGCAATCCCATTTCAAATCCTGGAGCTGTATAGCGTATTACGATTTCATGTTTTCCTGCACCTGCAGCCACGCCCACAAAAGCTGTGTTCACCTTTTGAGCCGTGACCTCCTGACCATCCATTATAACCTGATAACCTTCTCTGTATGGGTAGGAGGTGACAATCCAGCCTGCCTCCTTCATATCCACAGTCCCCTGAAACATGGTGTGTCCATCGGGTTCCCATCCATGGGTTGTGGCTTTGGCCGCCTCCTTTTTCAGGAATTCCGACGGGATGGTAAACATCTGTAAATTCTCGATGGTATAGTCGCCTTGGCTGGCCTCTATGGACAAATCGGTTCCTTCATCCCATCCAATCAGATAGGTGAAGTGATAGTTCCGATTGGGATAAGGGGCCTTGTGGGAGGCCAGTTTATTATCCATGTTTCCTATGGTAATGACGACTTCCTCCTGCTTGGGACTGTTGACATCAAACTCTACCAGCAAAACACAGTTGTCTCTTGATGATTTCATGGTTTGATTCACCTCTCTGGCAAGCCGAGAGGCTGCCTCTGCTGCTGGAATGGGCTCTGTCAGAGAAACCGTCTGCGCCCAGTGGCTGACAAAATCCTTACTGCCATCACCGGTTTCCGTCCCATGGTCATTGACTATGGTATACCTGCTCAGGGCTTCCAAACGCTCCTGACGATTTAAGGTTTCAAAGAATTCTTCCTCCATCAAAAGGCTGGCCCCATAACATACTGTAAGCACATCCTCTTTCTCTGAAAGTACCATATCGCCTTTTTTCAATATGGGCTGATAGCCAACAGGAACTCCATCTGCCTTCGTCACAAGATAACGAACGCCCATAAAATCATTGAAAATGGGATTTTCGCTGGGTAGCAGGGCCACCCGATTGCGAATTGCGATGGGATTGCCTATGGTTTCATAATAGAAAGTTCCATAGTCATCGTCAGTAACCGAGGAATACATGGACGTCTGCTGTATGCTGCCATCAGGCACCGTATTGGAATTAGTCAGTCCATGATAAATCACATCCATTCGATACAAAGCTTCGGTTCCCACCGAGCCTTCCTTCTCTGGCAAAATCCCACATTTCTTTAATTCGTCTGCATTGAAAGGATTTTGGACAAAATCCTCACTCTTTATCCAGCCCCCATGGCTGCTTACCTCATAGCTGGTGAGGATAGGAATCGCCAGTAGCGCCGTCATCACAGCGCAGGCCATATATCTGTTTAGGTTAGGAATTCCTCTGTCTTTCCATTTATGGCGTAAATATACCACTATGATAAGCAGCAAAATCCCATCTGCCAAAGCTGCAGTGCGCTGCAACTCCTCTTCCCAAAAGAAAAAGGGCAGCAGACATACAAGCGCCGGCAAAAGCCTAGGTCTTTCTTTCTTCCAGTCGTTTAAAGCCTTTACCGTAACCAGGACTACCAAGGGCAGAAATGGTATCAGAATTTTAGCTCTGGCATAGAGAAAACCATTTAATACCCAAGAAACGGCCGGAACTGCCATGGAAAACAGAATTCCACCGGCCAAAATAGCAAGAGGACGGTTTTCCCTTCCTTTGCAAATGGCTGAAACCAATCCGTACAGAGACAGAAGACTCATACCGCATCCATAGGGCTCATACAACAGGCCTTCCAAAGTTCCGTCAAACAGCTTCATTGGCTGGGCTACAAAACTGCCTCCATCCTTGACAGTGGACAGGATATCCAGTCCTGTTGGTAGTAAAAATACCGCGCTTATAGCTAAAGACAGAGCCACTGCCACAATGGCTTTTCCTGCCGGTTTCCATGCTATCAGAGAGGCCATGGCGCCGCCTTCTTCTCCCACTTTCACAGTCAGCCTATAAATTCCATAAAACCCACATACCACCAAACAGGCCGGTGCGTAGTAGAAGCTGTGGAGATAGATCATCACCAGCGCTAACACGAAAAGCAGACTTTTCCTTTTTTCCAGCAGCCTATCGATGCCCAAAAGGGCCAGCATCAGAAAGGGCATGAAACTGACAAACATAATCTGCCGATGAGCCTGTATGAAACAGTTGGCTGTGACCAGCAGCACGCTGCCAAACATTGCACCTCTCTTTGAAACCTGCTGTCCTTTCAGCCATATATAGCAAAGAGTTACGCTGGCCATCACCTGAAAAATACAGTAGACGGCAATGATATATTTCATCGGAACCCCTGGTATGAAACAGCTAAGTATCACATCCGGCCGGAGAAAACCGTAATAGGCAAAATCATAGATATTAGTTCCGCCCCCTGCATAGGTAAATTGAGGAAAGATGGCGCCCTGGGTTATCATGGTCTGACGAAGAAGTTCTGCTGCTCCCACATGCTGACTGTCCCAATCTCCCGATACACCGAAAAAACTTCCCCACTCCATGGGAAGGAGTAAAATCATCAGTGTTATCACATTGAGCAAAACCAGCGTCACCATACTTTCTTTTATAGGTGTCTTTACATGATTTTTTGGATATTCCTTCATCGGATGCGCCTCCTTTCTTTTAGTATAGCCAAATTTTATCAATTCCATCTTAATATAGCCGCGATAGATTTCTTAATGAATCAAAAAAAAATCTTAAATATATCTTAAGGGTTGTCCTACTTGCCAGTCCTGTGCCTTCGGTTGACACATTTTCTCTTTTCTGCAAACTGAGTCAATATTTTTGCCTCCCTCCCTTTGCAAAACAGTTAGTCTGCAGGTCATTTGGAGCCGATTGTTGACACGACTCCCTTTGTTTTACCTAATGAGTCAACAAAATCGGTCCAAAACGTTGACTCAGTTTCCTAAACAAAGGGGGCGATGACAATATTTTCCCATTTCGAACCTAAAAACGCCTCATAACTAGGAAAATATGGATAACTTTTTGACCAAAACCTCTCATCCAAAGAAATGTGTCAACAAGGCTTAAAAAAAATCATCCCCGCGTGAAACACGGGGTTTTCCTTATACAAGGAAGCTGCTGTATGGTTTACCCCACAACAGCCCCTAGCCCAACAATTTATCGGTGCATACTTCCACTTGGCCTCGCGGAAAATCCAGCCGCACTTTAAACTGGTCGCAATCGATTTGAATATCAAAGGCCCCGCCCAAAGCGCCTGCATAAGTGCTGACGATGGCCAGCCCTAAACCGTTACCCTCGCTAGAACGGGCTTTATCACCCCGTGAAAACCGCTCTATGATATCCTCCTTATCAAAATCCATCAGATATCCTGCGGTGTTGGTCATCTCCAGATATACCCGCTCTTCCTTAGCCCAGGTTTTCACGAACACCCGAGTACCTCTGGCCGAATATTTAATGGCGTTTTCCAACAAATTTTGACAGATGCGATATAGATGAATATTATCGCTGACCATGCGAGTATCCTCTTCGGTCAGCAACCGCACAAACTGTAGGTCGCTACCCTGCATCTTATCTTCCATATCAGCGAAAAGCTGGTCAATGAGCATATTTAAATCCACTGGCTCCATCTCAAGATGAATGTTGCCGCTGCTTGCTTTAGCCAGATTAAAGAGGCTTTCAATCATTTCTCTAAGTTTCTGAGCCTTATCAGAAATGACCTCTACATAATCTCGGCTCACTTCGCCCAGTTCTTCCTTCTTTAGCAATTCAATATAGCCTACCATAGAAGTCAAAGGCGTTTTCAGATCATGAGACACATTGGAAATCAAATCTACCTTCAGCCGTTCGCTTCTTGCAGTCTGCTCAATGCTCTTTTTTTCCATCTCAACCGCCTCAGCAAGCCGTTCTTTACTTACCTCCGTCATGGCTTCCATAAGTAAATCCAAAAGCCTGTTCATAAAGCGACTAGTTATGTTTTGACAAAGGGTATACTGGATCACCACTGTAGCGATGAAAAGATAGCCCATGGCATAATTATAATAATAACGGAAAAAATATCCAAAATTACTCATCATCTGATAGAGGAGAAAGGCTATGGCCAAGGCCAAAAGAAAACCAAATGTTTGATTCATTTTCTTTTGGCGTATTTTCAGGGTTTCCTTCCATGTATCATAATCAGCCGGTTCAATAGGCATCCAATCTCCGTATCTCTTATTCAAATCATACTGCAAAAGACCGCAAAGTCCTAAAGCAATTAGCAGATTGGTAATTAACCCGATACTCCATATCCGTCTGGAGTTTAAAAGGTTTGCCTCACGGAACAGGACAATCATCATGATGAGTCCTATTGATAAAAGGGTACCGCAAAGTATTTCCTTCCAATGTACTTTTATCCATGCCACACGCATACTAACGATACTTTTCCATTTTGTATCCAATGCCCCACACCACCTTTATATATCTGGGATTCTTCGTATCAATTTCAATCTTTTCGCGGATATGACGAATATGTACCATCACCGTGTTTTCTACTGCATAATCGGCCTCTTCATTCCACACCCGCTCATAGATCTGCTCTGCTGGAAACACCTGCCCTAAGTGGGTCATCAAAAGTTCCAATATTCTATACTCTGTGGCAGTCAGCCGAGTTTCCTTACCATCTACCATAATCATCCGCTGTTTTCGGTCCAGCACCAATCCTCCATTGACAATGGTATCTTCATCGTTTTTCGGTGTCTGTCCGCCCCAGGCATGGTATCTGCGAAGCTGTGCCTTTACCCGGGCAATCAGTTCCGCTGGATTATATGGCTTGCTAATATAGTCGTCCGCTCCCAACATGAGCCCTGACACCTTATCGCTTTCCTCCGTCTTCGCTGACAGGATAATGGCCGGAATTTTATAGTTTTCCCGAATTCGCATGAGCGCTGACAAGCCGTTGAGCCGCGGCATCATCACATCCAGCAGAATCAGGTCCACCTGATGCTTTTCAAGGACTGCTAAGGCCTCCATACCATCATAAGCAGTCAGAATGTCGTAGCCTTCCAGCGCCAGCAGTTTCCCCAGAGAGTCTACGATTTCCCGATTGTCATCAACAATTAAAATCCTTTCTTTATCCATCCCTGCTCTATCTCCTTTCTTTTCCCTGCTTCCTCAGGAAGTATAGCAAGCTCCC
This sequence comes from Bacillota bacterium, assembly GCA_022793795.1. GTDB lineage: Bacteria > Bacillota > Clostridia > Peptostreptococcales > Anaerovoracaceae > RGIG7179. The sequence goes on from JAAWDM010000022.1 coordinate 73,337, forward strand.
CTAAAAAAGTGAGGAGAATTTTCTTAAAAATCTCTTAATATGTCTATTTTTATCTTGGCCAGGGTGCGTACCAGCCTATTTAAGTCGTTAATTCTTCTCACCACTGTATAAGCGTTTTCCTCCCGATACATGAAGATAGTATTCAGGGTATCCATCAGATGGATGCAAATCTCCTGTACCTGACTGACGAAAATTTTGCTGTCCATCCCCTTTTCTTTTTCATTCTGCTGATTTAGTTCCACTTCCTCCATCTCATAGTGATACTCAATCCCAAATAATGCGCACACCTTGTCCGATAGTTGATTTTTTATGGTTCCCAGTTGAGCGGTAAGCATGGCGCTGTTATGTTTAAATTGCTCTGCAAAACCCTCCCCGTCGGCCTGTATCTCTGCCATGGATTCTCGTAACTTGCCAAATCGCTCTTCAAATTCCTCTCCGGAAAGGTTCAGGACTGTCCGGTATAGAGTAACCTGTGAAAGAGCGCTTTTTACCACATCTAATAGTTTCAATTTCACTGACTGTTCTAACATATCTGCACCTCGGCTCTTGCAGTCTCCTGTTACCGCTGTGGTCAGTTCCTCAATCCCTGTTTTCTTTTTAGCGCTGATGGGAAAAAGGGCGATTTCCCCTTCCTCTACCTCCATCAGTTTGGCAATCAGCTTTCTGCAATAATTCAAATAGTCTGTCAGTTCCTCCTCATCCACCACATCCGTCTTATTGACTGCAAAATAAAATTTAGATGCATAGGCTCTGGTCTTTTTCAGAAACTCGATTTCAATTTGATTGATGGGACTATCCACCGACAGCAGAAAAACCACCCCATCGCTTTCTCTCACAAAGGCATATGCTGCATCGGAATTTTTTTGATGGGCAGAGCCGACTCCCGGCGTATCTACCAGTGTAATACCTTCTGCCAGAAATTCCGCAGGTACGGTAACATCCACACGAGATACGCCTAGGTGGTTATCTGAATTCTCCTGCTCATTGACATAGGCTTCTATATCCTCAAAGTTAGCCTTGATGACTGCCCCATTATCGAAATGCACATTGGCCCCTTTATCTCCATATCTGACCGATGTGACCACAGCAGTGACCGGAACGATACCCACAGGCATAACCTTTTCTCCCAGCACTGCGTTTACCAATGTACTCTTCCCTCTTTTAAACTGACCGATGACCGCTATGGTAATCTGCTGATTCTCCAGCTTTTTTTCCAGAGCCTGCACCTGAGCCAGTTCCCTGCCTGTAATCTCATATTTTGCAAACAGCGTCTCCAGCTGTTCCAACTGGTTCATCACCCTATTATCCATGACATTCCACTCCCTATTTCCTATGGCGCTATAAAAGCTGGCAGCGCCTCTTTTTTGCAGAGCCGCCCGCCAGCTTTTTATTTTACCATATCTATATTGGATTGAAAAGTTAGAATTCCTTTTTCTTTATAATCTGCAGGCTGGCAAAGATAGAAACCGCCAAAATGACCAGCGCTGCAACCACAGTCATTTCGACAAGGGGCATCCCGCTCAAAACCTCTGAAATCCAGCCTATAGAATCCTTCAAAAAGGCTACCAAAACCATTGGAATCGCCACCACTCCCATCAGCACATATCGGCCTTTATCCGCTCCGTACTTGATGGTGACAGGAATAGATACAGATATGAATACTAATGCCATGAGTATCCCTGTAAGGCCCATCATAAAGAGAGTTTCCATATCCGTAAGGCCCGCGCCAAAAGGCAGAAGACCTATGATTTCTGTAAATACCACGCCCAAAGCGATTCTCACTATGCAAAACAGTCCTGCCGACATATATTTTGCTATGACCAATCTGCCTCGGGTAATCGGCATGACGAGGGCATATTTACTCCAATCCGACTTTTCATCCATGGTAAAGGTGGTGGACACAAAGATTGAGCACATCACCACACACATGGCAACCATAGTTCCATCGGCTGAACCTGAAAAACAGACGGCGAAAATCACCAGCACTATCATAACCTGTTTCAACATTTTCAATAAATTATATATGTCTTTTAAAATTAACCCCTTCATCTTATCTTCCTCCCTCTGCTGTGGTGTGACCTTTAATATAGAGGTTCATAATCTCATCGATGGATACCTTATCCACCACCATATTTCCATAACGGGATTCCGCCCTATCTCGATCCTCCGTCAATACGTTGACTTGGTACTCTTCTTCCCTGTAGGCAACTATATCCGCTGGATCAATGGCTGCAAAATCCTTTTTACTGCACCGAATCACCCCATATCGATACAGAATTTCATCCTTATTCTTCTGAAAGAGCAGTTTCCCCTCATGGATAAAAGCGATGTAATCGGCAATCTTTTCCAGGTCGCTGGTAATATGGGAGGATAGCAGGATTCCATGGTCCTCATCCTGCATAAAGTCCAGAAACAGATCTAAAACTTCTTCCCGCACCACTGGATCCAGGCCGGAGGTCGGCTCGTCCAGAATCAGCAGCCTAGCATGATGAGAAAGGGCTACCGCCAGGCTGCATTTCATCTTCATACCTTTGCTGAAATCCTTTAACCTCCTGTCAGAGGTCAAACCGAATCGTTCCATATAATGATTCCACGCCTGGCCATCCCAGTTGCGATAGATATTCTTGCAGATGCTTCCCACCTGTTTCATAGTCAAAACTTCACTGAAATTCAGGCTGTCGAACACCACTCCGATTTCTTCTCGCAGGCCGATGGGCTCTTCTGCAAGGGTCTTACCAAAAAATTTCGCCTCTCCTTCGTCCTTCTGAATTAAGTCCAAAGCTGCTTTTATCATGGTACTTTTGCCCGCTCCGTTTTCCCCAATCAGACCTACAATGGCGCCGCGAGGCACAGTCAAATCGATATGATCCAGATAAAATCCATCGTATCGTTTGGCAAGTCCCTGTATATTCAGACAATCCTGTTCTCCCTTTTTCATTTTTTGCTATTCCTCCTCATAAAATATCCCCAAAATTTCCTGCAATTTTTCCAAGCTAATTCCGCTTCGCCTGCCGATGTCAGCTGCCGCCTGCAGATGGGTTTCTGCCATCCGCTGCTGTTCTTCCTGGTAGAATTCTCTTCCTACCGTTGAAACAAAGCTCCCCCTCCCTACGGTGGTTTCAATAAATCCGTCTCGCTGCAAATCTTCGTAGGCTCGCTGTACGGTAATCACGCTGATATGGAGCGATTTGGCCAAAGCCCGCATGGATGGTATCGGTTCTCCGCTTTTCAGCTCTCCACCCATAATCATCTCCTTCATCTGTTCCGTAATCTGTTCATAGATGGGTTTGCTGGAATTGGAACTGATAATAATGTTCATACTTTTCCCCTCGAGTGTACTTGTTTGATAAGTACACTATATAACATTTAAGTACAGTTGTCAATGGTTTCATGACAAAAAAAATCGATGCAAAATCGCACCTCCGCTTTTTTCAAGATGTTTTTCTGCATCAATTATGATGATTTATATGACACTGCTGTGCTTTCCACATTGAAAACCCACGATTTTACGTCAGTACAAAAAGTTGGCACGATATTTGCTTTAATAAATTGTGCAGGACAAAGAAAGACACTTCTTTCCTTGTCCTACCCTAGAAAAAATCACTCATAAACATGCCTTCTAAAAAAGAGCGGCCCTGCTTTTGATTGAGATTAGGGTGAATCAAAAGCAGGGCCGCTCTTTTTTATTATAGGAAATCCTTCCGCAAATTCGATAATTTTTAAATATTGACAAAAACATCGAAGTCCATTTTTATTTTCGTATATTATTGCCGTTAAATAAATATTTATTCTGTCATTTCATTCCTTTATGCCATGTCGAAGCCCTCCTCTTTGCTATCAAATAAAGTCGAGACTTCTATATCCCAATTCTGACATAGGGAATCCGTTTTTAAGTAAGAAAACGCTTCTTTTTTCCTGCAGAAATTCGATAAAAAATCTGTATATGAAAAAATATAGAATTTCTTCACGAATCCTTCACATAAGGTCGCAAAACCCCGTGAATAAGTCATGCATATATCCCTTTGCTTTCTAGTTCTCATCCTTTCTCCAAAAATAGACGGCGAAAACCATTCCCAATATGAGAATCACACAGCAGCTATCTGCCAGAGAGGAAGGCTCTGTGACACTTCGGCCTTTAGAGTTTCCATTTCCATTATGATAATAATTCTTAAGGTCTAGCTGATTCCCCTCCTCATCGTAGGCTTTCATATTTCTGTCATAAAAGTGGAAGGAAACTTCTATCGGTTCCAGCATCCTGCCATCTGTTACTGGAAGAGCATGTTCTTCACTGACAATCTCCCCTGTTTCCATCCATTTCTCTGCATCATAGATTTTGATGAGGAAGTGGTCTGTCTCTTTAGGACAGCTTTGAGAAAAGAACACGGTAACCGCCTTTTCATCGGCCAAATCTCCAAAAATTCCGCTTCTATCCTCTCCTATGGTCGCTTCCTGAATGGGGTCGTGATAATCAAAGAGGGTTCCGCCTATCAGCGCATACCGTCCCAGGAGACCCTTCTGAAAACCTGCGACTCCATGCCAGTTGATACCCGACTGGTCTGTTCCCTCACACATGACGATGCGCAGCTTCCCTGCCTGCTCTCCCTCTTCCATGACCGTGGTTTTCGTAATCTTTACGGGAATTCCCATCTCTTCTTCTATGGCCCTCTCCAGTTCCCCTGTTTCACCAGATATATGAAAATGAGAAAAATACCAGCAAGTCGCAAAAGCTATAGCAACCACTGCCATGGCTGCACCTATCCTTTTATTTTTTGTAAATCTCTTTTTCATCATTTTCCTCGCTCCCTTCTATATGAAATAATACACTGATTTTCTTTTTATCCCACGATTTATTTTTGGTTTTGTGCAAAAATAGACCGTGGGTTTACGAAAAAATAGTTGTATGATAGAGTAAAGGGGAAAAGAAAGGAACTGCTTCTTATGAAAGAGAATTTTCAATCTCTGGCAGTGGAAGAAGTCATCAGGCAAAACAGGGGACTCCTCTATTATATCATTCGTCCTATTGTAAAGGATGAAAACTTGATGGAGGATTGTTTCAGTACAGTCTGTGAGGTCATCATAAAGAATTATGAAAAGTATGACCCCAGACTGGGCAGCCTGACCACATGGCTCACCAGGGTAGCCAGAAATGCCAGTATCAATTTCATAAAGAATCGAAACCATGCCATTCTGGCTTCTTCCGAGGAGCCACAAACAGAAACGGCTATAGATTTTGATACGCCGGAGTCGATTTTGCTCCGAAAAGAGCAGATGGAAGAGCTGAAAAAGGCCCTGACCTGCCTGGATAGGACGGAGACCAATATTTTCCTAAGAAAATATTACTACCTCCAATCCACCCAGCAGATTGGCGCTGAGCTGGGTCTTTCCCAAAGAGCTGTGGAAGGACGGCTCTATCGCATCAAAAAGAAACTTCTGAAAAAGTTGGGAGGTGTAAGCCATGACGAAATTTGATGAAAAAAAGCTGGATGATCTGCTATATGCCCAATCCTCTTGTAATGCCATGGACGATTTGGCGGCCGCCTATGCTGATACCATTACGCCTTTTAAGGATGCCATGAGCAAAGTCATCGCCGGTCTGGTGTTGATGACCATTACCCTTCAGTTTCTGTATCTACAATATATTTTGCCAGCCGTAGGCTGTATGCTAGTTTATCTGGGGATGCGAACCCTTAGAACGGGAAATCGATGGTACCGACTTGGTTGGCTGGCCTCTCTGGCCAGGTTGATATTTCACACCATCTCCCTGCTGCTGTGCGTCACCCCTTATAACGTCCAATTTTTCACATGGGCGCCTTGGGCCTCCTATGGACTTGAATTTTGTTTCCTGCTGTTTCTGGGCCTTGGCATCTATCAGACGGGAAAAAACTCTGGTCTGGCCCATCCAAAGATGCCTACCTGGCCTATCATGGTCTGGCGAGGAATTCTATTGGCTCTAGCCTGGATTGGAGGCAGCGGTTTTGCCATTCTGCTTCTCATGCTCATCGCTTGGGTCCTCTTACTAAAATATCTCCTCCGCTGTACAGAGGCGGTGGAAAAGGCAGGATACAGCCTGCCTGCCTCTTCGGTCTGGTTCTCCGGCAGACCTTTGCTGCTGGCGTACCTGGTAATCATGGCTTTGGCCATGATGGGACTTTCCCTTATCTGTAGCCGCGCCGACTTTCCGGCTGCCAGCTTTGACAAGGAGAGTCAAATCGCTGCCACTGACCAGATGGTAACCCTGCGGGACGCACTGACAGAAAAAGGATTTCCGGCAGAACTGCTTTCCCAGATTGCTGACGAAGATTTAGAGGACCTGGGCAGTCCTGCTACCATAAAGAACGTTCTTTCCGGCCAGCTATCCCAGATGGATGAATCCCAGGAAGCTGCAAGGGAGTTCGACATCCAGCAGGTGGGCGTCTACAACGACAAGAATCAGGTGAAACTGTTCACCTTCTTTGTCTATGACGAGACGGCATCTGGCAATGTCTGCAACTGGATTCGTACCATCCACAATGACAACGACTATGATTTCCGGTATTGGAGCGAAAAGTTGACTTTGTTTTACGATGACGACCATGGAATACACTGGCACGGGAGCCCGTCTCTTTCCAAGCAAAAGAACGCTTACCTTTGGTTTGGCAGCGTTCGTGAAGAAACATCAGTCTATGGAAAATATTCCTACCCGATGGGCGCCTCTCAATGCGGCGGTTATCTTACCCTCTGGGCTGAACCTACGGCAGAACTTACAGAAATGCTGGAAGGAGCCCCTATCTGGACGATAGATATGCGAAAGGGATTTTCCCTCTATGCCACCAGGAGATGGCTTACCCTTCCTTATCAAGACACTCCGTTTACGCCAAGCGGCGTCATCAGTTTCGATAGCCCTAAACGGGGAGAAGCCCGCTATTATGCTGACTTCACTATTGGCGAAAGCCAATAGTGAAGTCATTCAAACCACGCGACTGCTCTAATCGGCGAACCATCGCAGTTTTCCAATTTCAAAGGATAACAGCTAAACCAGAAAAGCTCCTCTCCACATAATTGGAGATTTTTGAGATTTTCAATATTTACAATATCACAGGATTCAAACAGTTTTCTATGTCTTGTCAAATGTACATCTGCAATAGGGTCTAGTCCGATTACATCGAAACCAATTCCTTTATAGTTTCCCTGTATGATATAGTCTAAAACTTCTTCATCAATGCAAGGGTAGTTACCAAAGTAGGAATCTGTACCCCAGCGTTTATCCCATCCCAGATTAAAGAGCAAAAAATTTGCTCTTTCTGTTTTCTCTCCATATTTTTTGATATAATCCATTGTAATATCTTCGCCTTCATTAAGCTCCCGACAGTCAATCACAAGGGCTTTCCCAATAAACTGTTCCACAGGAAACTGTTCCAATGTGGTCCTATCTGCAAATAAATGTGCTGGTGGATCCATGTGAGTTCCGGTGTGGGTGTACATCTGCAAGCGAGTTTCTTTGAAACCATCCTTTTCATAACTGTTTGCAGGAATGAATTTAGGTGTGTCCGTTCCTGGATAAACAGGCATATCCTCCCTAATCGTATGGGTTAAATCTATTACTTTCACAGTTACATACTCCTTTCCATAATACCATCAATCAAAAGAACATCGTCTTAACGGCCATTCTCCACTAAGACGATGCTTCCTTATCACATATGATTCTATTTACCTCTGCTGGCTCTCCATGTCATAAACATACCGGAAATCATCAGCGCAATGTAGAACAGGGTCCATATGAGACTGATACTGAGCCAAAAGCTGGTCTTATTGAGCACAGCAATCAGAACGCCCATGGACGCTCCCACAGCCAAAAACACCATGTTTTGCGGTCCCATGACAATTCCTGCAATGAGAAATACCACCATGGAACCGATGGCCACCCACTCGTTCTGCATGAAAAAGGCCACGATGCCTGCGATAATAGCAATCCCCACAAGATAAGACTTGTATGTCAGCTTTCGCTTGCCGCCTTTCCCATTGCCTGCGCCTTCCGCCGACGCTGGATTTTCTCTTGCTTCCTTGTATTTATTTCGATACTCTTTTTTCTTTGCCATGATAACCTACTTTTTCAGGATGTCCTTGTTTACTACATTTAACGGCACTTCTCCCTTTAACACACGAACCACCTCTTCTGCCGGTGTGGACTGGAGGATAGCCTGGGATTCCACAGAATACCATGCAGTATGCGGCGTTACGATGACATTATCGAATCCAAACAGCGGATTGTCCTTTGCTGGCGGTTCCTGTTCCAGTACATCCAAGGCTGCGCCACCGATTTCCTTATTCTCAAGAGCCCAAACCAAATCGTCTTGGCTGACTACCGGACCTCTGGCCACATTGATGATAACCGCTGTATTCTTCATCTTCTTGAATACGTCCTTATTGAACATATGACGGGTATCTTCAGTGAGCGGACAGTGCATGGAGATATAATCAGCATGTTCTACGATTTCCTCGAAGGATTTAGGCTCTACGCCGTAAGAGCGCATGGCCTCTGGATCTGCATAGGCATCGTATACCCAGATGTTATCGCACAGCGGTTTAATCCGATCGATAAAGGCTCTGGCAATCCGTCCAAAACTGATAACGCCGATGACCTGATTGCGCAAACTGTGCTGTTTGCCTGGCATAGCATACCAGTTTCCATCATGGGTCCAATCGTCATATTTGCTCACTCTTCTGGTCATTTCCATGAGCAGCGCCAATGTGTGAGTTGCCACTTCCTCTCTGCAATAATCGTTGACATTACAGATGTAGATGCCATTGTCCGTGGCAGCTTCCAAATCTAGCCCATCGAAGCCGGTGGCATATCTGGCGATGATCTTACACTTGTCCAGTTCTTCAATCAAATCCCGCGGCATCTTAGCATACTGGACGATGATTGCATCAGCATCCTTGGCAACCTCTAAGATATGTTCCTTGTCCTTATACTGATAATCATACAGCTCTATATCCAGGCCGCTTTCCTCAAATACGCGCTTTTCATTATCGATTGTTTCATACTCACGGTCTGTAATGACCACCTTGTACTTAGCCATGTTTTCCTCCTTCACAATGGTGCGTTTTTTCATTACTACTATTATACAATATCAGGGCTTGGAATCCAAGCCCTGTTTTCGTTTAAAGCGGGTTCTATCTATTCCATCACCTTAGAGTTAGGCGTTTTGGAACCGTCCTCATGGTACACATAAAAACCTGCTCCTGACTTTCTCCCCAGAAAGCCTGCATCCACCATACGCCGCAAGGATACGGCCGGCCGATATTTGGAGTCGCCGGTCTCTTCATAGATGACTTCCATAACCGCCAGTTCCACATCAATACCGATCATATCCACCAGTTCCAGCGGGCCCATTGGATGATTGAGTCCTTTTTTCATGCCCTTATCGATTTCTTCGATGGTTCCTACCTTCCGCTCTACGAGAAAGCAAGCTTCATTGAGCATGGGCAGCAGCATCCGGTTGACGATAAATCCAGCTTCATCCTTGGCCTGAATACAGGATTTTCCCATATACTCGCCAAAAGCGGTAGCCCTTTTGATGGTTTCATCGGAGGTCTTAAGCCCCTTTACGATTTCCATCAAGGGCATCTTAGGCACCGGACTGAAAAAGTGCATTCCCACAAACCTGCCGGCATCCTTTAGATGACGTCCCAATGTAGTGATGGAAATGGACGAGGTGTTGGTAGCGATAATGGCATCAGCCTTGGCATAACCGTCCACCTCTTTCATAATACTGATTTTGATTTCCTTGTTTTCAGAGGCAGCCTCAATGATAAAGTCTGCATCGCTGCACAGACTCATGTCCGTGGTAAAATCTATACGACTTAGGGCTTTCTGGCCTTCCTCTTCGGTAATCCTATCTCTTGCAATCTGTTTTTGAATTTCCTTATGTAGACTAGCTTTGCTCTTTTCCAGCTGCACTGTGGAGACATCAAAAATACGGGTTTCAATGCCCTTTAAGATTGCATTCTGTGCGATGCCGGTTCCCATGAAACCAGCGCCGATAATAAATAACTTTTCCTTCATACGATACCGCCGGCCTTTCTAGTCATGAAGCACATGAATCTGGCCGGTACTCTTTTGGTATTCCTGGAATTCTTTTCTCAGCTGTTCTCTGAACTTTGGATGGGCGATGTTGATTAAAGCGTCGGCTCTCTGGTTGATGGACTTACCAAACAGGTCTGCAATACCATATTCCGTTACCACATAGTGAACGTCGTTTCTGGTGGTGGTAATCGGTGTTCCCCTTTCAAAGACTGCTACGATTCTGGAAACTTCACCGCCCTTGGCTGTGGAAGGAAGGGCGATAATCGGTCTGCCTCCCTTGGACTGCTCAGCGCCTCTGATAAAGTCCTGCTGACCGCCTACGCCGCTGAACATCTTGGTCCCGATGGAATCTGCTACAACTTGTCCCATTAAATCCACTTGGGTGGCAGAATTGATTGCAACCACGTTGTCGTTCTTGGCAATCACGCCTACATCATTGGTGTAATCCACTGGCATCAACTGAATCATCGGATTATTGTCAACAAATTCATAAAGATCTTTGGTTCCCTGTACAAAGGTAGCTACGATTTTTCCCTGGTCGATATTTTTCTTCATGCCGTTAACCACGCCTTTTTCAATCAGCGGAATCAGGTTATCAGAAAATACCTCTGTATGGATGCCGATATCCTTCTTATCCTCGATAAATTTCAGAATGGCGTTAGGCACGTTACCCTGTCCCATCTGCAGGCAAGCGCCGTCTTCAATCAGAGTTGAAATATGATAACCAATCTTTTCAGAAATTGGGTCGTTGCTGGTAATCAGCGGAAGCTCATAGATATCCTCGTCATATTCTACGAAATAGTCAATATCGGAAACTGGAATTCTGGTATCACCCATAACGTGCGGCATTTTTTTATTGACCTGGGCGATGGTGATTCTAGCTTTATTGACGATGACCTTGGTCTGGTCGCAAGAGGTTCCCATGTACACATAACCTTCCTCATCTGGTGGCGTTACTTGGATCAAACCCACATCCACAGGTACATATCCGTCTCTCATAGCTACAGGCTGAGCGTAAAAATGCATTGGAATCATTTCTCCTCTGCCCTCTTGCAGACATTTCCTATTGTTTTTTCCTAAGAAGAAGGAGTTGATAACGAAATGTCCATAGCAATCCTCTGATGCATACGGTGCATCTCCAATATTCAGTCCCTGCAAAATACCTACGTTGTGGAATTTGTCTTTCATCTCTACCAGTTTGTTAAACAGGTATTTTGGTTCTGCTGCAGCGTGGGAAGGAACAATCATCTCTCCGTCTTTAATCTGGCTTAAAGCCTCCTCTGCAGTCACGACTCTGCTTTCATATAATGTTTTCCAGTCCATGTTTTTCATTTCTCCTTATAAGATTATTTTTGTTTGTTGATGAATACCGGCCGTCTGAGAGACATTCTCCGGCGACCGGTATCATTTTTGATGTATTTGTTTGATGTATTAGTATTTTCAGATTGGTTTTGATGTTGATTTTTCAGGCTTATCTGATGTAAATCATGCCTGCGTTCTTTCTGTATTCATAGAACTCTCTTTCGATCTGTTCTCTGAAATCAGGATGAGCGATGGAGATGAGCAGCTTTGCTCTCTCTGTAATTGGCTTACCAAACAGGTCTACAGCGCCGTACTCGGTTACAACCCAATGTACGTCCTGACGGGTGGTGGTAACAGGAGTTCCCGGCTTCAGTGCGCCGACAATTCTAGATACAGTACCTTTCTTTGCGGTGGAAGGCAGTGCGATGATTGGCTTACCGTTTTTGGACTGTTCTGCGCCTCTCATGAAGTCCAGCTGTCCACCTACACCAGAGAATACGGTGGAGCCGAAGGAGTCAGCATTTACCTGACCCATACAGTCAACTTCCAATGCGGAGCAAATCGCTACCACATTGTCGTTCTGTGCGATAACGCCTACATCATTGGTGTAGTCTACCGGCTTTAACTCAATCAGGTTGTTGTGGTCAACGAATCTATACAGGTTTTCAGAGCCCTGTACGAAGGTTGCTACAATCTTACCCTTGTTAATCTGTTTTCTCTTACCGTTTACAACTCCAGACTGAATCAGCGGAATCAAGTTGTCGGTAAATACTTCTGTATGTACGCCTAAATCCTTCTTATCGCCTAAGAATTTCAGGATTGCGTTAGGAACATTACCTTGACCCATCTGGAGGCAAGCGCCGTCATCAATGAGCTGAGCAATGTTGTAACCGATCTTTTCAGAAATCGGATCGTCCGCAGTAATCGGTGGAATGGTGTAAATCGGCTCATCGTGTTCTACAAAGTAGTCAATTTCAGATACATGTACCATGGTATCTCCGCACAGATACGGCACATTCTTGTTAACCTGACAGATGGAAACTCTAGCCAGTTCAATACAAGCCTTGGCCTGGTCGCAAGAGGTCCCCAGATTTACATAACCGGATTCATCCGGCGGTGTACAGTACAGCATAGTAACGTCGCAAGGTATCTTACCATCGCGCATAGCCTTAGGCTGTGCATAGAAATGCATCGGCAGGAATTCGCCTCTTCCTTCTTGTACGCAAGCTCTGGTAGTCTTGCCCAGGAAATAACAAGTCGGTACGAAATGTCCGTGGAATTCCGGCGCTGCATAAGGGGCTCCACCAACGTTCAGGCCCTGCAGAATCCCTACATTCTCCAGTTCCTTTCCTCTTAAATCGCAAAGCTGCTGCATCAGATATACAGGCTCAGCCGCAGCGTGACCTGGTACGATCATATCGCCGGATTTGATATGGCTTAGCGCTTCTTCTGCTGTTACCACTTTGCTCTTATAAATTTCTTTCCAATCCATTTTCATCTTCCTTTCTGAAAAAACTTACTTATATCACAGCTATCTCATAGCCAGTGTTACATCGCCTGTGCAGGCCAGTGTACCTGCATTGTATACCTCTGCGCTGCATGTTACGATTGCCTTCTCCTTCTTTTCTACGGCAAACTTAGCATGAATTTCAAGGGTATCTCCCGGCTTAATTTTGCTCAGGAATTTTACATTGTTTACGCCAAGGAACAGCGGCGTTTTGCCTGCATATCTTTCGCAGGAAAGAATCAGAATATCAGCGGTCTGTGCCATAATCTCCACGGTGTAAACCCCAGGAAGCACCGGATCTCCTGGAAAATGTCCCTTAAAGATCTCTCTTTCCGGATTAACGAAAAATTTGGTTACAATGCTGGTCTCTGGTTCCATTTCCTCCACTTCGTCCACCAAAAGCATTGGGTCTCTGTGAGGAATAATCTTTTTAATCTCTTCTTTATTCAGTTTCATAAGTAATATCTCCATCCAGATAGCCTTTGTCGCAAGGGTGCGGCAAAAGCCCCTTTCTATTTGTTATAGATTTCGTATGCAAATACAGCCGCACCAATAGCGCCTGCGCCCTGACAGTGAGGCACTACCTCGATTGGGGTATCAAGCTCGATGGCTAACGCGTCCACCAAATTGGCGTTGAGGGCTACTCCGCCAGTCATAACAACCTTTGGACTATAGCCAACCCGGTTGCACATACCGGCTACACGTTTTGCAATGGCCACATGGGCGCCTCTAGCCACATCTTCCACCTTGTCGCCTGCCGCCAGTCTGGAAATCACTTCGCTTTCTGCAAATACGGTGCATACGTTGTTGATGGATAATGCTTTTGTGGACTTATCTGCCATAGGTGACAAGTCGTCCAGGCTGCATCCCAGTACCCGAGCCATAACTTCCATGAAACGACCGGTTCCGGCAGCACACTTCTCATTCATGACAAAGTTCTCCACCTGGCCATTTTCATTGAGTTTGATAACCTTGGCGTCCTGTCCGCCAATATCTACGATGGTCTTGGCGTCTCCCATGAGGAAATTGACGCCTTTGGCATGACAAGTGATTTCCGTAATCTGTTTATCTGCATCCTTATAACCCATCCGGCCATAACCGGTGGCGATGGTGTATTTAATATCAGCTTCCGTAATGCCTGCCTGCTGTAAAGCGTCTGCCACTACCTGCTGATATGCATTGGTACCGGTGCCCAGGTTTACAATGGATACGGCCTTAAGCTCCTTGTTTTCATCAACGATGGCTACTTTGGAGGAGGACGATCCAATATCTATTCCTAAAAACATCGATTATTTCTCCTTTAAAGTTCCTATTGTAATTTCACAGACCGCCTACAGAAGCATTTCGGTAAAACTCTGTACTCTGGTTCTAATCTGCTCAAAGGTGGCCAGCTGCTGGTCGATTTCCAGATACAGTTCAGGAATTCCTGCCTCTGCTAACTCTGCCTTGTAGATTGGATAATCGTATTCTTCTGGGTCGCAGAACTTCATCATCATCACTACCACTGCATCTGCTCCCTTTTCCTTTACCATATCGATCATCATCTGCCCTTTTCTCTTGTCCGGCTCATACAGGAAGGTGTCTCCTTCTTGGTCTGCAATCCGGTAGGCCATCTTCATGAACACATCGTCCACATCTTCTCTGGCCGGTGTTCTCCATTTTCTCGAGCCCATGGACAGGTCGTCTCCTACGATGGCGACATTGTTTTCGTCAAAGACTTCTAGCGCTTCTACCGGTTCGCTTAATAGGCCTGTTACGATCACCTTGGTTCCCTTGAAGGCGCTCTCTCCCTCTGCCTTTAGGCCCTCTACGATTTCCTTCATCTCCTTGGTGTAGATGGCTTTGTCCATGTATTCTCCTGCCTTGATCAGCAGATGTCTCTTCTTGGCCGTGATGATCTCTGGGTGTTTGGCTGCTTCTTCTACGAACTCTCTCATGGTTGCTCTGTAGTCTTCGTATACAGCAAAGGCTTCTTCAATGCTATCCTCTGTGATGATGGTCTTTAACGCCTTCTCCAGTTCTCTTCTCACTCTCTGCAACTCGCTGATGGTGTACTCCATTCCTGCCTTTAGCTTTCTATGCTGTGGGTAGGCCATGGCGATGGTCGGTACCTTTGGCATGGCTAACTTCATGTTCTCTACGATGCACTTTAAGGTATCGCAGAAGGTCGGAATCACTACAGCCTTTAGCATGTCATAGCTGCCTCTCATGGCGTATTCTACGTTGGTTCTCATGATGGAGCAGCAGAAACTCTGCAGGTATTTGTCTGCTAACTGTATCTCCGTCTTGCCTCCCCACATCCCTACTGGTACGCATCCTGCGGCGTAGATGATTTCATCTGGTGTATGGATGGGGAAGACCCCGACTAATTCTTTGCCCGTCTCTTTCTTGGTGGCCATAATGGTCTTTCCTGGGTGTAATCCTGCTTCACACAGCTTTTCGATGGTTTCTCTGTATCCCATTAGATGTCACCTCTTCTCTTTGCTTCTTTGTTCTTTTCCATCATCTCAAGCAGCGCCTGGATTCTTGTCTCGTACTGGGCGTCGCTGAACACTCTTGGGTCTGTCTGGTCCCCGTCGAAGATGACCGATGGACAGCCCGTTCTCTCTGTGATTCTTCTCTGTACTTCGTAGGTTCTAAAGTCCATCAGCTTGCAGCTTCTGTTGCTATGGAAGACTACCCCGTCTACGTCGAAATCTTTAATCAGCTGTTCCATCTGGTTGGCTCCATAGTCCAGGTTTCGGTTGGCATAGTTTCCGGTATAGCTTCTGGCCATGCCGTCCAGGTCGTTGGTCTCATAGACCTTGTACCAGCTGTTTGGATAGGTCGATGTTACCATGTTGATGCCATATTTCTTTAACAGCTTGAAGGTGGTCGACAGGTGCGGCCAGCAGGCGATTCCGTCCCAAATGATTCGGTACTGCTCTTCTGCGCTGTTCCATGGTCCCTTGCCTTCCTTCGCTTTCTGCTCTAACTCTTCATACCACAGCTTGAACAGTTTATGCCCGTCTTCGCTGCTTCTCATGCATACGATCATGGCCATGTAGTTGAACATGTCGAACCCGTTTAATGGCGATGGTTTGACCTTACCCCAGTCGGTGGCCTTCTTCCACCACTCACTGGTTGCATTGTTCATCTCCATCTTCTGGGCTAACTTGTCGTAGTCCATCTTCTTTCCTGTGAACTCTTCTAACTGCTTGATGGCGTTTTCTAACTGTCCTCTGATATATGCTGTTGCATTGTCTGGTACTTCATAGGTGTGGTTAAACGGCATATCGAACAGAATCAGTGGAATGTTCAGTTTCTTGGCGATGTTTTCATACCATTTCAGTACCGTGTTACAGATGTTGGTGGAACTGAAAATCAGGTCTGGCAGTGGAATGTCCTGGGCTTCTGCGTGCTGCAGGTCTACATACCCCATGTTCACTCTGGCATAGGAGCAGATGTCTGCGCTGTAGCCGATTCCTTCTGCATGTTCGATGAATTTCATCGCTTCTTTTCTCGCTCCGATGGCTGCTGCATGGTTCTCTGGATATACCGTGGTTAAATCCATAGCGTTGAGCAACTCGTCTGGACAGATGGAGGTCGCCCATACCACTGGTCTTCCTTCTGCCTTGGCCTGTAAGGCCCCTTCATAGTGTTTGGCTGTCAGTTCGTTTAACAGTTCTTTTGATGTCAATTTCTTTTCTTCTGCCACTTTTTCGTCCTCCTGGCTTTATCTGTTTTCGAAAACAGGTTTTCTCTTTTCCATGAAGGCTTTCATACCTTCTTTCTGGTCATATGTATTGAACAGCTTTGCCCACTGTTCTGCTTCCATGGCGGCGCCCTTGTTCACATCTGGCTCTTCCAAACCTCTGGTGATGACCTCTTTTACCATTCTCACTGCCACAGGACCCCGCTTTGCAATACGGCCTGCCAATTTCTTAGCTTCTTCCAAAACCTGATTGTCAGCAACCACTCTGTTGACCAGACCCATCTGCAGGGCTCTCTCTGCAGAGACTGCATCGCCGCTAAAAATCAGTTCTTTTGCAAATGCAGGTCCAACCAGCTTTGGTACTCTGATGGTGCCGCCTGCACCTGGGAAAATACCTAAAGTTACTTCTGGAAAACCCATCTTAGCGCTTTCCCCTGCGATTCTCATATCAGCAGTCATGGCAAGTTCCATACCGCCGCCAAGGGCATAACCTTCGATGGCTGCGATGGTTGGAATCGGCAGTTCCGCAATTTTATCATATACATCGGAGAAACCAAAAGCCTTGGCTTCCTCTTCATTGCAGCCAGCCATAGCTTTGATGTCTGCTCCTGCTGCAAAATTCTTTTCGCTATGGAAAATCAAGCAGCGAAGGTCCGCATCCTTTTTGACTTCCTCAATTAAAACATCCATTTCATCTACGATTTCCCGGCTCAGAGCGTTCAATGCCTCTGGACGCTGTACGCTGATGATAGCAATGTTTCCTTCTTTTACTAATGCAACTTTGCTCATAATTTCGGACTCCTTCTCTGATTATTTATTGTAGTCGTAGAAGCCGGCGCCAGTCTTTCTTCCCAGTCTGCCGCTGTCTACCAGTCTCTGAATCTGCGGGCTCGGTCTGAATCTGTCTCCATATGCCTCAAACAGTATCTTATCTACATTCAGGTTCAGGTCATGGCTGGTAATGTCTAACAGTGCAAACACTCCCATCGGATGTCCTAAGCCGTATTTACAGATCTTGTCTACATCTTCTGCACTGCATACACCCTCTTCTACCAACCGGCATGCCTCAAGGTACATGGCGTGGAAGATTCTGTTCAGTCCAAATCCTACCACATCCTTCACTCTTACCGGTTCCTTCTCGATGGATGCCAGCAACTCTACCACTTCATCTACCACTTCTGCATCTGTCAGCAGCGCTGGAATGACCTCTACCAGCTTCATGACGCTGGCTGGTGAATTGAAGTGGGTTCCTAAGAATCTTCCCTTTCTCTCTGCTCCCACTGCTGCTGCCAGCTTGGTGATGGAGATGGAAGATGTGTTGCTGGCAAAGATGGTGGTTTCCTTACAAATCTCATCCAGCTTCTTGAAGATGTCGTTCTTCACTTCGATGACTTCCAGCGCTGCTTCGATAATCAGGTCGCAGTCTGCCAGGTCTTCATACTTATCAGTAGCCTTCACGTTGGCTAGGGTCTTTGCCTTATCCTCTTCTGTGATTTTGCCCTTCTTAATATTCTTATCCAATACGGCTTCCTGTTTCTTGATGCCGTTTAATGCGAATTCCATTTTGATGTCGTTTAATACCGTCTCATAGCCTGCTCTTTCAAAGCACAATGCGATTTCTGCTCCCATCATGCCTGCCCCGATGACTCCTACTTTCTTAATCATTTCTTTCTGCCTCCT
>JAAWDM010000023.1 GCA_022793795.1 Bacillota bacterium
CATCCCAAAGAGCGATGATTTCAGGGATGACCTTCTTTAAGTCTCCTTCGATAGCATAGTCAGCCAGCTTCATCATCGGACATTCGGGATCCTTGTTGATGGCTACGATAATCTTAGAAGTCTGCATACCTGCCTGGTGCTGGATAGCGCCGCTGATACCGCAAGCAAAATAAATCTCTGGCTTTACAGTGGTTCCAGTCTGTCCTACCTGGTGGCTCTGATCAATCCAGCCTGCATCAACTGCTGCACGAGAAGCGCCTACCACGCCGCCTACCTTAGCTGCAAACTCTTCGATGAGCTTAAAGCCTTCTGGACCGCCCAGACCTCTTCCGCCGGAGCAGATGATCTTAGCGTCGGTTAAAGATACGATTTCCTTAGCTGCCTTTACTACATCCAGCACTTCCACATTGATGTCTGCTGCAGACAGCTTTACATCAACCTTAATCAGTTCACCCTTTGCGCCGGCTTCCTTCTCTCTCTTAGCCATAACGCCAGGTCTTACGGTTGCCATCTGCGGACGGGTATTCGGTGTCACGATGGTTGCCATCAAGTTACCGCCAAAAGCTGGTCTGGTCTGCTTCAGACCCTTGCTCTGATCCTCTCTGTCAAGACCCTTTAAGTTAGCAGTGGTGTTTGCTTCCAGATAGTCCATGTATTTGGCTACATTGATGTCCAATCTGGTACAGTCTGCAGTCAGACCGGTGTTCAGTCTAGCTGCTACTCTTGGCGCTAAGTCTCTTCCAATATGGGTTGCACCGAAAAGTACGATTTCCGGCTTGTATTCGTTGATAGCATCTGTCATTACCTTGGCATAGCCGTCGGTAGTATAATTTTTTAAGAGAGCATCCTCTAATACATACACACTGTCAGCTCCATAAGCATAAAGCTCGTCTGCCAAGTGGTCTACCTTATCGCCTACCAGTACGGCGCATACCTTGGTATCTTCGCTGATCTCTCTTGATAATTTATGGCCTTCACCGATGAGTTCAAGAGCAACGTTCATCAGTTTTCCCTGTCTCTGCTCTGCAAAGACCCATACGTTCTTGTATTCTGCAAAATTTGTCATTTTTCTTCGTCCCTCCTACGCACTAAATGATGTGTTTCTCTCTTAAAGCGTCCATCAGGTTTTCTGCTTTTTCTCTTGGGGTATCACCTGCAACCGCAACACCCGCTCCCTTTGGCTTCGGGGTGAAGGATTTGAATACGTTGGTCGGGGAAGCCTTCAGACCTACAGTGGTTAAGTCCACGCCGATATCTGCTGCATTCCATACCTTGATGTCATGCTTTGCAGCCTTTAAGATACCTGGTACAGACATATATCTCGGCTCGTTCAGTTCTTTAATGGCAGTCAGCACACATGGCAGTTTCACCTTTAAAGTTTCATAACCATCCTCTAAGGCTCTGTCCACAATGGCATAACCGTCTTCCAATTTGAAATTCTTAACATATGTAACCTGTGGAATTCCCAGCTTTTCTGCAATCTGTGGACCTACCTGAGCGGTATCTCCGTCGATAGCCTGTCTGCCTGCAAAGATCAGGTCAAAGTCGCCTACTTTTCTGATGCCTGCTGCTACTGCATTACTGGTTGCCCATGTATCGGAACCGCCTAGGGCTCTATCAGAAAGCAGAACCGCATCGTCTGCTCCCATTGCGATACATTCCTGCAGCATTTCTTTTGCCTGTGGAGGTCCCATGGTTACTACCACAACCTCTGTGCCCGGCTGGCTGTCCTTAATCTGTAAAGCCTGCTCTAAGGCATTGGCGTCATCCGGATTCAAAATCGATGGCACGCCGTCTCTAATCAGGGTACCGGTCTCCGGATTGATGGTGATTTCTGTTGTATCTGGAACTTGCTTTACGCATACGATAATTTTCATTGTCTTTCTTCCTCCCTGTCCTACTTAAAGATTTCTCCGGACATTACCATCTTCATAACTTCCGATGTGCCCTCATAGATTTCCGTAATCTTGGAGTCTCTGTACATTCTCTCTACAGGATAATCCTTGATATATCCATAGCCGCCGTGGAACTGCACCGCCTTGTTGGTTACATAGCTTGCTGCCTCGGAACATGCCAACTTAGCTTCTGCCGCTGCCACGCTTGGAGGTAAGCCTCTGTCTCTTCTGTTACATGCATCGTACAGCAGATACCTTGCTCCATCGATCTTTACCTTCATGGAGGCCATTTCAAAGGTCAGCGCCTGGAACTTGTCTAATGTCTTTCCAAACTGTTTTCTCTGCTTCATGTATTTTACCGTCTCATCAAAGGCGCCTTGGGCGATTCCAAGAGCCTGTGCTGCAATACCCAGACGGCCTACATCCAAAGAGCTCATGGCTACCTTAAAGCCCTTACCTTCCTGTCCAAGCAGTCTATCCTTTGGAATTCTGCAATCTTCAAATACCAGTTCTGCTGCGATGGAACCTCTAATACCCATCTTGTTTTCATGCTTTGGCACACTAAATCCAACATCGTTCTTCTCTACGATAAAGGCGCTGATACCCTTAGTGCCTTTGCTCTTATCTGTCATGGCCATGATCACATAAATATCTGCGATACCGCCGCCGGAGATAAATATCTTAGAACCGTTTAATACCCATTCGTCCCCGTCCAATACTGCTTTGGTCTGAGTGCCTGCTGCATCGGTACCTGCGTTTGGTTCGGTCAGACCAAACGCGCCAAGATGCTTTCCGCTAAGCAGGTCTGGCAGATACTTTCTCTTCTGTTCTTCCGTTCCGTAGGTGAAGATCGGCCAGCAGCACAGTGCGTTGTGAGTCTGAATGATAACGCCGTGGGATGCGTCTACTTTGGAAATCTCTTCGATCGCCATGATGTAAGTCAGGTAGTCAGTGCCTGCACCGCCGTATTCCGGTGGGAACGGCATACCCATCAGGCCCAGTTTAGCCAGCTTGCCAACTGTTTCGTAAGGGTAGATCGCTTTTTCATCGATTTCAGCAGAAATTGGAGCAATTTCTTTTTCACAGAAGTCTTTTAACATCTGCTTTACCATCTGTTGCTCTCTTGAATAACTAAATTCCATTGATTGTCCTCCATTTCATTCTGTCAGGATGTGAGATTTGTGTGTGATGGAATACATTACATTCAAGAAGTATGCCAATACTAAAACGAGATAGGCCATCGCTGTTGAACAGGAAAGAGGGTAACAAATAGCGTAACATAAAACGCTCGATTCGTTACATTATTTGAAACGATTTGAACGATAAATGTAACGTTGTTGCAGAAGGATGTTTTGCAAAGAAGTGGAATTTAACTAGAGTTCTGAAGAATTTTTGATTTGGCATAAGAATTGCTCATAGTTGTTGACAAGATGATAGGAGGATTGCAAATGGATCAAACAGGCTTACATTGTATTAAGAATATCGCAGTGATCGGTGCAGGCATCATGGGGCCAGGAATCGCACAGGTCTTTGCAGCCGGAGGCTATCAGGTAAAAATTTGGGAACCAGAAGAGATGAACCGAGCAGTAGCAGCTAGACGGATCATGGATGGGTTAAAGCTATTTGAGACACAAGGCACGATTAGCAGCAAAGAAGCGGGTGACACATTTGAACGAATTGAATTTAGTCAGTCTCTGGAAGAGGCCGTGCAAGATGTTGAGCTCATTATGGAAGCGATTGTAGAAAAGGAGGATGTGAAGCGTACTTTTTATAAGGAATTGGCAGAGCTCATTGATGAAAAAGTGATCGTAGCATCGAACACATCAGCCATGAATATTTTTGAGATCGTTCCCCCAAAATTGCTATTACAGCAGTTGATCGTTCATTGGTACAGTCCCGCACAGCTAGTTCCTTTGGTGGAAGTCGTAAAAAGTGATGAAGCGCCACAGGCTATGGCAGATGCAGTCATAAGACTTTTGAAAGATTGTGGAAAAGCACCGATCCAGATGAAGAAGTTCATTAGAGGGTATGTGATAAATCGCTTGCAGCAGTGCCTGAACAGAGAGATATTTTTCCTCTTAGATAATGGATATTGTACAGCAGAGGATATTGACTATGCTGCAAAGATGAGCTTTATACCGAGGGCAATGGTTCTAGGTCTTTGTAAGAAGATTGATTTCGGTGGAGTAGATACTACCATCAATAATTTTAAGAATCACAGCTATACTCTTCCACCGGATACCGAGCTACCAGAGACATTAAAGAAAATGGAAAAAGACGAAGCGTTTGGTATTAAGTCAGGAAAAGGGTTTTATGATTATTCCAATGTGGATATGAGTGATCTCTTAGAAAAAAGAGACCGACAGCTTGTAGAGGCATATCGACTTGCCTTGAATCTGATTGAGGATCCAGTATAACAGATTTGTTTACAATTTAAATTTATATAAAGCAAATGCGAAAGGAGATAATCAACTATGAGTTTTAAATTTGAAGAGGGAAAGATGTATATGATGCCAGTCGTTTTTGGACCGTGTGTAACACCACGACAAAAACCAGAAGGTGGCAGATGGATCTATGATGAACCAACGAAAACGACCCATTATAAAGTGGTATGTGAGGTGGAAAGAGAGACGTTAGAATCCATTTTACCAGAAAAATATGAGTTACTTTCCCCTCATGTTATTATTACATTTTCCGCTCTTAGAAATATTGCATGGCTACAAGGAGGTGGCTATGACATTGTACATGTAGAGGTACCGGTTCATTTTAGAGGGGAGAAGGATGACTTTATTGCCATGTTTGAGCCAGTACTGTGGGAAGACGTAACTGACCCGATTATTACCGGTAGAGAACAGCTTGGATATTCCAAAATTTTTGGTTTTATTGAAACTATGAAAGAAGAAAATGGTATAGCCAGAGGAAGTATTGCGACTCATGATTTCACTTTCCTTGAAATGATGGTGAATACCAATGAAAAACCTGAAGATGAGGAAACTCTGAAGAAGGTTTTGTGCAATCCGAAAAATGCTGGAAAAGTTCATTTTAAATATATGCCTAGAACCGATGCTCCGTTCACGACAGCAGACGCTTGTTATTCTGTCCTTGGACCATCTAATTGGAATCCACCTGCTGATCTGGATCAGTCTGATTGCCCGCCGACAGAGAGCATATTCTGTAGGGGTGAATTGACTTGGCATAGACCGGAATGGAAAGATGCGCCAGCACAGGCCCATATCTTGCAGTTCTTACACGACATGGGATGTAAACGTTACATAGGCGCTCAAAAACAGGTGGTATATTCCCATGCCGATGTTTATGCACAGCATATTGTTGAGTAGACAGTAAGTTATCAGAAAAGGAGAAAAAGCGATGGATGTAAGAGGAAAGACAGTTTTAGTAACTGGCGGAAATACGGGAATTGGCAGAGCTATTTCAATGGATTTCGCATCCCACGGTGCCAATGTATGCATCGGATATTTTGCATATGAAGAAGAAGCAGATAGTGCAGTAAAAGAGATGAAGAAGATGGGAGTGGAGGCAAAGGCATATCCTGTTGACATTTCAAAAGAGGAACAGGTGATTCAACTGATTCATGATGTTGCTAAGGATTTTGGCAGTTTGAATGTGCTGATCAATTGTGCGGGAAGAACCCATGTAGTAGCGCATCCCGATTTATATGGTATGAAGTCAGAGTATTGGGATGATATCTTTGGAGTTAACGTGAAAGGAACCTTCTTTTGCTGTAGAGAGGCAAAACCTTATCTGGAAAATGATGGAGGCGTAATTGTCAATATTACCTCCACAGGAGGTCTCAATGGACTTGGTAGCTCCATCGCCTATTCTGCATCCAAAGCCGCCGAAATCAATATGACTCGTTCACTTGCCAGAGTGTTTGCACCAGCGGTACGTGTCTTAGGCGTAGCACCAGGCTTTGTATCCACTCAGTTCGTAGCAGGGCAGGAGGCTAGAGGAGCCAAAAATGCCAGTGAAACCTGTATGAAACGGTTGGCAGAACCAAAAGACATCGCTGATGTGGTAGGTTCTTTAGTATATGGAAATGATATTCTTACAGGCATCAATGTAGTGGTAGATGGAGGCAGAGTTTTTTAGCAATCGCAAAGTACCCTGCTGTAGGGAGAAACATGAATAAAAATATACATTATGCATGGTATATCGCACTGGGCTGCGGTATGGTCATGTTTTACAGCTTGGGACTTGGATTCAACTGCATTTCCGTATTTTTAAATCCTTTGATGGAGAGCATAGGGGTGAATAACACTCTACGCTCGTCCATCACCATGTTTTATCAATCAGGTAGCGTATTGGCTTTGTTGGCAGTAGCGCCTCTGATGAAGCGATTTGGAGCGAGACGGGTTATATTTGTATCCGGTATCTGCATGGCTGCGGGTTATCTGCTCCTATCCATTGCAGGGTCTGTTTTGGCTTGTTATGGAGCCATGCTGGTCATTGGGATCGGATATGGAGCGGGAGCCATTGTACCGTGCTCTGCGCTTCTTACTATATGGTTCTCTGAAAAGAGAGGGTTTGCGTTGGGACTGGTTACTTGTGGCTCTGGTATCGCTACCATTTTTGCTCCCTCTATCCTAAATGGAATTATTACCATATGGAGTGTGCAGACTGCCTTCTTCATACATGGCATATTGATAGGCGGATTTGCATGGATGGCATTTCTTATCCTTCGGGATCATCCGCAAGACAAGGGACTAAGAGCCTACGGAGAAGAAGCAGAAGATGAAGATGAAGAGGAGACCGTTAGCTATAGGGAAGTAGGATTTCTGGATTGCATCAAAGATCATCGTATTGTGCTAATGATGTTGTCTATCTTAGCTGTTGGGACGATCATATCTCCTATGGTGACCCATCTTTCTCCTATTGTATCGCAGAGTGGATATGATGAGGAATTAGCCGCAAAAGCGGTATCCGTCTATGGGTTTTCCATGCTGATCGGAAAACCAGCTTATGGGGCTATTGTAGATAAGTTGGGTGTGATAAGATCTAATACCTATGTTTATGGTTTTTTACTGATAGCAATGATCTTTGGATTGTTTGCAGATCAAAATATATCGTTTGCCTTTGGGCTGGCCATACTTTTTGGCCTGGGCGGGGCACCGGTAATACCAGTGGGATTGCCACTGTGGACTTCCAAGCTATTTGGTAAAGAGAATATGGGAGGATTATTTGCAATGCTCAAACTATGCTCTTCTCTAGGAGGGATCCTAGGAGCGATGATTCCCGGCATGGTGATGGATCGGACAGGCAGTTATGACAACCTGTTTCAGCTTTACATAGTTATGTTGGCGCTGTCCTATGGTGTTATACAATATCTGTTTCTTAGGAAAAGAAAAACAGAAAATGAAAAGTAGATAAGGAAAGGGTGATGATTATGGCTCAATGGAAAAGAGATGTGCTGTATGGTATTGGACTGATCATGGTGGCAGGCTTCCTCTTTTGGGAGACAAGTGATCTGCCATCTGGCGGTATCCAATATTTTGTAGCACGAAGCGATGTGTATGTATGGATGTTGCTTACATTTGTGGTACTACTTTCAATCGGCATTATTACAAGTGCAATAATCAAACGGGATGAAACACCGACACCTGTCATTTGGAACAAACTAGGTGTACTAACGGTGGTGACGGTTTTTATCTATCTTTTAGTGATGGAGAAGATTGGCTTCATTATTTCAACAGTGATTACAGTGACATTCCTGACCTGTCTATATAGCGTTAGGCTGGGAAAGTTTCACAAAGATACGAAAAAAGGGAATTTGATTCAATTTGTAAAATATTTGATATTTGGTGTTGTCGTCACTGTAGCGGTCTATTATATCTTTACTGCAGGACTGGATGTGAAACTAGCAAGGTTTGATTTATTTTAATTTTGTATACAGCTGTGTATGTAAATGTGTATGTAATGTGAATAGTGAAAGGTTATTAGAGAAAGGAGAAATGAAGTATTATGAAGAAGTTGTTAGCAATGTTATTAGTACTGGCAATGGTATTTTGTATGGCGGCCTGTGGTGATGATGCAGAAGCGGAATTCCCTACTAAGCCGATTGAAATGATCGTTGGATATGCCGCTGGTGGTGGTACAGATACACTGGCTCGTACTGCAGCCCAGTATGTAGAACTGGATGGACAGACCATGACTACTAGCAATATGGAAGGAGCCAACGGCTTAATCGGTTCTATGGAGTGCTATAACGCTGATCCAGATGGTTATACGCTACAGTGTGCATTCCCTGAAACCTGGGGTTGTTTGTACTTAACCGAGACTACAGATGTGGAACTTTATAAAGAAATGACACCGATTTGCTCCATGGTATATGATGTAAACGCACTGGTAGTCAGCAAGGATTCTCCATTTGAAACTTTAGAGGATCTGGTGAAATACGCCAAAGAACATCCTGGTGAAATCTCTCTGGCAAGTGTAGCGACAGGAAATGTAAACCATCTATCATCTCTGGGATTTGCTGATATTACAGGAATTGATATTACCTATGTTCCTTATGAATCAGCTTCAAAGGCCAGAGTTGCCCTGCTGGGTGGACATGAGGATCTGTGGGTATGTCAGTGTTCAGAGCTAAAGTCTGTCTATGATTCTGGAGATGTAAGAGTATTAGCTGTAGCAAGCGAGGAAAGAGTTTCCTTCCTACCAGATGTTCCGACTTTTAAAGAATGTGGATATGACATTGTAGCGGGATTGCATAGAGCCTTCTATGCACCACCTGAAACACCAGATGAAGTAGTAGCTTATCTAGAAAGTGCATTTAAGGCAGTCTATGACCAGGAAGAAGTAAAGTCTCTATTGAGAGATCAGCTGGGTTTTGATCCAGTATGGACCGATGGCGCTGAACTGGAGCAAATAGCACTGTCAGCAGCGGATACATTCTCTAAGTGGGCTGACTTAATGGGTAAATAAAATTGAAATAATAACATACACAGTTTATATATTGCCTGTCTGTTGTCATATGACAGCGGACAGGCATGAAATGGAGAGGAGGAGAAATTTTGACCTCATTATTATTAGGGTTTCAAACTTTTATAGAAGAACCATTTCTATTTGTTCTATTGACACTTGGCATATTTGTCGGTATGGTCTTTGGTGCAATTCCGGGCTTGACTGCAGCGCTCGGAGTCTCTCTTGTTTTACCGTTTACCTTTGCTATGACCGCCCATCAAGGGGTCGTCACACTGCTTGGCGTTTATGTAGGCGGCATCAGCGGTGGTCTTGTGGCGGCAATTCTATTGAATATACCAGGTTCCCCAGCTTCGTTGGTTACCTGTTTTGATGGTTCGCCGATGGCACGCAATGGAAGGCCTAACGATGCCCTTACTCTGGGTGTGTTTGCCTCCTTAATCGGTGGGCTTTTTTCAGCCTTAATGTTGGTATTGATTGCGCCACAGCTTGCAAAGATTGCTTTGAAGTTTGGCGCGTGGGAGTATTTTGCCATGGGCATCATGGGGTTGAGCGTTGTCATTAGTCTGTCCAGTGCCTCTAAGTTAAAGGGATTCCTTTCGGCCCTCGTCGGTCTACTCATTGCAACTGTAGGCATTGATACCGTATCCGGCGTACCTAGAATGACCTTTGGATTTTGGCAGATCAATGCAGGTTTGGATCAGCTGGCTGTACTCATGGGATTGTTTGCCATGGGTGAGATTTTAACTCAGCTGAGAAGTCTAGGACAGGAATACGAGGCTATTCCGGTTTCTAAGGTAAAGACTTTCCCAACGAAGGAAATGCTGAAGGGTACAGGCAAAATATTTGCTATTGGAAGCATTATTGGTACGTTTATTGGTATTCTGCCGGGAATTGGACAGACTACAGCTTCTTTGTTTGCCTATACCACTAGCAGACAGACTTCCAAGCATCCTGAAAAGTTTGGAACCGGTATTCCAGAAGGCATTGTTGCTTCTGAATCTGCCAATAATGCTTGCTGCGGAGGCGCTATTATTCCGATGTTGACTATGGGTATTCCGGGTGATTTGGTTACCTCCATTCTGCTGGGTGGACTGGTGGTTCATGGATTACAACCAGGTCCACTGCTGTTCCAGACCAGTTTAGATGTGGTTGGTGTTGTATTCGTAGCATTCTTCTTAGCGAACATCATCATGTATATCATGGAGATGGGGTTAATGAAGATATTCATCAAGCTGTTGGCTGTACCAATGAATCTGCTGTTTCCGGTGATCTTGCTCATGTGTGTAGTAGGAACAATCACTGTACACAACAGATTGTTCGATACGTGGGTGCTACTGGTCATTGGATTTATCGGTTATATGCTTTCCAGTAATGGATTTCCATTATCACCAATTGTGCTAGGGTATATTCTCGGCGGCATTATTGAAAGCAATTTTCGAACTGCGATTATTGCATCTAAAGGAAGCTTTAGCATTCTATTTACCAGACCAATTGCGATGGGGCTTCTGGCATTTGCTGTGATTATGGTAGTAGTGCCAATGATACTGGAAAAGAGATCTAAGAAAAAAATTGTTTCAGAGGCATGATAAAGGGAAAAGGAGAGCAGATATGAGATATACACATACTAATATCAATACGCCAAATTGGGAAGAATTGATTAAATTCTATGAAAATGTATTTGACATGAAAGTAGTTCCACCCCTCCGAGATCTTCATGGAGAGTGGTTTGAAGCGGCTGCAGGGTTTCAAGGAGCCCATGTAAAGGGTGCCCATCTGGCCTTGCCAGGCTATCCAGAAGGTGGTCCGACTATTGAATTTTTCACTTGGGAGATCCCTGATGGAACATCGGCCAATAATATCAATGGCGGCGGCATGGGGCATATCGCTATAGCTGTGGAAGATGTAGAAGAAACTTATTGCAAAGTGATAGAAAACGGAGGCAGTGCCTGCGGAGATATTGCACGTCACTATTACGAAACAAAAGGACAGACATTAACTCTTGTCTATGCAAAGGATCCAGATGGAAATGTAATCGAGATTCAGAGATGGGATGACGGGGATATTACCGCTTAATATGTACGGAGGCATCTTATGAAGCAGGTGTTACAAACTACAGGACTTTTTTCCATCGTTGTTTGGGCTATTTTTTTCATCATTGGTGTGATCAATCACAGACCACTTATCTGTGGTATCAGTGCTTTATTTTTCTTACTAGCTATTTACCGCAGACAACGTGAAGGAAAGGTGAGAAATTCTCCTCAAATCCTATGGGAAGATTTTTCAAAGAATCGGTCAGAGTTGAGGGATTATCCCTATGAGATATGGAAATTTGTAGAAAACACAGAATACAGAAAGAATACTATAGCCCGTATTTTCTATGGAGACATCTGTGGTGAGTCCTATTCCGTAGACTATTTTGAAGCAAATGGTCAACCGTTGCCACAGGTGGGACAATACCATGTGGTATGTGATATGGTTGGAAAAGCCTACTTTGTTGTGGAGACAGTAGCAGTGACCCAATGTACTTTCGAGACGATAACACCTGCATTGGCCAGAATAGAAGGGTGCAGTTCGATAGAGCAGTGGAAGCGTTTTTTTGGGGAGAAATATCAGCGTCTATGTGAGCGAATGGAGATAGAGTTCTCCGATACATTTCCATTGCTGTTTGAAGAATTTAAAATCGTATACATCGATGAGAAATATGACATGAGCCAGAAAGAAGGGAATAACCATGCGTGAGATTTTAATGAGACCAGAAATGTATAAATGTAAGACTTTTCGGGAATTCGCTAAAGAGTTTCAGATCGGAGAGCGTGATCTGATTTTTACCAATCATTTTATTTATGAGCCGTTCATGGAAGAACTTGGACTGAGCAATAAGTTTTGCTTTATTGAGGAATATGGACAGGGTGAGCCTTCCGAGGAATCCATCACTAGGATTTTTGAGGCATTGGACCCAGCCGATTATGACCGGATTATTGCAGTGGGCGGTGGCGCCGTCATGGATGTAGCCAAAGTGTTATCTCTGAAGAGGGTAGGTTCTGTTCATGATCTATATTTTAGAAAACTTCCAGTGATACCAGAAAAGGAGCTAATCGCTATTCCGACCACCTGCGGGACAGGATCTGAGGTGACTAATATTTCTATTGCAATCGTAAAAGAGGATAATGGCAATACTACCAAATTAGGATTGGTAGATGATCTGATCATTCCTAAGAAGATCTGTCTGATACCAGAGCTGTTGACTACACTACCATATAAGCCTTTTGCATCCTCCGCGATTGATGCGCTGATCCATGCAGTGGAATCCTATCTGTCTCCATCACGTGCAACCATGACTTCAGAACTGTTTGGAGTAAAAGCTATGGAATTGATCTTGGAGGGTTTCAGAAGGATCGCAGAAGAAGGAAGAGGATCAAGGATGTCTTATGGAGAAGAATTCCTTACAGCAGCAACCTATGCAGGTTTGGCATTTTTACAGGCAGGCTGTGCCACAGTCCATGCCATGTCCTTCCCGTTAGGCGGCACTTATCACGTTCCACATGGTGAATCCAATTATCTGCTGTTTGGTAAGGTACTGGAAAAATATGATGCCATAAAACCGGATGGCAAACTCAGGGATTTTAAGCAGACCATTGCTAGGATCTTAGGTGGTACAGAAGAGCAGGCTATCGCAAACCTTAATGAACTTTTAGAAAAGATACTACATCTGAAACCGCTTAGAGAATATGGCATGAGGGAAGAAGACATTGAAGTTTTTACTGACTCTGTCATCGCAAATCAGCAGAGACTGGTAACCAATTCTTATGTGCCACTGACTAGAGATTTGATTATGGAGATTTACAGAGAACTGTACTAAGGAGGATGCGATGACAACGGTTAAACTGGAAAGAAAAGAAGGGATCGGCCTGCTTACCATAGCAAGGCCGGAAGCCCTAAACGCATTAAATAGTCAGGTAATATCTGATCTGGAAAATGCTATTTCAGAGATTGAGAAAGACGGGAACTTACGGGTGCTAATTTTGACAGGAGAAGGCCGCTCCTTTGTAGCTGGAGCTGATATCGGTGAACAGGCTGTATTGGATCTGGACGGCGGTAGGAAATGGGGACAGAGAGGATCTGCGCTTATGAGACGGATCGAAAAAATGGAAATACCTACCATCGCTGCCGTAAACGGTTTTGCACTGGGCGGCGGTTGTGAACTGGCGCTATGCTGCGATATCATTTTAGCCAGCGAGAAGGCAAAATTCGGACAGCCAGAAGTAGGTTTGGGTATCACACCGGGCTTTAGTGGAACACAGAGATTGCCGAGAAGAGTTGGCATTGGTAAGGCAAAGGAATTGATCTTTACTGGCGCTATGATTTCTGCGGCAGAGGGGGAAAAGATTGGTTTGGTAAATAAGGTGACAGTTCCTGAAAAACTGATGGAAGAGGCTATGAAGATGGCTAAGGCAATCGCAAAAAATGGGCCCATTGCAGTGAAATATTCTAAAGCAGCCATCAGTCGAGGGATAGAAACAGATTTGGACAGTGGTATTACCATAGAGAATGAACTCTTTGCTATGTGCTTTGCCAGCAAAGATCAGAAGGAAGGTATGGAGGCTTTCTTATAAAAACGACCGGTTACCTTTGAAAATAAGTGAAGAAGTAGGAGATAGATCGATGAAAAAAGTAAAAGTGATAACGGCGCAGGAAGCAGCCATGCTGGTGGAAGATGGAATGACAGTATCCACTGGTGGTTTCGTCAGTTGTGCTTGTCCGGAAGCTCTGTCTAAGGCGTTAGAAACTCGCTTTTTAGAGACTGGACATCCAAAGAACTTGACCTTGCTCTTCGCAGCGGGTCAGGGACATCGAGATGGAACAGGTGGAGACCATTATGGCTATGAAGGTATGGTGAGACGCGTCATTGGCGGTCACTGGGATAGAGCCGCAAAGCTGGGTGAACTGGCATTGGACAATAAGATTGAAGCATATAATCTGCCCCAAGGCGTCATTACCCACCTGTATCGTGATATTGCAGCTCATAATCTGGGAACTTTAACACATGTAGGACTGTATACCTTTGCAGACCCTAGAAATGGTGGGGGGAAGCTCAATAATGTAACTAAAGAGGACTTGGTACAACTGATAAACATTGATGGCCAGGAGCGACTACTTTATAAAGCGATACCTATTGACATTGTATTTTTAAGAGCCAGTTATGCAGATGAATATGGAAATTGTACTGTACATAGGGAAATCGGTCCGTTGGATTCTACAGCTATGGCGCAGGCTTGTAAGAACAGTGGCGGCAAGGTTATCGTGCAAGTGGAGAAAATCGTCCAGGCTGGTAGTCTGGATCCGAAGCTGGTGAAAATACCGGGCATCTATGTGGATTCCATTGTGGTAGGAAACGATGAAGATAACATGCAGTGTCTGGGAGCACCTTATGACGGGGCGTTGACTGGTGAATTTCGTATTCCTATAGATGCCATTCCTCCAGTACCGCTCAATGCCAGAAAGATTGTGGCAAGGCGGGCAGCTATGGAATTAACTGAAAATGCCATCGTCAATCTGGGTACTGGTATGCCTGAGGTTATTGCCAATGTAGCGGCGGAGGAAGGTATCTCTGATTATATGACCTTAACTGTGGAGGCTGGATCCATCGCAGGGGTACCTATGGGAGGCACTCAGTTTGGGGCGGCGGCTAATTCTATGTGCATCTTAGATCACAACGTGCAGTTTGATTTTTATCAGGGTGGTGGTCTGGATATAGCGTTTTTAGGACTAGCGGAGACGGCTTATAACGGAGATTTGAATGTTTCTAAGTTTGGAACGAGACTAGCGGGTGCAGGCGGATTTATCGATATCACTCAGAATGCCAAGAAAGTCTGCTACTGTGGTACTTTCACAGCCAAAGGACTGGAGACAATTTGCCAGGATGGAAAATTAAAAATTATCAAGGAAGGGACTAAGAAGAAGTTTGTAAAAGAAGTAGAGCATGTGACCTTCTCTGGCCATTATGCTAATCTAGTAGGACAGCCGGTACTGTATATCACCGAGCGTGCTGTGTTTGAGCTGCGTCCGGAAGGCGTGACGCTCATCGAGATTGCTCCAGGGATTGATCTGAAAACACAGGTTTTAGACCAGATGGATTTCCTACCGCAGATCGCAGATAACCTGAGGTTGATGGATAAAAGAATCTTTTGTGATGAAATCATGGGGCTAAAGTAAAGAATGATGTAAACGGAGAAATTGCGTAGCATTTTTGTGGAGAATAAGCCAATGAAGAATAAAGTAACGACCGCAAAGGAGGCTGTAAAAAACATCAAAGATGGGGCAACCATTATGGTAGGTGGATTTATGGCTTGCGGTACACCGGAGATTTTAATCGATGCTCTGGTGGAAAAGAATGTAAGAGATCTGACCATTATCTGTAATGATGCAGGCGTACCAGGAAGAGGCGTGGGAAAACTTTTATCCAATGGACAGATAAAAACTCTGATTGCGTCTCATGTAGGCCTTAATCCAGAGGTGGCCCAGAGAATGAATACAGAAAAGGCAGAGGACAAGCTGGAGTGTATTCTGATTCCTCAGGGTACTTTAGCAGAAAAGATTCGCGCTGGCGGCGCTGGCCTGGGTGGTTTTCTGACGCCCACAGGTGTGGGAACCATTGTGGCAGAAGGAAAACAGGTCATCAATATCCATGGTAGAGAATATCTACTAGAGGAACCTATTCGTGCAGAATTTGCTCTCATCAGAGGCTCTGTGACAGATACCTTTGGCAATACCATTTACAACGGTACGACTCAGACCTTTAATCCCATGATGGCTACAGCCGCTGATACTGTTATCGTTGGCGCCTGTCAGGTGGTAGAGGTTGGAGCATTAGATCCTAACCATGTGAGGACATCGGGAATCTTTGTGGATGCAGTAGTAGGAGGAGAAGAGCCATGGCAGATTTAAAGAGACGGATTGCTAGAAGAGTGGCAAGGGAACTACATGATGGCGATGTGGTCAATTTAGGAATTGGCCTGCCGACTATGGTAGCCGATAATCTTCCAGAAGGGGTAAGCATCATATTACAATCGGAAAACGGTATTATGGGCATGGGCGGCGCACCAGAGAAAATCGATGTGGATGTGGTCAATGCCGGCGCTCAATATGTTTCTATTAAACCAGGCGGTCAATTCTTTGATAGTGCAACCTCTTTTGCTATTATCAGAGGAGGTCATGTGGATGCTACCATTCTAGGAGCCTTGGAAGTGGATAAACATGGTAATCTGTCTAACTGGATTGTGCCGGGTAAGATGGTGCCAGGCATGGGCGGTGCCATGGATTTAGTGGTAGGCGCTAGGAAGGTTATCGTTGCCATGATGCATACCCAAAAAGGAAAACATAAGATTTTAAACGAATGTAGACTGCCTTATACAGCTGTAAACTGTGTGGATTTAATTATCACAGAGATGGGGGTAATTCGCGTCACAGAAGATGGTCTGGTGCTGGAAGAACTACATCCAGATTATTCGCTGGAAGATATAAAAGCGGCTACTGAATGTGAACTGCTGATTTCACCAGACTTAAAACCGATGCTGGATTGACGGACAACTTCATTACTACTTTTCTATATATGGCGGCGTCTGCCTGGAAGGGATTCTGGGCAGACGCTGCTTTATTTTACAGATTTTTGGGTGACTTTTTTGGATGATGGGCTATGGTAAGTCTTCGAGGTCTGAGGCTGCCCCGGCAGGGGAGGTGGCATTTTCTGCAGAATCTTTGGGATCCTTTTCGCCCAGTCCTAGGTCATTGCCTAGAATGCCGCCAAAAGTGATGGCGGCGGTGCCGAACTTGTCTCGAATGTGGTCCATAGTCCGTTCTAACTTTTCGCCTCTCTGGTGATTTATCTCTTCGTTGGCAAAGAGGCTGATCTGTTCCTCCACCATTTCGTCGCAAAGATTGATGGCGGTCACAGTCAAAAGGCGAATGGGCATACCGATGCGCCAGGAACCATGAATCAATTCCATGCAGGCACGGGCGACTTCTTCCGCCAGATTGGTGGGAACCATCAACTGCTTTTGGCGAGAGATGGTTTTGAAAGCAGGGTCTTTGATATCCACCTTAACGCCAAAAGCTTTCAGCTTGTGTTTTCGGAGCCTACCTGCAACCGTATCGGCCAGGCTGGTTATGGCAGTGAGGATATCATCTTCGCTGGTCAGATTCCGCCGAAAGGTCACGCCGTTTCCAATGGATTTTATGGGTTCGCCTTCATCGAATCGGGCAACAGGATTGCTGTCATAGCCATTGGCATAGTTCCATAAAATATCACCTTGTTTGCCCAGAAGAGAATGGAGCATTTTGGGGTCGGCATGGGCGATATCGCCAATGGTTTTGATACCAGCGCGGAGAAGCCTATCAGCAGTCGCTTTGCCCACAAAGATCAGAGCCCCAGCAGGAAGGGGCCACAGCAAATCGCGGAAATTTTCTCTGGAAATCACTGTGGTAGCGTCTGGCTTTTTGTAGTCGCTGCCCAGCTTGGCAAAGATTTTATTAAAGGATACGCCCACGGACAGGGTCAGTCCCAGTTCTGTCTTTACAGTGTGACGAATGGTATCGGCGATTTCTTTGCCACTGCCAAAGAGTGTCTGGCTGGCAGTCACATCCAGCCAGGATTCGTCAATGCTGAAGGGCTCTACCATATCGGTAAAGCGAAGATAAATCTGATTAATGAGATTGGAGTAGTGGGCGTACTTGTCCCGATGAGGACGGACTAGCTGCAAGTCGGGGCATTTTTTTCGTGCTTGCCATATGGTTTCAGCAGTGACCACACCGGCCCGCTTCGCCAGTTCGTTTTTTGCCAAAATGATACCGTGGCGGCTTTCCGGATCACCGCAGACAGCCATAGGCTTGTCTTTCAGATCAGGTCTATCCAGAAGCTCTACCGAGGCATAGAAACCGTTCATGTCGCAGTGAAGAATGACTCGATCTGTGTTTTCTTTTTTTAAAAAATCAGGGGTTTGGCGGTCCATTTTTTGAGGAGGCCTCCTTTCTATACCTGTATTTTACCATAGAAGAGGGGACTGGGCTATATGTGTTTTTTGTGAACTACTGGGCTTTTCTTGACTTGAAGGACGGGACAAAGTATAATAATAAGGCGAAACGTTCCGGCCTCGGTAGGTTGGAGCAAGAGGAGGACTTACCAGTGAGAATTATTACGATGACAATGGGCGCCCTGTTCACAATCACGGGAATCTATTTGGTGGCCAACGGAGGACTGATGTTTATGTCGGTTGCTTTTATCGTTGGTCTGGTTTTTGTGGTGGCCGGAATCGTGGAGTGCCTTTCTTATAGCAGCTATCGAGGCGAAGACGAAGTAAAGAGTTGGATTTTGATAGACGGAACCTCAACCTTCATGTTGGGCGTGTTGATTTTGATGAATAAACTATCAGCGGATGTGGCCGTTCCTTTGGTGCTGGGTGTTTGGATTCTGTTTTCCGGAATCCGAAACTTTGTCCATGCATGGGAGCGATGGGACAAGCGTGACGCAGGGTTTTACGACCATCTGTTCATCGGTCTGCTTAACATTGTTTTAGGCCTGTATGCTTTCTTTGATGCGGACTTGTTCGATTTTTCAACGTTGACCTTAGTGGGTGTCTACATGATTGCAGGCGGTGTCAGCATCATTAATGTTGGCGCCACCATCGTCATTTTGAAACCAGACTTTATTAAGACGAAAGAAGAGCGGCTTGAGGATGCGGCAGCCAAAGCGGCGGAGGCTCATCAGGCGGCGAAGGAAGCCATTAAGATTGCCAAAGAGGCGAAGGCAGAACTTCGCGTTGTGACGGAGACACCAGCAGAGATGATAGATCCGACCCTGGCGCCTAAGCCGGGAACAGAAGCAGAGAATTCCGATAGTGAGGAAGGCGGAGAAGGAGAAAAGGCTGCAGAGTAACCATGAAAACAGAAAATCCTTTTGACTTTGATATTTTGATTTTAGGCGGCGGCGCGGCAGGGCTTACCGCAGCAATCAGCGCAGCCCTATCTGCAGGGCGAGAGAAGATTTCCATTGGGATTTTAGAAAAGAAAGAGACCGTAGGAAAAAAGCTGGCTGCCACAGGCAACGGCAGGTGCAATCTGTCCAATGTCCATTGCATGGGCAGAGGGGAAGTGGATGAGTTTTTTTCACAAATCGGTCTGATAACGAAGATAGATGATACGGGCAGAATGTATCCCCATGGAGAGGAGGCCAGTGAGGTGGTTGCGCTCCTTGAGGAAACTGCCCGTTTTTTGCATGTTCAGATTATAACTGGCTGCCGGACGGAAAACATAGCAGCAATGACAGGACCGCAACATCAGCAGGGATGGCAGATTGGGGGCGTGGCAGCGGATGGAAGTTCTTTCAATTTGACAGCGAAAAAGGTATTGCTTGCCACAGGTGGGAAATCCTACAGCATTTTCGGCGCCACGGGAGACGGATACCTGATGGCGAGAAAGCTGGGCCATCAGGTGAGCCGCTTGGTGCCGTCGCTGGTTCCCATTACTGTGAAGGAGGATATTAGCCCATTGGCAGGCGTACGGAGCAAAGCCAGTGGAACCCTGTTTTTCGATGGTCAGGCAGTGGCCTGTGAATCCGGAGAAGTCCAGTTTCAAAAGGATGCCCTGTCAGGCATCTGCATGATGAATCTGTCCAGACTTTTGGTATTGCCCCAGGGCCTGTCTTTGAAAGAGGGCTTTGCAAAATATGAAATTTCCCTGGATTTGGTTCCGGAGTATACGGAGGAAGATTTGGTGCGGCTGCTGGAAAAGAAGGCCCAGAGTATGGACCGCCTGCTCTGCACTCTGGTGAAGAAAAAACTGGCCCTTTGGCTGACCAAAGACATGAGGGAGAATGGGGTAGGTCGTCAGGAACTTTGGCAGCTTGCCCATAGGCTGAAGAATCTGCACTTTCATGTGACTGGCACTAAAGGGTGGAACGACGCCCAGGTGACCCGGGGAGGCGTAGCCCTTGAGGAAGTGGATGAAAAGACCATGGCCTCAAAAATTGCCCAGGGAATCTATTTTGCTGGTGAAGTCCTTAACTATGACGGTCCATGCGGCGGATACAACTTGCATTTTGCGTGGAAAAGCGGAGTCAGAGCAGGAAGGGCCATGGCAGAAGCGGCGCTGACGGAGAGAGGACGAAGGGAAGAGGATGTATAGAATTCACCAGATAAAACTGGCCATTGGAGAGCCCAAAGATAAGATACCAGAGAAGATTTTGAAAAAGATAGGCGGCCGCGATCTCTTCATTAAAGAGTGGCACATTGCGAAAGAATCCATTGATGCCAGAGACAAGGAACATATCTGCTGGGTCTATTCGGTGGATTTTATTGTGGCGTCCCGCAAAAATCCCAAGAAGAATCTTCGCCTCCCTTCGGCAGAAAAGCTCCGTCTGGAGATTACGCCGGATTTGACCTATCACCCTGCCTCGCCGGCTGCCAGAGAGAATGGCAGAGGTTTGAAACACAGACCTGTGGTGGTGGGTATGGGACCGGCTGGGCTTTTTTGCGCCTTGATTTTGGCCCAAGCTGGATATGGGCCGCTGGTCATTGAACGAGGTAAGGACGTGGAGCGGCGTCATCATGATGTGACCCAGTTCTGGGAGAAAGGTAAGCTGCTGGCCGATTCCAACGTCCAGTTTGGCGAGGGCGGCGCAGGTACTTTCAGCGATGGAAAGCTGACCACTGGCATTAAGGATGTGCGGATTCGCAAGGTGCTGACAGAGTTTGTAAATGCCGGCGGGCCGGAAGAGATTTTATATAAGCAGAAACCCCATATTGGAACTGACATGCTGCGGCTGGTGGTAAAAAATCTCCGAAAGGAAATCATCAGGCTGGGCGGAGAAGTTCGGTTTGAAACCAGGTTAGAGGAACTGTTGTATGAGGAAGGAACTTGCTGCATCAAAGGGATTCGGGTCAGAGACCTGACCCAAGACAGAGAAGAAGTCATCGATTGCCAAGTAACGGTATTGGCGGTGGGCCATAGCGCGCGGGATACTTTCAGGGGATTGAAGAAGGCGGAAATCAACATGGAGCAGAAGCCTTTTTCCATTGGCGTAAGAATCCAGCATCCCCAGGATATGATTGACATCGCCCAATACGGCAAACCGGCCCGACAGTTGGGGCTGCCGGTAGCCGACTATAAGCTGAACCATCGGTGCAGCCAGGATGGCCCTGCCCAAGGGCGAGGAGTCTATACCTTCTGCATGTGCCCCGGCGGCCAGGTGATTGCAGCCTCTTCCCAAGAGGGTGGCGTGGTGGTCAACGGTATGAGCTACCATGATAGAGATAGCGGCACAGCCAACAGCGCATTGCTCTGTGATGTGCGAGTCAGCGATTTTGCCAGTGAAGATGTGTTGGCTGGGGTGGAGTTTCAGGAAAAATATGAACGGCTGGCCTTTGAGGCTGGAAGGAGACAGGCTGAACACGGGGATGGCGAAAGTAATCCTTACACACCGCCTAGAACCACATGGGGCGCCCTTCGGGACGGACAGTCGACGGAGATAGAAGGGTGTCTGCCGGAGTTTGCAGTGGCAGCCTTTCGGGAGGCCATGCCCTACCTTGGAAAAAAGCTGAAAGGCTTTGATATGGATGATGCAGTGATTAAGGCGGTGGAGACCAGAAGTTCTTCGCCAGTGCGTATCATAAGGGATGGAAACTATGAGGGAAGTCTAAAGGCTGGCTGGGTCGAGGACGGACAGAAGCTGACAGGTTTTTACCCTTGCGGCGAAGGGGCCGGCTATGCCGGCGGCATTACCTCTGCGGCAGTGGACGGAATTCGGGTGGCAGAAGCCATCATCAGCGGATGGTATTTTATATAGGATTTTTGTCGTTTTTTTGACTTTTCTGTTATAGCATTGTATGACAGAGAATATTTTGCAGGGAAGGAAAAGGCCATGGACTATAAAATACTGGTAATCGACGATGAAAAAATGATTGTTGATATGCTGAAGATGACTCTTGAGGCAAAGGGATACAGAGTTTTGACAGCAATGTCAGGAGAAAAGGCGCTGACCCGTCTGGAGGAGAGTCCGGATTTGATTTTATTGGATATCAGTATGCCGGGTATGGATGGATTGGAGCTATGTACATTGATTCGGGCGCATGTTAGCTGCCCGATTTTGTTTTTGACAGCAAGGGTGACGGAGCAGGATAAGATAGAAGGTTTTCTGGCCGGAGGAGATGATTATATCACCAAACCTTTTAACAGAGAGGAACTGCTGGCGCGAATTATGGCCCATCTGCGGAGGGAAGAACGAAAACAGACAGCAGGAAAACTTCACTTTGAGGGAAAACTTGCCATCGACTATGACAATCATATGGTATTTTGGGATGGAGCGCCGTTGAACTTTTCCAATAAGGAATTTGAGATCATAGGATTTCTTTCCAGAAATCCGGGGATGGTATTCAGCCGGGAAACCATTTATGAAAAAATCTGGGGACTTGACGGGGAAGGGGACAGCATTGTGGTGAAGGAACACATCAGAAATATCCGAAACAAATTATCGGTATATACAGATATACCATATATCGAAACGGTCTGGGGGATTGGGTATAAATGGAACAGATAAAAAAACAGATTCAAAAAGCGCCTATGAGAAAGGCAATGAGATGGACGTTTATCATCACCTTTTTTTGCGTATGCATTTTCATAGGATTGGTGATTTTCCAGACCAATCAGATACAAAACAGTATTCTGGAAAGAAAGGAATACACCATAGACCCCATAGACGGTACATGGGATCATGAACCCTTTACCAGCAGGGAAGCCGCTATATACTATGGCTGTTATGTTGCAATGGTAGCTTTGCCGGCTATGGGTATCTTTGGAGCCATGGTTCTTTCAGCCAGCCTTTTTTACCGTTTCAAACTTCAGGAACCTATCGGAGAACTTGAAAAAAGTATCTCCAAGATTTCAGAGGACGATTTGGATTTTTCTATTTCCTATGACAGTGAGGGCGAGTTGGGAACCCTATGCAGCTTGATGGAGCGGATGCGCAGGGAATTGCAGCATAGCAAGGAGCAGACATGGGAACTTTTACAGCAGACCAGAATGGTAAATGCTTCGGTGGCCCACGACTTGCGGACGCCTATTACCGTGGTGAAGGGGTACCTGGATTATATGAAAGAGGGGGAAGAAAAGAGGCTGTCAGACAAGGAAATTCGTACTGCGGTTTGTGGAATGAGCGAGGCGGTAGACCGACTAGAACAGTATGTAGGCTGTATACAGGATATGGATCGATTGGGAAACCTGAAGGTGCAGAGAAGGGAAGAAAGGGTTTCGGAAGCGCTGCAGGAGTTGGAACGAGATATAGGGCTCCTAGGTACAGATAAAGAGATTAGAATTTCTTGCCGGTTACCTCATGAGAAAATTACCATAGACAAAGGACTGGTATTTAGAGTCATAGAGAACTTGGTACAGAACGCAGTCCGTTATGCAACGTCCCAGGTCATTGTGGAGCTAGATGAAGAGGAAAGCTTTTTTGTACTCTGTGTAAAAGACGATGGGCCGGGATTTTCTTCGGAAAATCTGAAAAGAGCTGCCGACTTATTTTTTACCACAGACAAAGGAGAGCATTTTGGCTTGGGCTTAAGTATCTGTAAGATATTATGCGAAAAAATGGAAGGAACCCTTACCGTGAAAAATCAGCCGGCAGGAGGCGCTGCCATAACTGCAACCATAAAAAAATAGCAGTCTTTTCGAATATTTGGCTTTTGTATGATAGAATCTCCTTACTAAACAGTAAGGAGGTTTTTTCATTGGAAGTATTAAGAGCAGAGAATATCTCAAAAGTATATCGACAAAGCGCCATATCGCTACAGGCTTTGCGCCATGTGACAATGACCGT
The DNA here is from genome assembly GCA_022793795.1 of Bacillota bacterium. GTDB lineage: Bacteria > Bacillota > Clostridia > Peptostreptococcales > Anaerovoracaceae > RGIG7179. The sequence continues at coordinate 23,701 of JAAWDM010000023.1, forward strand.
TGAGAAAGGAGAGTTTGTAGCCATACTAGGTAGAAGCGGATCAGGAAAATCTACCCTTCTCAATCTGCTGGCAGGTCTGGACAGACCCACAGAGGGGAAGGTTTCTATAGACGGTATCCATATTTTTGATTTGGAAGAGGAAAAGAGAACGTTGCTTCGGCGGGAAAAAATGGGCTTCGTCTTTCAGGCATATGAATTGTTGCCATCTCTCACAGTGAGGGAAAATATCAGGTTGCCGGAGCTAAAAGGAGATCCGGCTTATATGCGTCAGCTTCTCACCATGCTTGAGATAGAAGAATACGAAAAATTTTATCCAGAACAGTTATCTGGAGGGCAGCAACAAAGGGTGGCTATTGCAAGGGCTTTGATAAACCATCCGTCGATCTTGTTTGCCGATGAGCCCACCGGAAACCTTGATTCCAAGACCGAAAAAATTGTGATGGAACTGTTAAAGAAGCTGGTGACAGAGTATCAAACCAGCATCCTGCTGGTTACCCATAATGAAAGGCTCATAAAGGATGTAGACCGGGTTATCCGGTTAGAGGATGGTGAGATTGTCAATGACTAGAGAGAAGATAGAATTGGTAGTGAAGGGGTACCTGTTAAAGGATAAAAAGGGTACGATTCTCACATGGCTGTTTCTCTGTTTCGTTACAGCCTTTCTCTTGGTGGGAAACCAGCTGTTTGCAAACGTTGAGATGGCCAACAGACTCAATGCAGAGGCCTTGGAGGGAAAACAGCACGCTACCTATTTCGGACTTTCAGAGGAGGAATTTCTAAAGATAAAAGAGTGGGATTTTGTGGCAGAGGCAGGCCAGAGTTTCTCGCTAGGATGTACAGAAGACGGAACCTCCTTTGCCTATATAGATGAGGTTTTTCGGAATTTAGGCGCTACAGTGGCCGATAGCAATATAAAAGAGACCATAGATGGGCGCTGGGCAGAAAAGGCCGATGAAGTTGTGTTTACACAAAATTATATGGAGAAATATGGACTGCAGGTGGGAGATAAGGTCTGTGTTAATCTGACAGCTACAGATGCAGATACAGGAGACGAAATGTTTTCCATACCGAATCTCGACCTTACCATTGTTGGAGTCATCCATAACGTTACGGGATTTATAGATCGAAAAACTGGTTACGTTTCCTGGCAGCTTGCAGATTCGATTATCAAAGAAAAAGGCGGAACGGTAAATGTAGAAGTCAGGTTTGACAGGCAGGAAAAGATTACAGAATATTTTGATGCATTGAACGCCTATTTAGGCTATGAGGGGGAAGCATTAGAAGCTTTAAACGGGCGGAAAAACCTGATGCTGGTCGATGCTGTTGACGATAGCGGAGAACTGAAAAATAAGAACCGGATGATGAATTTTGCCATATGGCTCATATGTGTCATGGTGGTATATCATATCTTTTATAATCGCCTTTCTGAAAAGAGGCGGGATTTTATGGCTCTGCGGAAAATAGGGTTTCAGCCTAAAGATTTGTTGAAAATTACTGGAATTGAGATGCTGCTCCTTGTCTGCATGGGCGTTGTGACGGGTATTCTGGCGGGCTCCTTAGTCAATCAGGCGCTATACAGTCAAGTGATGAAGGTATTCATCCATGATTACGATGCCGGTCAGTTGGTGTCCTCCGCTCTGTCATGGAAAGCCATGGGGAGTACAGTTTTGATGATTCTGCTCATGCTCCTACCTACCATTGCCATGATATTGGTGCAGCTTAGAACGGTAATGCCTGTAGAAGTCATGGGAGGCAGAAGAAAAGATAGAAAGAAGATGGTTCTGGCCATGACCATCGTATCTTTGACGGCAATTTTGATTAGCAGTCTTGGGATTCAGGACAATCACAGTGACGAGGGAATTCTTTATGTGAAAACATATGTGCCGGGGGAACTGCAGATAACAGCAGGCAGCGTATTTGAGAACATGCGGGGCGGCGACATTCCAGCCATATCTGATGAGGCATTGAAGGAGATGGAAGAAATTCCTGGTATCAGCCAGATACAGGATTATGAAATCGATTATGAAAGCGGCGTGTTCTTATGTGAGGAAAAGCAGTCTTTAAATCCAGAAGGGAGTTTTTATGAGGCGTTTTTGGAAATGGAGCAGAAGACGGATGGAAGAAATCAATGTCTCTATAATGTGACTTTAGTAGCAACGGATCATATGGAGGCGTTGGTTCCCTCCTATGATGAGAAAAGGGATGGACCTGTGGCCATTATGGAAGGAGATTTGGTAAAGACTCTCAATTTAAATGTGGGAGATGCGGTAACTCTCTATGATTCTAGTCTGGTGGGGGCGAAATCAAAGGATGAGTGTAGTGCTGTGGATGTAAAGCTTTTGGATGTCCAAAACATCATATTGTCAGAAAATCATCTGGGTGGAAATCTTTTAATTGTGGACCGGCAAACTGCAGATTTCTTTGGGGGAGAAAGAGATAGACAGGTGGTAAACGTGTGGACAGAGGAGGGAAGGGAACCGGCAGTCTCCTTGCAGTTAGAGAGACTGTCGGAACATTACGGCTATTCCTTTCACAGCGTTAGCCGTCAGGCACAGCAGTATATGGATTCCGATCGAAATCAGAAAGTGATGCACTGGTTCTTTATCATTCTACTGGCTGGGATTGGGACCTTGATTTATTTTAACGCAGCGTTCACCAATCTGCTGAATAGGAGAAGGGATTTTGCGGTCATGCACAAGATTGGTATCAGAAAGAAGGAAATGTATGGCAAGGCGCTAAAGGAAGGTCTGTGTCAAGGGCTTATAGCAGCGGCAATGATCTGCATGGGGCAGGTCGCTTTATGCATCAGCACAAAACAATGGGCTGTCCATATGTTTGCGGCAATCGATGGAGGGGTGGTAATGGTATGTATGCTGTTTCCGGTGTTCATCTTATATCATATTCTTGGCCGCCAGAGAGGTAAAAAGGGCTGGCGCCTTAACGGAAGATAACCGTTAGGGCGCCAGCCTGTTGGGGGTCGAGGGTATAAACTCTGCTGCATTGACTCATTTCTCATTTTTGAGGTTGTGTGTCAACAAATTGGCTGAAAACGTTGACTCAGTTTGCAAAACAAAGGGAGTCGTGTCAAAATTTTCATGTATTATCATTGGAAAAGGTCCTTAAATGGTAAAATATGGATGGATTTTTTGACCAAATCCGCTGATTTTAGGAAATGTGTTAACAAGGCTTACCTTTGACCTTTCTATCCTGGACTTAACTCAAATGAACTGCGTAATAGTCTCGAGAGGTTTACTCAGCCAGACAGTTTCCAGTCATTTCTGCTGGAATCGGCAGTTCCATCAACATCAATAATGTAGGTGCGATGTCGGCCAGTTTGCCGCCGGTTTTAAAGCCTTTTACTGGCTCCTTTGCGATGTGGACGAAAGGTACCTGATTGGTGGAATGGGCGGTGACCACATTGCCATTATCGTCTTCCATATAGTCGGCATTGCCGTGGTCAGCGGTAAGAAGAATCTGACCACCAGCCTCAAGAACAGCAGGTACGATGCGGCCCACACAGTCATCCAGGGCTTCCACTGCTTTGACAGCGGCATCGAATACACCGGTGTGGCCCACCATATCGGCATTGGCAAAATTGAGAATAATTAAATCGTATTTGGACGATGCAATTTCTTCAAGGACCTTGTCCGTCACCTGATAGGCGCTCATCTCCGGCTGTAAATCATAGGTGGCAACCTGAGGGGAAGAAATCAAAATCCGGTCCTCCCGTGGGTTGGCTGCTTCCACGCCGCCGTTAAAAAAGAAGGTCACATGGGCATATTTTTCTGTTTCCGCAATGCGGAGCTGAGTTAGGTTCAAGCTGGAGATGTATTCTCCCAAGGTGTTTTCCAGCCGGGACGGTGGAAAGGCGATTTCTACATTGGGCATTTCTGCATCGTACTGGGTCATACAGATATAGGTCAGGTTTTCTATGGTCTTTTTGCGGGCAAAACCGTCGAAAGCGGGGTCTACGAAGGCGCGGGTGATTTCTCTGGCTCTGTCCGGCCGGAAGTTGTAAAAGATGATAGCATCGCCGTCCTTTACGAAACCGTCGCCCGTGCATACGGTTGGCAGGATGAATTCATCGGTTTCTCCACGAGCGTAGGCCGCCTGCACAGCGTTTGCACCACTTGAGGATTTTTGGCCTTGGCCCAAGGTCAGGGCGTCGTAGGCCTTTTCCAGTCTCTCCCACCGTTTGTCTCGATCCATGGCATAGTATCTGCCGGAGACGATGCCGATTTGGCCAAGGCCTTCTTCTTTCAAATAGGCTTCCAGTTGGTCAATATAGTGGATACCGGAGCTTGGCGGCACATCGCGGCCGTCCATGAAGCAGTGGACATACAAGTTTTTGATGCCCCGTTGTTTAGCCAAACGGATCAGGGCTTGCAGATGAGTAAAGTGACTATGTACGCCGCCGTCGGATAGCAGGCCGAACAGATGCAAGGCGCCGTCAGGTGAAGTTAAAGCATGGTCGCAGGCGTGGTTCAGCGCCTCATTGTGGAAAAAGACACCGTCTTCGATGGCCTTGGTGATTTTCGTCAGTTCCTGATATACAATGCGGCCGGCGCCTATGTTCAGATGGCCCACCTCTGAATTGCCCATCTGCCCTTCCGGCAGGCCGACGGCCAGGCCGCTGGCGTCCAGTCTGGTCATGGGATAGGTTTGAAAGACTTTGTCCAGGTTGGGCGTTTTCGCAGCAGCGATGGCGTTGCCGCGAGCTGTATCGTTTAGGCCGAAGCCGTCAAGAATCATTAGCATGGTTGGTTTCTTCATGGTATTCTCCTCCTCGTAAATTCAGTATACCACAGAGACCCCCTTTCCTAAAAGGCGAAAATCTGATAAAATAGAGAAAATGTATCGAATGGATATTAACAGAACTCGGTTAATTGGCAGGGCTTACTTGCGCGTAGGCAAATGTTGTATTATTTTAAAGTTTTTAAAAAGAATACAACATTTTTGAGCAAATATGTTGTAGAAAGCAGAAAATTAGAAAAAAATACAACATAACAGCTTGGGGAAAGCAGCTTACCGATGGGATTAGAAGAAAATGTTGTAGAATTTGCAGAAGGAAAGCGGAAAATACAACATTTCAATGGAAGCAGAGGAACTATCGAGTATTTTGAAAAAGTGGTTGTAGGAGTAAGGAATGGCACAGGTGAATTGGACAAGGGAACAGCGACAGGCAATCGAGACCAGAGGAAAGAACATTTTGGTGGCTGCCGCAGCTGGTTCCGGTAAGACAGCGGTATTGGTGGAACGAATCAAGGGTTTGATTTTAGAGGAAGGCTGTCCCATCGACAGGATGCTTATCGTGACCTTTACCAACGCGGCGGCGGCAGAGATGAAGGAGAAGATTTTTCAGGCCATCAATCAGGCTGCCGAGGAGTTGGCAGAGACGGGGGAAACACAGTTAGCCTTTTTGCGGGAGCAGTTGAATCTATTGCCTTCTGCCAATATCAGCACCTTCCATGCCTTTGCTCTTGAAATCATAAAGAAGTATTTTTATATCATAGATATAGAGCCTAATTTCAGAATTTGCGATGACGCCCAGCAGACCATCATGCGGGCCAACGCCATGGAGAATCTGCTGGAAGAGTTTTTTGATAAGGATGATCCGGATTTTTTGGCCTTTCTCGACGCTTACAGCGGCGATCGGAACGATGACCGGCTCAAAGAGATGCTGGATAAAGTTTACGATACCATACGAAGTTTACCCGAACCGAAGCAATGGCTCCATGAAAAGGTGGAAGTTCTGCGCCGCGGAATCAGCAGCACAGGACAGGCCGCCCCGCTGCTGGATTTCCTGTGGGAAATCGCGCAGCAGCGGGTGGCCGCTGCCGGCCGAATGGTCCTGGAGAACCGGCAGCGGGCCTCCGCCGCAGGGCTGGCGGCGGCGGCGGCCTTGGCAGAGGACGACCTTTTGCAGATAGAAAATCTAAAAGCAGCCTTGGCAGAGCGGGACTATCAAGCCATGAGAGCAGCCCTAAGCGAATTCAAGCTGGCTACCATGAAGCGGGGCTGCTATAGTTTGGCGGGGGATGCTGACATGGCGGCGGCCCTGAAGAATGCTGCCGCCGGCAATCGGGACGGAGCGAAAAAGGCTGTCAAGGGGCTGAAGGAGGACTTTTTCGCTGCATCTTTAGAGGAGATGGACAGCCAGATGGCAGCAACCTATGGCGACGGCATCATGCTGGAAAAATTGATTTTGCGGTACGACGAGCTTTACAGGGAAGAAAAGCAACGGAAAAACCTGGTGGACTTTGGCGACATTGAGCATTACGCCTATGAAATTTTGCAGGATGAAGAGGTCAGCCGGTTTTACAGAGAGCGGTTTCTGCACATTTTCGTAGACGAGTATCAGGACAGCAACGTGATGCAGGAATCATTTTTGGAGCGAATTCGGCGGGAGGACAACCTGTTTCTGGTAGGAGATGTGAAGCAGAGCATCTACAAGTTCAGACTGGCGGAGCCGGAGATTTTTCAGCGGCGATACAGGGAGTACGGCGATCCGGCTGAAACCAAGTCGGAAAAAATCGACTTGAATCAGAATTTCCGAAGCAAGGCGCCCATCATCGATTTTGTCAATCAGGTCTTTGACGGGGTCATGGAGGATTACGATGAAAACGCAGCCCTTCACATGGGAGACCCTTGTGGCGACCGATTTTATGATGAGCCAGCCCTTTATTTGGCCCAGACGCCGTGGCAGGAGGATGAGGAACTGGACGACGAACTGAAAAACATGATGAAGGCGGAGAAGGAGGCCTTGGCAGCGGTGAAGCTGATTCGGGACAACCTGGGCCAGCCCATCTATGATAGCAAGGCGGGATGCGAGAGACCGCTGACCATGAAGGATATCGTGATTCTCATGCGAGGGGTCCGCGGCTATGGAGATATTTTTTACAACGTGCTCATGGAAAATCAGCTTCCGGCCTATGTGGACGACAACGACGGTTATTTCGACACCATGGAAATCAATACCTTTATCAGTCTATTGACCATCATTGACAATGAGAAGCAGGATATTCCGCTGCTGGCTGTGCTTCGCTCGGAAATCTTTGGATTCACAGTGGAGGAGTTGGCACGAATTCGTATGGCCCACAAAGAGGACTCCTATTATGACGCTTTCATGGCCTGTGCAGAGGCGTCGGGGCAGCAGTTGGAACCACAACCGGAGCAGCAGTCGGGGCAGCTCAAGCTCAATACAAAATGCGCTCATGCCTTGGAACTTCTCCGCAGTTGGCAGAGCCTTTCGGTGTTCATGCCTTTGGAGGAACTGATTTGGAAGCTGCTGCTGGACACCGGTTTTTATCTGGCTATGGGAGCCATGCCTGGCGGACGCCAGCGGCAGGCGAATTTGCGTGCTTTGGTGGATAAGGCGCTAAGCTATCGCAGGATGCAGGGCGGCTCCCTCTATGGATTCATCCGCTATATTGAAACCGTCAAGGAGAGAAAGGTGCCCAGCGGCCAGGTGAAACTGGTGGGGGAGGGGGACGAACTGGTACGGATTATGACCATCCACAAAAGCAAGGGGTTGGAATTCCCCATGGTCATCCTCAGCGGATTCTGCCGCAATCTCAACTATACCACCCAAGGCCGCTCCCTCATGATTCACAAAGAGCTGGGGCTGGGCTTTCCCATCATCAATCACCAAGAGAGCTGGTATCAGACCACTGCTTTGCAGAACATGATAAAAGAAAAGTTTCATCAGGAGGAGGTTGCTGAGGAAAGAAGGGTGCTCTATGTGGCGCTGACCAGAGCAAAAGACCGGCTGGCTCTTTTGGGCATTGTAGGGGATATACAGGCGGAACTGGATAAAGTGGGAACCGACCAACCAAAGGATCGATCCTATTTCCTGATGACCGGAAAGAAACTCCATCTGACCATGAACTGCTGCCGCACTATTGACGACAGCGACCTGGTGCGGCTCACCAGTTGCCACAGCCGCCAGACTGGCCGCGCCCTTGCCCTCCTGGATTCCGGCGCGGCCCCAGCAGCTTCATCGGTTTCGGATGAACTGAAAGCACAGGTAGAGGAGCAGATGTCCTTCGTCTACCCTAATGCCCAGGAACTGACGGTGAAGTCCAAGTATTCAGTCAGCGAACTGAACGCTGCCCACCACGCCGGCAGCAATCAAGGGGCAGCCCAGCAGACTGCTGATCAGCAAGCCAAGGCCCAGCAGGCCGCCCGCCTTGCGGGTATCTCCCTGACAGAACCTGCCTCCTTTAAAATTCGGCAGGCGTTTACACCCATGCAGCGGGGAACCATCTATCACTGCATGTTGGAGCATGTGGATTTTAAACAGGCATATGCAGGCGGGGACAGGGCAGCCGCCCATGTGATATTGGAGGCGACTTTGCAAAGACTTGTGGCAGAACGATTTTTGACTGCGGAGGAAGGGGCGGTCATCGACCTTTCCAATATAGAGAAATTGCTGTTTTCGCCACTGGGAAAGCGGATGGCAGAAAGTCCGGCCATGTATCAGGAACGGCCTTTTAACCTGAAAATGCCCCACCCCCAGATAGAAGGCAGCCAGGTGATCGTCCAGGGTATCATCGACTGTTTCTTTGAAGAAGGAGGAGAACTGGTTTTGGTGGATTATAAGACTAGCAGGCTGCACGCGGGAAGAAGTCTGGCAGCAGAGAAGAAACGGATTGCCGCTCAGTACCAAACCCAGTTGGATATCTATCGGAAAGCTTTGGAGATCGTAACAAGCAAAAGGGTGAGGGAAGCCTATATCTATCTGACCGACTGCGGGGAGTTGGTGGAGATGAAGTAAATAAATATTCTGAATTATGTATAAATGAAAAGCGATATGAATCGAAATTCGGTCTTTTTGTCAAAAAAGGCCGAATTTTTTCACAAGACCATCACATTTGCTATACTCACTAGGCATCTCCTAAAGATTATGTCACAATTTCCCCGAAACGTGTAACCTCCATACCTTAAACGGTGCTTATCAGGGTGAAGGCCTTTCAATACAAAAAGAAAGGAGATGAAAGCCTTGGACGATAACAGAATCGTTGAGCTATATCTGCTCCGCGATGAAGCAGCAATCCAGCAAACCGCAGAAAAATTCGGCAGCCGTTTGCGCTCTCTGGCTTATGGAATCGTTAATGACCAGCAGACCGCCAATGAATGTGAAAACTACGCTATATCGATGCCGCAATCAGCTTCGGAAGCATCTGGAACAGGAGGGTTATATGTTATGAGGGGAAATGAATTTATAGATAAAATGGAGCTTATGGATTTTGCCTATGTTGAAGCGGCAGATGCTGTGCCCCAAAAGAGGAAAGCTGTCTGACTCAAGTGGGGAGTTGCTGCTGCCTGCATTGCATTTGTCATTCTTGCAGGAATAGAACTGCTACCACAAGATACGCCAAAGAGCGTCTCTGACTTACCTATGTTATCCATTTCAGAGAGCGAAGTTGCAATGGGATATGAGGGATATATGGCCTATGATGTTTCAGAGCTTATCAATGCAAATCCCTGGAAGGCAGATTCCCAATTATCGAAGCTGCCCGTCTATGAAAATCCTCTGACCTATGATGAAAACTTCATTGCGTCGGGCGTTGATGTGGATAAAATGCGAGCCCTTTTATTGGAGGTTGCCGGAAGACTGGGGATTAACACAGATGACTTGACCATCACTGACAGACTTGATCCAACAGAATTGATAATTGAGACCAAGGGTATAAAAATCCAAGTAGACCAAGCCATGACCGCAACGATTTCTTTCGATTCTCCCATATCCCTTCCGGAAAAATATAACTTTACGCATCATGCATCCTATGATGAAATGCTATCCATAGCTGAGTTTTTGAAAACCGAATATGAAGATTTCATCGCCATGGATGATCCGCAGATAAACATTTATGGCGGCGACTATGACATCTATAACCAACAGATGTACACCATCGAATTCTTTGATGGCCAAGGGGAGGAGACGGAACAAATCATAAACTATAACTTTAATCGGGCGGCATTTTACTGTGATGACCAGAGGAAGCTGTTCATGGCTAGAATATATGAGCCTGATTTATCAAAGAAGGTGGGAGATTATCCCATTATCAATTTGAGGCAGGCAAAAGAGCTCCTGCTAAATGGCAACTATCTCACCACCGTTCCTTATGAAATCGCTGGAGAGGAATATATTCAAAAGGGGGAACTATTATATCGAACTGGCCAGCAAGAAGAATATTATATGCCGTACTACCGCTTCTATGTTGAGCTTCCAGAAGCAGAACGAGAAAACGGGATGAAAACTTATGGGGCCTATTATGTGCCGGCGGTGGAAAGTTCCTATATTTCTAACATGCCCACATGGGATGGAAGGTTTAACTAAAGAGTGATGTTGACACATTTTCTGTTTACAGGGAGCTGAGTCAAAATTTCAGCCTCACTCCCTTTGCAAAATCAGTGGTCGCGGCATAATTTTCACGTCAATGTTGACACATTTTTAAATATCGTCCCGCTGAGTCAACGAAATCGGTCTATTTTGTTGACTCAGTTTCCAAAACAAAGGGAGTGGTGTCAAAATCACACCGCTTTGTAGTTGAAAAACGGCTTAAAATGGAAGAATATGGGTTGAAATTTTGACCAAATCTGAGGATTTCAAAAAATGTGTCAACAACCAGGCCACAACCCATAACCAAAAAAGGAGTTTCCGCATCGTGCGGAAACTCCTTTTTGTAAAATATGATATGTTTTATACAATACCCTGTGCCATCATAGCCTGTGCAACCTTTTCGAAGCCGGCGATGTTTGCGCCTGCTACCAGATTGTAGCCTAAGCCATACTTTTCAGATGCTTCAGCAGCATTCTTATGGATGTTAACCATGATAGTCTCTAACTGTTCGTAAACCTGTGCAGGGGAGAATACAGTGTGACCTGCGTTCTGACCCATCTCGATGCAGGAACAAGCTACGCCGCCAGCATTTGCAGCCTTGGAAGGTCCTACGATTACACCGCTCTTCTGTAAGAAGGCGATTGCATCGTTGGTGGTCGGCATGTTGGAACCTTCACAGAGGAACTTACAGCCGTTTGCTACCATCTTTTCAGCGTCCTCCATTCTAATTTCATTCTGCGTTGCACATGGGATGTACAGGTCAGCCTTAACGCCCCAAGGCTTTTCGCCAGGATAGAAGGTTGCGCCTGGGAACTTTTCTGCATAAGGAGCGCAGATGTTCTTACCGGAAGCTCTCAGTTCTAACAGGTAATCTTCCTTTTCGCCAGCAGTTACGCCGTCTGGATCGTAGATATATCCATCTGGACCGGAAATGGTGATGACCTTAGCGCCATACTGGTTCAACTTCTGTACAGTACCCCAGGTTACATTACCGAAACCGGATACAACTACAGTCTTGCCCTTCAGTTCTTCACCAAAATGTTTCAGCATTTCTCTTGCAAAGAATACGATACCATAACCAGTAGCTTCAGTTCTGCCTGCCAGACCGCCGTAAGCCAGACCCTTACCGGTCAGAACGCCTTCATATCTGTTAACCAGTCTCTTATACTGGCCGAACATGTAACCGATTTCTCTTGCGCCTACACCCAGGTCTCCAGCAGGAACGTCTGTGTGAGGACCGATGTGTCTGTAAAGTTCCGTCATAAAGGACTGACAGAATCTCATGATTTCGCCGTCAGACTTGCCGTTCGGGTCGAAATCAGCGCCGCCTTTGCCGCCGCCGATAGGCAGGCCAGTCAGGCTGTTCTTGAAGATCTGTTCGAATCCCAGGAACTTGATGATTCCAGGATATACGTTCGGAGCAAATCTGAGACCGCCCTTGTAAGGCCCGATTGCACTGTTAAATTCATATCTGTAGCCTCTGTTTACCTGTACCTTACCGTTGTCATCAACCCAAGGAACACGGAAGCTGATACCTCTTTCAGGCTCAATCAGTCTTTCAACCAGACCAGCTTCTACATATTCTGGATGCGCTTCCAGAACCGGCTCGATAGAAGTTAAAACTTCTTCTACAGTCTGTAAAAATTCCGGTTCGCCCGGGTTTCTCTTTTTTGCAATCTCAATGTATTGCTCAACCAGTTTTGCCATTTCCCAATCTCCTCTTTTCTTTGTTTAAGTACATCTAAGTATTTACCGGATTTGGCATATCCGGCATAGCCTTGCAAAATATGTCGGCAAAGCTTCTTACACCATCCAAGATAACACTACCAAGGGTGATTGTCAACAGTGTGTATACAATATTATTTTGTTTTTTTTAAGGAACATTTACAAGGCGATATGGTTGAAATTTCAACAGCTGTAGAGTATGGATATTTTGCGGGGAGAAAGCCAAACAAAACCCAGGCAAAACCCGCCGAAAACTGATGGAAAGTGCTTGCAAATCACTGACGCAGCAGGGTATAATAGAAATGTAAATTGATATATCTACGAGGAAAGGAGTAAAGTTATGGATAGTGTTCCGGTCGGGAAATCCAATGAAACAAAGGATCACATACGAATATCCCTAAGGAAAAATGCACGGAGTCGCCGTGCAGTTTGTTCTGTTTTTGCTCCGATTGGAGAGGCAGTAGATATGGTTCCCCTGTAAGTCAGCGGGCTTTCTTCTTGCTTTCGTTCCTATTGGCAGTGAAACCAGGACGGAAGGAAGGAGGAAAAGTAAGTGGAAAATAAGGTAATATTGGATCGAGATGAGATTCTGGAAGAATCTTTGGAAAAGATTTTTCAGTGGCTCGATGAAAAGATGTATTTTAAGGCGAAGAATGAACTGTTGAAGTTTAACGAAGCAGATATCGCCGAAATGTTTGAAGAACTCTTGGAGGAGCAGGATTTCCTTCAGCAGGCCATCGTGGTCTACAGGCTGCTTCCCAAAGCCGTTTCTGTAGAGGTGTTCGCTTATTTGCCGTCGGACGACCAGTTAAAAATTGTAGATGGCATCACCGATGCCGAACTCTCTTATATTGTACAGGAACTGGATTTCGACGACAAAATCGATATATTAGAAGAACTTCCCGCCAATCTGGTGGATAAAATTCTGGTGGAAACCCCCAAGGCAGAGCGGAAGTTGATCAATACATTTTTGAACTATCCAGACGATTGTGCCGGTAGCATTATGACGCCGGACTATATCAGTCTGCAAAAGGACTGGACTGTAGCTCAGGCCATGTCCCATATAAAAAAGGAAGGTATGGATACAGAGACCATCTATACCTGTTATGTAAAGGATACGGGTCGGAAGCTCATCGGCATCGTATCGCTAAGAACCCTGGTTGTTACAGACGATGATGTAAAAATCAAAGAAATTATGCATGCAGACTATGTGTGCGTCAATGTGGACGACGACCAGGAGGAGGTTTCCGAAGCATTTAAAAAATACGGTTTTATCGCCATGCCGGTTGTGGATAAGGAACACAGACTGGTGGGCATCATTACCGTGGACGATATTTTGGATGTTATCGAGGACGAGAATACTGAAGATATAGAGCGTATGGCTGGTATCGTGGACTTGGAGCAGTCCGACGAAGAGTATTTGGATAAGAGCGTGTTGAAACATGCAAAGAACCGGCTGCCGTGGCTTTTGTTCATGATGTTTATGGCCATGATTACCGGAGCAATTTTGCGTACCTTTGAGGACATGCTTTCAGCAGTCATCGTCCTTGTGTCCTACCTGCCTATGCTCATGGGAACCGGAGGCAATACGGGGGCCCAGGCATCCACTCTGATGATTCGTGGTTTGGCCTTAGATGAGGTGGAACTGGAGGACGCGGGGAAGGTTTTGTGGAAAGAGTTTCGAATCGCCCTTTGCGTGGGGGTGGCGCTTTCCGCTGTCAATTTCCTGAAGATTCTTATCATCGACCAGGAAAGCGTTTCCATCGCCTTTACCGTCTGTTTGTCCATGATTTTTATCGTCATCTTCGCAAAGATGATCGGCGGCTTGGTTCCGCTGATTGCTAAAAAGTTTGGCGCCGACCCGGCGCTGATGGCCAATCCGGTTATTGCATCTTCAACGGATATGATTTCCGTGTTGGTGTATTTCCTGATGGCCAGTTTGATTTTGGGCATATGAGGAATATTTTATGGAATTTTTTACGAACCCATGTATGATTACAGCGGAGACGGTCAAGAATAGGATTGAAAGGCGAAACCGGGAAATACATAAAGGCGACTGTGGACGGATTCTTCTGGTCGCTGGCTCGGAGGGCATGATGGGCGCGGCAATTCTGGCTGCACGAGGCGCGCTGAGAAGCGGCGCAGGATTGGTGCAGATGACCCTTCCGAAAGAGTTATTTCCCATAGCACAGACAGCGGTTCCTGAAGCCACCTGTCTGACGCGGGCTTTTCAAGAGTTGGACGTTAATCGTTATGACGCAATCGCAGTGGGGCCTGGTCTTGGTACAAACTGGGAAAGCGTCGAAACAGTAAAGCATATCCTGTATGATTATCATGGCTCTCTGGTGTTAGACGCCGATGCCTTAAACATCATCGCAAAACCTAAATATGGTCTGTTTCCTGTATTGAGAGAGAGACAGGGGGAGACCGTTATTACACCCCATATGGGTGAGGCCAGAAGACTTCTCGATGGTAGCGATTATGCCGCCAAACGAGAGAAAATGAAGGGAACCTACAGTCAGTGGGCGCACATGCAGCAAGCCGACCCTGCTGTAGATAGAAAGGCCATGGCGCACATATTAGCAGAGGAAACTGGCGCTGTGGTAGCCCTAAAAGGTGCAGGTACCATTGTAGCCACTTTAGAAGGGCAAACATATACTAATACTACAGGAAACCCAGGCATGGCGACTGGAGGCGCAGGAGATGTGCTGACCGGCATCATTGCAGGGCTGTGGGGACAAAAGATGGCATCCGGTAGTAGGCTGGATGCCATGGGAGCCGCGGTTTGCGGCGTCTATCTACACGGTCTTTCGGGAGACCTGGCAGCAGAGAAGCTGGGTGAGCATGGACTCATCGCAGGGGATCTTGTTGAATTTTTGCCTGTGGCAATGAAAAACACCTTGACCTGATACCAAACGAAGCAATACAATACCGCAAGAAACACTCCAAATTTTCCAACCAGGTCACGGCCAACGGATATGCGAAAGAGAAAACTTGAATTTGAAGGAGTGTTGGACTTGATAGTAAAAAAGGGAGACCTGTATTTTGCTGATTTGAGTCCTGTGGTTGGTTCAGAACAAGGGGGAGTAAGACCTGTACTTGTAGTGCAGAACGACGTAGGAAACAAATATAGCCCGACGATTATCGTTGCGGCGGTCACTTCGCAGACAGGAAAGGCAAAGCTGCCCACCCATGTAGAACTTGCAGCCACACAGGGCGGTCTCAGCAAAAATTCGGTGGTACTTTTAGAACAGCTCCGTACCATCGATAAGCGCAGATTAAAGGAGCGAATCGGTACGTTAAATGTGAATCAGCTGCCAGATGTGGATGCTGCCCTGGGCGTCAGCCTGGGAATCACGGGACTACCGGAAAGCCGCTGAATCAGCGGACAGAATCAGTTTATTATCAGAGGGGTCGAAAAGCCTTTGGCTCCTCTGTAAAACATAAAACAGCCATGTGTAAAACAATACTGGAGGATAAGAATGGAGACAAAACAGTACCAACAGTACGAGGAAATCGCATCCCGAATTCGGGTCGATATCGTAAAGGCAGTACATAGCGCAGGTTCCGGCCATCCGGGCGGTTCCCTTAGCGCAGCTGACATCGTAACCGCATTGTATTTTAAGGAGATGAACATTGACCCGAAGAATCCAAAGATGGAGGGACGGGATAAATTTGTTTTATCAAAGGGACATGGAGCCCCTGTGCAGTATGCAGCTCTGGCCGAGAGGGGATATTTTCCGAAGGAAGAGCTTTTGACCCTAAGAAAGATGGGAAGCAGGCTGCAGGGTCATCCCAACAGAGATAAGGTTCCTGGCATCGAAATGTCCACAGGTTCCTTGAGTCAGGGCTTTTCTGTATGCGTAGGCATGGCCCTTGCAAACAAAATGGACAAGAAGGCAGGCAGAATCTATACTCTCTTGGGAGACGGCGAACTGCAGGAGGGATTGGTATGGGAGGCTGCTATGGCGGCCGGTCACTATCATCTGGACAACCTGTGCGCCATCGTGGATTGGAACGGCCTGCAAATCGACGGAAATAATGACGACGTTATGACAGTAAAGCCTATCGATGAAAAGTTCAAAGCCTTTGGCTTCCATGTAATCGTCATCGACGGCCATGATTTTGGACAGATATTTGAAGCCTTTGACCAGGCCAGAGCCTGCAAGGGAAAACCGACAGCTATCATCGCCAAAACCCATAAGGGCCATGGGGTTTCCTTTATGGAGGACAACGCGGGCTGGCATGGCAAAGCGCCTAGCGAGGAACAGGCGAAACAAGCGGTAACGCAGTTAGGAGGTGCATGGTAATGGCAGAGAAAATGGCAACGAGACAGGCTTACGGCAAAACTCTGGTGGAGCTGGGAGCGGAGAATCCCAATCTGGTGGTCATGGATGCAGACCTTTCCAAGTCAACGATGACTTATGATTTTAGCCAAGCATATCCTGAACGCTTTTTCAACATGGGGATTGCAGAGCAAAATCTGTATGGAGCGGCTTGCGGTTTGGCACTTTCCGGTAAAGTGGTGTGCGCCAGCACTTTCGCCATGTTTGCATCAGGCAGAGCTTTTGAAATCATTCGCAACTCCATCGGTTATACCCATGCCAATGTGAAGGTTTGCGCCACCCATGCAGGGATTACGGTGGGCGAGGATGGCGCCAGTCATCAGACCTTTGAAGACTTGGCGTTGATGCGTACCATTCCAGGCATGACGGTCATCAACCCTTCCGACGGGGTTTCTGCAGCAAAGCTCCTTCGCCAGGCTGTGGCTTTCGACGGGCCTGCCTACATACGATTGGGCCGCGCCGCTGTGCCAATCTGCTATGATGAGGATGCAGAGGTGGTATTGGGGAAGGCCAATCAGCTCAGGGACGGTCAGGACGTGACTGTGATTGCAACGGGCATTATGGTAAACGAGGCATTGATTGCCGCCGAGACCTTGGCATCAGAAGGCATTCAGGTAAGAGTCATCGATATGCATACCATCAAGCCAATAGATGAGGACGCCATCATAAGGGCAGCCAAGGAAACCGGCGCTATTGTCACCGCAGAAGAACATTCGGTTATCGGCGGTTTAGGAAGCGCAGTGGCAGAGGTAGTGGTAAAACGCTGTCCAGTGAAAATGGCCATGGTAGGCCAGCAGGATGTGTTCGGCGAGTCAGGAAAACCGGATCAGCTTCGGGAAAAATATGGCATGACAGCTGCAGATATTGTGAAAGCGGTAAAAACAGTGAAATCTGCTGAATAATATCTGGCCGGCTGCACAGACAACAGAAATAGGACGAATATTCCCTTTCCTAAAGCATAAGATGTTATGAGATTTACCACGGATTGACAAAGCGTGGGTAGTTTTGTCAATCCATGGTAGGGAAGGGAGTTTTTTTATGACTGAAAATAAAGTAAATACGGCAGAGAGCGGTAAGAGCGGCGGTAAATTCAGTGGAAAGCTGAGAAAGCTGCCTTGGAAACGGATTGTTGTAGTGGTACTGGTTTTGGCCATTCTGCTAGGCGCAGCGTATCTGATTTTGGGTCAAGGCTTCTTAAGCGGAGTGACGGGCGGAAAACATGTGGAATTCACCAATTTGGAAGAGGATAAGGTGCCCCAGACCATTGTAAAGGATGTGATTCCAGAATATCGGGATTTGGAACGGGCTTTGGGCTGTCTGGTGGATGGAAAAGTATATGTTATCGTCACCAGAGGAGAAAAGCCTACAGCTGGTTATGGCGTAACCATAGAGAAGATGCGACTGGAAAAGACGGATCAAGGAGAAAATCTGGTAGTGACAGCCTTATTTACAGAACCGGAAGAGGGGAAGGCTGTATCACAGGTCATTACATATCCATATCAGGTAGCAGAGACGGAACTCACCACCCTGCCGGCTACCATCGAACTTCGAACCAGGTTTGAGTAAGGATAGAATTTTTTGCAGCACAAAAGGCTGTCCCATGAACGGAAAAGCGCCGTTAGGGCGACAGCCTTTTGGTATAAACTCTGCTGAATTGACTCATTTCTCATTTTTGAGGTTGTGTGTCAACAAGGCTTACCTTTGACCTTTCTATTCTGGGTTTGACCAAAATCAACTGCGGGATAGCTTCAAAATAAGAAAGGAGCTGCGCCGCTGTCTATGGTCAATCAGCAAACAGCGGCGTGGACAGATAACGGTCGCCAGTGTCCGGCAGCAGAACTACGATGGTTTTGCCTTGATTCTCTGGGCGTTTCGCCAGCTGAATGGCAGCGTGAAGAGCAGCGCCGGAGGAGATTCCTACCAATATGCCTTCTTCTCTTGCAATGGCCTTTCCTGCAGCAAAGGCAGCTTCGTTTTCTACAGGGATGATTTCATCATAGATTTTCGTATTGAGAACATCTGGGACAAAACCTGCGCCGATGCCTTGAATTTGATGAGAGCCGGATATTCCCTTGGATAAAACAGGAGAAGTGGCAGGTTCTACAGCGATTATTTTAATATTCGGGTTCTGTTCTTTTAGATAAGCGCCAATGCCGGTTAGGGTACCGCCGGTGCCTACTCCTGCTATGAAGATATCGATTTTACCCTGGGTGTCTCTCCAGATTTCTGGTCCGGTGGTGGCATAGTGAGCGGCCGGATTGGCAGGATTGGTGAACTGGCCAGGAATGAAACTATCTGGAATTTCTCTGGCTAGTTCTTCCGCTTTATCGATAGCGCCTTTCATGCCTGCTGCGCCGTCGGTGAGAACTAACTCTGCACCATAAGCCTTTAACAGAGTCCTGCGTTCTATACTCATGGTTTCCGGCATGGTTAGAATGATACGATAGCCCCTTGCAGCAGCTACGACAGCCAGGCCGATACCGGTGTTGCCACTGGTAGGCTCAATGATGGTAGAACCTGGCTTTAAAATACCGCGCGCTTCTGCGTCGTCAATCATGGCTTTGGCCACTCTATCCTTTACGCTACCCGCCGGATTAAAATATTCTAACTTGGCTAGAATATCAGCTTTTAGATTTTCCTTTCGGCCATAGTTGTTTAATTTTAACAACGGGGTGCCTCCGGTTATGTCTAAAATAGATTGATAAATCGCCATATGCAATACCTCCTCTATCATTACTCTCGATTGACAAAACTGTGTGTCTTTGTTAATCAAGGGTAGGTTTCATTGATTCTATTAAACATAGTATTATGATAGGCTTTTGTTGGGATTATTATACTACCACCCAAGTAGACTGTCAATCTGTTTTCCCAAAAATAGTTTGCTGTATTGACAATCGTCAGGCTTTATGGTATTTTAGGGATAAATTCATAAAAGGATGTTTCTCATATCCCCGGGTATGAGGTGATAGACATTGTATGATATTCCGTTAGGGCTGTCGCGGCTGCGGCAGAGGAATATGATCAATGTCTTTTATTTTATGACAGTAAGGAGGAAAAATATGAAAATTACATTGCCAGAAAAGTTTGTAAAAGAGCCTACAGGTTTTCCTTTTTCACCGGCGCTTATCGTAGAGGGAAAGGAAATCGTAGCGACTTCAGGTATCGTATGCGAGGACTATGACGGTCAGATTCCAGAGGATATGGAGTCCCAGGCGAGAAATACAATTTTGGCCTGTGAAGCAGCACTGAGAGAAGCCGGATGTGGGTTAGAAAATGTGTTCAACGTAGAAGTCTATATGAGTAACCTGGATCAGTGGGGCGACTTCAACAAGGTGTATAAAGAAATGATGCCGGATCCAAAGCCTTGCAGAAAGGCTTTGCAAGTTGGCCTGCTTCCAGGCTACCTGGTTGAAGTGGTTATGTGGGCGGTAAAATAATGGGATTCGATTATAGCGAGGTTAGAGCGGCCTATGATAGAATCAGCCCATATATTCGCAAGACGCCGTTGGAGGAATCTTTTTATTTGGGAGATGAAAATAGGAAATATTTTTTCAAGTTGGAATCGTTCCAGCGAGTGAAGAGTTTTAAAATCCGCGGCGCTCTCAATAAGATGATGACGCTGACGGAAGAAGAAATTCAAAAGGGCGTTGCTACCATCTCTTCGGGAAATCACGGTAGTTCAGTCAGCTATGCGGCTTCCCTTTTGGGAATCAAAAACGCTAAGGTTATCGTGCCTAAGACTACGCCTCAGAGCAAGGTGGATAAGATTCGATATTTCGGTTCCGATGTGATGCTCATGGGTAAAAACTATGATGAAGCGCATGCCTTGGGAATGAAATACATCAAAGACCATGGTATGACCTATATCGACGCCTATTACGACGACCCTAAGATTTACGGCGGTCAGGGAACAGTGGCCATTGAGATTTTGGAGCAAAATCCGGATATCGATACCATTGTGGCGCCCATCGGCGGCGGCGGCCTGATTACAGGCATTGCTGTGGCAGCCAAGGCTATAAAGCCGGGAATTCGCATCGTCGGCGTACAGACAGAGGCTTGTCCGGCTATGATAAAATCCTATGAGGACGGCGTGTTTTATGAAGAATATCCGTGCCAGGAGTCTCTTTGCGATTCCCTGATTGGCGGTATCGGCGCCCTTAGCTATGCCATGGCCAAGGATTATGTGGACGATTTCATTGCAGTATCAGAGGAAACCATTGCAAAGGCAGTGGCTTTCATGGCCCGAGAGGAAAAGTACATCGTGGAGGCAGGAAGTTGCACTACGGTAGCTGCGGTCATGGACGAGAGAGAAAGAATCGGCGGTAAAAATGTGGCGTTGGTCCTGTCCGGCGGCAACATTGACGGCCAGATTCTGTATGAACTGATGGGAAGAGAATAGAAATCCAAATCAGCATTTTGTAAAAGACAGTTTTGATTTTCAAAGCTGTCTTTTTTATGAGATAAACTCTACTAAGATAAAGTAATGTGAAAGAATTGTGAAAATTCTATTGACAACCAGGTATTGGTATGCTAAGGTTGTGTTAAGATAAAAATGAAAAAATATTTCATATATTGAAAAGAGGGGTGCAACTTGAATAGAGTGAAAGAAGAGTTGATAAGTTATATCGATGAAAAAAAACTGGTGGATATGACTGCAGATATGATTAGAATCCAGTCTTATCCTGGAATCCAGGGCCAAGAAACCGACGTCGCGCATTATATCAAGAGTATTTTCGATAAAAAGGGTATCCCTTGTCAGGTAAAGGAAGTGGCTGACGGCAGGTGCAATGTGATTGCCACATTGGATAGTGGAGCGCCAGGAAAAACCATTTTGCTCAATGGTCATATGGATACGGTGAAGGCTGACGGCATGGAGGATGCATTTATACCCAAGCTGATAGATGGAAAACTGTATGGCAGAGGCGCATCGGACATGAAGGGGCCATTGGCTTCCATGATTGGAGCCATGATTGCCGTTAAAGAGGCCAACGCACTGAAAAAGGGGAAAATCATCTTTACAGGGGTTGTAGATGAGGAACACAAGAGCATGGGAACCATCCATATTTTAGAAAGCGGTATTATAGCCGACGGCGCCATTGTAGGAGAGCCTACGGAGCTTACCGTCTGTACTGCTCATCGTGGTCTGGAGTGGTTTCAATTTCATTTTATCGGTAAAGCGGTTCATGGAGGTTCCCAGCAGGAGGGCATCAATGCCATATCCAAGGCAGTCGCCTTTATCAACGCTATGGAGGAACGATTGATTCCAAAGGTATATGCCAAGAAACATCCGCTGCTAAAGGAGGCCACGGTAAACTATGGCGTCATTCATGGGGGGACCCAGCTGTCCACAGTGGCAGGGGAATGTGACCTGTATGTGGACAGACGATATCTCCCAGAAGAAACCTATGAGGAGATGGTGGCTGAATTTCAGGATTTATTGGATGAGCTGGCTGCCAAAGACCCAAAATTTCAGTGTGAAATGCGGGTCATGGAAGAGAGCGTTATGAAAACAGGATATGTACATGAGCCGATGGAGACTGATTTAGAACATCCGTTGGTTCGTACCATAAAAAAATCGGTGGAAATTGCTACAGGAGAAGGTCCTGTGATGAGTTTTTTTCCAGCATGGACTGACGGCGGCTTGCTGAAGGCCTATGGAAATATTCCCACTGTGGTGCTTGGGCCGGGACTCATCGAGTGCTGTCATGCGCTCCATGAATATATTCCGGTATCTCACCTACCAAAAGCGGCTTTAATCTATGCTCTTACAGCCATAGATTTCTGTCACTCGTAGAGGCGTGAAAGCGAGTGAAATCAAATAAAGTTTATGTAGAGAGGAGGGAGAATACAGTTAGCGCCAAAACATATGAAAGATATGTAATCATGTTAGATGGAAAAGATGCAATCAATTTTTGGCATCGGAGATTGCCTCCCTTTATTGGGGGAGGTTAAAGTAAAAGGAGACAGAAAATGAGTGAGAAAGAGAAAAAAGAGAAGAAGAAATTTAAAGTCCCTCATGTGTATGTAATCGTTATCGTATTGATTTTGCTTACAGCTGTTTTAACCTACATCATACCGCCAGGTTCTTATGAGTATGTAGTGGATGAAGCGACTGGAAGAAATGTAGTAGACCCATCATCTTTTACTTATGGAGCTGAAAAGAATCCTGCGGGTTTCTTTGAACTGATTACGTCCATTCCTGCTGGTATGGCAGGCGCGGTAGATACCATCATGATGGTAGTTCTCATCTGTGCGGCCATTCAGATCATTAACGATACTGGCGCCATGAACGCCGGTGTATTCGCCATGCTGCGAGTATTAAAAGGAAAAAATAAATTAGTTCTTGCTATTATGACCGTCTTATTCTCTTTAATCGGCGGTATTCTGGGTTGGGCGGAAGGCCTTTTAATCTTCTTGCCTGTTACAGTATCCATGGCGGTAGCTATGGGATATGATAACCTGCTGGGTTTCATGGTATTGGCCTTTGGCGGCGCTGCTGGATTTTCTTCCGGACCTATGAATATCTATACTACTGGTGTTTGTCAGGGTATCGCAGGCCTGCCTCTATATTCCGCCATGGGATTCAGATGGATCTGCTGGGTCGTATTTACACTGATTGCAGTGTTCTTCGTACTACAATATGCAAATCGTCTGGAGAAAGATATAAAAAACAGTTATGTATTTGGTGTAGATGGTGTAACCCAGCCGGATGTCAGTGAAGTTCCTGAGTTTACTACCAGAAGAAAATTAGTATTCGTAGTCATGTTGGTTGGTATCGTCATTTCTGCAGTAGGATGTGCAGAATGGGGATGGTATCTGCAGCAGTTATCCGGCGTATTCATTCTAACCGGTATTGTGGGCGGTCTGGTATACGGTATGGGCGGTACAGAGATGGCCAACAGTTTTTCCAATGGCGCCAAGATGATTATCCCGTCTGCACTGATTATCGGTGCGGCCAGAGGTATTCTCTACCTGATGGAAACCGCAGGCGTTTTACATACGGTTGTATACGGCCTTGCTGGAACCCTAAGCAATTTCTCTGCAGTGGTCAGTGCGGTTGGAATCAATATTGTAACGCTGATTCTCAATTTCTTTGTTACCTCCGCTACCTCCAAGGCAGCAATTTTGATGCCGATTCTGGCGCCATTAGGCGATATTCTGGATTTGAAACAGCAGCTTATCGTCTTGGCATATCAGTTCGGTGATGGATTTACCAACTACTTCTGGCCGACTTCCGGTATCGTAATGGCTGGTATCGCCATGGCAGGAAATATCCCTTGGGACCGCTGGGCCAAGGCTACATGGAAATATATGCTGGTATCCGTACTGGCAGGTGTGGTTATGGTAGTGGTTGGATACTACATGGGAGTGTCCTAAAGAAAGAAGGGGTGTAGAGATGAAAGTGGATTTTGCAGTTATAAACGGAAAAGTAAACACCATGAATCCGTTTCAGCCGCAGGCAAGTGCAGTTGCTGTAGCCAAAGGCAGAATTGTAGCAGTGGGCAGCGATGAGGAGATTATGAAGTTGACCAGTGTGGAAACCCAGGTTCTGGATGCAAAGCAAAACACTGTACTTCCAGGGTTTATTGACACCCATGTTCATTTGATGATGACAGGGCAGGATGCAACGGCAGTGTACTTAAACGACGCAACCACCAGAGAGGCCTTTATTGGTATGCTGAAGGAAAAGGAAAAGACCTTAAGGCCAGGGGCTTGGCTTCAGGGAGCAGGGTACGATGAAACCCAGTTTCCGGAAAAGACTTTGCCGCCTATTGAGGAGTTAGATGCAGCCTTTCCTGATCGACCGATTTTCGTTGGAAGAGTGGATGCCCATTCTGTATGTTTAAATACTTTGGCATTTCAGATGCTTGGAATTGACCTTGCCACAGAGGGGGTAGAGCTCACTGAGGACGGCAGGTTTGGCGGTGTGGTTAGAGCCACAGCCAATTCAGTGGCCAGACAGGTCATGAGCGATCAGCTGATAGACAATGAAATGCGTAGAGATTTTCTCCATGCAGGGGCCATGGAGGCATTAAAGGGCGGCGTGACTTCACTGTGCGCGCTGGAGGGCGGTACTCTGTGCAATGAGGATGATGTCAATGCATTTCTCAAATATCAGGATGAGTTAGCCATTAGAACCATCCTGTATCATCAGGTTATGGATGTACCAAAGGTTTATGAAGAGGGGTTCCCTCGTATTGGCGGATGTATTACGGTGGACGGTTCCATGGGCTCAAGAACCGCTGCTTTCATGGAACCTTATGCAGACTGTGAAGGTTTCTGCGGCGATGCCTATTATACCCAAAAAGAGATAGACGATTTTGTCATGGAAGCTCACAGCAAAGGGATGCAGATTGCCATGCACACCATCGGCGATAAGGCCATAGAGATGCTTCTCCAGGCTTATGAAAAAGCCTTGGCAAAATATCCTCGCGTCGACCATCGTCATCGTTTCGAGCATTTCAGTGTGCCAACCTATAATCAGATGGTTCGTGCAAAAGCTCTTGGCTGTTATATTGCAGTGCAGCCTGCTTTCGTTCATTATGGAAAGATGTCCAACATGCTTTGGGATCGTTTGGGTGAAGAAAGGGTGAAACGTTCCTATGCGTTTCGCAGTCTTTTAGATATGGGATTGCCATTGGCTGGCGGATCTGACAGTTCCGTAACGCCAATTTCCCCGCTTTTAGGTATTAGTGCGGCGGCCACCCATTATCATCCAGAGCAGAATCTTTCCATCTATGAAGGATTAAAGCTATTTACCTCAGATGCGGCGGCATTTACCTTTGAAGAAAAGGAGAAAGGGTCGATTGAGGTTGGAAAGCTGGGCGATATTACAATTATAGAAGGCGATATTTGGAATACAAAACCAGATGATATTAAGGATATGAAGATTTTATATACCATCGTTGGCGGAGAACTGAAATATCAAGGTTAAAATGAAAATTCTAAGCTAAAAACATGAATAGCAGCATTTTGTGAAAGACAGGTGCTGCTATTTTGGTATAGAAATCTGTAAGAATATGATATATAATAAAATTCGATTATTTTAAATAAGTATACTGAATAGGGAGTTTATCATCATGGAAAAGCAATCGCTCAGCAGCATCAGAAAGGCCATAACGATTTTAACACTGCTTTCGAACGAACCGTTCGAATATACCATTCCCACAATTTCTAAATACACGGGAATCAATGTTACGACCATTTACAGAATTCTCTATCAGCTGGAAGAAGAGGACATGGTTGCAATGGATCCAGAGACGAAAAAGTATAGGATTGGAGCTCACGCTTATCACATTGGGGCAACCTATGTATACGGCAATAACTATATGAGGAATCTGGAAGAATTGGTTCTGGAAATTTCAGAAATCATCAAAGAGTCTGTGGGCATCACCATTCGGGATAAGGATAAGTTCATCTCTGTGATTGAAACGGAAATACATCAGGCCATGAAGATTAACGACGTACCAGGCAGATATTTTTATCCTAATAAAGGTTGCTATGGTAAATGCATTATGGCTTATCAGAAGCCAGAGTATATTGAACATTATTTGAATACCCATACCTTCGAGAAATTATATCCTGCAGTGATGACGGAAAAGGAGGAACTTTTCCAGGAGTATGAAAGAATACGCCAGTTAGGATACGTGGAATCTATTGATGAATACGGCATTGATATTATTGGAACGGGAATTCCGCTCTTTGATACAAAGGGCGATATTTGGGGATGTCTTGCGGTTTCCTTTTTCAGAGAAGACGGCTGGGAGCAGAAGTTGGCCCATATCCGCAATGTATTCTTTTCATATAAGAGGAGACTGGAATCATATCTGCCATAGGTTCATAAAACGATAGTTCTTGTTACTTTTCACTATTTTTTTTATAAAATCTATTGACAAAAAACAAATATTGCTATACTCTATGTTAAACATAGTAAAAAAATAGGTTTTTGAAAAAGAAAAAAGAGAGGTATATACAATGAGTAAGAACTATAGATTTGAAACCCTGCAGCTTCATGCAGGACAAGAACAGCCAGATCCAGCCAGCGATGCCAGGGCTGTTCCAATTTACCAGACCACGTCTTATGTGTTTCAAAATTCTGCCCATGCGGAGGCCAGATTTAATCTGACCGACCCAGGAAATATTTATGGTAGGCTGACCAACTCTACTGTAGATGTATTTGAGCAGCGGGTTGCTGCCCTGGAGGGCGGTGTGGCAGCCCTGGGCGTGGCGTCCGGCGCTGCGGCTATTACCTATACATTTTTGAATTTGGCTGGCGCGGGACAGAACATCGTTTCGGCAAAGACCATCTATGGCGGTACATACAATTTGCTTGCCCATACTTTGCCAGAGTACGGCATTACAGCCAGGTTTGTGGATGCTGATGAAGAAGGGGATTTTGAGGCTGCCATTGATGAAAATACGCGGGCTGTATTCATAGAGACCATCGGTAATCCTAACGCCACGTTAATCGATATAGAGAAGGTGGCAAAGATTGCCCATAAGCATAAGATCCCTCTGGTGGTGGATTCTACCTTTGCTACGCCGTATCTGGTGAGACCTTTTGAATACGGGGCTGACATCGTGGTACATTCAGCGACTAAGTTTATTGGCGGTCATGGTACGGCCATCGGAGGCGTCATTGTGGACAGCGGCAAGTTTGACTGGGAAGCCAGCGGTAAGTTTCCATCTTTGACGCAGCCTAATCCAAGCTATCATGGAATCAGCTTCACCAAGGCGGTGGGAGCTGCGGCCTTTGTTACCAAAATTCGAGCCATTCTTCTTCGCGATACTGGAGCAACCCTTGCACCTCTGCATGCATTTCTGTTTTTACAGGGCCTTGAGACCCTGTCCCTTCGAGTGGAGCGCCATGTGGAAAACGCCCTAAAGGTGGTGGAGTTTTTAAAGGGACATCCTAAGGTGGAGAGCGTCAATCATCCATCTCTGCCAGAACATCCCCATCATAGGCTTTATGAGCGATATTTTCCAAAGGGAGGAGCATCCATCTTTACCTTTAATATTAAGGGCGGCGCGGCGGAAGCCAAGGCCTTTATCGACCATTTAGAAATTTTCTCCTTGCTGGCCAATGTGGCAGATGTGAAATCTCTGGTCATTCATCCAGCCTCTACCACCCATTCCCAACTCAATGAGGCAGAGCTTTTGGACCAGGGCATACAGCCAAATACCATTCGGTTATCCATTGGCACGGAGCATATCGATGATATTATCGCTGACATGAGCCAGGCTTTCGAGGCAGTGAGGGTGTCTTTCCAATAGAATTTCCAAATATCGGAATTCCAATAAGAAATGCACAATACATTGGGTTTATGGGCCTCTCTTTTTATTATACACTATATAGCAAAGAGAGGAATTGTGCATAAATGAAAAGATGCTAAAGGAAGAAATCGGTGAACGTATCAGGCGATGCAGAGCGGATCGGGGCTTAAATCAAGCAGAACTGGCTGAAATAAGCGGTTTATCCCAGAATACGATTTCTGATTTAGAGCGGGATTTGCGATATCCAGTGGCAGATACATTGCTCCGGTTAGCGGAAGCGTTTCATGTGACGACGGACTATATTCTAAAAGGGCGTACCGCAGACAACCTGAATCCGAAACTGGAAGAAAATGTTGCCTGGGTCATGAGTTTAGACAGTGAAAAACAGGAAGATGTCAACAAGGTCTTTGATGTGGCGAGTATTTTTATGAAAAATGAGTGACAACTAGGACTTGATTGACTTTTTTCGGTGACCAAAGTGTTGTAATATGCATAAACCTTATGTATAGATAAGGTTTATAATGATGTCATTGAAATGGATTCATTTACTCTTTTTGTATAAACTATGAAAAAGGAGTGAATGTCATGGCGTCGGAGTTTAAATTTGAAGTTGGAAAGCGCATTAAAAAATGCAGAAAAAACTTGGAACTGACACAGGAAGCTTTTGCAGATAAGGTGGGCATGACAGCACATCAAATTTCGCGAGTTGAAAATGGTCATGAAGAGATTTCTTCAAGGAACCTGGCTAAGATTGCAGAAGTATTTGATATATCAGGAGATTACCTTTTGTTAGGCATTGATAATGGACGAATTTCGGTTGAAGAGAAACTTAAGTTTATGAAATGGTTTAGAGAAGGAAAGCTGTTATTTGGTGATGAGTCGGAGGAAATGAAATAGTCCTCTGGCTCTATTTTTTTCATCTTAATTGGAGGGATACTATGAAATACAGAAGGCAATACGATGGAGACGGCAAGGAGCAGTGGGATAGGCAGACGGTTAGATACTACATACGTAGGTTGATGCGAGAAACAGCACGTAAATTAGAAGAAGGGAATGGTTTTGAGGAGGAGGTCTGGTATGGAGAACATGAAGAAGCAATAGCACGGCCGGAGCATTTTTACGATTTAGATCAAGATGGATATGACAGTCTGACAGTTGTTGAAACGGGCTTAATCTGAACGAAATAGAAATCAGATAATAGGGGTTGTATTTCCCATCTTTATATGTTACTATAAAAACGATTCAGTGAAATATTTATAATGGTTTCGTGTTCTCTGATTACCAACTTTAGGGAGATCAGAGCTAAGATGGAAGCAGGTGTAAGTCCTGCGCGGTCCCGCCACTGTGAGGCGTGAGTTCTGTCCCAAATGCCACTGTGATATGATTTCATGGGAAGGCGGATAGAGCGGTTTAGCGTCAAGCCAGGAGACATGCATGGAAGCTCTGGATTCGCGGTGTCGGAAGAACGCTGGGAACTGTTTTATTTACAGAAAAACGGGCTGTAAGAGGAAAGTATCTTCTTACAGCTTTTTATATTCCAGAAAAGACACAAGATTATTTCATAGGAGGAAAGAGGATGAAAAAATGGAAAGAAAATCGTTTTTTGGCAGTTATATTGATGGTGACCATGGTCATTACGATGATGCCAATGAACGTGTTTGCAGATGAAGGAGCTTTGGAAGAAATCGCAGCTCCCACAAATATGCAGACAGTCCAGGAAAATGACAATCAGATACAGGGCTCTGGTACAGCAGAGGATCCCTATCTGATTGAAAACGGGATACAGCTAGAATCTCTGGGAGGTCAATCTCTGTCGGGATACTATCGAATTACCGCAGATATGGATATGAGCGGGATTGAGATGCGGCCTATCAGCAATTTCAGCAATGGTCTGTTTGATGGCGGTGGATTTGTTATCAGTAATCTGACCATATCCGCTTCCAATAATACAGGATTGTTTGCACAGTTGGGAAGCGGGGCTAATTTGCAGTCCATTATTTTGGAGGACTGTACGATTATCAACACTTCCGGCGGCGGCAGTAACGGTGTGGGCGCTCTGGTGGGAAAGGTTAACATGGATGCGACCATTTCCGATTGCGGTGTGGGCGGCAACTCTCAGATCAGTAGTTCGGCTACCAATTACACAAATGTGGGAGGCCTGATAGGGCTCATCGACTATACTTGCACAGTGCAGGGATGTTTTGCAAAGGTCAGCCTGACTGGAGGAAACTATTATAGCAATAGAAACAACTATACAGGGGGACTGATTGGCAGAATCAACGACTATCAAGCTGTCATTTCCGATTGCTATGTCATAGGGGCTATTAACGCCAGATATAGTTGTGCCGGTGGGCTAGTAGGCGGCATCTATGGAAGCGGAAAGACCCAGGAATTTAAAAATTGTTATGCAGTCACTACCATAGAAGGGGAAAAGGAGGACTATCATTATGGGTTTGGATACTGTAATTCTTCCTATTCGTCCAATGTGATTTTTACCAACTGCTATTATGACAGGGATAGAAATGGGAAACCTTCTACTAATCATAATTCGGCTGATGTTATCATGGGTAAGACCGATGGAGAGATGGCATCTTTGGCTCCAGAGCTGGGCGCCAGTTTCCAGACAGGAACCGAAGGTTATCCTATTTTAAAGTGGGAAGACCCAAACGCCACCTATGGCATCACTTTGACAGTGATACCGGCAGATGGTGTTTTGATCTTTGACGGTACAGTGCAGCCGGCCAATGAGGAGGGAATCTATACCTTCCCTGGACTGGAATCAGGAAGCGAACACACCTATACGGCAAGCCAAAGGGATGAGACTACCGATTTTGCACCGAAGAGTGGAACCATTATCATTGGGAAAAAGGATGTAGCGCAAACCATAGAACTTGAAGAGAACCGGTACGACATGACCTTTACTATGACACAGCAGGGCGTGGAACTTGTGGTCAAGGATGAGGACGGCCATGTTTTGACCCCGCAAAACATGGATGGTGGGAAAGTGGTTTATCAGGTCGTAAACGGTTCCTATACCTATTTTGCTTCTGGCTTTGGCTATGAGGGCAAAGAGGGAACAGTGGCGGTAGACAGAGATGCAGTAGAGGAAGCGGTAGCATTAAAGCAGACCCCTGCTCACATGGTTACCTTCCGATATGGCCAGTTAATTGACAACCAGGACATTGAAAACGGCAGCCTGACTGTCACCACAGGAGAGCGGCAGATACAGCCGGAGACAGACGGTCTTACCTATCGACTGCCTGTTGGCTATGACTATACATACAGCTTTAAGAGCGCTAATTATGCCAAGGTAAACGGTGAAATAGGGCTGTCAGAAGCAGATACAGATGGCAGCCAAACCATTGTGATTCCATTGACTGTAAAAACGGCATGGGGCGGCAGCGACGATGTGATGGAACCAGCCCTCAATGAGGACGGTGTTTATGAGATTGGAACCGGCGCCCAGCTGGCATGGCTGGCCCAGAAGGTCAACAGCAGTTCTAACCTAGAGGTAAAGGCTGTTTTAACCAGAGATATTGATTTGGGTGACGAAGAGTGGACACCTATTGGAACGTCCACCAACCATGGATTTAAAGGAACCCTGGATGGAAAGGGTCATACTATCACAGGTCTTTCGATTTCCCTTGCATCGGGAAGCGGAAGCGGAAAAGGCCTCTTTGGCTATATCAATGGCGGCGCGGTAAAAAATCTTACCGTAAAGGGAAGTATTCAGGTGTCTGCCGACTATGTGGGCGGTATCGCAGGCTGTATAAACGGTTCGGATGTGATTCAAAACTGCGCTTCCTATGTGGAAGTATCCGGTAACAATCGGGTCGGCGGTATTGTGGGAAATATCAACACCTCATCGCCAAAGCAGATAGACGGTTGCGCCAATTATGGAGCGGTCAGCGGAACCAATCAGGTGGGCGGCCTGGTTGGATATATGTATTATGCAGGTACTGTATCCAATTCCTATAACAGCGGTCAAATCGCAGGTACACGATATGTAGGCGGTATCACAGGATGGATGAACGACAGTAAGGCCGTTGTCCAAAATTGCTATACAGTGGGAACTGTTACAGGTGGCCAAAATACAGCCCCTGCCATCGGTCAGAAGTCCTCTGGCGCGGTGACAAATCTGTATAATTTGGACACTAACGGCAACGACCCTAACAGTACAGCCAAGACAGAAGAAGAACTGAAGTCCGCTGAATTTGTGGCTTTGCTTGGCGAACCATTTATCTCCGACATGAAATTGCCGATTAACGATGGATATCCAATCCTGAGTTGGCAGGATACCAACCCAAGGTATATGGTAACCCTTGCGGTAGAACCAGCTGATGCACAGGTGGTCTTAAAGGATGAGACAGGAACACCAGTGGCAGCTTCAAGTCAGGAGAATGGAAATTATATTTGGTCGCTGGTTGCAGGAGACTATACCTACACGGTTAGCAGCTTTGGCAAGGAAACAAAGAAGGGCGTTATGCATGTGACACCGGAGACTGGCGTAGAGGGAATTCATGAGACCATCATTCTTGAGGACGCTGCAAACTATTCGGTCAGCTTCATGATTACACCTGCAGAAGCAAATCCTGTCATTACTCTCATGTATCAGGGCAAGATTTTGGGCACGGAAACTCCTGGAACCTGGCAGCTTCCAGCAGGGGAATATACCTATACGGTGAAGGCCAAGGGATATGGCAAAGAAACCGGCGGTTTTACGGTGACAGATGAAGGACTCACCCTCCCTGTGGCTCTGACAGAAACGCAGGGATGGGACGGAGAAACCATAGAGGAGCCAAACCTGGTAGACGACGTTTATCAGATTGCATCAGGTGAGGAACTGGCCTGGTTTGCCCAGCAGGTAAATGAAGGCCCAGGGAAAAATTACGATGCTGTTTTGACCGATGATGTGAATTTGGGCGGCCATCTGTGGACGCCTATTGGAAGGTCATATAGCTATCGGTATGCTGGCAGCTTCGACGGTGGAGAGCATCAGATTTCTGGATTAAAAGTGGAATGTGGAAACGGTTACGGAGGGCTCTTTGGCTATGTGGAAGGCAGCAGCGCTTCCCATGCAAAAATTGCCAATCTTACAGTAGAAGGAACCGTAACCAATACCTATGGATATTTGGGCGGCATTGTTGGCCGCGGAAGTTATGTGGATGTGTTAAACTGCCACAGTCTGGCTGCTGTTGTTCTGGAAGAAACCACAACAGGCCGATATATAGGCGGTATCATCGGACAGATTGAAAACGGCGCCGTGGAGAACTGCTCTAATCACGGTCAGGTTGGCGGGGCTAAGGGAACCTATGTAGGCGGTATCATTGGCTATAACGATGGAAATCTGACCGGATGTTATAATGGAGGACTGGTATCAGGAGCTTCAGACATAGGGGGCGTCATCGGATTTTTGACCGGTTATAAGTCTAAGGCTTCCGATATTTACAATGTAGGTGAAATTAGTGGTAGTGTCAATGTAGGCGGACTCATAGGCAAGGCTTATGCCAATGTGGAAAAGGGTTATGCCGCAGGGCAGGTGACTGGCGGAAAAGGCGCCTTTGGAACCTTTTCATCTGGGTATACCATAACGGGTATTTACTGTTTAAATACCCTGCCAGCTGACGAAAAAGCTACAGTTCTTGCAGAAGCAGACTTAAAGAATTTAACAGATACCTTAAATGATGGTAGGGAGACTCCTGTGTGGAAATCGGCGGCGTCTATGAATCAGGGCTATCCGATTTTGGCATGGCAGAAGGTATCCGCGTCAGAAGAACCGGTTTATTTGGAAGCTGTTCAAGATATCAACTGGGAATCCTATGTGGAGACCTATATCGACCCAGAAGAAAACCAACAGTATGACGTAATGATCCATCGGCCAGTGGTCAGATGGGATAAAGTGGCCCACGCCGAAACCTATACGGCAACCCTTTGGAAACAAGGCTTTACATGGAATGAATTGACTGAGGAGGAATCAGCAGCCTTTTATGGAAATAGGTTAAACGCCCGCCAGAAACTGATGCTCATCGATGAGAATGAGATTGTGGCAGCCATGACGGAAGCAGAACTGGCAGTATATGAAAACCTATATGAAGCGGTGTTGGAAGCGGTACAGAAAGACGGCGATTCAGAAGCAACGGAAAACGCCAGAGCAGAATATTTGATTGGGATTGCAACTGACGGCAACCATCAGGTACGACTAGGTTACCATGTGCCAACAGTGGGCAAGGTGAAAGACGTAACGGGAATCACAGAAAATAGCTGGGATTTTGGAGCAGACATCAATGAACAGGGTGAAGGTCGCTACTATGTAACCGTAACGCCTGTGGCTAAGGAGGACAGCGACTATCTGACGCCAGAGCCATTGGTTTTGGATCATGACAGTGCGGCAGATTTGGATGCAGCCAATCAGGATGCATGCTACAACCATTTGAGACAGCCGTATAACCTGCGGTGGGATGGAACGGTGGCAAAGTGGGCCTGCGACAGTAAGGAAGCTGATTTTTGCTCCATCACCCTTTATGAAGTGACAGGCAGCAAAGAAGCGCCGGTTTATACTGTAGTGACGCACGAACTGCTTCAGGCGGGCGCCACTGGGGCTGACTTTGGCAGATATTTTACAGCGGATAAGAGATATGCCTTTGCTGTAAGGGCAGAGGCAGGCGAAGCCGGCATGATTGCAGGTTATAGTATGAGCCCTCGTTCTGTTTACAGCAGCGAATTTGTGGTGGGAAATCCACAGATTCCAGGGGAGGACACCGACCGGTCGGATTGGATTGCCATTTCATCAGCTAAGGAGTGGATTGACCTGGCCAACGTGGAGGATATTTCCGTCAGCCAGGAGGATAAGACCAGCCAGCAAACCATCGCATGGGGCAAGAAATATTATTTGACGGCGGACATTGACTTTTCCAACCTGTCGGCAGCTGACCAGACAAAGACCAAATCCATCGGCAATGTGACCAATCGTTTTATGGGTGTCATGGATGGAAACGGTCATAGGATCAAAGGTCTGACCTTAAGCAACAACGATGCAGGACTGTTTGCATATATTGGCGCCACAGGGCTGGTCTATGATATTACGGTGGAAAACGCCAACGTGCTGTTTTCCGATAATGCGGCGGTAATGGCCCTCAATAATTTCGGAACCATTGCAGAGTGTGGTGTCATCAACTGCAATATTACGGCAGACACCGGCGCAGTGCTGGGCGGCATGGTCAGCAGAAACTATGGCAAAATCAGGGATTCCTATGTGGAAGGCGGAAGCTTGACCTCCAACGCCCTTTCAGCCACTGGTCACGCCGGTTTCGTAGGGGCCAATGAAGAGGGAGCCTTCATCGAGAGATGCTGGACTTCCATGGATGTGAATACGGGCAGCGAGTATGCAGGCGGTTTCCTGGGTCTTGGATACGGTGGAACCATTAAAGACTGTTTTGCCCTGGGCGACGTTTCCGCTAGAAGTTATTCCGGTGGATTTGTGGGAAGCTCCGTATTTGACGGGAACGTATATGAAAACTGCTATGCAGCAGGCAAGGTGACGGTCAGCAGCGGATTGGAGGGTCACGGCTTTATCAGCCCGAGAAAACCGGATTCTGCCTTCCAGACTGACATCACCAAAGAGGTCAAGAACTGTTACTATAACGCGGCCTCTCTTGATGACGATTATGCCGCAGCAAAGAGCCAGGCAGAGATGAAGGAATCCGGCTTCCTGCGTCTATTGGATAACAATAGAGGCGTATGGGTGCAGGACAGTGAGAAAAACGACGGTATGCCATACCTGGCAGCGGTGAAAGCGCCGCAAAAGACGGAGACCAAGGAGATAACGGTGGAAATCGCTCTGGCCACTTATGATAAGGAGGCTTATGGATTTTCACAGTTGGGAGACGTGATTTCCGTGACCCTGGAAAGCGATGGAAACACCAGAATCGTGGATGTATTAGATGCAGCGATGGCCCAGGATAAGTTGACCTATTCCTATCAGACTACCAGCGCCTTTGGCCGGTATATTCATATGATAAACGGATATGCGGTAGAGCCGCCGGATGGATGGATGTTTACTGTAAACGACCAGCTTTCCAACGTCAGCGCATCCCTTGCCGTAGTAAAAGACGGCGACAGGATTCTTTGGTATGAGGGCGCTACGGAGAACCTATTCAAAGGCCCGACCTGGGGGAGCATTACTGAGGGAGAGACCATCCAGTGGGTTGATATTGAAAACCTATCTCAACTGAAAGCCCTGGCAGATTCCAGGGATAAAGAGACCCTTGCAAAGAATTATCGTCTGACCTGCGATTTAGATATGAGCGGTGTAGAATTCCCGGGCATTGGCTCTGTGAGTATGCCGTTTACTGGAATGTTCGACGGACAGGGTCATACAGTTTCCTATGTGACCATGACAGGCAACGGAAGTGGAACGGGATTTTTCAACGCAATACAGGGAGCAGTGGTGAAGAATCTTCACCTGACAGATGTAAATATTACTGGAGAAAATCAGGTTGGTGGCCTGGTAGGTATGGCAAAGGCCCAGCTGGACCAGGAGGATATGGCTAAAAATGAAGCCAATCTGATTGGAAACTGTACAGTGACCGGTACGGTAACGGCCACTGGCCATGAACCAGGCTGTGTAGGCGGTTTGGTAGGTCAGAACTGTAAGGATTATGACAAGGACACCTTGTTTACCATTGCCAGCGCCATTGATAAGTGTAAGGCCGATGTGACGGTAACAGGACGTTATAAGGCAGGCGGCCTGGTAGGAGAAAATGGCGGCGCCATTACCCAGAGCGGGGCTACCGGAACGGTTACTTCAGAAGGAGGCGCCATTACCGGTGGATTCGTTGGGGACAACACCGGCGATATTTATGACTGTTATGGAACAGGCCATGTAATCGGAGGAAACCATACAGGTGGGTTTGTCGGTTACAGCGATGGAACTGTGAAAAACTGTTACAGTTTAGGTAATGTATCCGGTGTGGATTATACCGGCGGCTTTGCAGGCGGAATTAGCAAAGGGGATTTCGTCATCAGTGCAGGTAAGGTCGTAGTCATCGGCCAGCCGACCCAGGGGTATAACGCTGGATTTGCCGGCGAGTTGGGCGGCGCTCTGACTGGTGTGGAAAATCAGATTACCATTAAGAATGTATATGGAAACTGCGTAGGTGAAGAGGGAATTCTCAACGTGGTTGGCAACAGCAGCAAGTTTACTGCTGATACGGTTAAGGAAAAACTGGCGGAGATGACCCTTTCCACCAGAAAAGAAGTGGCGGATCAGTTATACGAAATGTTCGGTATTCAGTTGCCGACTCCAGACTTAGAGCAGGAGGCTGTCAAGTATGAAAGCATTGCAATAGGTAGCGATGTGGAAGCAGGACGGAAACTCTCTCTTATGAAAGAAGGTGAGACAGAAGCTGCAGATATTCAGGTGACTTATACGGTGGATAATGACTTTGCTGCTTATATGGAAGGCGGCAGCCACTTAATTTTGAAGAAGGCCAACGATACGGCTGCTACCATCTATGTTCCGGTAAGGGTGAAACTGACCGATGCCGACGGTGTTTCTTATACGAAGGAGTTATCTGTAGCCCTATGTGTAGGAGATAAACAAAGGGAAGACTTGCTGGACGCCATCGCGGCAACCTATGAAAAGGTCAGCGACAGCTGGACGGTGATGGATATGGTGGTCTACCAAAGTCTGGCGGGAAAGACCATAAAGACCGACGAAAAGACTCTGCAAAACGCTCTGAATCTGATGATTGGGGAGGCGGCAGACAGCAAGTCTACCGCTTCCGACAGGGCCCGCCTGGAAATCGTGCTGCGGGCTATGGGCATTGACAGCGCCAAGCTATATGAGGCCAACAGCTTAAAGGCCATAGACAACAGCAAGAACCTGACTTCCATGGATTTGCTCAGCGGCGGGTACTACAGCGCCCCTTGGATTTTGTTAAGTGAACTGGAAGGAAACGTGAAGCTGACGGATATCCAGAGAGATTCCTTGATTGGCGTATTAAAGGAAAATGCAGGCGACGGCCTCTTTGGCTATGAATGGGGCGGCGTAACCTACACTGATGTGGATACGGCGGCTGTAACCCTGGCAGCCCTTGCGCCTTACTATGATGCCAATGACGACGCAAAGACATTAGTTGATTTGATTGTAAAAGGACTTAGAGGCAGTCAGGATGAGAAGGGCTCCTTTGGCAGCGCCAACAGCGACGCCATGGTCATCATTGGCCTTTTAGCCAAGGGAGAAAATCCTTTTACTTGGCAGGCATCCTCTGGGGTTTCTGTGGTAGACGGACTGCTTTCCTATGTGAATCCAAAGACCCAGCAGTTTACCTTTGGAGGAAGCGATAATGCTTTGGCTACAGAACAGGCTTTCAGAGCATTGGTGGCCTTAGCAAAATATGATGGACAGACGGCGTATAACATCTACGATTTCAGCCAGACAGTTGTGGTTCCAGGTCACGCCACTGGTCAGGGCGCTGTGGACGTGCCGCCTGCACCGGGGGATGATAAGGATACCATTAAAGTGACCGTAAGCATTGAGGCGCCAAGCGGTATATGGATGGATAGAAAAACGGTTGAGGTGAAAGAGGGCAGTACCGTATACCATGCCTTTGTGAAAGCCTTGGAGGGCAGCGGCATTACCCAGACCGGTGCAGAAAAGGGTTATGTCAAGTCTATGACAAGAGGCGGCGTGACTCTGGCCGAACTGGGCGCAGGGCCAAACTCCGGCTGGCTGTACAAAGTCAACGATAATCTGCCGGAAGTGGGTCTGACCAGTTATCAGATTCAAGGCGGCGACCATATCCTCTGGTACTATACAGCCGATTATGTGAACGACCCTTCAGCCGGCGGTATTATCACAGATATACCAGAACCTGACGTGCCGCTGGATCAGCCGGAGGAACCTGGCGACGAGGCAATAAAAGCCTTGATAAAAGGGGTGGAAGGCACAAAGATTACTTTACGTTCCAAGTTCTCCAAGGCCGGAAAGATTCAGTTGAACTGGATCAAGAGCAAAGGATATAAGGTGGATTACTATGAAGTGTACCGTTCCGTGAAGCGGTATGAAGGGTATGGCAAGAAACCGTTCTTTACCACCAAGGATTTGGGTAAAGCATCTTCTAAATGCTGGTATATCAACACCAAGTCCTTAAAGAAAGGTACCCGCTATTACTATAAGGTGCGCGGCGTTCGTGTCATCAATGGTAAAAAGTATTACACCCAGTGGTCTAACAAGGCGTGGAGAATCGCCCGATAGGCAAATAAGATGAGACGGCATGTGTGCCATTAAAAACTTAAATAAGTGAAAAGCCTCCGTTGGTAAGTGATGAAATACCAACGGAGGTTTTGTTATTTCTGGATCTGTTCTAACGCCAGCCCAATCAGTCGGTCGGTCTGCTCAGCCATGAACAGAGGGATGTTGAGCATATCGTCATCCAGTTTCAGATTATCTAGTGAAAGGCGTACACGGAGCTTGACACTATCTGGGAACAGCGCCTTTTTTGTCACATGTTCCGATTTGCCCCTGCTGAGTCAACAAAATCACCCAAAACTGCTGACTAAGATTATAAAACAAAGGGAGTGGTGACAATATTTCCCCAATTTTTTGG
Source organism: Bacillota bacterium (assembly GCA_022793795.1). Classification (GTDB taxonomy): domain Bacteria; phylum Bacillota; class Clostridia; order Peptostreptococcales; family Anaerovoracaceae; genus RGIG7179. Next base: position 63,000 of record JAAWDM010000023.1, read on the forward strand.
ATGACTTTCCTCGGCCTGTGGTGGTATACTGAATGATAGAGAAAAGGAAAGATAGAGACACAACCAGATGGAAAATAGGGATTTGATAATGGCGCGGGCTGTGGCCGAAAAAACGGCGGCGGCAGGCGGTCGGGCTTTTTTTGTAGGCGGCTATGTGCGTGACAAACTATTAAAAAGAGAAAACAAGGACATCGACTTGGAGGTTCACGGCCTCACACCCAAAGCATTAGAGGATATTTTAGAGGACTTGGGCGGCAAGACGGAAAAGGGAGTCAGCTTTGGTGTGTATGGCCTTGCAGGGACGGGGCTTGACATAGCCATGCCTAGAGAGGAGACGACCACGGGACGGGGTCACAGGGATTTTCAGGTGTATGTAGACCCCTTTCTGGGGATGGATAAAGCGGCGAGACGTCGGGATTTTACCATCAATGCCATGATGGAGGATGTTTTGACAGGAGAGGTGCTGGACTATTTTGGCGGCATGGACGATCTGGAAAAAGGAGTGATTCGCCATGTGGATGATGAAACCTTTGGAGAGGATCCGCTGCGGGCTTTTCGTGGGGCTCAATTTGCAGCTAGGTTTCAGTTTCAAATAGATGAAAAAACTGCCGCTTTGGCTTCGACCATGGATGTAAAGGCTTTGGCAGGGGAGCGGGTTTTGGAAGAGTTAAAGAAGGCATTGCTAAAGGCAAAGGGGCCGTCTGTTTTTTTCACAGAGCTTCGGAGAATGAACCTCTTAGACGTCTGGTTTCCGGAGATTAGAGATTTGATTGGCATAGACCAGAGTCCGATTCACCATCCTGAAGGAGACGTATGGAATCATACCATGTTGGTGGTGGATGAGGCGGCGAAGATTCGGGAAGGGACAGAAGATTTGAGCCCCAGAGAACCTCTTGGATTTATGCTATCGGCCCTGTGCCATGACCTGGGTAAAGCGGTTACGACCACTGCAGCTGACGGAAGAATCCGCGCATTAGGTCACGAAAGGGAGGGACTGCCCCTGGCAAAAGTTTTTTTGGAGAGAATGACCAGAGATAAGAAGCTGACCCGTTATGTTTTCAATATGATAGCTCTTCATATGAAGCCCAATGTGTTGGCAAAGGACAAAGTAAAAGTAAAGACCACCAACAGAATGTTCGACCAGTCCCTTGACCCAGAAGGGCTTTTGCTGCTGGCCAGAGCCGACCATTTGGGCAGACCGGGGACAGAGATTTTGCAGGAAAACGAAAGATTTTTGACACAGCGGCTAGACACGTTTTACGAAATGATGAAAAAGCCTTATATAAAAGGAGCGGATTTGGTGCAGGCCGGCATGAGTCCAGGCCCTGAATTTACCAAAGCATTGGCGTATGCCCACAAGTTAAGGCTTTCCGGCGTGGAAAAAGAACAGGCTTTGCGCCAGGTACTGAACCATATGAGGCGGTCATAAAAATGGATTTTCGTAAAAGATTTGGATTCTTGCTATTTGTTAAGTTTAGTGATATAGTAAATGAGAACGGCGAAAAAATAGAAGCAAAAATTCGCTGACAGATGGCCTTGCAGGTAAGGCAAATACAGGAGGAGAATATGATATACACGAGAGAAGTGGAGAATATGTGTCCGGTCAATAAAGGCGCATATCACGGTCCGGCACCGATTCCACAGGAAGGAAAATGGGTGCAGGTAAAAGAGGTTTCCGATATTTCCGGTCTGACCCATGGTATCGGATGGTGCGCGCCCCAGCAAGGCGCTTGCAAGCTGACTTTGAATATTAAGAACGGCATTATAGAAGAAGCGTTGGTAGAGACCCTCGGCTGTTCCGGTATGACTCATTCCGCGGCTATGGCAGGAGAAATTTTAATCGGAAAGACTTTGCTCGAGGCTTTGAATACCGATTTGGTTTGCGACGCCATCAATACGGCTATGAGAGAACTGTTCCTGCAAATCGTGTATGGCAGAAGCCAGTCGGCTTTCTCGGAGGGCGGTCTGGCCATCGGCGCAGGTCTTGAGGATCTGGGGAAGGGAACCAGAAGCCAGGTGGGAACCATCTATTCCACTAAGGCCAAGGGTCCTCGCTATCTGGAACTGGCTGAAGGATATATCACGGAAGTGGGCCTGGATGAAGAAAACAATATCATTGGATATAAATATGTAAATATGGGTAAAATGATGGATGCTATCAAGGCGGGTACAGACCCTATGGAAGCTATCGAAAAAGCAAGCGGCAAGTACGGCAGATTCGACGAAGCTGTCAAGACGATTGATCCGCGGGAAGAATAGGGGGATATGGCTATGGCATTGTTTGAGAATTACGATAGAAAGATAGACAAGATTAACGGCGTACTGACGCAGTACGGTATCAATAGTTTGGAAGAGGCCATGGAACTTTGCAAAGCAAAGGGCTTTAACCCTTATGAGATTGCGAAGGAAATTCAGCCCATCTGTTTTGAGGATGCCGGCTGGGCTTATGTGGCAGGGGCGGCTATCGCTTTGAAAAAGGGATGCACTAAGGCCAGCGATGCAGCCAAGGCTATCGGTGAGGGCTTGCAGGCCTTCTGTTTGGCAGGTTCTGTGGCAGAGGACAGAAAGGTAGGTCTGGGTCACGGAAATCTGGCGTCCATGCTTCTCAGCGAGGAGACCGAGTGTTTTGCATTTTTGGCCGGTCATGAATCCTTTGCAGCAGCAGAAGGGGCCATCGGTATTGCTCGTTCCGCCAACAAGGTGAGGAAGAAACCTCTTCGGGTTATCCTAAACGGTCTTGGAAAGGATGCTGCTCAGATTATTTCCAGAATCAACGGCTTTACCTATGTCCAGACCCAGTTCGACTATTATAGCGGCGCTCTGACTGTGGTAAAGGAAATTCCGTATTCTAAGGGAGAGCGGGCAGAGGTTCGCTGCTATGGCGCTGATGATGTAAGAGAAGGCGTGGCCATCATGCACGGAGAGAAGGTAGACGTTTCTATTACGGGAAACTCCACCAATCCTACCAGATTCCAGCATCCGGTGGCAGG
>JAAWDM010000024.1 GCA_022793795.1 Bacillota bacterium
GGGAAGCTGCCTGGGAAAGTAGGACGTTGCCGGTTTTAAGAGAAGAGAGGACGACTCTATGAGTCGTCCTTTTTTCATAGATAAAGGACTGTCAGATGACGTTGGGAAAATATTTTCACACTTCGAGCAGTGTAAGGAGGAAAGCACAATGAGTAAGTATGATGTTTTATGGGAGTACATTAGAGAAAATGGAGATGCTTCTATTTCGTTGACCTTTGATGAAATACAGGACATTGGGGGAATCCCCATAGATCATTCCTTTCTCAGATACAAAAAAGAGCTTATGGAGTATGGTTATGAGGTAGAGAAGATATCTATGAAAGAGCGAAAAGTTCTCTTTAAGAGAATGGACTAATACATTTATGGATGGATACTTTATTTATATAACTTGTGATAATTATCCATAATTTCTTTCATGGAGACACTTTGCAGACTGACTTGCAAATCGTTTTGTATTCTGGCATAAGAAGCATCCAAAACGCTGTGGATATTTTTCCCTACTGGGCAGAGAGGAGACGGTGCAACGTGGATGCCGATTAGTTTATTCAGAAAATCAGGTTCTAACGCACTGCAAATACGGTAAAGCGTGATTTTTTCCAGGGGACAACTGAGCATTGTGCCGCCTGTACCAAACTTGACAGAGAGTATGCCTTCCTTTTTTAGGCTGCTAATAATATTCCGAATAGTAACCGGATTGCTTCCAGTAGAAAGCGAGAGCAGGTTGCTGGTAACCTTCTGCGATTCTCCATATTCGCTGATATAGATGAGGCAATGGATCGCAATGGAACATTTTGTGCTGATATGCATGACGACGATCCTCCTTTTGTCCGTGTGGTTATTATATCATGAAAAAAGCATGGTGTAAAGCTTGACACGACACCTCTCAACAGATATAATGATAGAGGTGTAAAACTAAAAATTACAGGAGGTGCATTATGAAGCTGGTACAAATTGTTTTCAGCCCCACGGGAGGAACCCAGAAGGTCGCCGACATTCTCACAGAGAAATGGACGGGTGGGGTAACTCGCGTTGACTTATCCGATGGGAGTTTAGTTATTTCGGACATTGCCATCGGGCAGGAGGATATTGCGCTGATTGCAGTACCGTCATATGGCGGACGGGTCCCGGACCTTGCTGTCCAGCGGCTTGGAAAACTCAAAGGAAACGGTGCAAAGTGTGTCATTGTCTGCGTGTATGGAAACCGAGCTTATGAGGATACTCTCATTGAGTTAAAAGATGTAGCAGAAAATTGCGGTTTTCAGCCGGTTGCCGCCGTTTCTGCTGTAGCGGAGCATTCTATTATGCACCAATATGCCGCTGGCAGACCTGACGAGAAAGATATAGACGAATTACATGGATTTGCAAAAACACTTTTTGAGAAATTGACGGCGAATGAGCTTCCGACCTCCGCATTTCAAACGCCAGGCAATCGCCCTTATAAAAAGGCCGGCGGGGCGGGGCTGGTGCCTAAAGCTGACAAAAATTGTATAAGTTGCGGTCTTTGTGCAAAAGCCTGTCCCGCTCAAGCAATCGACTCCAATAACTTTAAAACTGCAGACAGAAAGAAGTGTATTTCCTGTATGCGCTGTGTTGTGAAATGTCCGAAATCTGCCCGAGAAGTAAACGGCGCAATGGTTTCCGTTGTGGCTCTAGCAATCAAGAAGGCTTGTAGCGAAAGAAAGTGCAATGAGCTTTTCCTTTAATTCTTGACAGGAATATCTGTTTGTCTATTATAGACATGAACTGAATACCGCACATATTTTTCTTGCAGATACATGGACCGCCCGCAGTTCAATACTGTTGGCGGTCCATGTATCTGCGTTTTTGTTTTTCACGAAGGGAACGATGGATATGGAGGAAATCAAATGCAAACGGGGCAGGACAAAACTTGACGCTCACATTACGGATCCGTATGGCGGCGAAGGCCAGCTTGACAAATTCTAAAATTCAAACGCTCTATGATGTGTTGGGCAAAGTCGTGGACATTCTACGGAGAATGGGAGGCGCCTCTTGAAGAAAACCGAAAAGCGCCCTGGGGAAATTGCTGTTGCTGGCTCTATCCATATCTAAGGGAGAATCTTTCTTGCTATTTTCCAGAATTTAGTGTATGATATTCATAAGGTATATTTGGAGGTTAGATCATAATGGGGAAAAAAATTAAGCAGAAGCGGACAGGCCGTTCTATACTTTCTATTCTTTTGATTCTTTGCATCAGCATCCTGTTTAGCGGATGTGAGAGAATTGTAGACATGGGAATTGAAATGGGACTCGGAACGATTAAGATGGATTATGCAGATTCAGAGAAATACTCTGCAGGCGATGCGCGGCTTAGGGACGAGATTGATGAGATTCTAATCGAATGGATCAATGGCGATGTTGATATCAGATATTACGATGGAGACAAGGTTTCTATTTCCGAAACAGCTACCAAAGAAGGCGAGGAGATTTCAGCCGACGAATTGCAGAAAGAGGACCTACAGCTGCGATATTATGTGGATGGCAGCGTGTTGCAGATTCATTTTTTGAGGGAAGGAACCTTTAAGGAATTGAAGTTATCAAAGAAATTGACCGTCCTGTTGCCAGAGACATATAAGTTGAAACTGATTGATTTTGATGGGGTGGATTCTGACTTGACCCTCAGCGATTTAACAGTGAAGCAGATTAAGGGCGAGATGGTAGATGGGAACTTGAGCCTGCAAAAAGTTGTGGCAAAGGAGATTGATTTGGATTCTGTGGACGGAGATTTGCATATAGATGACGGAACATCTCTGGAAAGACTGGATGTGGATACAGTGGATGGCGATGTAGAACTTTATTTACCGGGAAATGGAGATTTTATAGCGGAGATGGATTCTGTAGGAGGCAAATTTACCAGTGAATTTGACGTCAAGGTTGACGATGAAACTTATAGCTGTGGCAATGGAGGACGAAAGCTGGATTTCGATACAGTAGACGGTGACGTAACCATTCACAAAATGAAGTAATGAAGAAATTGAGATAGGAATATGTATGCGGCTCTGGCTGAAAGCTCAAAAGTATTGGGCTTTTCGCCGGAGCTTTTTGTTTTGAGAGGGCAGGGCGCGTATGAGACGTGCCGCCGACTGCATATATTTTAAAAGGTATAGATAAGCCGGATTTTGGAAAGTATAAGGGTATATAAAGAAGATGTGTACAGGAGGCGATATATGGTGAGACGAAAAAGAGCGGCCTGGATTGGGGCAATCTTTCTCATAATAGCCATGGTACTTGAAACAGGATGTGGGGATAGAATCAACGACCGGATAACCGTGATTTCCAGAGAAGATGGGTCAGGAACCAGAGGAGCCTTTACAGAACTTACGGGAATTGCCGAAGATGGTATAGATAAAACCACGCCAAAGGCAGAGATTACACAGAGTACATCAGTAGTTATGATGAGCGTGGCTGGGGATAAAAATGCAATCGGATATACATCCCTTGGAACACTGAATGATTCGGTAAAGACCATAAAAGTTGACGGCATAGAAATAACGGTTGACAATATTAAGGATGAAAGCTATGCACTAGCTAGACCTTTTGTAATCACAACCAAAGACTCCATGGGAGAACTGGAGCAGGATTTCATAGATTTTGTTATGAGTCGCCAGGGACAGGAATTTGTTAGGGAAGAGGGATATGTTCCGGCAGAAGGTGACGAATCTGCACATGGATACAAATCCAAAATGAAATCTAAGCCATCAGGACGGATTGTCATAGCCGGTTCTACATCAGTGGCCCCCGTGATACAGGTTTTGGCAGATGGGTATAAGGAGATGTACGAAAAGGTGGAAATAGAGATTCAACAGACAGGGTCCAGCGCAGGCATTACCAGCGCCATAGAAGGCGCATGTCATATAGGGATGTCATCCAGAAGGCTGACAGAAGAGGAGAAAAGCCATGGTCTAAAGGAAATGCTTTTAGCTATGGATGGAATCGCAGTCATTGTAAATCACGAGAATCCCTTGTCAACACTCTCTTCGGAAATGATCCGGAGAATTTTTTGTGGGGAGGTTACCACATGGCAAGAGGTACAAGAGCAGATACAGATGACGGGAGCAGGAGGTGATGTATCGTGAACCACATAGGAGAAAAGCTGATGAGGGGCGTTTTTTTCCTTTCAGCAACCATATCCATCATTGCGGTAGTTGCAATCTGCTATTTTTTATTTGTAGAAGGCAGTCCGGCTTTTGAGAAGGTGGGCTTGCTGCAATTTCTTGGCGGTAAAGTATGGAAGCCCCTAGAAAATCACTTTGGAATTTTTACTATGATAGTAGGGAGCCTCTATGTGACGGCAGGGGCTATTTTGATTGGAGTGCCCATCGGGCTGCTCAGCGCCATCTTTATGGCAAAATATTGTCCTAGAGGGCTGTATCGCCTCTTGAAACCCACTATCAATCTGCTGGCCGCCGTTCCTTCTATTGTATATGGTTTTTTCGGATTGATGGCCATTGTGCCGGCAATGCAGGGGATTACAGGGACCAATGGAAAGGGCGTACTGACTGCATCCATCGTATTGGGAATTATGATTTTACCCACCATCATCAGTGTATCGGAATCGGCCCTTCGCGCGGTGCCGGAAACCTATTATGATGGCGCATTGGCCTTAGGTGCTACGCCGGAATATAGTGTGTTTTTCGTTTGTTTGCCGGCGGCAAAATCCGGTATCTTGTCAGCCGTGGTACTGGGAATCGGCAGGGCCATTGGAGAGACCATGGCGGTGGTTATGGTTGCAGGAAATTCGGCAGTGATACCAGAGGGCGTTACCTCTATGGTGAGAACCATGACCGCCAATATTGTTTTGGAGATGGGGTATGCTGCAGAAGGACTCCACAGGCAGGCGCTGATTGCAACAGCGGTGGTATTGTTCGTATTCATTTTGATCATCAATGTCTCTCTATCCATGCTGAAAGAGAGGAAGTCGTAATGAATCAGGATAGAAGAGTAGCCCTAAAGCAAGTGGCTAAAATCTACAGACGACATCCCTTCTCTGCATTTTTGCTGGCATTGATCCTCCTTGGAATCAGTATCACCATATGCGGCGCAGTATTTTTATTGGCATATATTTTATACCATGGACTGCCCAATCTAGCCATGCCCGGGTTGTTCGCATGGGAATATAACAGCCAAAATCAATCCATGATGCCAGCCATCGTCAACACTCTGATTTTGATCGGTCTATCTCTGTCCATTGCTGTACCCATCGGCGTGTTTTCGGCCATTTATCTGGTAGAATATGCAAAAAAAGGAAACCCTCTGGTTCGCGTCATTCGTATTACGGCAGAAACCCTGGCCGGTATACCGTCTATCGTCTATGGACTGTTTGGGTATATCGTATTTGTCATCCAGCTCCATTGGGGATATACCCTGCTTTCAGGCGCTATTACCCTGGCAATTATGATTTTGCCACTGATTATGCGTACCACAGAAGAGGCGCTTATGGGGGTGACAGATTCCTATCGGGAGGGAAGTTTCGGTCTTGGTGCGGGAAAGCTGCGAACCGTGTTTCGCGTGGTACTGCCGTCGGCTATGCCTGGCATTTTAGCAGGCGTCATCCTGTCTATCGGCAGAATTATCGGCGAATCGGCAGCCTTGATTTTCACTGCGGGCACCAATCCATCGGTGCCGGATAGCCTATTTGCATCTGCCAGCACTTTGTCGGTACACCTTTATACCTTGTTAACGGAAGGCCTTTATGTGGAGGAAGCCTATGCTGTAGCCGTGGCGCTGATGATTATGGTAATCGCTATTAACGCCCTGTCCAGCATGTTAGCAAAGCGGTTTGCAGCCAATCAGCCCAATCCATAGGGAAAGAAATAATGAAAGGGAAGGATTCACATGAGAGGCAAAGAAAAGAGAGAAAGCATGGAAAAGTTGGTCATTGAACATGCCAATCTGTATTATGGGGAGTTTCATGCATTAAAGGATATTTCCATTCATATTCCAGGGAATAAGGTTACGGCATTTATAGGGCCCTCTGGCTGTGGAAAATCCACATTGCTTAAATCCATCAATCGGATGAACGATCTGGTGGAAGGGTGCAGGGTGACCGGAGAGTTTTTATTGGATGGAGAGGATATCTATGGAGATATGGATGTAAATATACTGAGAAAACGGGTGGGAATGGTGTTTCAGAAGGCCAATCCCTTTCCCATGAGTATTTACGATAATGTGGCCTATGGCCCTAGAACCCATGGCATAAAACGGCGAGCCCAACTGGATGAAATCGTAGAGGGTTCATTGAAAGCCGCGGCCATTTGGGACGAAGTGAAAGACCGGCTAAAAACCAGCGCGCTGGGGCTGTCCGGAGGACAGCAGCAGCGGCTCTGCATCGCCAGGGCCCTGGCGGCAGGGCCGGAGGTGCTTCTCATGGATGAAGCCACCTCCGCGCTGGATCCGGTATCTACTTCTAAGATAGAAGACCTTATCACAGAACTAAAACGAAAATATACCATCGTCATGGTGACCCATAATATGCAGCAGGCGGCTAGAATTTCAGATAGAACAGGCTTTTTTCTATTGGGAGAACTGATTGAATACACGGACACAGAAAAAATGTTTTCCATGCCCAGGGATAAGCGGACAGAGGATTACATTACAGGGAGGTTTGGATAAACATGAGAGACAGATTTCAGCAGGAACTGGACAGGTTAAATACAGAGTTGGTAGACATGGGCAATCTATGCGAGGAGGCCATTATTGCTGCCACAAGGATGCTGTTTTGTAGGGAGGCGGAACTGAGAGAATCTATAACAGAGTTGAAAGCCCAGATCGAGCAAAAGGAGCGGGATATCGAGACCATCTGCATGAAATTGCTCTTAAAGCAGCAGCCGGTAGCAGGGGATTTTCGGATGATTTCCTCTGCCCTTAAAATGATTTCCCATATGCAGCGGATTGGCGATCAGGCAGACGATATAGGGGAGATTGTAAGCTATTTGGGAGAGCAATCCATTCCTGAGGCCTTTTATTTGAAGGAATTGTCAGATTTTACGGTAGGCATGGTATCAGGGGGAATCAGATCCTTTGTGAATCAGGATTTAGATTTGGCACAAAAGACCATTGCAGATGACGACCAGGTAGACGGGTGTTTTACACAGGTGAAGGCAAACTTAATTACGGCTATTTCAGGTGGCATGGAAGTAACCGACGGCCAATTTTTCTTGGATGTTTTAATGATTGCCAAATATTTAGAGCGAATTGGAGACCATGCAGCGGGCGTAGCAAAATGGGTGGTCTACAGCATGACTGGAGCCCACCCAGAATAAAACCTTTTTAATTTTTAAATATGAATTTCACCTTCAGCCAGCACTGCTGCGCTGCCGCCGACTTGAATATGATAAGGGGTAGCATTGGCATCCTTCATGGTATTATCTAAGGCCAAAGTAGTCAAAATCGTAGATGGGCGATCCATGGCCTCCCCCTGAATGAATACAGATTGGTCGCCGTCCTTGATGAAGCCGTTTCGGTGACCATAGTAGGTCAAGGCGCCGCTGGAGGTACCTGTGGCAGCTTCTTCGTCAATATCGTATAGCGGCGCGAAGTTTCGGGCGTGGCAGGTTACATCTTTTTCAGATGCTAAGGTAAAGGCATGGACGCCCACTGCCTCGTATCGTCTGGACAACTCCGTCAGGGCCGGAAAATCCGGAGAAATGGCGTTTAAATCTTCCTTACTTGCCACTGGCATGATAATGTCAGGCAGTCCTGTGGAGATCAGTTCTGGAAGCAGAGTGAGACCTTTGGATTTTTGGTCAATATAATCCAGACCCATGATGGAATATAGCTCAGTCAGAGCCGCTTCACTGGTGATTTCCTTTAGCAGGATAGGAGAAGCCATATCCATAAGAACAAAGCCGTCTTTGATGACGATATTTAGGTCGCCGGCCAGAGTATGGTTGATGCATTGGCAGTTGTCCTCTATATATCCGCCATAAAGCAGCGCTTTAAAAGAGCCGATGGTGGCATGACCGCATAAATCCACTTCAGCAGCTGGTGTAAAATAGCGGATACAAAACTCATTTTCTCCTAGTATTTTGATAAAAGCTGTTTCTGAATAGCGCAGTTCAGCGGCAGTCTTTACCATGGTTTCATCGGAAGGAAAATCTGCACCTTGGGGCAGGATGACAACACCGGCAGGGTTGCCGCCAAAGACACATTCCGTAAACGCATCTACAATGTAAAATTTCATGGGAACCTCCTCTTTTATCTTATGCTGTCCGAAAAAGGACTACTCTATCAAATTCTAATTCCATAATACTCCAAACTGATAGAAAAGAAAAGAGAAAATCCAAGCAGATGATATTTGTAGCAATATCATCTGTAAGACATATTTCCAGCTGCCCAGTTCTTTGCGTACTGTGACCAGAGTAGCAATACAAGGAATGTAAAGAAGACAAAAGGTCATAAAACAGTAAGCGGAAAGTGGTGTGAAGGTTTCTGTTAACATTTGGGTCATCTCTATGCTACCCACAGGATTTCCCGCCATAATGGCCAGGGTGCTGACCACCGCTTCTTTTGCAGTTACGCCTGCGATGATGGCGGATACTGCCCTCCAGTCTCCAAATCCCAGAGGTGCAAAAAGGGGCGCAGCAGCGCGGCCCATAAAGGCCAGCAGGCTTTCATTGGGATGAGAGGTTAAGGAAAGAGAGGTATCGAAGTTTTCTAAAGCCCAGATAACCATAGAGCCTAAAAAGATAACGGTAAAGGCCTTTTTCGAGAAATCTCGCACATTGTACCATAGCGCCTCTAAACCTTGGATAAGGCTGGGACGATGGAGAGCGCGTATGGATTTTCTGGAAAGGGCCGGAGTCGGAGGATGAAAGATGAAAGGGGAGCGGGAATTTTTTGCGAGAAAGTATTTGTAGAATAAGGCCATGGAAAGGGCCAGCAGGATCCCTGTAAGGTAGAGGCTGATTATCATTTTTCCTCTGCATTGTGGAAAGATGGCAGTAGCTATCATAGCATAGATGGGAAGACGAGCGCTGCAGGACAGGAAGGGAATCATAAAAATGGTAAGGAGCCGTTGATTGATGTTGGATTGATCTCCGGAAAGTTTGCTGGCTGCCATGATGGCAGGAACAGAACAGCCGAAACCTGTCAAAAGGGGAATCAGACAGCTGCCGGACAGGCCGAAATAGGATAGGGGTCTGTCCATCATGACTGCAATCAGGTTGAGATAACCGCTGGTTTCCAGAAGGGAGAGACAAAAAAACAGAATACCGATGGTGGGAAGGAAGGAAAGGACGCTGCCCACCCCAGTACAGATTCCGTCGATGATGAGGGCATGAAGAGGCCCTGTGATATGAAGCATATCTAAACAGATTGACAGGCGATGTACCCACCAGTCAATACCGGTTGCCAAGATATTGCTGAAAAAAGGTCCTATGCTGATAAAGGTCAGGTAAAACACAAGGCCCATGACCAGAGGCAGAGAGAGGAACAGCAAAAGGGACAATATGGTTTTTTGCACTTTCGTTTTCATGGTAAAATATTTATGCGTCGGGGGAGGGAAATATGTCAGTGAAGAGTAGAGCTCCTTCATTGACTTCAAAATAAGTCATCCGGAAAATCAATTTTCTTCCAAAAATGTATACCATACAGTCCTACTTTTGCTGTTTAAATGCAAAAATTACAAAAAAACACCGAAAATTGGTCTGATTTTCGGTGCTTTACACGTGCAAACGGAAAAAAGTTCTACATTTTTGGGCTATTTTTCTGATCTCGGTTGAAACTTTAAGATTCCGTTATACATAAAATCGAAAAATTTAGATTTTTAGTTGAGCATGGATTCCAACTCGTCGATTTCTTCCAGCCAGATGGCGCTCACTGCATCGCTTGGCATACGCCAGTCTCCTCGAGGGGATAAGGTAATACTTCCCACCTTTGGACCGTCAGGCAGGCAGCTACGTTTGAACTGCTGTGCAAAGAAACGGCGATAGAAGTTTCTCAACCAGTAGAGCAGGACAGTATCTTCATATTTGTCGAGAAAAGCCGATTTTGCAATAAAGAAGATTTTTTTCGGTGTGAAGCCAAAGCGGAGCACATAGTACAGATAAAAATCGTGAAGTTCATATGGGCCGATGATGGATTCAGTCTGCTGGGCGATTTCGCCGGTTTCTGCGGTGGGCAGAAGTTCCGGACTGACTGGAGTATCTAAAATATCCCTCAGGCAATCTGCCAGAACTTGGCGCTCGGAGGCAGCAGCCAGGTCAGCTTCATAGTTAACAATGTGACGCACCAGAGTTTTAGGAATTCCAGCATTGATACCGTACATACTCATATGATCGCCGTTATAGGTAGCCCAGCCCAGCGCCAGTTCGCTCAAATCTCCCGTACCAACCACCAGACCACCCAGTTGGTTGGCCTTGTCCATAAGAACCAGAGTACGAATACGGGCTTGACTGTTTTCAAAGGTTGTATTTGTATTGTTTGGGTCTTGACCGATATCCTTAAAATGCTGTAACACGGTATCCGTAATATTGATTTCTTCAAAAGTGACGCCTAATTCTTTGCACAAGATTTCTGCATTGGAACGGGTTCGATGACTTGTACCAAAACATGGCATGGTGATAGCATGAATATGATTCGTTGGAAGGCCCTGCTGTTTCATGGCGCGGACAGACGCCAATAGGGCCAGGCAGCTGTCTAAACCGCCGGAAATGCCAATAATAACCCTTTTGCTATGGGTATGCTCTATACGCTTGGAAAGGCCGTCGGCCTGGATGTTTAGAATCAATTCGCACCGCTCTGTACGCTGCTTCTCGTCAGATGGGATAAACGGCGTAGGGGAAATGGTTCGAGTTAGAGTATTTTCCACCATATCTAAATCGAATTCTTCACATCGGAACTGGGCGAAATTGCTTCGGAAGGAGGTATTCCTCATTCGTTCTGTACACAACCTGGCCACATCAATTTCTGCCATACTGTGTCCTTCGCCAAATGGAACGGATTCATGAAGAATGACACCATTTTCGGCGATGATATTGCTGCCGGAAAAGACCATATCTGTGGTTGATTCACCATGACCGGCAGAGGCATAAACGTATCCACACAGCAATCTGGCGGATTGGTTGGTTACCAGTTGTCTTCGATATTGGTTTTTGCCTATGACCTCATTGCTGGCAGATAAATTTACGATAATGTTGGCGCCGCCCAAGGCTCTGAAGGTACTTGGCGGTACTGGCGCCCATAAATCCTCACAGATTTCCACACCAAAGGTAAATTCCGGCATCTGGTTGCAACGAAAGACTAGATCCGTACCAAAAGGAGCTTCTTCAAAAAATCCGATGGAAGTATGATATTGGCCAATGCCTTTTGGTGCGGGAGAAAACCACCTGCGTTCATATAACTCGCAATAGTTTGGCAGATAGGTCTTTGGAATAATGCCGAGAATATCACCGCCACAGATGACAGCGGCACAGTTGTAAAGTTTCCCCTCCCATTCCAAGGGAACCCCGACGATTACCACCAAATTTAGGCCCATGCTTGCTTCTGTGATTTTAAACATAGAAGACTTGGCAGCTTCTAGCAAACTTTGTTGTAAAAACAAGTCTCCGCAGGTATATCCTGTAATACATAATTCAGGAAATACAACTAATTGGCTGCCACGCTCGTCAGCAGCCTCCATAGCCTCTATGATTTTTTCTGTATTGTAGGTACAGTCTGCAACACGTAGGTCAGGGCTAATAGCCTCAACCTTTACAAATCCATATTTCATATTTATTTCTCCTTTTTAAATGAGCATAGAGGAGTGCCTCTGCTTTCCAAAACACACAATAGGATTATATTTAGTATACCATAAATTACGAGATTTACCAGCAGGTATTTTCAGAAAACTATAATATCAAAATAAAAAGAGATCAGGGCTACAATGAATGTATCCATGGTCTCTTTCTACATGAAATATGGAATATGACTTATTTCAGCTTATGCTCTGCATCGCAGTAGACGCAGCGGTAAACCTTTTTTTCTTTATCAACCAGTTTAAAGGTGTGAACGATTTCCTGTTCTACACTGGTGATGCAACGAGGATTTTTGCATTTGATGACATTTTTTAAGAGAGAAGGCAGTTCCAGGTGAAGTTTTCTTTCCAGCTTACCTTCCTTTACGATATTGACAGTGATGTTGCTGTCGATATAACCTAACACATCGTAATCCAAATCGATGTTTTCATCGATCTTGATGATGTCCTTCTTGCCATATTTGGAACTGGTAGCGTTCTGAATGACTGCCACACAGTTGTCGATTTTATCCAGTCCTAAGAGTTCGTAGACCATCATACTTTTGCCAGCCTTGATGTGATCCAGCACAATTCCGTTTTTTACGCCGTCTATATTCATTTATGTACCTCCTGATGATATATTTGATTAAGCGTCCTTCTTGATTCCCAGCAGGAATAAGATAAGGGCCATTCTGATATGCTTGCCGCAAAGGGCCTGGAAGAAATAGCAGGCTCTCGGGTCGTCGTCTACCTCCACCGCAATTTCGTTGACACGAGGCAGTGGGTGCATGATGGTCAAGTCAGCCTTAGCGGGTCTTAGCTTTTCCAAGTCCAGAATATAGCTGTCTTTCAGTCTGATATAGTCTTCCTCATTGAAGAAACGCTCTCTCTGTACACGGGTCATATACAGGATATCCAGTTCTGGCATGGCTTCCTCAAGGGTTTCCACCTCTTTCCACTTAGCGCCTGCTGCATCCATCTTTTCCTTTACATAGTCAGGAACCTGCAACTCATGAGGGGAAATCAATACAAAGCTGATGTTTTCATAGCGGAGCATGGCTTCAATGAGGGAGTGAACGGTTCTTCCAAATTTTAGGTCCCCGCAAAGACCGATGGTCATATTGGAAAGTCTGCCCTTTTTGCGACTGATGGTCAGCAGGTCGGTGAGAGTCTGGGTAGGATGGAAGTGACCGCCGTCGCCGCCGTTGATGATAGGCACAGTGGTTCTCTGGGCTGCAACAACTGGAGCGCCTTCCTTTGGATGACGCATGGCGATAATATCTGCATAACAGCCTACTGTGCGAATGGTGTCGCTGACGCTTTCGCCCTTAGCAGCAGAACTGGAAGTTGCTTCTGAAAATCCCAGTACGCTGCCGCCCAGTTCCAGCATGGCGGCTTCGAAGCTGAGTCTGGTTCTGGTGCTTGGTTCGAAAAACAGGGTGGCCAGCTTCTTGTGAGCGCAGATGTTTTCGTAAGCGCTGTGATTTTCTACAATGTCGTTGGCCACTGAAATTAGCTGGTCGATTTCCTCTACAGTTAAGTCGGTGATATTGATTAAGTTTCTGATTTCACTCATTGATGTTACTCCTCTCTCATCCAACCTTCATCGGAAGGGTTATCTCTAAATTTTAAAATACGTGCTTTGTCGGATTCTTTGATATAGCCGGTTTCAGCAGCTACTTCAACCAGAGCGTCCAGATTGCACAGGCTTACATTCTTAACCTGATTTTCTGCCAGGCGGTCAAGTCCTTTCTTCATGCCATAGGTGAAAATGCTGACAATACCCAGAACGTTGGCGCCGGCTTCTCGCAGCACTTTTACGGTATCGATGGCGGAACCTGCGGTGGAAATTAAATCCTCCACAACCACCACCTTTTGTCCTGGCAGCAGTTTTCCTTCAATCTGGTTGGTCCTGCCGTGATCCTTGGCGGAACTTCTCACATAGCCCATAGGTAGATCCATGAGATGACCGACGATAGCTGCGTGAGCGATGCCAGCAGTGCTAGTACCCATGAGAACTTCGCAGTCAGGGTAATGTTCTTTGATGGTCTCCATGAGACCGGTTTCCACCATGGTACGGACGTCTGGGGCAGTTAAGGTCAGACGGTTGTCACAGTAGATAGGGCTTTTGATGCCGCTGGCCCAGGTGAAGGGCTGTTCAGGCCGCAGGAACACTGCCTCAATGGACAGCAGACCTTTTGCGATTTCTTTCTTTAGTTCCATATCAAATCTCCTTTATCTCATACGGCGTCTTGCCGTTTACTTCACAAAATATATTAGTCCACAAATTCAGCAACGCAGCGTCTGTAGGCAGCCACAGGGTCTTCTGCCTGGGTGATTGGCCGGCCCACCACGATATAGTCGGAGCCGATTTCTTTAGCTTTGGCAGGAGTGGTGACACGGGCCTGGTCGTCAGCTTTACTGTCGGCAAACCGAACGCCTGGGGTAACTGTCAGGAAGCCATCGCCGCAGGTCTGATGAACCGAGGCGGCTTCCAGGGGAGAGCAGACCACACCATCCAAACCAGCTTTTTTTGCGTTCCCAGCGTAGTGCATGACCACCTTTTCCAAAGGCTCATGAATCAGCAGGTCGTCTTCCATACGCTGCTGGTCAGTGGAAGTCAGCTGAGTTACGGCAATCAGTAGCGGACGACTGCCGTCAGGTCTTGTCAGTCCTTCGACAGCGGCTTCCATCATGGCTACGGTGCCTGCTGCATGAAGGTTGGTCATATCCACATCCAGTTTGGACAGGCTGGTCATGGCCTTCTTTACCGTGTTGGGTATATCGTGGAGTTTTAGGTCTAGAAATATCTTATGGCCGCGCTTTTTAAGTTGGCGGACAATATCAGGCCCTTCTGCATAAAACAATTCCATGCCGATTTTTACATATGGCTTTTCTTCCGTAAATTGGTCTAAAAAACCATAGGTGTCGGCAGCTGTTGCAAAGTCACAAGCGATAATAACGTCTTTTCCCATCAGTGGGCACCTCCTATCAGTTCTTTCAATTCCTTTATTTTATATCTATCACAGACCTTCGGTAGGTCTTCAATGATTTTCTTGCTTGCGTATGGGTCGATCAGATTGGCTGCGCCGATTTCCACAGCAGTAGCGCCAGCCAGCATCATTTCCATGACTTCTTCAGCGCTAGACACGCCTCCCATGCCCACGATAGGAATCTTTACTGCTTCATAGACTTGATAGACCATCCGAAGAGCCACCGGCAGGATGGCGTGACCGCTAAAGCCTCCCATCTTGTTGGCAATCACTGGCTTGCGGTTTTTTAGGTCGATACGCATCCCGAGCAAGGTGTTAATCAGACTGATTCCGTCGGCTCCTGCCGCTTCACAGGCTTTAGCGATTTCAGCGATATCGGTCACGTTGGGAGACAGCTTGATGAGTATGGGTTTATGGGTTACCTTTCTGACAGCTTGGGTTATCTCTGCTGCCGACTGGGGACAGGTGCCAAAAGCCATACCGCCGCCGTGAACATTAGGACAACTGATGTTGATTTCAAACCAGCCGATTTGCTGGGAAGCGTCTCCATGGCCTTCCAGCTTCTCCACAGTGGTTACATAGTCGCTGACGGAAAATCCGCTGACATTGGCCATGACCGGCTTGTGAAAGACTTGAGCCAGCTTGGGCAGTTCTTCCGATATGACCTTATCCACTCCTGGATTTTGCAGACCTACCGCGTTAATCATACCGTCGGGACATTCAGCGATGCGGGGCGTCGGATTACCGAAGCGAGGCTCCAAGGTGGTACCCTTAAAGGAAAAGGTTCCCAGGCAGTTAATATCGTAAAGCTCTGCAAATTCATAGCCGAAGCCAAAGGTACCGGAGGCAGGAATCACAGGGTTGTCCAGAGTGATGCCGCACAAATTTACGTTTGTATTTACCATATGATTTCCTCCCTTTCTAATACCGGACCGTCTTTGCAGATTCGTTTGTTGCCGTATTTGGTCTTGCAGGAGCAGCCCATGCAGGCGCCGAATCCGCAGCCCATCCGCTCTTCAAAGCTGTATTGACCCGAGGTCTTGGCGATTTTTTCGATAGCTTGAAACATAGGCGCGGGGCCGCAGGTAAAGAAATAGCTGTAATCCAAGGTTTTCAGCACATTGGTGACGAATCCTTTCGTCCCAGCGCTTCCATCTGCAGTGGCCACGTGAACCATTGCGCCCAGCTTTTTAAATTCCTCTTGGTAAAATATTTCGTCAGCGGTGTTAAAGCCCAGAATCACATGGACATTCCGCTGAGGGTCACTGGACAGCAACGCTTTTGCTAGTCCGTACATGGGAGGAACGCCTGCGCCGCCGCCGATGAGAACCGGTGTAGAGCCGGCTTTCCTGATGTCGTATCCGTTGCCAAGGCCAGTGAGCAAATCGATTTCCGTACCTGCTGCCATAGTTGTCATGGCTTTGGTGCCGTCGCCCACCACCTTGTAGATGATGGTAATGGAGTTCTGGTCATAATCGCAGACCGAAATGGGACGGCGAAGAAAGAAGCCGGAAAGTTTCAGATTGACAAACTGACCTGGGGCAGTGCAGGCGCTGGTATCGCCTAAAAGCCGCATTTTCCATGTGTTTTTAGCAATCTCTATATTTTCTTCTATTTGATAGATTCCCTGTTTCATTTTGCTTCTCCTTTCCAAACCGGCTGTCCCGATACCACGTTTAAGAGACAGCGGCCGTAAACCTGTTCTCCGGCAAAAGGCGTTGCCTTGCCCAGAGAGACAAAGGTATCAGGATTGATGGTGTATGAGGCGCTTAATTCCCAGACCGCGTAGTCCATGGATTCCTCTGCCGGAGGAAGATGAAAGCGCTTTCTCGGGTTTTCACTCATGAGACGGATTATCTGTTCCATGGTCAGGATGCCGGTCCTTACCAGCTTGGTGTAGACCATAGGAAAGGCGGTTTCCAGGCCGGTAATGCCCATGGCGCTATCCTTTAAACCTCTGGATTTTTCTTCAGCGCTATGTGGGGCATGGTCTGTGGCAATCATATCAATAGCGCCATCCGATAGGCCTTCCAGCAGGGCCTCTCTGTCAGCCCTAGAACGGATCGGCGGATTCATCTTAAATCTGCCGTCCTCCTGCAAATCCTCATCAGTAAGAATCAGATAATGGGGCGCTGTTTCACAGGTGACATCCATACCAGCGGCTTTGGCTTTTCGAATCAGGTCTACGCTTTCCTTGGTAGAAATGTGGCAGACATGATAGCTACACCCTGTTTCAGCAGCCAGCCTCAGATCTCTGGCAATGGGCTGCCATTCGCTTTCGGAGCAGATACCCTTATGACCATGGGCTTTGGCATAACTTCCATCGTGAATATAGCCGCCAGCTCGCAGAGACATGTCCTCACAGTGTGCTACGATAGGCAGGCCCAAAGATTTGGCGGTAATCATGGCTTTTCGCATTAAATCTTCATCGTTTAAGCCTATGCCGTCGTCGCTGAAACCGACCACATAAGGAGCCATGGCGGCAAGGTCGGATAAAACCTGTCCCTTTTCGCCCACTGTGATGGAACCATAAGGAAGCACATTGATTCTGGCGTCTCTTTTGATAATGTCAAGCTGTTCCTTTAGATGCTCATAACTATCTGGCACCGGCTTTAGGTTGGGCATGGAAAAGATATGGCTGTAACCTGATTTGGCTGCGGCCTGGGCGCCGGTTTTGATGGTTTCCTTATAAAAAAATCCCGGCTCCCGAAGATGAACGTGTACATCTACGAAAGAAGGGATAATCATAACGTTGGAATCAGAAGAAACAGTAAGGGAACTTGCAAAACGGGATTGAAAATCCTGAAAGCAGTTTGGATGAATTCTGCTGTTGTAATCAGGGATAGCTTTTAAAGAATGTTCCATTGTTTTCCTCCATATCGTTTTTTCTTTTACATAAAAAAAACTTGCCATAAGGCAAGAGCAGGCACATCGAAAGACAGGGCAAACATCGCCCAACATTTTCAGTATGTCCATCTTGCCGATCTCTCTGTATCGAACTTAAAGATTTATTTTACATGGAAATTGTAGCATAAGGGGGCATAGGTGTCAAGGGAGGGGGGATTTTTTTAAAACGAAAGTTTTGTGAATTTTTCCGGAAAATGTAACTTTTTTGCCTTCAAGTTGGAGTTATAAATAGAAGGAGGATAACATGAGAGAAAAACGAACGAAACTGCTGGCCGCCATGCTGTGTGTGTGTCTGCTTTTTACTATAATACCACAGATGGTTTATGGAGCCGAACCAATTAAGACAGGGGTTATCGATTTAAACAGTAAGAAGGACTTTAGCGGAGAAGGGTATAGTTGGGACGCTGCTAGTAGAACATTGACTTTGGATCATGCTAATCTGATAGCGGAGGAGGACAGTCCGCTGATTTGGCTGCCTGACGAAGGGGATGTGGTTATCTATTTAAAAGGGGAAAACACCTTGCAGGCAAGGGAAATCTATACAGCGGTTATTGCCGATGGACAAACGGAATCACGGGGGAAACTGACCATTACGGGAGACGGTACTGGTTCCTTATCATTGAAGGGATGTATGAAGCTGTACAGCAAAGGGGATACCATTATTTCTGGCTGTCATGTTTCCATAGAGCCGGTAGGAGAAGCTGGCGCAGGAAGCTGGGCTTATTCTAATCAGCAATCCGCCAATTTGGTGATTCATGAGAATGCAAAACTCCAGGTAACGGGACGGATACAGGTAGGTGGAAATCTGATTATTAATGGGGGTAAATTAGAAAATAATAAAGTAGGATGTATCTATGTATATGGAAGTATGGCTGTTATCAACAGGGGTGTTTTACATAGCCAAAACGAAACGGAAAATTTGGAACAGGGCGTAATTACTGTGGAGGGCGCCTTTGCTGCTGACGAAACGTCAGAGGTCAAAGTGGTAAATGAGGCAGGAGCGTATGGTATCTATGGGGCAGGCGGTGATGTGAGTTTGCTTTCAAAAAATATTTTAGTGTCCGGCATGCAGAAGGCTTTCCATATAGAGAAGGAAGGGAAAGCGCCTTCGGTGGTGGTTTCCAAAGAATTAAACAAGTTCTATCAGGTGGTGACCGAGAAAACCAGAGGGAAATGGCACTATATCAATCTCTATAAGCCTTGTAAGGATGGAAAGAACCGGGTTGCTAAGGTGGTTTCTTATGTATCTAAGGAGGCTGCAGACAAAAGGGTTCAAGAGCAGACAGCAGTAGAGGAAACGGAATTGAAACTGGCTGCAACTATTGAAGATGGAAAAATTCGTTTACAGTGGACAGGGTCAGAATCTGTACGGCCAGATTATTATGAGATTTATCGAGTGACGAAACGGAATACAGATTTTAGTGAAACACCTTACCATAGGAGCAACTTTGGGCTTGTAATGGAATATATGGATTCCAGCGTGAAAGGCGACAAGACCTATTATTATAGAGTGCGTGGCGTGAAGGTCATCGACGGCAAGGTTTGCTATACCCAGTGGTCCAATAAGATAGGTAAGACTGTCAAATAAAATAATCTTGATGGATATTTCCGGAACCAACGTTTTTTAAAATAGTCGATTCAAGTTAAAAGCAAGGAGACAGGGAGCTGTCACCCGATTGACCAAATAGTCAACTGTGGGACAGCTCCTTTTTTATTAGTAACACTTTCTTTATTTTTCTGCATCATAGGCAATGAGAGCCACGGCTCTGCCGGTACTTTGACGTAGGGCGTCTTCTGCCTGAGAGATAATACGTATATCTGCAGGTGACAGAGCAGCATAGCTTGGGTCTAAATTTCCATTCATCATAAGATATCTCCTTTCAAAAAATTCATCAATCTTATTTTGCCGCATATGAATATGGATTATTTCTAAAAAAACTTAGTGAATTCTGTTAAATAAATTGAAAAAAACAAAAATTTTATATATAATGTTGGAAGAAATGTAAATGATAACATAAAGCGAAGCGTTTAAAATAGAAAAGGAGATTTTGTCATGGGATTTGCAACAGAAGTAGGCATTGACCTTGGTACGGCCAATGTGCTTGTATACATCAAGGGGAAAGGAATCGTATTAAACGAGCCATCGGTGGTGGCCATCAATCGGGATACAGATGAGATTTTGGCGGTAGGAGAGGATGCGCGGCAGATGCTGGGAAGAACCCCTTCCAACATTATTGCAGTGCGGCCTTTGAGAGACGGCGTGGTGTCCGACTATGATATTACCGAACGGATGCTCAAATATTTTATTAAGAAAACCTGTGGTTCCGGCAGATTCTTTAAGCCGAGAATCATGATTTGTGTGCCCAGCGGTGTAACCGATGTGGAAAAACGAGCGGTCCGTGAAGCGGCTCAGCAGGCAGGGGGCAAGGACGTATATCTGATGGAAGAACCGGTAGCCGCAGCCATTGGAGCTGGTATTGACATCAGCAAGCCGGATGGAGTGATGGTTATTGACATCGGCGGCGGCACCACAGATATTGCAGTGATTTCTCTGGGCGGCATCGTAGCCAGCACTTCTGTAAAGATGGCAGGGGATAAATTCGATGAGGCCATCATTAAATATATGAGAAAAGAGCATAAGCTGTATATCGGAGAGAGAACGGCGGAAGAACTGAAGATGACCATCGGCACCGCTTTCCCGCGGGAGGAAATGGTTATCATGGAGTGTAGAGGAAGAGACTTGGTGACAGGCCTTCCAAAGAGCGTGGACGTGACCTCAGACGAGATGATGGATGCATTGGAAGAGGCCATGCTGACCATTACCGAAGCGGTTCACAATGTGCTGGAGAGAACGCCGCCTGAACTGGCAGCCGACATCAGCAATTCGGGTATCGTGATTACCGGCGGCGGCGCGCTGCTCTATGGTATCGACCGGAGAATTGAGGATAGAACGGGCATCAAGGTGATTATCGCAGAGGATCCGAAATCCTGCGTTGCCATCGGTACGGGTAAAGCGCTCAATGAGCTGGATGTGCTGGATGGAAATTCATTGAATAGAAAAGCGTCCTATCTCTAAACTTTAGACATAGGAAAGTGAAAAAGCGGCCTTATTGCTGTCCGTTATGGGCGGCTATGGGCCGCTTCTGTTTTGGAGAGAAGGAGAGAATGGAAGATGAAATTGGAGCTGATTGCAACATCTACTTTTGGACTTGAGGCGGTTGTGAAGCGAGAGATAGAAAATCTAGGATACAAAATTTTAAAGTCCGAGGATGGAAAGATTACCTTTCTCGGCGATGAGCGGGCAGTGGTGAGGGCCAACCTGTGGCTGCGATGCGCCGACCGGGTCCAGATTAAAATGGGAGAATTCAAAGCCTTGGAGTTTGAGGAGCTGTTTCAGCAGGTCAAGGGAGTCCCTTGGGAAGAGTGGATTCCAGTGGACGGAAAATTTGTGGTAAACGGTTCCTCGGTAAAATCCAAGCTGTCCAGCGTGCCTGCTTGTCAGTCAGTGGCAGAAAAGGCGGTTGTAGAGAGACTAAAAAGCGTCTATGGCCTGGCACATTTTGAAAAGTCGGGAGCCTTATATGAAATTAAAATTAGCTTGCTCAAAGACCAGGTAACCGTTACCTTAGACACCACTGGACCCAGCCTACATAAACGAGGGTACCGGATACAGACAGTGGAAGCGCCTATGAAAGAGACTATGGCGGCGGCTCTGGTTCAGCTCAGCTTTTGGAAAAGGGACAGACTGCTTTTAGACCCTTGCTGCGGCAGTGGAACCATTGCCATAGAGGCAGCCCTCATTGGGAGAAATATTGCACCGGGATTAAACCGTCATTTTACCGCAGAGGAATGGGAAGCCATTGATAGCCGTCTGTGGAAGGAGGAACGAAAGACCGCCTTTGCAGCCATCGACTATGACAGCGATTTGATGATTTATGGACGAGACATGGATCGTCATGCCATAGAAAACGCCAGGGCCAATGCAGAAGAGGCTGGGGTGGACGATTGTATCGATTTTCAGGTGGGAAATGCGGTGAAACTTTCGGAAACGGATTTTGGCAAAACCTTGGGCGGCGTGGTAGTGACCAATCCGCCTTATGGAGAGCGTATTGGCGACCAGCGTTCTATGGATCGCATTTATGAGGCCTTTCGAAAGTTTTTTCAGACCAATCCTACCTGGTCCTTGTTTATGATTACATCGGACAAGACGGCAGAGTTAAAAGCCTTTGGCAGGCAGGCGGATAGAAGGAGAAAGCTGTTTAACGGACGCCTGGAAGTTTGCTACTATCAGTTTCACGGAGAGAAGCCGCCGAAAAAAATGAAAGAACGAGAAGAAAGCAGGCAAATGGGAGAATAAGAATGAACATTCGTGTAAATCATACTATTAAGACACCGATTTACAGACAGATTGCCACGCAGATGCGAAATCAGATTTTTTCTGGAGAAATCGGAAGCGGCAGTACTCTGCCATCGGAGCGAGCCATGGCGCAAATGCTGGGAGTTCACAGAAACACAGTGGTACGAGCCTATAGCGAGTTAAAGGATGAGGCTCTCATTGAGTCCAGACAGGGAGTGGGTTATGTAGTTATGCTGCCTGCAATAGAAAAGACCGGAGGCAGAGGAAAGCGAGTTCATTGGGAAAGTCAAATCAGAGAAAAGTATTTGGATATGCAGATGACCTTTGACGATCTGTTTCAGCGGTTCAGTAATGAAAACATCATTTCCCTGGGCAGTGGCATTGCCACTACAGAAATCTATGACAAGGAGAAGGTGGCCGCCGATTTGGCGGGATTGCTTACAGCAGAAGGCCGAAACCAGTATTTTTACAGTCCCTATCAGGGAGATAAAAATTTGCGGCAGAAGTTGATTTCCTTTTTAAGCACCAAAGGCGTGAAGGCTACCCTAGGTGAAATTCAGATTTTAACCGAAACCAATCAGGCTCTGGATTTTATCGTGACCCTTCTGCTCAAGCAGGGGGAGGTGGTATTGATGGAAGAGCCGGTTTCTCCGGATGTTTATAGGACAGTAGAACTGGCCGGTGGCAAGATTATCACAGTGCCAGTGGATAGGGATGGGATGCAGTGCCATAAATTGGAGGAATTGATTCAGCTCCATCATCCAAGGTTTCTTTATGTAAATTCCAGCTTTCATGATCCCACAGGAGCCATTCTTTCTATGGAGAGGCGAAAAAGGATTATCGAGATATCCAATCGGTATCGTCTAGCGGTCATTGAAGAGGATGCTGCTTCAGAATTGGTATATAGCGGCGCAAAGTTTTTGCCCATTAAGGCTTATGATACTTTAAATAATGTGATTTACATATATTCATTTTCCCTAACCTTTATGCCGGGACTCAGCTTGGCTTTTGTGGTGGCAGATCAGACCCTAATCGAAAGACTCAGCTATTTGGTATCTGTTCGATTGGTGTCCAGCGATTGGCTGGCCCAAAAGTTGATTGCCCGATATTTGGGAGATGGAAGCTACTATCAGGTGCTTACAAAATTCCGAGAGAATTATGCCCTCAAACAGGAATTGATCTGTAGGAAATTGGATCAGATGAAAATCATGGGTGTGGAATATGAGAGACCTCGAGGCGGCGTCTATATCTGGTGTAAATTGCCGGAGGGGATCGATAGCAAGAAGTTGGTGGATGCAGCCTACCAGAAAGGCATTTCTATTCTGCCTGGCTATGTGTTTTATCCTATGAAAAATGGCGGTAGGGACTATATTCGCTTGAATTATTCTTATGAAAGCAGCGAGCGGCTTCTTTTGGGAATGGATATATTAAAAGACACGATTAGAAAGGAACTGGCACATAAAAAATAAGAAGTGCTGGTACTTTCAATTTTCCCATAATATAGTAAAATTTTTTCAAGAGAGAAAAATGGGAATCGCAAGCCCCCTTGGGCTTTGCTAAGCGAAAGGAGAAAAGAAAATGGCAGTTAATTTAAAAGGAAGAAGTTTCTTAACACTTATGGATTTCACCCCGGAAGAAATCAGATACATGCTTGATTTAGCCCATGATTTAAAGGCTAAGAAGAGAGCAGGAATCAACAATAGAATTCTGGAAGGCAAGAACATCGTTCTGC
Organism: Bacillota bacterium; assembly: GCA_022793795.1. GTDB lineage: Bacteria > Bacillota > Clostridia > Peptostreptococcales > Anaerovoracaceae > RGIG7179. The sequence goes on from JAAWDM010000024.1 coordinate 23,721, forward strand.
TGTTCGAAAAGACTTCCACCAGAACTAGATGTGCATTTGAAGTAGCCGCTATGGATGAAGGCGCTGGCGTAACTTTCTTGGATTCCGGCAGTTCCCAGATGGGCAAGAAGGAAACCATGGAAGATACTGCAAGGGTACTTGGCAGATTCTATGATGGTATTGAATATAGAGGTTTTGACCAGGAAGTGGTAGAAGGATTGGCTAAGTATGCAGGGGTTCCTGTATGGAATGGACTGACTGACGTCGACCACCCAACTCAGATTCTGGCTGACCTGTTGACCATTGAAGAACACGTAGCCAAACCGCTGAACAGAGTAAAAGTTGTATTTAGCGGCGACGTTAGAAATAACATGTCTTACGCATGGATGTATGGCTGCGCTAAGATGGGTATGCACTTTGTAGCATATGGTCCAGACGAATTAAAGGCTGAACTGAAGCAGGATGTGATTGCAAAGGTACAGGAAGTTGCAAAGGAAACCGGCGCAACCATCGAAGTTTCCTCTGACCCAGCTTGCTTGAAGGGCGCTGATGTAATCTATGCCGACGTATGGGCGTCCATGGGTGAAGATGCAGAGATTCCTGAAAGAGTAAGATTGCTGACACCGTTTAAGGTTACCGAAGAGTTAATGGCAGCAACAGAAAATCCTGATTGCCTGTTCATGCACTGCCTGCCATCCTTCCACGATTTTGAAACCAAGATGGCAAAGACCCAGATGGAAGCAGGATACGACATCCGCGAAGTAACCGACGAAGTATTCAGAAGCAAGAACTCTGTTGTATTCGACGAAGCAGAGAACAGAATGCATACCATTAAAGCTGTTATCGTAGCAACCATCGCATAGTTTTCATTGTTTTTAGCGAAAGGCCTGTTATAAGGCCTTTCGAAATGGACCGTATATACGATGTGAAAAAACGATTGACAGAAAGGGAGGTCAAAATATGTATCCTGGAATTCACAACTATTCTGAAATAGGAAAGTTGAATAAGGTCTTACTGCATAAGCCTGGAAGAGAACTGGAAAAGCTGACCCCGAATAACTTTGAAAGACTGTTATTTGACGATATTCCTTATTTAAAGGTGGCGCAAGAGGAGCATGACGGATTTGCCAAGATTCTCAAGGAAAACGATGTAGAAGTCGTATATTATGAGACGGAGACTGCAAAAGCTCTGAAAGATGAAAAGATTAAATACAATTTTGTAAGAGAATTTATCGAACTAAGTGAAATTCACTCCGAAGGAAGAAAGGAAGCTATTGCTGAATATCTGCTCTCTAAAACGCCGGAGGATTTGGTAGAAACCTGTATCGCAGGTATCTTTGCGGATGAAATCAAACACATTTCCACCAATTCGTTGGTTGATATTGTGGACGATGACGAGCCTATCGTAAGCGATCCGATGCCAAACCTTTATTTTACCAGAGATCCAGGCGCTTGCGTGGGTAATGGCATCAATATCCACCACATGAGTACGCCGGCAAGACGTCGTGAGGCTTTGCTGCTGAAATATATGGTGAAGTACAACAGAGATTTCGCTCTGGAGGATACGCCGCTGTGGTATGATGTCTATGGAAATTATTCCATAGAAGGCGGCGATATACTGGTTTTATCTAAGGATATGGTTGCTATCGGGTACTCCCAGAGAACCACGTTAGCAGGCATCGAGGATTTTGCAAACAAACTGCTGAAGAACTCCACCTTTAAAAAGGTATTGGTATTCGATATTCCGAAATGCAGAGCATTCATGCATTTGGATACAGTGTTTACCATGGTGGATTACGATAAGTTTACCATTCATCCAGAAATCGAAGGCCCGCTGGGTGTATATGAGATTACTTTAGGTGATGGCGGCCAGCTGAAATTCAATTCCATGAAGGATGAATTGAACAAGATTCTGGCTTTGGAATTGAAACTTCCTGCTGTAGATTTGATTCGCTGCGGTGGAAACGATTTAATTGCAGCTCAGAGAGAACAGTGGAACGATGGTTCCAATACTTTGTGTATCGCACCAGGAACCGTGGTCACTTATGAGAGAAACTATGTGACCAACGATCTTCTGGATAAGAAGGGAATCAAAGTACTGGCAATGCCGAGCGCAGAGCTTTCCAGAGGCAGAGGCGGCCCAAGATGCATGTCCTGTCCAGTAAACAGAGACGACCTGTAGATTTAAAATAAGAAGAATAGAACCCGTAAAGAGGGACGTAGACATGGTGGGCAGCTGTGCCTGCGTTCCTCTTACTATAATCGGGGGTCTAACAAAGAAGAAATAGAGGAGAATAAAAATGGCACAGAAATTAGTAGTTGCATTAGGCGGTAACGCACTCCAGTCTGGAAACGGTCCAGCTACTGCTGAAGCACAGTTAGACGTGGTAAAGAAAACTTGTGAACATATCGCTGAAATCAGTGAAAGAGGATACGAAGTGGCTGTGGTTCACGGAAATGGTCCACAGGTTGGCAGAATCCTGCTGGCCTCTGAAACTGCAAAGGACGTAACGCCGGCTATGCCGTTTGATGTATGCGGCGCCATGTCCCAGGGATACATCGGCTATCACCTGCAGCAGGCTCTCAAGTATGCTCTCAATAAGAGAAATAAGAATACACCGGTAGTAACATTAGCTACCCAGATGGTAGTAGAAGCTGCCGACCCAGCCTTCCAGAATCCGACCAAACCAATCGGTCCGTTCTATTCGGAGGAGGAGGCCAAGGCTCTGGCTGCAGAAAAAGGCTATACCATGAAAGAAGATGCAGGAAGAGGCTGGAGAAGAGTGGTTCCTTCCCCACTGCCAAGAAAGATTGTTGAAATCGATGCAGTCAAGAGATTGTGGGATTCCACCATCGTGATTACCTGCGGAGGCGGCGGAATTCCTGTTATGGAAAACGCTGACGGTACCCTGGAAGGGGTTGCAGCGGTCATCGATAAGGACTTTGCAGCAGAACTTTTAGCAGAGCAGATTGAGGCCGATACGCTGATGATTCTGACAGAAGTGGAGAAGGTAGCGATCAACTTCAACAAGCCAAACCAGGAAAACTTGACGAAACTGACACTGGCAGATGCAGCGAAATACTGCGATGAGGGACAGTTTGCACCAGGCAGCATGCTGCCAAAGGTACAGGCAGCCATGAAGTTCGTAAGAGCCAATCCGAACAAGAAGGCGATTATCACTTCTCTGGATAAGGCTATCGACGCATTAGAAGGAAAGACTGGTACTGTAATTACGTTTGCATAATATTGGTAAAAGGGGGCGCTGCCGAGAGAGTTCGGCGGCGTTCCTTTTTAAAACAATAAAGGAAATGATTATGAGATATAGCCAAAGAGACAAGGTTTGTTATATCATCGGTGCAGGGCCGTGTGAAGCTCTTTGCGTTGGAGAGGAAAAGGAAGCAGACGACTATGTGATTGCTGCTGATGGCGGCCTCCGACATTTAGAAGAGGCTGGATTGACAGCGGATATGGTGGTGGGAGATTTTGATACCTTAGGGTATATACCGCAACATGACCATATAATTCAATTACAGACGGCTAAGGACGAAACCGATACCTTTGTAGCCATGAGAGAAGCCATGAAATTGGGGTACAGACAGTTCCTATTCTATGGCTGTCTGGATGGCAAAATCGAACATACCATGGCTAACCTGCAGCTTCTCGCCTGGCTGGCAGAGCGTGGCTGCAGAGGATGGCTGATAGGTGAGAGCCAGGTCATAACCTCTCTGGCTGGGCCGGCAGAACTTCGCTTTAGCCCCATACCAGACGGGCAAAAGTTGTCCATCTTTGCCCACTCTGACAGGGCGGAAGGTGTCGCCTTAAAAGGGTTGAAATTCCCCCTGTCAGAAGCGACTTTGGATAATCGTTTCCCTTTGGGCGTCAGCAATGAATTTACTGGTGAAGCGGCCTCCATTCATGTGAAAAGGGGGACGCTTTTGGTGGTGTTGCCACGAAAGATATGGTCTCATAAGTCTAATGTGATAACTCTGTGAAGAAATTCGGCCTTTTTGCTGATTGACAAATTAATATCCCATCTGTTCCTTGATTTCAGCAAGCTGCATTTTCACGCTGTCAGGAGAGGTAGAGCCTGCGGATTTTTTAGAGGAGATACAGGCGGGGATACTGATGTGGTCGTAAATATCCGATTCAAAAGCATCGGAGAATTGTTTCAGCTCTGTCAGGGATAAATCCTCTAAGGCAGTACCGTTTTCGATACAATAGAGCACCAATCTGCCGATGATTTCATGACAGTCACGGAAAGCAAGACCCTTGGAGACCAAATAGTCGGCGGCATCGGTGGCGTTCATGAAGCCAGATTTTGCAGAGGCCGCCATGGTCTCTTTTTTTATGGTCATGGTGGAAAGCATTCCACACATCATGGAAAGAGAGGCGGTTAGCGTATCATGGGCATCGAAAACCGGTTCCTTATCCTCCTGCATATCCTTGTTATAGGCCAGAGGCAGCCCCTTCATCACGGTGAGGAGGGCCATTAGGTCGCCATAGACTCGGCCGGTCTTGCCACGAATCAGTTCAGCCATATCAGGATTCTTTTTTTGCGGCATGATACTGCTGCCGGTGGCATAGCTGTCATCCATCTCAATGTATCCAAAGTCTGGACTGCTCCACAGAATCAGCTCCTCACACAGCCGAGAAAGATGCATCATGGCAGTAGCGGCACAGCTTAAAAACTCGATAGCAAAATCTCTATCGCTGACTGCATCCATGCTGTTTTCACACAGGGCAGCAAAACCCAGCTGCTCTTTCACATAGTCTCGGTCAGTATTATAAGAAGTTCCAGCTAGAGCCCCTGCGCCTAAAGGCATGGCGTCGGTTCGTTTCAAACAGTCCATAAACCGTTGCCGGTCGCGGAGAAACATATTGTAATAGGCAAGAAGGTGGTGGGCTAGTAACACCGGTTGCGCTTTCTGCAAATGGGTAAAACCAGGAAGCATGGTATCCTGATGGGTAGAAGCCAGTTGATAGAGAACTGCCAGCAGCTTATTCAGCCAAAGGCCCACGTTTCCGATGAGTTCCTTTTGGTACATACGGAAATCCAATGCCACCTGGTCGTTACGACTTCTGGCAGTATGAAGTTTCTTTCCCAGCTCCCCAGTCCGCTTAGTTAAAACCCGTTCTATGAACATGTGAATGTCTTCGTCCTCAGGTTCAGGCGCCAGACGGCCTGCTTCCATGTCCCAATAGATTTCCTGCAGGTGGATCACCATATCAGCGCTTTCCTGGTCGGTGATGATGCCTTGTTTTCCCAGCATCTTTGCATGGGCCATGCTGCCTAGAATGTCCTGCTTCCACATTCTGATATCATAGGCGGTGGAAGCGTTGAAATCGTTTGCCGCCGCGTCTTCTTCCTTTAAAAATCTACCTGTCCAGAGCTTCATTGTATAAACTCTCCTCCTTTTAAAATTTTCTTTTCTAATGTATCTGCATATTTAGAGCCCCCAGTTAGTTGTTCCTTTTGGATGGCCCGAATCTTTAACGGCAGAGAGAACAGATTGATAAATCCTTCTGCATCGCTCTGGTTATAGACCTCGTCGGCGCTAAAGGTGGCGAATTCCTCGCTGTACAGGGCATAATCCGACTTGCTGGCAACCGGAAAGGCATTGCCCTTATACAATTTCATTTTCACCGTACCGGTTACCAGGGACTGGGTGCAGTCCACAAAAGCAGTGATGGCTTCCCGAAGGGGGGTGAACCATAGGCCGTCATAAATCATCTGAGAAAATTTTTGGGCAACGATGTTTTTGTACTGCATGGTATCTCTGTCGAGAATCAGCCGCTCCAGGTTTTCATGGGCTGCGTATAAAATGGTTCCGCCTGGCGTTTCATAGACGCCTCTGGACTTCATACCGACCAGACGGTTTTCGATAATGTCGATGGTTCCGATACCGTTTTTGCTTCCCATTTTATTGAGTTTTGAGAGGAGGGCAACAGCATCCATCTCTTCGCCATCCAGGGCTACAGGAATACCCTTCTCAAAGGTAATCTCCACATATTCCACTTCATCAGGGGCATCCTCAGGCTCGCAGGAAAGAACATGAATGTCCTTCTTGTGTTCGTTCCACGGGTTTTCCAGGTTACCGCCTTCATGGCTGATGTGCCAAATGTTTTCGTCTCTGGAATAAATCTTCTCTGTGGTCTGATGGATGGGGATGTTGTGGGATTTGGCGTATTGGATTAAATCTTCTCTGGAATGGAAGTCCCAGGTTCGCCAAGGAGCGATGATTTTGATCGCTGGGTTGAGAGCTTTGATGGTAGTTTCAAAACGGACTTGATCGTTACCCTTGCCAGTACAGCCATGACAGATGCAGTATGCGTGCTCCTGCTCGGCGATTTCTACCAATTTTTTCGCCATGAGAGGACGAGCCATGGAAGTACCGAGAAGATAAGAGTTTTCATAGATAGCGCCTGCCTTTAAAGTAGGCCAGATGTAGTCCTCTACAAATTCCTTTTGGATATCCAATATGTATGCCTTTGAAGCGCCGGTGCGATAGGCTTTTTCCTCTATTTCCTTAAAGTCCTCCTTCTGCCCTGCATTGCAGCATACAGTGATGACCTCACAATCGTATTGCTCCTTGAGCCAGGTTAAAATGATGGATGTATCCAGGCCGCCAGAGTAGGCCAGGATGATTTTTTGCTTTGCCATAATATACCTCCTAATTTTATACATTGTATGCATAAAAAATATAATTTTCGAATAATATTGCGGAACGGTTGTCATTATACTACCATTAAATTCAAAAATCAAGCTTATTTTTGTGAAAAAAAACAAAAAATAAAAAATATATTTTAAAAAATGTGATAAAAAATGATTGCAACCAGGAGAACAAAGGTGTATAATCTGTGACTGATAAGTAAAAAAGCGGGATTAGACCGATTTTGCATAAAAAATGAATAAAAAGCGATTATGTGCATAAAAAACATGGAAATATGACATAAAAAATGCCAGGAAAAGAAAAAAGGAGGAGCTTATTTTGAAAGGAAAACTTTACCTAGAGGATGGAAGCCTTTATGAAGGCATAGGGTTCGGTAGCATAAAAACCTGCGTGGGTGAATTGGTCTTTCAGACTGGGATGACCGGTTATCAGAAGATTTTGACAGACCCTTCCTATAGCGGACAGATTATCAATATGACCTATCCGATTTTGGGAAATTATGGAATAAACGGAGAGGACAATCAGTCGGACCGGATTTATGCACAGGGCCTGGTTTGTAAGGAGTATTGTAAAACGCCGTCCAACTATCGGTGTGAAAAAGATTTGGATACATGGTTGAAGGAGATGGATGTTCCAGGAGTTTCTGGCATTGACACCCGGAAGCTGACCAAGAAGATACGAAAAGAAGGCACAATAAAGTGTGTGATTACCACAGAGGATGTGAGTGTGGAGGAACTAAAAAAGTTGTGCGACGAAACGATTTTGCGAAATGACTATATGAAAGAGGCCTCATGGGCTGGAGAAGAGGATTTAGCGCCATATGTGCAGGGAAATCTCAATGTGGCTGTATTGGATTTTGGAATCAAACGGTCTATTTTGGAGGCCTTGCAAAAAGCGGGCTGCAATGTAAAATTATTTCCCTATGGGTTTACAGCAGAGGAGGTGATGGCCATAGAACCAGACGGCGTGTTTCTTTCCAATGGGCCGGGAGACCCGGCAGAGGCCATAGAGGCCATAGGTGAAGTAAGGAAACTGATGGAGGCAGAGCGGCAGGACGGCAGCTTTTTACCTATGTTTGGCATTTGCATGGGCCATCAGATTTTGGCATTGGCCGCAGGCGGTGAGACCTATCAGCTGAAATATGGTCATCGTGGTAGCAATCATGGGGTTTATAGCAAGGAAACGGGTAGGAGTTATATCACTTCTCAGAACCATGGGTTTGCTGTAAAGGCTGAAAGCCTGATGCTCAAGGATATGGAAGTGACGGAAATCAATTTAAACGACAGGACGGTAGAAGGAATGGCCCATAGAAATCGTCCTGTTTTTTCTGTCCAATATCATCCAGAGGCTGGGCCAGGCCCAAAGGATGGGGACTATCTCTTTGGAAAATTCGTAAAACTGATGAAAGGACAGGAGGAAACCCATGAAGAGCAGTAACACAGAACAAAGGAGAAAAGATATCAATAAAGTTTTAATTATTGGGTCAGGTCCCATCGTCATCGGACAGGCCGCTGAATTTGATTATGCAGGTACCCAGTGCTGTAAAGCAGTCAAAGAAGAGGGGATTGAGACGGTATTGGTTAACAGTAATCCGGCCACCATTATGACGGACAGAGGAATTGCTGATAAGGTGTATATGCAGCCTCTTACGGTGGATGCAATGGAGAACATTCTGAGACGGGAGAGGCCAGATGGGATTTTGGCAGGTTTCGGTGGTCAGACGGGTTTAAATCTGGCTATGGAGCTGGAAGAAAGGGGTATCCTAAAAGAGTTGGGGATCCACCTTCTGGGAATCAATCGTGAGGCCATTGAACGAGCAGAGGATCGGGAGTTGTTTAAGAATCTGATGGAGGAAATCGGAGAGCCAGTTCCGCCTTCTGCCATAGCCACCTGCCTAGATGAAGCGGAGCAGTTCGCAGAGACCATCGGATTTCCGGTGATTATCAGACCGGCATTTACTTTGGGAGGTACAGGCGGAGGAATCGCTCAGAACAGGGAGGGGTTGCAAAGACTGGTGCAGCTTGGCATAGAAAAGAGCGCCATCGGCCAGGCGCTCATCGAAAAATCGGTGGCGGGTTGGAAAGAGATCGAATATGAAGTCATACGCGACCACAAGGACAACTGCATCATCATTTGCTCCATGGAAAACCTGGACCCTGTGGGCGTACATACCGGCGACAGCATTGTGGTAGCGCCGACTCAGACCCTGGCGGATGAGGAATATCAAATGTTAAGAGATGCCTCTCTTCGCATCATTCGCGCTCTTAAAATTGAAGGCGGTTGCAATGTACAGTTTGCTTTAAACCCGAAATCAAAGGAATACATCGTCATAGAGGTGAATCCGAGGGTCAGCAGGTCGTCGGCTTTGGCTTCTAAGGCTGCAGGTTATCCTATCGCGAAGATTGCAACTAAAATTGCTCTGGGATATAGCCTAGACGAACTGCCTAATCACATTACGGACCAGTCCAGCGCTCTATTTGAACCAACCTTAGATTACTGTGTAGTGAAATTTCCTAAGTGGCCATTTGATAAGTTCCGCACTGCATCAAGAAAGCTGGGAACCCAGATGAAGGCCACCGGAGAGGTCATGTCCATATGTCGGACTTTTGAGAGCGCCCTGCTAAAAGCAGTCACCTCTCTGGAGGTAAAATGCCACGGACTGCGAATTCCTTATGTAACGGAAAGAACTGATGAGGAACTGAAAGCCAAGCTGCTGGCCTGCGACGATGAGAGACTCTTTGTCATCGGAGAGATTTTGCGAAGAGGGCTGATGGATATAGAGGAGCTCCATAAAAAAACCATGATAGACCCTTGGTTTCTGTATAAGGTTGAAAATATTGTAAAGATGGAAAATCGCCTAGCCACCCAGGAAATTTCACCGGAGCTAATTAGAGAGGCTGAGACCATGGGTTTTACTGATGAGGAAATCGTCGGTTTAACTGGAATGTCTGCAAACGCCCTCCGTGATCTTCGGGATTATTATGGAATCTACCCAGTATACAAAATGGTAGATACCTGCGCGGGAGAATTCGAGGCGAAAACCCCTTACTATTATTCCTGCTATGATGAGGAAGACGAATCGCTGCCGCTGGAAGGAGAAAAGATATTGGTCGTCGGTTCCGGCCCAATTCGAATCGGGCAGGGAATTGAATTTGATTACTGCTGCGTCCAAGGAGTATGGGCATTGAAGGAACTGGGGTATCGTTCTATTATTGTCAACAATAATCCAGAGACAGTAAGCACAGACTTCGATACAGCAGATAAGCTGTATTTCGAGGCCCTTCACGTAGATGATATTATGAATGTGATAAAGAAGGAACGGCCTTATGGCGTAGTATTACAGCTGGGTGGTCAGACGGCCCTCAATCTGGCAGAGGGGCTCTCGAAACGGGGAATACGAATTTTGGGAACACCAAATTCCTACATCGATTTGGCAGAGGATCGGGATAAGTTCTCCCAGCTTTTGAAAGAAATCAATATCAAGGCGCCAGCAGGGGGCGCTATCACCCATATGTCACAGGCTGCGGGTATTGTAGAAGAGTTGGGATACCCGCTTATCGTTCGGCCTTCCTTTGTCATCGGTGGTAGAGCCATGCAGGTAGTTTACAGCGATGAGGAGTTATATCGGTACCTAAAGGAGGCAGTATCTCTGTCAGAGGAACATCCAGTGCTGATTGACAAATACGTGGAAGGTATCGAGTTTGAGGTAGATGCCATCAGCGATGGCCATGATATTCTGGTGCCCGGCGTCATGGAGCACATCGAAAGAACGGGAATCCACTCTGGCGACAGTATTTCCGTGTATCCAGCTTATTCCCTTCCTGACCAGGTGGTGGATCAGGCCATCGAGTATACCAAGCATATCTCCAAGGCCCTTCACGTATGCGGTTTGATGAATGTGCAGTATGTTTACGATGGAAGGGAAATCTATGTGATTGAGGTCAATCCAAGGGCCTCCCGTACAGTGCCGATTTTGAGCAAGGTCACCGATGTGCCTATGGTTAAAATCGCCATGGCTGTCATGGTAGGAAGGCGGCTTTCGGACATGGCCTGGGGCACAGGACTTTACAAAAAATCTGGATTTTATGCAGTAAAGGTGCCTGTATTTTCCAGCGCTAAGCTCTCTAATGTAGATGTGGCTCTGGGACCGGAAATGCGGTCTACAGGTGAAGTACTGGGGCTTGATAAAGATTTGCATAAAGCCTTATATAAAGGCTTCCTGGGGGCCGGAATTCCGGTTCATACAGAAGGGGGTGTATACATTTCCTTGAGGGACCACGATAAGACAGAAAGAGCGGCCAAGGTGCTGGCTTCTTATGCAGAGGCTGGCTTTACCATTTACGGTTCGGCGGGAACTACGGCCTTTTTACAGGAGAACAATATTCCATGCAAAATGGTGCCTTTCCATCAGGTAGCAGATATGATCGGAGAAGAAATCGTTGTGATGATAAATGTACCGCAGGTTACCAACAATCTGTCCACCGACATGTTCCCTCTGCGGCGTCAGGCCATCGAACGGGGACTTCCGGTACTGACCTGCATGGATACAGCCATAGCTTATTTGGAAGCTGCGGCTTTGAAAAGATGTGGGCAGACATTGACCTATCCGCCTCTGTTTTCCTGAGAGGGGGCCAAGGGCAAGAGTATTAACGATAGGCCCATTTTCTGATGAGAATCTGTAGGATGCCGGCTACTGGTACAGCTAATATCATACCGATTATGCCGAAGAAATGACCAAAGATACTGACCGATAGCAGAACAAAGAGAGGATGGAGGCCTGTGGCAGAGCCAACCACTTTAGGATAGATGAAATTGCCATCAATCTGCTGTACCAGGAAAAGGGCAACTACAGACAGAAAGGCCTTGGCAGGGCCGCTGGTAAACAGACCTACTAAAAAAGCTGGCACCATACCAAAGAAAGGGCCAAAGTAGGGAATGATATTCAAGATACCGCCCAGGACACCGATGACTACTGCATAGTCCAGATGAAGAAGGGAAAGGGCTAGGGAGGATAGGAGGGCTACCAGTAGGCTATCGATAAAAGCTCCTTTTAGGAAGGTAGTGACGACTACATTGATTTCACCCATGGTTTCGCTGATGAGGCCATGGGTTTTTTGTTTTAAAATCAGGGAGAGGAACTGTTGCCACAGACGAAGAAAGAAATCTTTGTCCTTGAGCAGATAGACCGAGGCCACGACTCCCAGAAATAAATTGACCAGACTGCCGGCTAAGGACTGGGCCATATGGGTTACAGCAGGAAGGGAGAATCGGGAGGACAGCCAATTTAGAAGCTGTGAAGCTCCATCCTCTGGTGCAGAAAGATCGCCGGGAAGGTATCTGCTGAGAAAGGAAACAGCGGACTGATAGGCATCCTCAAAGTAGGCGGTAATGGACCTGGCTGTTTCCTGCCAAGAGCCAGTAGGAAGAGCGCCTAAGATCAATACAATAAAACTGCCTATGAAACCAATGAGAAGGATAAAAACTCCTAGATAAGTAAAAAAGATGGCCCAGAAATCACCCAATTTTGACCTGAGCCGGTCAGCAATGGGATGGAGGAGATAAGCGATGATAAGGCCGATAAGTAGCGGCGACAGAATGTTTAGCAGGGGTTTTACCACCTGCCAGAAACCTGTGGCCAGCGAAACAAAAATATTCTCCATCTTGCACACTCCTTTCGGAAATAGTATGATAAAAAGTAAGAAATTTTATCCATGAGAAGTGGGAGGAACCGATGAAAAAACAGGAAAAAAAGGTGGAACTTTTGGCGCCGGCCGGCGGCATATCCCAATACATTGCGGCGGTAGAAAACGGGGCTGACGCCATCTATCTGGGCGGTAAAGTCCACAATGCCCGAATCGGCGCTGGAAATTTCACCGATGAAGAATTGGAAAAGGCCGTTGACTATGGTCATCTTCGCGGGGTTCGCTCCTATATTACCATGAATACCCTCCTTCGGGACGAAGAACTTTCCGAAGCCCTTGACTTTGCAAAATATGTGTGGCAAATAGGGGCCGATGGTCTTATTGTACAGGATTTAGGGCTGGGGTATTTGGTGAAACAGATGCTGCCGGATATGCCTCTCCATTTATCCACCCAAGGAACGGTTTGGGACAAACGGGGCGTTACAGCTGCGGCCAAACTGGGATATAGCAGGGTGGTGCTGGCCAGGGAACTTTCCATAGGTGAGATAGAAGAGGTTTGCAATCAGAGGGAGGCCGAAATTGAGGTCTTTGTTCATGGCGCCTTGTGTCTTTGCTATTCCGGTCAATGTCAGCTGAGCCGATTTATTGGCGGCAGGTCTGCCAACAGAGGCGGCTGCGCCCAACCCTGCCGGCTGGCATATCGATACCTGGATGAGAAGGAGCGTCTAAAGAAAACACCTCCTTCTGTCCTTAGCCCCAAGGACCTGTGTCTCATAGAGGAACTGGGAAGTCTCATGGAAGCGGGCGTAACATCGCTGAAAATAGAGGGACGGATGAAGTCGCCGGAGTATGTGGCAGTGGTGACTTCCATCTATCGAAAATATGTGGACGCCTATCTGGCTGACGGTAGTTATACGGTAGAAGCGGAAGACCTGCTTCGCTTGCAGCAGATTTTTAATCGCGGCGGTTTTACCAAGGGCTATTTTTATGGAGACCCAGGAAAGAATTTGATGTGCCAAGGGATTCCCAAACATCAGGGGGTCCCGGTGGGAAAAGTAAAAAGGCGGGTAGAAGCCGGCGGTCATGGAAAACAGCAGGGTGGCCGCCTGGTGGATATTAGCCTATCTGCCGGAGTCAAACCCCTCATCCTAGGCGATGGGGTGGAGATTCACAGTCGTCAACTTACAGGCAACGTGGTGACCTATTTAAAGCCTTTGGTGGATGGAATCCTTCGTATAGGCGATATAAAAGGGCCGGTGGAACCAGGGGATATGGTCTATCGGCTTACAGATAAAGCGCTCATGGAGGATGCCAGAAAAACCTATGAAAATCTCACTTTTGAAGAGGGTAAGTTCAACAGAAAGACAAAGGTCTCTGCGCGGCTTTCCTGTAGCGTCGGAAAGGCCGCGAAACTGGAAATCCTGGAACCCATAGCTTTCACGGTGGAGGAGACGACTGCCACAGGGCAGAAACCTGTCAAGCGGGCCACGCTGCCGGAGGATATGGAAAAGCAACTGAAAAAGACTGGAGGCACCCCCTTTGAGATGGAAAAGCTGCAGATGGAACTTGAAGGGCCGGTTATGATTCCCCTGGCGGGTCTCAATGCCTTGCGTCGGAAAGCCTTGGAGGAACTTTATAGACGGCTGATAGAAGAATATAAGAGGAAAAAGCCAGAGAACTCTATTGAAATTGAAGAAGATATGGCCAAAACTATGACAGAGACAACAAGCAGAGAGTTCCAATATTATTTCTATGATTACGACGACTTTCGGCACATGGACTGGCAGGAAAAGGTGAAGGAGCATGAAGACGGCCAGGTGACAGCCCTAATCGACGTAGAGGACTTTTTGGAACATTATCAGGAAGCCTCACAAATAGAGGAACAAAAGGGCATTTTAGTCTGCCCATATATTCCAGCTGTGGCCAAAGAGAGAGGACGGTGGCTTGAGAATCATATGGACGCTTTGATCCGCTTGCTGAAAAAGCCGGCCGCCATATCTGCCAAGAGGCTTTATGTTGGCAATATAGGTTGGATTCTGCCCTTTGCAGAGCGGGGTGTGACAGTAGTAGGAGATGCTGGCCTGAATGTGACCAACGAAGCTACGAAAAAGGCTTATAAGGTTCTTGGCGCTTTGGATGCTATGGACTCACTGGAAGTTTCTGACGGACAGACGGCCTTTGGCTGGCTACCATTGATGGTGACAGCGCATCAGATGGAAAGGGGCTGCTTGATAGACCGAAAAGGTTTACGATTGGAAATCGTCCATGGAAATGGAAACCACGAAACCTATATTTTGGGAAATCGTATGGCAGAGACAAAATGGGACGAAAATATTTTGTGCTCAAACAACAAAAAAACCATACGAATTTATGTAAAAGATGGAAAAATATAAAAACCGCCAATCCCTCTAATCCCAATCGATAGAGGGATTTTTGTGTACGCAAAAAAGTGCATGATTTTTGTAAAAAAGTGTTTGACTATACTGTATACACGGGTATATCATAAGCATGTTAGTATACATTATACATTCGAGGAGACGCAGAGAGATCGGGTGAGTAATCGGTTTTAGTTTATGGATGCCCAGGCAAAACAGGCCGGGCACACAGGAGGTTAAATCATTATGAGAAAAGAGTGGGAAGGTTTCGTCACCGGACGGTGGACTGACCAGATTGATGTGGAAGAATTTATTACGTTAAACTATCATCCTTATGATGGGGATGACAGCTTCCTGGCAGGAGCAACCGAGAGAACCAAAGAATGTTCTGCAAGAGTACAGGAACTGCTGGTTGCTGAAAGAAAAGCCGGCGGCACTTTGAAGGTAGATGCCAGCAGAATTATGAGAGTCAATGCATTTGGCCCTGGCTATATCGTGCCTGGAAAGGATATTATCGTAGGACTGCAGACGGATGAACCTTTAAAGAGAGGTATCTGTCCGTTTGGCGGCATCAAGATGGTAAGAGAAGAAGTTGCTGAATATGGCGAAAAACTTCCAGAAGAAATCGATAGAATGTTCCAGTATATCACCACCCATAACGACGGCGTATTTAAAGCGTACTCCAAGGAGATGAAACAGGTTCGCCACCTGGGATATATCACTGGTCTGCCAGATGCTTACGGCAGAGGCAGAATCATCGGAGACTATAGAAGAGCTGCATTGTACGGTATCGACTATCTGATCGAAGAAAAGCAGAAGGATCACGAACTGATCGCTTCCAGACACGTGATGAACGAGGAAAACATCAGAACCGCAGAGGAAGTTTTCAACGAAATCACTGCATTAAAGAATATTAAGAAGATGGCAGAATCCTATGGATACGACATTTCCGGTCCGGCTAAGGATGTAAAGGAAGCCATTCAGTGGACTTATTTTGCATACCTGGCTGGTATCAAGGAAGAAAACGGCGCAGCCATGTCTGTAGGCAGAACTTCCACCTTCATCGATATCTATGCTGAAAGAGACCTGGCTAACGGCGTTTATACAGAAGAACAGATTCAGGAATTCATCGACGACTATATCCTGAAGCTGAGAGTTGCAAGACACCTGAGAACCAACGAATATAACGAACTGTTCGGCGGAGATCCGATGTGGATTACCGAAGGTATCGGCGGCGTAGGTATGGACGGTAGACACAAGGTTACCAAGAACTCCTACAGAGTATTACAGACCCTGTACAACCTGGGACCTGCACCAGAGCCAAATCTGACCGTATTATGGTCCAGAGAACTTCCAGAACCGTTCAAGAGATTCTGTGCACAGGTGTCCATCGATACAGACTCCATCCAGTATGAAAACGACGACAAGATGCGTCCGACCTATGGTGAGGACTATTCCATTGCTTGCTGCGTATCCGCTATCCAGATGGGTCAGCAGATGCAGTTCTTCGGCGCACGCTGCAACCTGGCTAAGATTCTGCTGTTAGGCTTAAACGGTGGTATCGACGAGAGAACCGGCGAGCACGTAGGTCCGCAGATGGAACCGGTTGGCGAAGGCCCAATCGATTACGAAGACGCGTGGAAGAGATTCAATGTATACCTGGCATGGCTGTGCGAACTGTATGTAAATATCATGAACATTATCCACTTCATGCATGACAGATATGACTTTGAAAGTTCCCAGATGGCTTTCTTAAACTCTGAAGTAAAGAGACTGATGGCATTCGGCGTAGCTGGCTTCTCTGTAGCTGCCGACTCCCTGTCCGCAATCAAATATGCAAAGGTTTATCCGATTAGAGATGAAAACGGCGTTATCGTTGACTATAGAACAGAAGGCGACTTCCCTAAGTATGGTAACGACGATGATAGAGTAGATGAAATTGCTGTTAAGATTTCTGAGAGAACCATCGAAGAGTTGAGAAAGCATCCAACCTATAGAAATTCTGTACACACTCTGTCTGTACTGACCATCACTTCCAACGTAATGTATGGTAAGAAGACTGGTAACACTCCTGACGGAAGAAGAGCCGGCACTCCGTTCGCTCCTGGCGCTAATCCAATGCACGAGAGAGACAGCCACGGTGCAGTCGCTTCCTTAAACTCCGTATCCAAGATTGACTGGGATACTTGTCAGGATGGCGTTTCCAACACCTTCTCCATTACGCCGGAAGCTCTGGGTAAGGAAAGAGAAGAGAGAAAGGATACCCTGGTAAGCCTGCTGTCTGGTTACTTTAATAGAGGCGCACACCACCTGAACGTAAATGTTCTTAACAGAGGACTTCTGGAGGATGCATACGAAAATCCAGAAAAGTATCCAAACCTGACTGTCAGAGTTTCTGGATATGCAGTAAGATTCAATGCCCTGTCCAAGAATCACCAGAAGGAAGTTATCGCAAGAACCTTCCACAAGGATGTATAATTTCAGAATTCCGATTCCTTGGTAAAATATAAAAATGAAACTATATGGGGCGCCTGCTTTGTAGGGCGCCTTATATAGTATAGACGTTTGGCTATTATGCCTGCCGGCATGGATTTTATTCTTATGTAGGATGGAGGAGCGCGATGAAGGGCAGATTACATTCGATTGAAACCTTTGGAGCTGTAGACGGGCCAGGAATACGCACCGTTTTTTTCATGCAGGGCTGTCCTGCAAGATGTCTCTACTGTCACAATCCTGATTCTTGGGAAAATGGCGGCGGTCGGGATATTGACATTGAAGAGGTGGTCCATTGGGCCGTAAGAGGTGTTCCTTATTATGGAAAGGAAGGCGGCGTGACCTTTTCTGGCGGAGAACCGCTGGTACAGGGAGAATTTCTCATAGAAGCTATGACTGCTTTAAAGAAAGAGAATATAGGCAGCGCTCTGGACATTAGCGGCACCTATGTGGACCAGTTTACCAGAGATGCTATCGCTGCCTGTGATTTGGTACTTTTGGATATCAAACATTCCGACCCAGAGCGGTTTGAAATCATCACGGGACGAAAGCAGGATACTCTTTATGAAATCATTGAAATGATCAACGAACTGGATAAACCTAGCTGGATTCGCCATGTGGTGGTGCCGGATATCAATGATACGGAGGAGGATATCCAGGCTCTGAATCGGTTTATTGCGCCCATACGCAATGTGAAGAAGGTAGAACTCCTTGGCTATCATACCATGGCTGTGGACAAGTATGGAAAGCTAGGCATCGTATATCGCTTAAAGGGTGTTCCACCCATGGACGGAGCTCGTCTTCAGGAACTGAGAAAGCTGGTTCGGCTGCCTCAGGCCTGATGAACCATTATGATGAAAAAAGGAGCCTATGGCGTAGTTGGTCATAGGCTCCTTTTTGTGTATATAGACATTTACCTTATTTATTCTTGTATGGAATGAATCTTCCTAATGTTCCGTTGACCAGTGTTTTTCCCTTGACTGCAATTTGTCCGTTTAAAATAACATGAGAGATGCCCTCTGGAGGTAGAGTTGGATTCTCATAGGTTGCACAGTCCACAATGGTAGCTTCATCGAATATTACAATGTCCGCATCAAAGCCTTCCTTGATCTCTCCCTTTGTCCGTAGATTCAAGCGGTCAGCAGGCAATACGGTCATCTTACGCAGTGCATCCATCAGGGTCAATACGCCTTTTTCGCGAACCAGTCTGCCCAGAACCCTTGGAAAAGTCCCTGCACCTCTAGGATGCCCGCCTCCATCAGAAAAGCCGCAGTCACTGCCTACCATGACAAATGGCGCCTGAAAGGCAAGTTCTACTTCTGGCTCATTCATAACAAAGGCAGCCACATATAAATCAGGGTCTGCTCTGCGAAGGGTTTCAAAGAGAGCCTTGTCGCAACGTTTTCCCTTGTATGGGCCCGAGGTCACCAACAGGTCGCTGTAATCCCACTTTTGGAAACTTTCCTCGTCGAAAACAGCAGTGCCAATACCAGTGCAAAATGCCGTATAAGGATAGCAGTCGCAGGTAATATCAACCCCCTGGTCTCTGGCGTTGCTGATACATTCCAGGGCTTGTTCCATATAGCCCACAGCGCTGCAGCTTCCAATATGAGACATTTCCATTCCGTAACCGCTGCGACGCTGGATTTCTATGAGCTCCTCGATGGACTTCAAACTGTCTGGGCCGTCAGAACGGAAATGTACAGAGGTGAGATAGCCCTCTTCGTCCAATGCGGTCAAAAGCTCTACAGTTTCGTCGGTTGTCACACCCGGCGCATATTCAAATCCGCAGGAAAGGCCCACAGGACCGTATTTTTTGGCATTGGCCAGGTCTCGCTTCATCTGGTCAAGTTGTTTAGGAGTAGACGGTTTATAGCGGTCGTCAGCTCCAGCATATTGACGAAGGCTGTTTTGGCCCACAAACATCATATAGTTGGTTGGACTGCCTACAGAGTTGACTTTTTCACAAAAATCCTCCAAAGGGTTATAGCTGTCGCCGCAGTTCCCGCCCACCTTGGTGGTTACGCCCATTCGGGCTTCACAGGAGGCGGTGAAAAAGTCGTTCTCGCCGCCGGTAAATTGATTTTCGTGAGCATGTATGTCAATGAATCCAGGAGATACGATTTTCTGCTGGGCATCAATGGTTTCGGCCGTGTCATCATATACCGTTCCAACCTTCTGGATGACCCCCTTGTCGATTAAAATATCTCCAATTTCCCAGGTATTGGATTCAAAGTTAGGGATTTTTCCATTCAATATTTTTAAATCCTTCATATTTTTTCCTCGCTTACATGTTAAAACTCTAATTCTCCTGCAAAGTGACAGGCAGAAAAATGACCTTCTCCAACTTCCTTCATTGGAGGTTCCTGTAATGTGCAGATATCCTTACAGTATTTACATCTACTGGCAAACCTACATCCGGAGGTTTCTTCTGTCAGGCTGGGCATATCCCCGCTGAGCAAGTATTTCTTACGGTTGCGGTCTTTAGGATGCAAAGGCGGTACAGAGGATAACAGCCCAAAGGTATATGGATGGGTACAGTGGAAATAGACGTCGGCGCTTTTTCCGATTTCCATGATTTTGCCGCCGTACATAACGCAAATACGGTCGCTCATATATCTGACCACCGACAGGTTATGGGTGATAAACAGATATGTCATCTTCAGTTCGCCTTGCAGGTTTAACAGCTCGTTAAGGGTCTGAGCCTGTACAGATACATCCAATGCGCTGGTTGGCTCATCCAGCACCAAAAGCTGTGGTTTTAGCATAATGGCGCGGGCGATACTGACTCTCTGCTGCTGTCCGCCTGACAACTCATGAGGAAACCGGTTTAAAAGCTCCCTTCCAATATTGATCTTTTCTGCAGTTTCATAAATTAGGGTCTTCGCGTCTTCCTTGTTATAACCGTTAATCAGCAAAGGTCTTTCCAGCGAACGATATATGGATGCACGTGGATTAAGAGATGAGGCAGGGTCTTGAAAGACGGCGCCTACGCTTTTTCGCAAAGCTTTTTTGTTTTTCTTATCCCAAACATCCAACTCATTTAAGTAAATCGTACTTTGAGTAGGCGGCAAAAGACCTAGAATCATCTTTGCTAATGTGGTTTTACCACTTCCGCTTTCTCCCACAAGTCCAAGGGTTTCTCCATGAAAGATATCTAACGTTACATCATCTACTGCCCGCACATATGAATTCTTTTTATCTCTACGCAAGGGGAAGTATTTCTTCAAATGCTCCATATGCACCAGCGCCTGCTCTTTATCCTGATTATGCATTTTCCTCTCCTCCCTCATGCAGTAAACATGCACACAAATGATTTTTCGCTATTTCTTTCAGCACAGGTTTTTTCTCCCTGCATTGTGAACTACAGTATGGACAGCGGTCGGCAAAGTTGCAGCCGGATTTTTCCTCTGCCAAATTGGGAACCATACCTTTTATGGTCTGGAGTCTGCCTTCCTCCTTGGTAATGGTCGGAAGGGCTTTCATTAAAAGTTTCGTGTATGGATGTTTTGGGTGGTCAAAAATTTCAAAGACTTCGCCTACCTCTATGAGATTGCCAGCGTACATAACGCCCACTCGGTCTGCGATATCGGCTACAATTCCAAAATCGTGGGTAATGATTAAAATTGCTGAATCATATTTTTTTCGCAGTTCGTTCATCAGTTCTATGATACCTGCCTGTATGGTAACATCCAGGGCTGTAGTCGGTTCATCGGCGATGAGCAGTTTGGGGTTTCTGCAGAGCATCATGCCAATCATAACACGCTGCCGCATACCGCCGCTAATTTCGTGAGGGTAGGATTTCATTCTAGCCGGTACATCAGAAAGTTTCACATCACGAAGCATGTCAAAGGCCACTTTGTAGGCCTGCTCTTTGTCCATTTTTTCCACCAGAAGGCCCTCTATCATCTGATTGCCTACTGTATAAACCGGATTCAGAGAGTCCAGCGGATTTTGGAAGATCATTCCGATTTCGCTGCCTCGTACCTTGGTCATTTCCTGACGTGTCAGCTTGAGCAAATCCCGTCCGTCAAAGTCAACAGCGCCGCCGCTGATTTTCCCTGGTGATTTAATCAGTTGCATGATTCCCATGGCTGTGGTGGATTTGCCGCAGCCCGACTCGCCCACCAGAGCAAAAACCTCGCCCTTCTTTATGTCAAAACTTACATTGTCCACAGCTTTTACTGTGCCGTTTTGGGTTTCAAATTGAATACACAGGTCTTTAACCTCTAAAAGTGTCTCGCTCATTGTTGGGCCTCCTTATACCTTCAGACGTGGATCTAGCAACTCTTTGATGCCTTCACCCATCAGATTAAAACCGAGAACCGTCCAGACAATGGCGATACCCGGCGCCATAGAAATCCAAGGCGCTTTTTTGATATACTGAATACCATCTGACAAAATCATTCCCCAGTCAGGCAGAGGCTGCTGAGCGCCTAATCCCAGGAAACCCATGGAGGTGGTCGATAGGATTGCCGATGGTAGGGCAAGGGTTGCCAAAATAATAATCGTCGATACTAGGTTTGGTAAAATGTATCGCAAGATAATGGCAAGGTCGCTTTCACCGCAAATTTTAGCCGCCTCAATATAAGACAGACCTCGTAGGGATTGCACCTTAGCACGAATGATCTTGGTGAACTGTGCCCAACTGACCACAGCCACGGAGATGGCCACGTTTTGGGCGCTGGAGCCCAGCATCAGTACGATTGCCATGGCCAGAATAATCGGTGGAATAGACCAAGTCGTATCTGTAATAAAGAGAACCACCTTATCTATCTTCTTGCCGTAATAGCCAGCGATAATTCCCAGAGTGACGCCGATTAGAGATTCGATCACCACTGCACAGATTCCCACGCTAAGGGCAATTCGAGAACCGTAAACCACCCTGCTGAAAATGCATCGACCATACTGGTCTGTCCCCAGAGGATATTCGCTGGACGGCTTTGCAAGGGCTGCGGCCATATTTTGCTCGACATATGTATGGGGAGCGATGAGGGGGGCCAAAACCACCACTGCGATGACTGCGACAAATAATATTGTGCCGATAACAAACATTTTGTTTTTTAGCATTAGCTTCCATTTTTCTTTTCTCATATGCCGCCTCCTATTCCAACCGGATGCGCGGATCCAGAATACCAGAGATCATATCTCCGATGATATTGCAGATTACCGTTAAGATTGTAATGACGAAAACGATTCCCTGAACGATGACAAAGTCCTGCTTGGCGATGCCTTTCCACAGGAGCTGTCCCATGCCTGGCCATGCAAAAACGTTTTCCACCACAACGGCGCCGCCAATGAGCCACGGTAGAGACAGGAAAAACATAACTGTCACAGGAATGAGTGCATTTCTAAGCACATGACGGATAAGAACTTTTTTATCCTCAATTCCCTTGGCATAGGCTGTGGTAACATATTTTTCATCCATCACGTCCAAAACTTCAGAGCGAGTTAACCGGAAAATCTGTGCCAAAGCCGGTAGGGATAAGGTCAATGCCGGCAATATCAAAGAGAGGAAGCCGCTATAACCTGATAGTGGTAAAATATTCAGATGAATACTGAACACTAGCATCAAAAGCACGCCTAACCAGAAAGGGGGCATGGACCAAAGAACCACTGTGGTTACGGTCAGCGCTTTGTCTGTCAGTTTATTCTTTTTCACTGCAGCCAAAAGGCCAAGGGGAATTGCCAAGAGATATTCAATGACCAAAGCGGCGCCCGTCAACATCAGTGTGTACGGAAGTCTTTGGAGAATTAAATCGCTTACATTCTGTTTCAGAGAAATGGACATACCGAAATTTCCCTGTAGAATGTTTCCAAGCCAATAAAAATACTGAATAACAGGCGGCTGGTCCAGCCCCCATTCAGCCTTGATTTCCGCCACCTTTTCAGCGGATACTCTGGTATCCACCATCAGGTCTACCGGATTTCCTGGCATGGCCTGCATGATAGCAAAAATCAATACGGTTACAAATAGTACGACCAGAATGCCGATAAGCAGCCGTTTGATAACATAACGTAAAATATCATTCAAAATGATTCCTCCAATCAAGGAGGCAGAAGAAACATGGTCTTCTGCCTGCCTTATCTTTATTCTTTATGCACTTTATGCAAATATTTCTGCTATGATCTTTTCGTATAACTGGTTCTTTGGCAGACCTTCGTAATTGGTAAGCATAATGACGGAAAGTTTATCGTCAATGTACCGAGAACATCTGGAAATAAAGCCCATGGTTCCTCCCGTATGCCAGATTTCTCTATGGCCCGGCGTTTCACCGTTGAGGAAAAATCCAAGGCCATAGCCTGTGCCGCTTCCGTCTACAAGGTTATTTTCACGAAAAGCGTCCACCATGACATTTCGCGGCAGGAAACATTCCTCTTGACTTTCATATAAATGACGGTGCCATTTCAGCATATCGTCAACATTGGATTGAATATTTCCATCGGCATAACCGACCAGCCTCATGTCATATGGCTGCTTTTCAAAGCTGCCGTCCTCCTTTAACGTATATCCCTCAATGAGAGAGGCTGGCTTTTGGTCCATAAAGTCTGGTGCACAAGAATTTGTCATTCCCACAGGTTTCAGGATTTTTTCTTCCAGAAACTTGCCGAAAGGCATACCGGAAAGCTGCTCTACAATATCTCCCAACATAACATAGGCAGAGTTGCAGTAGCTGTACTGGCTGCCTGGGGCAAAATCTAGCACGTCAAAGGTTTTAATGATCTCTAACATTTCCTTTGCGGTTGCATTTGCCGCATGATTCCACTGACGCCAGACGCTCTCGTCGAAATATTCCCTGATACCTGACTGATGACACATGAGCTGCCGTACCGTGATTGTTTTGCAAAAAGGCGGGAAGTCAGGGAAAAATCGGTCGATGGTTTCGTCCAAAGATAGCAATCCCTGGTCCTTAAGGATTAAAATTGCCAGACAGGTGAACTGCTTGGTATTGGAGGCGATGACAAAATTATCATCTGGCGTAATAGGTCTTCCATTTTCCAAATCAGCCATACCGTATGCTTTACGAAGGATCACATCTCCTTTCTCTGCAATCAGAAGAGCCATTCCGGGCGTTTTTTCATTCATAACAGGTGAAATGACAGCATCTAGGCGCTGCTCAAGATTATTTCTGCAAATCATAGACTACTCCTTTACCACGTCATGATATAAGCTTCTTCCGTCGTTGGTAACTGCAAATCCCTTGATGTTTGCTCTGGTTCCGATGCAGTCGATATCAGCAAACAGAGATACTGCAACCATCTGATCGAAAATAGCATCGTGGAACTCTTCATATTTCTTGACACGCAGGTCAGGATCAGTAATATAGCGGGCTTCTACCAGTTTTTCGGTTACGGTTTCTTCATGCCATGGATAGCCGGAAGCTTCAGTAAATACATAGTAAAGGATATCGGCATCGTTCCACTCGAAGGATCTGGAGGCTGACTGATAATCGTTTTCTCTCATCAGCTGCTTGATATAAGCGCCTTCATATTCGGTGATGACCATGTCGATGCCCAGCAGACGGAGCTGTTCCTGGAGAACCGGTGCGGAATTCTTTGCAGTGGCTCTGTCAGTAGAAGAATAGAATTCGAAGGTCAGTTTTTTTCCGTCCTTTTCGACGAAGCCGTCACCGTCTGCATCTTCGTATCCGGCTTCCTTGAGGAGCGCTTTCGCCTTTTCTAAGTCGTAGTGATATTTTTCTGCTAATTCTGCTTCCTTGTCTGCACTGTAACCGGCCTGGGCCTTGGAAATAAATCCGTAGGTCGGAGTGATGACATTGTTCATGGATGCAGCTAGAGCCTCTTTGTCAATACCGATGTTGATGGCTTCGCGGATTTTCTTGTCGTTTAGCGGCTCAAAGTCCGGATTCATCATGAGATAGGAAACGCCGGCTTTCTCATATTCATATAAGATAACGTCGCTATTTGCTTTTAAGTCCTCGCGGCTTGCTGCTGGAATATCGTATGCAACATCCACATTGCCGGCTTCCAGCTCGCTGACTCTGGTAAACTGATCCGGAATGAAGCGAACGATAATTTGGTCAAAGTTAGCCAGACCCTTGTTTTCTACATTTGGATTTGTAGTTTTGAAGTTCGGGTTCTTTTCTAATACAATCTGAGAACCGGCCTGCCAATCCTTTACCATAAACATACCGTTGGCAATGGCGCAGCGATTGAATTCGTCATTACCCATTTCATCGGCCTTGTCTACGTGTACCACGCCGCCAAAGTCGCTGCAAAGACTTGCCCACATGTAAGCGGCAGGCTCGGAAAGGTGATAGATCAGGGTAGTGTCGTCGACGACTTCAATATCCTCGATGGCTTCTACGTCGCCGGAGTATTCGCTGATTTCCTTCATTCTTAAAACGGACTTCTTGACGCTTTCGGCTGTTAATGGGTCGCCGTTTGAGAATTTGGAATCAGCATACAGGTGGAAAGTGATGGACAGACCATCTTCGGAAATCTCATAACTTTCTGCAAAACAAGGCTGAATCTCGCTTAAGTCGTTGCTGAATGTAACCAAAGGACTATAAATCAGCTCATGGACGATGTTTGTCCATCCAACCTGTTGAATGTCAGTACCCTCAACTTCGTCCTGAATGGCTATTACCAGAGTGTTGTTTCCCTGGACGTCGCTGCTGCTGTTACTGTCGTTGCTGCTGCAGCCAGTGGACAGCGCAGTTACCACAAGCAGCATTGCTAATAACAATGCAGTAAACTTTTTCTGTTTCTTTAACATTTTTCTTTCTCCTTCTTCATTTTCATTTTATCCATTACAATCAGAAGATGGATTTCTTCTGACAACGAAATCACATTTTATAGCCCATGATAATGGCTAGCAACGGATGGAGCTGCTCGTCTGCTCCAAGAATTTTTCGTGCCTCCTCTTCTTGAAGCAGGATATCGAAATTCAGTTGACATGTCAGCCCCTTTGTTTCTGCAAGCTGGCATAGTTTGTAAGCGCTGACGCCTGTCATTTCAATCTTTCTTGTAAAATCTGCGAAGCCATTTTTGCCGTTAGGCCTTCTGGCGTATCCCTCTCTGGTGTAAACGATAAGTATCACTGGCGGAGTGTTGGTATCTTCTCTTCTTTCTTCTTTTTGTAATAACTCGATAATTCTGTTTCTTGTTCCATAGTTGGGGATTAACATGACCTCCATGCCTTCCGTTAAATGTTGCCGAAGGAAATCCGCCAAGGAGGAGACCAAATTTTTTGTCACCTTTCTCTTGTTGCAGTGTATAGGCTGATGGTATCCTGCCGGAACCGTCAGGATACTGTCCTTTTTATCATCCTTTTCGTCTGTCTCTGCACATTGATTCTGTATGAGCGCTCTAATTTCATCATCTCCAATTTGGATGGTTTTAAGATAGGCAGCTCTAGTAAGGTACTGATTGCGAAATTCAACCGGCGTACATTTCAGGTACATGACAAAATGCTTGTAGAAGTATCTTGGCGCTGAAAAACCACAAAGTTCAGAAACCATGGTTACTGTCTGTTGGCCCTCAATTAAATAGCGTACTGATTGGATGATACGGTAATACTCAAGAGTATCCTTGAAATTCATGTTGAGTCTTTCGTTAAACTCTTTTGAAAGATACTGCTGACTGACATATTCCTTGTCTGCCAGTTGTTTTAGATTGATCTTTTCCTCACAATGATTATAAATGTATGTATAAATGCGAAAGAAGCGGTCTGCTCTTGAATCTGTTCCCCTCTTTGCGTTTAGCATATTTAAAAGATCGTGGCAGTTGCTTCCAATAAAGTTTACGATTTCATAGACCTGTTTTTCGATGGTGGAGTATGCGGCCTCTCTTAGATAGGCCCAATACAGCATTTGCAGTTTAACTTTCAGGATTTTCTGGGCCCCTTGGTCAGTGGTTGAATCGTAAAAGAGGGTGGTATTGCAGTTATACAGCCCATCGTCAATGAGATCGTAGTATTCTACTGCTTTCTCTTTTCCGATTTCAAAAAATAGAATTAAATTATCTTCACTACATTCTTCTATACAGAAAGGCTCTTTGATATTGACAATTTCAATCTGTCCGGCAGATAGGGTATGTACGCCTGCAACCCATCTGCAATTTACGCTGCCGCGCAGCACATAAAGTACCCTGAGATTCTCGCTCAAGTGAAAGGGCACATAAGTTACCTGCCTTGCATAAATTTCCAACAGATTTTCGTATTTTTTCATGATTTTTCTCCTTTTATTTATTGTATTTATTGAAAATTACAATAGCAATACACAAAATTAAACTGTTACAGTACTTTTTTAATCAAATAAAAAGCGAAAAAAAGATGGACAAGTGTATAAAATTTAAATGACAAAGATAAGTTTTATTAAACTTTTTCTTGCACACTTTATCCTATTTATTCTTTTTATCTATTTGATCCAATTTATGTTCTTGTGGCTGCTTCAGCCTTTTGTACTGTTTTTCCCGATGAAATTCCTGAGGCCTAATATAAGGAAAGGACAGCAATGTTTTGATATTACAGCATGAAGCGTGCCAATTTTGGTGTGGCAGAACCAATAGAAGATCATTAAAAAAGGATGAAAAGAAAAAAATTTTGAAAAAGTAGAAAAAAAGGCAAAAAGGGGCTTGACGGAAGAGGAAGGGCATGGTAATATACAAAAGCTGTCCGAAAGGGCAGGGCCGGATGGAGATAAAAAACTTCCAAAAGCGGCAAAAAGAACCTTGACA
>JAAWDM010000025.1 GCA_022793795.1 Bacillota bacterium
GCCGGCGATTGACAAGCCGAAGGCGTTGGCAGAGCAAACGCTCACAGTGCAATGTCTATACACGCCGATTGGCGAGCCGGAGGGCGACGGTAGAGGCGATGTATAACAGGTACTAAGAGCGGCCGGCGACTAACCAGCCGCAGTCATGGACATAAACTTGAAAATTTAAAGGTTCAAAACCATCCAATGAGCAAAATATATTTATCCCCATCGGCACATCCAGCCATAATAAAATATTTAGAGAGTCGCGACGGCCATCAGGTGATTCTCATGGCTCCCATTCCATCAATAGAAGCAGCTATCAATACCCATCCCGACCTGATTCATTGCAGGCTGGGCATAGGCCATCCAGTATTTCACGGAAATCCAGACAAACTTTCCTGTCCCTATCCACTAGACGCAATCTATAATGGATGCGCCACAGGTAAATATTTTATACACAATCTGAAATACACGGATCCGGCCCTTTTGGAGTTGGCAAACTCTGAGGGTCTCACCCTGGTTCATGTGCCGCAAGGTTATGGCCGCTGCTGCTGCTTACCGGTGACTGAAAACGCCATTATCACAGCCGACCAAGGAATCCTAAAAGCCTGTAAAAAGGCGGGCCTCATAGCTTTGGCTATCACCAGCGGTCATGTACGATTGGCCGGTTATCCATACGGTTTCATCGGCGGCGCTGCCGGCCAGGTAGGCAATGAAATCCTGTTTCACGGAGACCTGACCACCCATCCGGATGGCCACGCCATACGGCAATTTATTGAATCCTTTGGACTGACATGTACGGATTTTTCCAATTCTATCCGATTCCCCGGTTTAGCAGGAACGCCTCTTACAGATATCGGCTCCATCATCGAAGAATGATACCCTCCATTGACAAAATCAGGAGTTTATACTTATGAAAAAACATGCAATTATCCCCATTTTCATTCCTCATCGAGGCTGTCCAAACGACTGCGTTTTTTGCAATCAACACAGCATTACAGCCCGACAGGACACAGTTACGCCAAAGGATGCAGAGCAAATTATCGATACCTGGCTTTCCACCTTAGAGCAGCGAAATCTTAATACCATTGAAATCGCTTTTTTCGGCGGCTCTTTTACCGGAATTCCCATGGAAGAACAATCAGCCTTTCTCAAAATTGCCAGAGCATACAAAGATGCTGGTCGCATCAAAAAAATCCACCTGTCCACCAGGCCCGACTACATCGATACCGCCGTTTTGGACAATCTGCGGCGGTACGATGTAGACGTCATCGAACTGGGCGTCCAGTCCTTCGATGACGACGTGCTGCGCACGTCGGGCCGAGGACATAACAGCGCTGTGGTCTATGAAAGCAGTCGACTGATTCAAGAATATGGCTTTACCCTAGGTCTGCAACTGATGATTGGCCTTCCCGGCGACACCCTGGAAAAAGACATCTTTTCAGCAAGGGAGGCTGTGAAGATTGGCCCCTCCCTTGCCCGTCTCTACCCCACCGTAGTCCTTCGAAACACAGCCCTGTACCGCATGTATCAGAAGGGAACCTACATACCTATGACTGAGCAGGAAGCAGTGAGCCGCACCAAAAAGATGTACAAAATCCTCGACGCAGCGGGAATCCAGATTATCCGCGTGGGCCTGAAATCCAGCGATATTATCACCGATACTGGGATAGCGGTGGCAGCATCAGCGCCTGCGGCCCAAACCCTGGCTGGTACTTTCCATCCTGCTTTTCGACAGCTGGTGGAAGGAGAAATTGCCAGAGAATCATTGGAACAGCAGATTTTACAGCTTTTTCCTGATGCCTGCCGCTCCTACACAGCAGGACTGGGCTGCCCCATTATGCCATGCCCCACTGTGGATTTTGTCAGCAACGAAAAGAGCAGGAACAATCTGTTCGGGCACAAAGGCTGCAACCGAAACTATTTTGCAGAGAACTACCCATGGCTAAACATCCGCTATCAAACCGACACCCAGCTTGCGGACAACCAATATCTGGTTCTCCTGTCGGAAAATTAAAAGTTTCCTTCCCAGAATCGGATTGATGTTTTCACCATAATGCGCTATAATTAGTAAATCGACTGTTCGCCTTTTGGCGATATTGACACATTTTCTGATTTTAGCCAGATGAGTCAACGAATTGGCCCCAAAATGTTGACTCACTTTACAAAATAAAGGGAATCGTGTCAAAAATTCCCCTTTTTACCAAGGCGAAAACCACAAAAATAGAATTATATGGATGGATTTGTTGACACATTTTCAATTTTCGTAGGAATGTGACAACAATCCGCAAATCCACACATATATCATCAAACTTTAAAGGAGATAAAAGAATGAAAGCAGTTGTAACAGTAGTAGGAAAAGATATGGTCGGTATTCTGGCTCGTGTTTCCACAGCCTGCGCCGAAAAAAACGCCAACGTGGCCGACGTAACCCAGTCTATTTTGGACGGCTATTTTTGCATGGTTATGGTGGTCAGCATCGAGCAGCTTACCTGCCAGATAGATGAGCTTGAGGCCCACATTAAGTCCGCAGTTCCCGACATGGTGGTTCACGTCATGCACGAAGATATTTTCAATTCCATGCACAGAATCTAACCGAAACCTAATCGGAAACTAATCGAGGGAGGCACAAAACAAAATGCTGAATTTAAACGACATCATGGAAACCATCACCATGATACAAGAAGAAAATCTGGACATTCGTACCATTACCATGGGTATTTCTCTACTGGACTGCTGTGATAGCGATATCGATAAATCCTGCGAAAAGGTTTACAACAAAATCTACTCCCATGCCAAAGATTTAGTAAAGACAGGAGAATTCATCGAAAAGAAATACGGAATTCCCATTGTCAATAAGCGTATCAGCGTAACGCCTATCGCCATGCTGGTAGCTGCCAGCGGCGGCGACCCAGTAAAATATGCAAAAACTCTGGACAAAGTAGCCAAAGCAGTGGGCGTCAACTTTATCGGCGGTTTTTCCGCTCTGGTACATAAAGGCTTCAGCACCGGCGATATGGAATTGATTCAATCCATTCCAAGAGCTCTCGCCGAAACCGACTTCGTCTGCTCCTCTGTCAACATCGGTTCCACTAAGGCCGGTATTAACATGGACGCAGTGAAAATTATGGGCGATGTGATTCGCCAGGCATCCCAACTCACCGCCGACCGCCAATGTATCGGCGCCGCCAAACTGGTGGTATTCTGCAATGCGCCAGAGGACAATCCGTTTATGGCCGGCGCTTTCCACGGCGTAGGCGAACCGGATGTGGTACTCAATGTAGGCGTATCTGGTCCTGGGGTTGTCCGAGCTGCCCTAGCCAAACTACCTAGCGATGCTCCTCTCAATGAGGTTGCAGAACTGATTAAAAAGACTGCCTTTAAAATCACCCGCATGGGACAACTGGTAGGTACAGAAGCCTCCAAAATGCTAGGCGTTCCTTTCGGCATTATCGATCTGTCTCTGGCGCCAACTCCTGCTGTAGGCGACTCGGTAGCCCATATCTTAGAAGAAATCGGCTTGGAGCAGTGCGGCACCCATGGCACCACCGCTGCCCTGGCCATGCTCAACGACGCAGTGAAAAAGGGCGGCGTCATGGCCTCCTCCAGCGTCGGAGGCCTGTCTGGCGCCTTCATTCCGGTCACCGAAGATGCCGGAATGATTGACGCCGCCCGCCAAGGCACTCTGACCATCGAAAAGCTGGAAGCCATGACCGCAGTCTGCTCCGTGGGCCTGGATATGATCGTTGTCCCTGGAGATACTTCTTCTGAAACCATCTCCGCCATCATCGCAGATGAAGCAGCCATCGGCATGGTCAACTCCAAGACTACGGCAGTTCGCCTGATTCCTGCCATCGGCGTAGAAGAAGGCGGTGAACTGGACTTCGGCGGCCTTTTAGGAAACGGTCCGGTGATGAAGCTCCACAGCAAATCTCCAGCTAAAATGATAAGCAGAGGCGGCAGAATTCCAGCCCCAATGCAAAGTTTGAAGAATTAGAGAAGATTTCATGGATTGTTCTGGATTCCGTTGACTTTCCCATAATGGCTCATTAGAATGAGAATTACAGAATATTTCGCCCACATTCGGCAAGGGTCACATTTGTGACCCTTGCTGCGACTTACGGCATTTTTGTAGAAGATATAGGAAGGTTGGGATAGGATGAACAGGTTTCAGGCCAGACTGATACAATTTATGATGGGACGCAGAGGTTTCGACCAATTTAGCAGAGACCTGATGATTTTTGCGTTGTTCTTGATTTTGCTAGACTTTTTTGTTTCTGGAAGTATGTTAAATACCTTGGCCCTTCTTCTCATGTTCTATTCCTATTATCGAGCCCTTTCCAGAAATATTGTCAAAAGGCAGGCCGAAAACAACTGGTATTTCTCCTTCATTGGCAACAATTTGAGAGGATATCTAAACCGAGACTATAAACATTACCGGTACTTCAAATGCCCAAACTGCAAACAGACGTTACGGGCGCCAAAAGGCCGCGGTAAGATTCGAGTCACCTGTAGCCGCTGCCATGGCATATTTGAAAAAAAGGTTTAAACTCATATCCTAAACACAGGGAGGCTGGGATGACCATAAAAAAACGCATCGAACGGATGCGTAGTCACAATCCATTTCTGACCAATACAGAAATCGCTTACAACATCATTTTAGAATCCATTTTGGATGGTCATTTTGCCTGCGGAAAGGCCCTGAATCAGGAAGCCCTTGCCACTGATTTGAACATCAGCCGCACGCCGGTACGAGACGCCCTTTCCCTTTTGGAAAAAGAGGGTTTTGTGGTCAAAGAGAGAAACGGTCATTACCACGTCTATGAATTGGAGTTGGTCGACTGCATGGACTTCAGCAATTTTAGACGATGCATTGAAGGATTTGCAGCCCACCAAGCAGCGGAATATGCTACTTCCACCGATTTAAAACAGCTCCGCGATTGTTTTAATAGGCTGAGAGAAGCTGCTGCCAATGATAACCTGGCCGATTTCTTAGCTTTAGACGACGAATTCCACCAGCTGGTCATGATTACCGCCAAAAACAAGTATATCAGCGATATGTATGCACAACATAAAAATAAACTGAAATTTCATCTTCGTATGCGGGTTTCGGAAGAACAGTTCCAGTTAGTATGCAAACAACATGAGCAGATTCTACACTGGATCATAGAGCGTAACAGCGAAAAAGCCCGTACTGCCATGGAAAAACATGTTTCCATCAACCTGAAACAACTGGTAAACAAACAATAGCGTTAGTATGAAAACTGCCCTATTTTTAGCCTTCATGTATAGATTTCTGTACGTGACAGGCTTTTTTGTTTTTTTGTTTACACATAAAAATTATCATGATATGATGCGGGTAATAACATACTCCCGCCTATCAAAGACGGCCAAAGCAAGCGATTCCTTTAATGCCAATCTGAAACAAATAAAAATGGATGGACATTTTTCATCTTTTCTGTCCATCCATATGCTTGCTTTTTCTTAAGGTTTCATAAACAAACACAAAACAATCGGTAAAAACATGGCAGGAAGGTAGTTCATCACCTTCAGCTTTGTCACGTCCAATATGTTCAAACCGATGGCGATAATCAAAAGAGAACCCACACAGGTCATCTCACCTACCGTATAATCGTTTAAATAGGGCGCTGCCACCTGAGCCAGCAGCACAATGGCTCCTTGAAACACAAATACAAAGGCCGCTGAAAACAATACTCCAATACCCAAAGTGGATGCAAAGATCAGGGAAGAAACCGCATCCAGCGTGGCCTTGGTAAAGAGCATACTGTTATCTCCCGTAAGTCCTGCCTGAAGAGAGCCCACTATGGTCATGGCACCCACGCAAAACAGCAGGCTGGCTGATACAAACCCCTCTGCAATGGAAGTGGTCTCTCCCGGCTTTTTAAATCGTTCTTCCAATTTCTCAGCAAAATGATTCAAGTGCTTGTCCAAATCCACAGCCACGCCTATGACGCCGCCCAGCACCATGGAGATAATCATCACCAATGTGTTTTGACCCGTAAGCGCGCCATCTATACCGATGCAAACGGTACATAAGGCCAATCCCTTCATGATAAAATCGGTCCATGCCACAGGAATCAGTTTTCGTGCCAAAAGACCCACAGCGCTTCCTCCAATCACCGTAAGGGTATTTACCAAAACACCCAGCATCTCTATTCCTTATCCTCTGTCTCTGGCGTTTCCACAGTCAAGTCAGCTCCTACCTTCCCTTCCATCACAACATCTGACTTTTCAAAAGCGCTGCTGATGTCCTTACCGCTCTGTTTTGCCTCTGCCTCCAGTCTGTCTATCTGGGCCTGATGCTCATCGATTTCTGCACAGAAGGCTCTAATCCGGTCCATATCCAGATCTCTGCCTGTCCGAAGGGTCTCGTAAACATAACTTCCTATGGCTTCCTTTCCATCCTTTATCTTGCCTCTTTCCAGCAAAATTTTACCCTTTGCTTTACCATAGTCGAAAGTATCTCCAGCCACATCGCCTACCTTGTTTGCCAGCTGTCCTAATTTGTCCATAAAAGCCATTCTCTCTATCCTCCTGAATTCTAAATCTAAAATCTCATATTTCCATTTTAACACCAATATGATAAAATGAAAACAGAAAATTACCGCTGTATGTAAAGACAAAAGGAGGACTTTATCATGTTGCTCGGACACGAAAAGGTATCTATTTTAAACCTGCCTACAGAACTGGAATATCTCCCCAACATTTCCAGAGATTTAGGCATTGAGCTGTATATCAAACGGGACGATTTAACGCCCTTGGCCATGGGTGGCAACAAGCTTAGAAAGCTGGAATATCTTTTAAAGGATGCCCAGGATCAAGGCGCTACCATGCTGCTGACCGTTGGCGGCGCCCAGACCAACCATGGCCGTCTCACCTGCGCTGTGGCAAGAAAATATGGGCTCAAGGGCGCTATTGTCTGTGTAGACCCATATCCCGGCGAGCTTTCGGCCAACCTATTGCTAGACGGCATGATGGGCTGTGACGTGTACTTAAGAAAACCGGAGGAAGGCCGCAGCGAGGGAGAACTGATGGATGAGACAGTGGCTAAGGTCAAAGCCGCTGCTGAAGCTGATGGTGAAAAGGTTTACTACATTCCAATCGGCGGTTCCAATGAGTTGGGCATCCTAGGCTACTATGAATGTGCTGTGGAACTGGCCTCTCAAGTCAAGGGCACTCCTTTGGAAAATGCTCGTATCATCAGTCCCATCGGCAGCATGGGTACCTACATGGGCCTCGCGGTTGGTATTCAAAATGAAGGCCTGCCTTTCCACCTGACTGGTATCGGCATTTCCCCTAAACCGCAGGGTCTTACGGCTTATGCCCTGGAGTATTATCAGCGGGTAAAAGACTTCTATGGCCTGTCCGTGAATATGACGGAAAAAGATTTCCATGTCACCAGCGATTATGACAGAGGCGGCTACAACAACCCTTGTAAGGAGGTTCGTCAGGCCATGTACTATATGGCTGAAAAAGAAGCCTTAATCTTAGACCCTTGCTACACTGGCAAAGCCTTTGCCGGTCTTTTGGAAATGGTCAAGGCTGGACGCATCGCCCCAGGAGAAAAGGTCATCTTCCTCCACACCGGCGGCAGCCCTGGCATCAGTACGCCGTTCCATCGAATTGAAATCGAAAAAGAGCGAGAAAAATATATCCATATCGTATAACATTACAGGCGAGGGAGGGAGGCTCCTTCGCCTTTCTCTTTTCTCATTATGAGAAATTTTCTCCCCATTTTCCAAATTTGAGAAATATGTATATATAGGTTATAGGAAGAAACCTTGATTTTTCAACCTTTTCTCTCCTCCTGTTTCTTTGGCATAAACCTTGCGAATTTGTAAAATAAAACACACAGGAGGTACATAAGTATGAAAATTGCAGTATTAGGCGGAGGAAATGCAGGTTTTGCATTCGCAGGTCATCTGGCTGCCATTGGACATGAGGTTTATCTTTATGAAGATAAGAAATTTGAGGCCAGTGTAAAGCCCATTGCCAACGCTCCACTGAAAATCAAGGAAACCTTTGCCGGAGAAGTGAGACTGGCCTACGCAGGCAGCGACATGTCCCAGGTGGCAAAGGACGCAAAAGTGGTGGTGGTTGCCGTTCCAGCCTTTGCGCAGGAAGCCATGTTCACAGAATATATCAAATACTGTGAGGAAGGACAGACCGTTATCTTCTTTCCAGGCAACTATGCGGCTCTGCGGTTCCATAAGGTTCTCAAGGATCAGGGAATGGAAGGCAAAGTCCTGCTGGCAGAATGTGACTCCATCCCTTACGCCACCAGAAAGAGCGCACCGGATGAAATCTCCATCTACGGTATCAAAGAATTTCTCTTTGTAGCCGCCCTGCCTGCCAGCAGAAATCAGGAAGTGATAGAACTTTGGAACCAGGAGGTTTACGGCTATGAATTTTTCCGCGACGGCGTCAATGTGATGTACAGCAGTCTAAACAACACCAACTGCTCCATCCACTGTACCGGCTGCGTACTAAATGCTGGCTGGATTGAAACGAAAAAGGGAGATTTCAGCTTTTATGGCGACGGACTGTCCCCTGCTGTTTGCAACGTCATCGAGGGAGTTGACAGGGAAGCCGGAAACGCCTCTGAACTCTTTGGAAAGCGGGCCTATACCCAAAAGGAATTTTTCATGGAATACTACAACATCCCTGATTTCCCTACCCTGTATGAAACAATCCAGGCCAGCCCTGCCCACACGGTAAGCAAGGCTCCACAGGATTTAACGGCCAGATATGTGACAGAGGATGTTCCTTTTGGTCTGGTACCCATTGCCACCATCAGCAAAAGCCTGGGTTTAGAAGCGCCAGTATGCCAGTCCCTTATCACTCTGGCAGAGGTTCTCACTGGCAGAGACTTCATAGCGGAAGGCATCACACCAGAGAAGCTGGGTATCGACGGCATGAGTGCAGAAGAAATCCTTGAAATGATTGGTTAAAGGAGTAGAATCATGAAAGAACGAAAATTCAGACTCAAAATGCCGGAAACCGGCACCTTCCTCATGCTAATGATTCTCTTCGTGGCCATCTGCACCTACTTCGTCCCATCCGGCGAGTTTGACCGAATACTGGATGAAGCCACAGGACGAACCATCGTGCAAGCAGGAACCTTTCATATCGTGGAAAAAAGCGTGGCTACCTTTGCAGGGCTCATGAGTTCTGTTTACAGGGGCATTGAAGGAGGCGCTGACGTCATCGCCTTTCTCTTTGTCATCGGCGGCGCCATGGGTATTGTAACTAGAACCGGCGCCATTACTGCTGGACTGGATAAACTGATTCGCCGTTTCAATGGCAAGGAAACCATCTTAATTCTCCTCATGATTGTGGCTTTTGGCATCTGTGGAACCACCTTCGGTATGGCAGAGGAAACCCTTCCTTTTGTGGCTATCTCGGTAGCCGCCATGCGGAAAATCAAGTACGGCAACATATGCGGTATTGCCATCGTCGTGGCTGGCGTATATACTGGATATACGGCAGGTATTCTCAATCCATTCAATACAGCCATCGCCCAGGGAATTGCAGAGCTTCCTCCATATTCAGGCATGTGGCTTAGAGTCATTACCATGATCGGTTCTATACTAATTCTAACCCAGCACGTCATCTCCTATGGCAAGAAACAGCAGGCTCTGGTCACACTAAACGGCGACGAAGTAGGTAGCGTTTCCTCCTTATCAGCAGAGCCACAGATGGAAGAGGATGTGGAGCTGACAGGTCCGAGAAAAGCTATGTTGGCCGTATTGGTTATCACTATCGTAATCCTGATTCTGGGTGTGATGAAGTCGGGCTGGTATTTTACAGAGATGTCCGCTCTGTTCATGACCATGGGCATTGTGTGTGGTCTCATCTATTACAGAAGTTTAGACGCTACTGTGGACCACTTTATAGAAGGCACCAGGGATATCATGTTAGGCGTACTGTTCCTAGGCTTTTCCAGAGCCATTTTGGTCATCATGGAAGATGCTGCTATCATGGACACCATCGTCTATGCATTATCCGTACCGCTATCCCATCTGCACAATGTATTTGCTGCATGGGGCATTTATCTTTCTCAGGGCATTATCAATATCTTTATCCCATCTTCTTCCGGTCAGGCTGCCGCTGTCATGCCAATCCTGACGCCGCTGTCAGACCTGATCGGCGTATCTCGTCAGACCTGCGTTCTGGCCTATCAGATGGGAGATGGTTTCTGGAATATGATCACACCGACCCACTCCGTCACTCTGGCCGCCTGCGGTATAGCTGGCGTAGCCTATACCGACTGGTTCAAGTTCGCTTGGAAGCTGGTTCTCAAATGGAGCGTCTGGGCAATCATCATTCTGACCATCGCTGTATTTGCAGGATACGGTCCATTTTAAAAGGAGGCAACCGATTATGCGTACCAGTCTACGAGAAATCGACCACTACCTAAAGGAGACGGTAAAAACCATCTATATCGCTACCGGCCTTCATTCACTCATCTGTGATGCCAGCGGCAATGTGCTGGGAGACAGCGGAGAAGAAGTTCAGGAAAACAGCAAGCTGGGAGAAAACGCCATGCTGTTTTCCTGTATGAAAAACGGCAAGAGTATCATCGCCTATGCCCCTAAGACCACCAATACAAACTGCATCAACTGCCCTAGAAAAGACAGCTGCGATGTACTGGCTACCATAGAAGTGCCTATCATCCACGGAGGGAAAGCGATTGGTGGTATCACCCTTCACGCAGACACCATAGAGAAAGTGCAAAGGCTAAAAAAGAACGAAGAGCGGTATCTTCTGTTTCTGGAAAGTTTTGCAGAGCTCATTGCCAACCGCCTGGCGGCTGAAAATGAAATGCGTAGACTGGAAGAACAGATCGACTATGGACTGGAGTACGACAATATCGATTTTAAAAATATTATCAGTAAAAGCCCCATCATGGAGGAAGTAAAGAATCTGGCCAGACTGGTGGCAGCCAGCAGTTCTACCATTCTCCTCACAGGGGAAAGCGGCACGGGCAAAGAAATTTTTGCCCGTGCCATTCATCACAATTCTCTATACTGTAACGGTCCTTTCGTGGCAGTCAACTGTAGCGCCATCCCAGAAAACCTGTTGGAAAGCGAACTGTTCGGCTATGAAGGCGGCTCCTTTACCGGCTCCTTAAAAAACGGAAAAATCGGTAAATTTGAACTGGCCAACAAGGGTACCCTTTTTTTAGATGAAATCGGAGAATTCCCTCTCCACCTACAAGCAAAACTCCTGAGAGCTCTTCAGGAAAAACGAATTTCCCGTATCGGTTCCACGACGGAGACTCGGCTGGACTTTCGTATCATTTCAGCCACCAACCGCAACCTGCAAAGCATGGTAGAACAGGGAGAATTCCGAAGCGACTTGTTTTATCGTCTCAACGTGATTCCCATCGCCATTCCACCCCTTAGGGAGCGAGTGGAGGATATCCGCCCCATTATAAACTATCATCTGAAGCGATACAACTTCAAACTGCGTAAACAGGTAGAAGGCTTCTCCAAGGAGGTGGAGAGCATTATGACTTCCTATCACTGGCCAGGAAATGTGCGGGAACTGGAAAATATCATTGAATACGCCATGAATCTGTCTGAAGGCTCCATCATTGAAGCAGACGCTCTGCCAGCTTGGATTAAAACGGCTGTCACATCAGAGCCTGCCAGAAGTCCCAACCTAAAAAAGACGGAAGAGGAGCAGATTCGCTCTGCCCTCTCTCACTATGGTTTTACCACAGAAGGAAAACGGCTGGCCAGTCAATCTCTAGGGATCAGTTTAGCCACTCTCTACCGAAAGATGAAGATATACCAAATAACCCAAAGGGATACCACAACTTAGTTCAATTCCTCTTCTAAAATCTGCCGCAGAATTATCATTCCCTTTTGCAACCGCTCCTCGGTTTCGTAAGAATAGCAGATTCGAATATAATCTCTGCCTCCGTTTTGACGAGGATAAAATACATAACCAGGATACAGGGTAATGCCCTTTTGATAGGCAATGTTGATAAAAGCCTTGCTATCCAGTCCCTTAGGCAGCTTGCACCATATTAAAACGCCGCCGTCAGGCTTTTTATAGGAAATACCCATATCCTTCATTTTGTCCAGAGCATTACATACGATTTCCTGTTTTTTGCCATAGGTTTGCCTCAGCTTCTCCAATGCAATTTCATAGCTGCCGTCCTGCAGAAATCTGGCAATCAGCTTTTGGGAATTTCCATTGACATAAATCATCCGCATGGAAACCAGATAGCTAATCCTCTTGACAATTTCCTTATTGGCAACCACAAATGCCATGGACTGGCCCGGTACAAAGGTCAAATAGAAAGAATAGATGTAAATCACATTGTCCCCTGTATCATAAGCCTTTAATGGCTGCTGCTTTTTTCCTCTGTATACCAGTTCCGAGGCCACATCCTCTTCAATAATAGGAATCTGGTATCGGTTGGATATATCCACAATCTTTTGCCTGCGCTCTACCGGAAGTATAACGCCTGTAGGATCATTGTAACTGGAGCTTACAAATATGAGCTTCGGTTTCAGTTGCTGAACCATCTTTTCCAGGGCCAAAGGATTCATGCCCTCTTCATCCACAGGTATGGTTCTAATATTCGCGCCAGCCAGTTCCATAATCCGATATACATCCGGTGAAATCGGTTCCTCTATGATTACCGTATCTCCCTTTCCCACCAGCAGCGTTACCACAAAGTCTAATGCCTGATTGATCTCTGGCATAACCTGAATATTCCCTATGGAAGCCTTAACTCCCTTTGTCGCCAGGAACTTGACCAGATTTGCTCGTAAGGTCTTATCTCCCTTATACGGGCAGTGGACATTTTGTATCTTTCTCTTGTCCGATACGATAAAAGCAAGGGCTTCTGCCATCTTTCGCTCGTCGTATATTTCAGGACTCGCGATGCTGCTGCCCATGGATATGACGTCGTCTCCTTGGATTCTCTGAAATAAATCGTCAAAGTTCACTTTCATATCCAGGTACTCTTCTCTGATCTGGGCCAGCCAATTCACTTTCTGTCTGCTGGAGGCTTTTTCCTGGTCACAGTCTTTCTCTCCATAAGATCGCTGACGCCTTACCTTACATCCAAGGCCCGGTATGCACTGAATCAGCCCCTCTGCCTCCAGTTCGCCGTATGCTCTTGCTACTGTATTTCTATGAAGATGCAACATATTTGCCATCATACGAATGGATGGCAGGTCTTGACCTGCCACCAACTCTCCTGAAAGAATTTTTCCTTTCATCTCATTGATAATCTGCAAATATACGGGAATTTTTGAATTTTTGTCAATGTTGATATCCATAATTTCTAAAACGGTCCATAACCTGTCACATGGGCAATGATAATAAATATCAGCCCAACCACAAATTGAATTCCAATAAGTGGTAATATCCATTTTACCCATTTGCTATAAGGCACTTTGGCCAAAGCCAGACCTGCCAGCAGGAAGCCGGAAACCGGTGTCAAAACATTGGAGATACCATTTCCGATGGACAGGGCCATAACTGCAGTCTGTCTCGTCACATCTACCAAGTCTGCCAGCGGCGCCATAAGCGGCATACTGATAGCTGCCTGACCGGAACCTGATACTACAATAATATTCAACAGATTTTGGAAAATATACATACCGATGGCCGAGAATAGCGGTGGTAAAACGCCTAATACGGAAGCTGCTCCATGAAGTAATACATGAAGAATATTTCCATCGGTCAGTACTACCACGATGGCCTTGGCAAATCCTACAACCAAAGCGCCTGTGGCAATATCAGCCATGCCTTTACCCAATACCTGTGCATACCTGTTAAAACCGATTCTGCCAATACATGCACAGATAATGGAAGCGCCCAGGAACAGAGCTGAAATTTCATCCATATACCAGCCCAACTCGATAACGCCGTAAACAAGCAATACCATCATACCGATGAATACGACCAAGATAGCAATCTCTCGGCCTCCAAACTTAGGCAGGTGGTCAAGGTCCAGGGTATCTTCTCTGTTCTGATCGATTTCATATACAGTAGAAAGTCTCGGTTCCTTTTTTATCTTCTTTGCATACCGCATGATATACAGGGAAGTCACAATCCACATGGTAACGAACAGGGCGATTCTAAGACCCATGCCTGAAAGGGGAGGCAACTCTGCAATGTTTTGTGCCACCTGTAAACAGAATGGATTCATAAATTCACCGGCCCAGCCGATGGAGCTTCCTACCATGACGATAGCCACCCCCACAAGGGAGTCGTATCCCATGGCTAAGCACAGGGTCACGAAAATCGGCGCTAAGGTAATGGTCTCTTCACACAAACCGAAGGTGGCTCCGCCGATGCCTACTAAGGCCAGTACCACAGGGATGACGATTAAATCCTTACCGTTTAACGTTTTCGCCAGCTTTCCAAGGCCTGCTTCTATGACACTGGTGGATTGAATGACAGCCATGGCGCCGCCAATGATAAAGATAAAGAATACGATCTGTGCGCTATCTTGAAGTCCTCTGGTTATGGATGAGAGCATCTGCATGAGAGATACTGGCGTCTGCTCTATATTGTGATAAGAATCTGGGTCTACCACTTCTCTACCATCCACTTCCATCATATCGTAAGCGCCTGCCGGAATGATATAGGACAATACCACACAGATTAAAATAATTGCGAATAATAATATATACACATCCGGTATTGCCAGCTTTCTCTTTTTCTTATCCATTTTATGTCTCCTTTCTTTCCTTATGATGTCCCTATGACATTAAATCCACCAAAACATGCATATACATCTTAATGCAGTTCTTGTAATTTTCAATCGGTACATATTCACCCTTTCCTGCGATGCCATACTCATGGGCCCCTGGACCGAACCATGGAATGTTGGTATTGCAGTATTTGGCAATATAGGCTGCATCGGAACCTGCAAGCATGGTTCTATGAACGGTCGGCCCGCCAAAGAATGCGTCGTGAGCTCTATCCAAGGCCTGTACCACAGGGCTGTCCTCTGGTGCATCCAAGAACGGACAATCCGGTTCAGCCGGTCCTTCTACCTTATATGTAAAATATGGGTCCATCCTCTTCACCCCTTCCAGGGCGTCTACGATTTCTTGCGTAATGGACTCCGGCGTTTCTCCTGGTACATACCTCCTGTCGATTAAAAGATAGGCCTCTCTACAGTGATTGTTGATGACGTTAGGCTTGCCACCATGAATATTGGTAATACTCATATGGCTCATCATGCCCCGCACCTTCGGCCGCTTCTGAATCACATTCCGATTGAGCTGATCCAATGCATAAACCGCTTTCATAATTTTATGTATGGCATCCTCTCCACCGTAAACATTAAATGGGTCATATTCTGGCGGTTGAATGTCTTCAGAAGCAATGCCTCCATCGCCATATACGGTTACTTTGAAAGGATAGACGCCGCCGTGGTTGACACAAGTCTGAAAACCGGAAGGTTCCATAGAAATTCCGTAATCTGCTTGAATAATTCCATCTCTAATCAAAGCTAGGGTTCCAAATTCTCCGCCCCTCTCTTCATCGGATACCAGTGTCAAAAGGACTTTCCCTGCAGGTCTCCATCCCATCCGGTTAAGGAGATTCATGGCCATAAATGCGGCACAGTCACCGCCCTTCATATCCGTGGCTCCACGACCATAGATTTTACCATCTTTCACTTCTCCTGACCAAGGATTGTAATCCGGGTCTTCTTCGCCATAGGCTGGAAATACATCCATATGGCCGTTAAATACAAATGACTTCTCTCCCTCTCCCTTTAGAGTAGCAACAATATTGGGCTGATTCTCATTATAAGTATACACATCATAGGCAAGACCGGCCTTTTCCATCCATCTCACCATGGTATCACCCATAGGCTTCTCCGCACAGGTCGGCGACGGGGACTGAAGGGCTTCTACGAGAACCTGAATAGCCTCATCCAAATTCTCCTCGACCATTCTGTCAATGTCCATCTTTGTGATCGTCTTATTTTCCATTTCTCAACTTCCTTTCTGTAACCAACTGTTACTTTATTTCCTTTCATAATCATATCTTATTATGGACTTTTTTAAAGTGACAGATTCACCTCAATTTATTGTGACAGTTAAGCCCGTTACAGGAACACTAGGTATTTACAGGTTAGGACAAATTGTTTCCACTTTTTTCTGCACTTCAAGGCGCAAAAATGTATGCACATTCTATTCACGCTCTTTTATGACCTTATGTGAAGATTCCGTGAAGAAATTCGATATTTTTCCATATATGAGATTTTTATCGAACTTTTAGGGCAGAAAGTGGCTGAAGAAAATACTCCAGCCAGAATTCAAACTGGAAAAACCCAGCAGGCAGTCTATCCTTCTCATGAATGGTGAAAAAAAAGGCTCTTATGGGGGTAAAACGGCAGTATAAGTATTCATTTTACAACAATAATATGCAGAAATGAAAACAGGCTTCGATATTTTTCTAATACAAACCAAAAATATCGAAACCTATGTACCCGATGGATCTGCCACTCATAAAAAAGAACGACTGCTAACAGCCGTTCTTCCTCTTAACATATGATAATCTCTTAGCTTTTCGCCCTCTTGCCCATTCCAAACAGAATGGCTACATAGGCTACCACAGCGATGGCCAAATACAGATACCACCGGTCAAAGAGAGCGCCCAAGCCATAAGCCAGAATACAGGATAGACCCATAGCTCTCAAATAAGGCCCTTGCACCTTCTCAAAGACATGAGGATCCACCCCTGCGCTTTCAGCCGAATAGTGCATAGCATGAGAATTGGAGGCCGAAATATCTCCGTAAACGCTGCCAGATACAGCCGCCCCAATTCCCGCA
Source organism: Bacillota bacterium (assembly GCA_022793795.1). GTDB lineage: Bacteria > Bacillota > Clostridia > Peptostreptococcales > Anaerovoracaceae > RGIG7179. Next base: position 16,827 of record JAAWDM010000025.1, read on the forward strand.
CAAAGGCTCAATCCCATAGCTTGGCACAGAACCATACCCAGCGGAATGGTCACCGCATAAGTCCCCCAGGCAGAGCCAGTAAGTGAAGACAGCCCTACAGCCAACAGGAATACCAGTGGAAGTACAAAGAATACCAGCAAACCGCCTTCAGGCTGGCCGGCCCATGACCCAATAGTCTGATAAATGTCTGTTTCCCAGACGACCTCCACATATAACCAGGCCATGACCATGATGCCTGTAACCGAAAGGGTTCGCTTAAACATGTCGCTATACAAGCGATAGGACTTCATAAACGACTTCTCCCTGCCAATCCAGGTGAAGGTCATGACAGCCAAAGAGGCGGTAATAAAGGAAATACCCAGACCCACCATATAGGTCTCCACCTCCAAAGTTTCTATTTCCCCAAAGCTAGAAATCTTGCTGCTAAAAAACAGATACAGCATCATAAACATAACTACCAGAGACAGAGCCAGGGTTCTGCCTCTGCCATTCTCTCTAGCCAGTTCTATTTCTACTAAAAATTCCTTCCGCTCCTTCTGATATGCTTCTGTCTCTGTCTGAGCCAGAGCGTCCGCCTGGCCCAGCAGACCTGCGCCCCGCTTCTGCCTGACCAGAAGCAGCGGCGTCAGCATCGCTAGGAAGGAAAAACAAAAATAAGGTATACTCTGTATAAATAACACCAGCGGACTTTCCGAAAGGTCCAAAACCTCCAGGGAGGCATGGAGAATTCCGATGGCAAACAGTCCCCAGCCTACCAGGGGAATCATACTGCAAACCGGTACAGCCGTCAGGTTAATCATGAGGGCAAGCCTCTCCCTGCTTATACCAACCTCATCATACTTCTCACGAAACAGGGCGCCCACGATACCAGGAGAGCCCAAATCGGAGAAAAAGGCGCCCACACTGGCAAGCCAGCTTCTGAACTGAACACTGGCTGCCGTCTTTTTTCCATGGTCCGCCATATAAGCGGTAAATCCCTTAATCGGACCTCCATATTCCATGGAACCAACATAGCCGCAATATAGCGGGATAAAGGCAACCATGGCTGCCCGATCCGGCGTTTGAATCAAACCATAAATCCCATCTGTAAAAATCTGCTCAAAGCCGCCCATAAAGCTGCCTCCAAGAAGGCTTAAGACAGCAAGGCAAAAGGCAAAAAAGCTAATCAGATAATTTCTGCTCAGGCCCAAACAAATACCCAGCAAAATCAAGGCCACAACGCCTATCCATATTTCTGACACCAGTTCTCACCTTACCTTCTTCTCAGTACCTTGCCAGGTCTAGCTTCCGTATGCTCGCCTTCTCTGATAACCATAGTTCCGTTGACAAACACATAATCGATACCGCCGGGATACTGAACCGGGTCGATATAGTTTTCATTGGTACAAAGTTCCGACGGTGAAAATACATTGATGTCGGCCCAGTATCCTTCCTTCAGATAGCCACGGTCATCCAGTTTCAGCCAATCGGCCGGCTTTCCGGTAATCTTCCGCACCGTATCCTCAAGCCGCTCTTCGCCGAAATGAAGAATATAGTTGACCATGCTATAGAAGGTATTTGGGTGTACCAAAATATCTGGGAAGAATTTTTTTCTGCCAAAGGTACCAAATCCATCGAAGTTAAAAGCGTCGATGCCCACCAAGGCCAACTCATGACCATAAAATTCCTTTACCACCTGTGGATTGAAGCGAGACACTCTGGTACGCATCATCGGGTCGTCAACCAGAAGACGAAGAACCGTATCTACGGCATCTCGGTCAAGGTTTCCATCAAAAAGCTCTCTAACCGATTTTCCGCTATAGGCAGGGTTTTTAGAGGAGAGAATCAAAAGCCACTTATCCCATTCCATGAACTTAACTGGATTAATGAGGCCACCTCTGCCCGACAGCAGCCAATCTTTCAGCCATCCGCAGAAATCCCGCTTTTTCAGGTTTTCCAGGAACTGCTCCACACCGCCGCTGATTCGTATCCACGGCATGAAATAGCCTGCCAGATACGGAGTGTATTCAAAACCTGCATCCACATTAGGAATCACATCAAAGATAAAGGAAATGCCCTCTTCCTTGGCATCATCGATGAATTTCAAAGTTTTGGCTGCTCTGCTCTTTGGCGTCTCATCTGCTGCCATCGGCGTAGTGTAGAACAAGTCGGACAGGTGGTTCATATGTAATCTGACGCCAGTTCTTCTGGCCACCTCAAATCCTTCCTGAAGCCCTGCAATCCTAGCCTTTTCATCAGCGCCTCTGTTTTTCCAATGGGTGGTGTAAATGCCGCCGCAGTCCTTGACCATGGAGACCAGCTCTGTCAACTCGTCTAAATCAGCAAAATTCCCTGGCGCATAGTCCATACCGGTAGTCATACCCCAAACGCCCTCATTCAGCGCCTGATCCAGATACCGCTTCATTTCTTTCATCTCTGCCCCATCCGGCTTACGATTATCGCCGCCCAGAACCTGAGCCCGAATATCTCCATGACCCACGTTTGGAATATAATTATAGGAGATACCCATATCCTCCAGCTTGGCCATATATTCCCCCATGGTGGTCCAGTCGATGGTGGTATTAAAATACTTTTCTATGATAGGAACCACCTTTTCCCTTGGCAGGATGGTATTGGCGTTTTCCACATACGGGTCTACCTCGTCCCATGCATCATACTCCCAGAACTTTCTCACCCAAACCTTATCCATTGGGCCTGGCGTTGCACCGCAGTTGCCGCAATAATTGGTGGTGATACCCTGTTTTACCGTGCTTTCGCCTCTTGGGAATAAAAACAAGGTCTGATCTCCATGGGAATGCATGTTAATAAATCCAGGGCTTATCACCTTGCCCTCTGCATCGATTACGTTCTCTGTATCATACACACCCTGCATATCTCCAATAAAGGCAATTCTTCCATCCTTCACGCCAAGGTCTGCTACATAGCCGTCCTTTCCGCTTCCGTCAATAATGGTTCCTCTCTTAATGATGTAATCGTACATTTCAAACCTCCTTCTGATTCCTCTTGCTGTCTGGGCCGCTTCTGCGCCCTTATCATTCTATAGATAGCCCTTTTCCTGTAATTGATAACCTTTGGCCTTTTTGACTTCCTCACCCCACTGGGTTTCTTCATACAGGGTCTTGGCCTGGTCTCTAAAGCCTTCCAAAATCTGTTCTCCATCTACTGTTAGATAACGTCCGTTCAGATAGAGGGTCTTTCCATCCACCATTACCCGGCACACCTCGTTTCCTCTGGCAGAATGAACCAGGTTAGGAACCATGTTCCGATAAGGCGTTCTGATGATTGGCATCATGGTAACAGCGCCCAAATCCACCATCACAATATCCGCCTGCTTACCCGCCTTCAGCGAACCAATTCTATCTGCAAGGCCCAATACCTTGGCCCCTTCAATGGTAGCCATGCGAAGCGCCTTCCAGGAAGGCATAACTTCTGGGTCGCGGTACTGTATCTTATTAAACAGCGCTGTCAATTTCATCTCATTGATAATCTGATTGCAGTTGTTTCCTGACGCCTGATCGGTGCCTAAAGCCACCATACCGCCTGCATCCTGAAAGATTTTAGTGGGAGGAACGATGCCGTCAATAATACCAATACTACCGGAACAAACCACCATGGCTCCGCCTTTCTTGGCCACCAGCCTGGTTTCCTCCTCTGTAGCTTCTGTAAGATGAATGGCGATGAGATTCTCATCCAAGTAACCTATCTCGTCTAAAAAGGGAATCGAGCGTTTCCCATAGCGAAGCATCATCTGTTCAGTCTCTCTATCTCCCTGGGCCACATGCATGTTGATCTTAAGTCCCAGCCTGTTAGAAACCTCTTTGCACTGAATCAGCATATCCCGACTCAAGGTATCTGGTGCATGGGCGCCGATATTAACCGTGGTTCTATGGCTCCGGTTTTTCCATTTTTCATAAAGAGAAATATTGTCCTCCAGACTGCGCCGACTCTGATCCTCATCCAAATCATAGAGAGCATGAACGTCAGGAGCCTTGGATTTTCGCATGCCATAGATGATAGCTGTAAAGTTGGTCCGTACCCCCAGGTCATGGTAAAACTCATCCATGACGGCAATATGCGCCGGCGTAGCGCTCTCCCCGAAGGTGGTAGTCCCCGTGGCAAGCGCTTCCAAAACAGTAGCTTTGGCTGCATAGATGGAATCTGACGTATCGATATAGTAACGCAAAGGCTCTATGCCCTTCATCATCCAATGGCTGGTATCTTGGGCCATCCCTCGCATCATGGTCTGAGAAGTATGGATATGGGCGTCGATAAACCCAGGCAAAATCATTTTATCCTTGCCGTCAATCACTTCTTCCGCTGTAAAGGCTTCTTCCAGTTCTGCTGAGGCTCCCACCTTTACAATCTTTCCATCTGCAATGGCAATGGCGCCGTCACCTATGTATCCGACGCCGTCACCCTCCATGGTAAACACATCCCCATGAAGAATCAGGCTGTCAATCCTCTCCTTCATTTACCTCCGCCTCCTATCTCTTCCTCGGTCTTCTATTTGTCCAAGGCCGCGTATGATCTCTCCGTTGGTCAAAATCCCGTTGTAAAATCCTTTGACAATCATGGTTTCATTTACCCCATGATTATTCTGATCCGCTGCCGCATAAGGAACCGTAATACATGGAACCCCCAAATGTTGGGTAAAGATATAGTTAGGCCCTGAACCGCCGATGGACGGATAGAGAAGAGGCGCCTGTCCCCATGCTCTTTCAATGGCCTGACCGATTTCCTCCACATAAGGTTCCTTCAGGTTGGTTCTGCAAGGCCGCATCATACCTTCCACACTGACCTGAATATCTGTAAAGCCCTTCTTTATCAGATGCTGCTTTAAAAGCTCCAAAACCCTTTCCGGCTCCTGTCCTGGCACCAGACGGAAATCCAGCTTCGCCATGGCGTTTGCCGGCAGCGCCGTCTTAGCGCCCTCTCCCGTATAGCCGGCCTGAATTCCGTCGATATTGCAGGTAGGTTCAAACATCATGTTGTGAAAATATTGGCTGCCATAGGTTTTGGAACTTCTCAGACGGTTCACACCCAGATTTTTCAGAATCTGCTCCTCATTCAAAGGAATCTGTTCCGCCGCCTCCTTTTCAGCCGGCGAAGGCGGTATGGCAGAGTCGTAAAATCCGTCTATCAGAATCTGCCCCGCCTCGTCTCGAAGGGAGGAAAGCGCCTCAATGAGCCTCCATACAGGACTCTCTACAACAGCCGCAAATTTGGAGTGAAGGTCTTTAGAACCTCCCTCTACAGAAAGCTGGACATACAGCATCCCCTTTAAACCCAAAATGATGACAGGACGTCCGCTCTCATGAATATGACTGTCCGATATGATGACCAAATCACAGTCCAGAAGATGGCGATTCTCTCCCACCAGCTGATGAAGATGAGGACTACCGATTTCCTCCTCCCCTTCAAACAGAAACTTCAAATGCACTGGCAAAGAGCCACAGGCCTGTCGCCACGCTTCCACCGCCTTGATATGGGTAAACAGCTGCCCCTTATCGTCAGAAGCGCCTCGGCAGACAATCTTATCACCTGCAATATACGGCGAAAAAGGATCTTCAGCCCATCCCTCTTCTTTGACCGCAGGTTGCACGTCATAATGTCCATAAATCAGCGCCGTAGGGCCATCGGCCGGGTCTCCGATTTCCCCATATAGGGCTGGCCATCCGTCTGTGGACAACAGTCTGGTCTCAATACCTGCATCTTCCATAAAGACCTGCAGCATATCTACTGTCTCTGTCATCCCTTCACCAGTTGCACTGATACTCTTTTGGGAGAGAAAGCGGAACAATTCTTCCATGTACCGCTCCTCGTTTTTCTTTACCAACTCGCCATATCTCTTCATATCTTTTCCTTTTATTCAGCCAATGCACAGGCTACAAAGTGGCCTGTGCTCACTTCTCTCAACTCCGGCTCCTGAGTTCTACAAGCATCGGTGGCCATTGGACACCGGTTTGCAAACCGACAGATAGGCTGTGGATTGATCGGTGAACTGATTTCGCCTTTTAACAGAATTCTCTCTTTTTTCATCCGAATGTTGGGTACCGGAATGGCGGAAAGTAACGCCTTGGTATATGGATGAATCGGATTGTTGAACAACTCCTCTGTAGGGGCTTTTTCCACCAGCTTTCCCAGATACATAACAGCAATCTCATCGGAGAAATGATTGACTACCGACAAGTCGTGGGTGATAAAGATATAGGTAAGGCCCAGCTTTTCCTGCAGTTCTCCCATCAAGTTCAAAATCTGTGCCTGAATGGAAACGTCCAGGGCAGATACCGGTTCGTCGCAGACGATGAACTTGGGATTGGAAGCCAGCGCTCTGGCGATACCGATTCTCTGCCGTCTGCCCCCATCCAGTTCATGGGGATAGGAGTTAATGAGACGTTCTGCCAGTCCTACGGTCTCCATCAGTTCCAACACCCGATCAAGACGCTCGTTCTTATTGGTAATCAGCTTATTGATTTTCAGAGGCTCTGCGATAATCTCACTGACCGTCTTTCTTGGGTCCAGAGAGGAAAACGGGTCCTGGAAGATGATTTGCATCTCCCTACGCATCCGCCGCATCTCTGATGCTGACAAGCTGCGAATGTCCTTCCCATCAAAGAAAATTTCTCCATCAGTGGCTTCCAGGAGCCGGAGAATCACTCTGCCGGTGGTAGATTTTCCACAGCCTGACTCTCCTACAATGCCAAGGGTTTCTCCCTCGTTGATGGAAAAAGTCACTCCGTCTACTGCATGAAGCATGCCCTTAGGCGTTGCAAAATATTTTTTTAGGTCTTTTACTTCCAGAAGTACTTTTTTATCACTCATCTGACTGGCCTCCCTTTCCTATCTCTCTTCCGCACTGATACAGATGACATGCAACATAGTGGGAATCGCTCAGGTGGATGGTCTCCGGCGGCTGTTCCTTACAGATATCCATGGCATAATCGCACCGCGGACAAAATGCACATCCCTTAGGCAGGTTGCTTGGATCCGGCATGAGACCGCGAATGGGTTTCAGCTTGGCCGTCCGGTTGGTAATATCCGGAAGGGAATGGAATAATCCCTCAGTATATGGATGTTTGGTCTGTTCAAAGATGTCCTCCAAAGAGCCGTGTTCCACAATACGGCCCGCATAGATGACGGAAACCTCATCGCACATTTCAGCCACGATACCTAAATCGTGGGTAATCATCAGCATGGCTGTATTGAGTTTTTCCTTCAGTCCCCGCATCATCTCCAGAACCTGGGCCTGAATGGTTACATCCAAAGCAGTGGTCGGCTCATCGGCAATGAGTACCGCCGGATTGCAGGCTAAGGCAATCGCGATGACCACTCTCTGCTTCATACCGCCAGAAAACTGGTGAGGATAATCCTTAGCACGGAAACCTGGGATACCAACCAGTTCCAACATCTGTTCCGCTTTCTCCTCCGCCTCCTTGGCTGTACACTTTTCATGATAAGAGATAACCTCTGCAATCTGATCTCCCACGGTCAGCACCGGATTCAGAGAAGTCATAGGGTCCTGGAAAATCATGGAGATATCCTTTCCTCTGATCTTTTCCAGTTCCTTAATCGATGCGCTACGCATATCGATGCCATTGATAAAAATCTCACCCTGGGTAATCTTGCCCGGCGGGTTTGGAATCAGGTTCAGCATGGCCAGACCAGTGGTGGTCTTTCCTGCCCCTGTCTCGCCTACCAAGCCTAAGGTCTTTCCCTTTTCGATGGAAATGTTCACGCCGTTTACCGCTTTTACAACGCCGTCCGGCGTATTGAATTCCACATACAGGTCTTCTATGTATACCGCGTTATTCTCCGGAATTTCTGTCAATACTTTTTTATCTTCCATTTTGCCCTCCTTATCTCAATTTCGGGTCTAATGCGTCTCTAAGCCCATCGCCCAGCATATTGAGCGCCAAAATAATCAACATGATGGCCAGACCTGGGAAGAGAACCATATGAGGGTAATCTCGGATAAAGGCTCGGCTGCCTGAAAGCATGGCGCCCCACTCCGGTGTCGGCGCTTTCACGCCCAGTCCGATAAAGCTGAGGGATGCGGTAAAACCGATGGCCTTACCGATCTTTAAGGTGGCCTGCACGATAATCGGCGCTAAACAGTTTGGAAGCACATGGGTCCATATGATGGTGCTGTCCTTTGCGCCAACAGCTCTAGCTGCCTCGATATATTCCTCATCCTTTACAGACAAAACCGAAGCTCTGGTGACCCTGGCAAAACCGGGTACCGCTGAAACTCCCACAGCTACCATCAGGTTAAACATGCTGGAGCCCAGGGCTGTTACGATGGCAATGGCCAGCAGCATAGCCGGAATGGCCAAAAATACGTCCAGCACACGCATGATAATGTTATCGATTTTGCCGCCATAATAACCTGCAATGGCGCCTAAAAGGCCTCCAAGGGTCATGGAGATGGCTACGGAAATAGCGCCCACATAGAGGGAAATTCTGGTTCCATGAACGATTCGCGCAAATACATCCCGTCCCAATTCATCGGTACCAAACCAATGATCTGCTGAAGGCGTCTGTAGTTTATTGGGAATATCCTGTTTGATAACCACATCTTCGTAGTTGGCAATCTGGTCTGCAAAGATGGCTCCAAGTACCATAATGATAATGATAATGAGTCCAAGTACAGCCATCTTATTTTTGCTGATTCTGACCATAACCTCTACGAACTGGTTTTTCTTTTTATATTTTCTGCTGACCTCAGCCGCTTGTTGTTTCTTTTCCATTTCTATTTCCCTCCTTCCTACTTATACTGGGACTTGATCCGAGGATCAATGTACGCGTATAAGATGTCGACGATCAGGTTTACGATTCCAAAACAGATGGAAAATACAACTAAACAACCCAGTACCACTGGCGTATTCTTGTTTTGAATGGCGTCGATGAGAAGTCTGCCCACTCCCGGCCAGGAGAATACGGTTTCTGTCAGGATAGCGCCTCCCAGCAAAGCTCCCATTTCAATTCCTGTTACCGTGATGGTAGGAATTAGTGCGTTTTTCAGCGCATGCTTGGTGATAACCTTTCTTTCAGGAACACCCTTGGAACGAGCTGTCCTGATATAGTCCTGACGAATAACCTCAAGCATGGAAGAACGAGTGGTTCTGGTAATGGTGGCCATGGATTCTGCGCCTAAGGTAATGGAAGGCAGAATCAAACTAGAGAAGCCCGAAACGCCGCCGGAAGGCAACCAGCCCAGATATACGGAAAACAGCAGGATGAGCATAAGGCCCAGCCAGAAGGACGGCATGGATACACCCAGCAGTGCGATAACCATACCCGTATTATCAAATATGGAATACTGTTTGGTTGCTGATATAATGCCGATTGGAATGGACACGATTGTGGCAAAGAGAATCGCTCCCACTGCCAATGCTACCGTGTTAGGAAATCTGGAAAAGATTTCATGAGCTACCGTATCTCCAGAAACGTAGGAAATACCCAGATCGCCATGTAAAAGATCCAGCAGATACCGCCCATATTGAACGATGGCCGGATCGTTTAAGCCCATCTCCTCCCGCAGGGCCTCTATGTTTTCAGCCGTAGCCCCCGCACCCAGCAGCATACGCGCCGGATCGCCGGGGCTGTAACTCATAATCATGAAAACGATAAAGGTGACGCCAATGAGAACGGGAATCAAGGCTAAAATTCGTTTAATAATATATTTATACATACTTTTGCCTCCGTCTTGCCATAGGAAACGTCAGGGGCTGCCGCACGGCCAATAAAACCAACCGATACGACAGCCCCTTCAGCTTACATTCTTTTAATATCTAACTGTATTGAATTCCATACCGAAGATTGAATCCATATATACATTCTGAAGGCCTGCCTGATAGCCTACTAAGATGAGCTTACCTGTGATTGGAGCGATAACCGCATCATCCATCAGCTTCTTATTGATTTCTTCATAAGCCTTTGCACGCTCGTCAGGATCTAAGATACCTACTGCATCATCAATCGCTTTGGAAACTTCGTCATTCTTGTACTGAGCAAAGTTGTTGATTCCTACGCTATCCTTATGGAACATCGGTCTTAAGAATCTGTCAGGGTCCGGCGCTGTAGACCAGCCGCCGATTGCCAGGGTGTAGTTACCCAGACCACAGTTTTCCATGTGGTAAGCAACCGTGTTCTGCTCGATTTCCACAGCGATGCCGATGTCAGCCAGATTGGACTGGATAACCTGTGCCATCTTGGTGTTCATCTCGCTCATGGTGTTGAAAACGATTACTTCGCCTTCTTTCTGCTTGTAACCGGATTTCGCCAGGTATTCCTTCGCTTTTTCTACATCATAGGTATATTCAGATTCGATGTAACCTGCAACATTCAGTGGAAGTACACTCTTGATCCGGTCGCCCTTTCCTTCCTGGGAAGCTGCGATAACCGATTCCTTATCGATGGCATATTCCAGCGCTCTTCTGAAGTCAGCGTTGTTAAACGGTTCTACATCCTGGTTTCCTACTACATAGTAAACCTGGTTTGCAGTAGTCTCATAAAGACCCAACTCTTCATTATCAGCAACTCTGTTATAGTCGATAACGTCTATAGAAGTGGCAATATCTACTTCTCCGGTCTCCAGTGCAATGGTTCTGCTGGAGGCTTCCGGAATAACACGCAGTTCCAACTTTTCAAACTGGGATGCTTCGTCTTGGTTAAAGTAGTCGGCAAATTTGGTGAACACAGCCTTTTCACCTGGCTGCCATTCGGTAAAGGTGTACGGACCAGAACCGATTGGGTTCTTATTGAAATCGTTACCTTCATCGATCAGAGCCTTTGGCAGGATACTGCAGCAAGGGTCTGCCAGGTTGTTTAAAAGCGGTGCAAACGGAACCTTAGTCTTAATGATAATCGTGTAATCGTCAGGACACTCTACAGTGTCAATCTGCTCTACAATGTGAGCGATCAGGGACTGGGTCTTAGCTCTCTCTAAGGAAGCCTTTACGTCGGCAGCTGTCAAATCGGAACCGTCATGGAACTTAACGCCCTGTTTCAGGACAAACTTCCATTCCAGATCGGATAGATTCTCATAGCTTTCCGCTACATCCATAACGATGTTCAGATCCTTGTCAAACTTCACTAATCTGCTGTAGACAGCTGTACTTGCCAGCTGTGTGTTCAGATCTGTAAAGTTGGTAGGGTCCATGGTACTGATGTCACTAGCAGTCGCTACGCGAAGAGTATCGCCAAACTGGCCGCCCTCTCCTTCGTTTCCGCCATTGTTGGTGTCGCTGCCGCATGCAGTGAAGCATGAAAGCGCTAACACCAGAATGAGCAATACACTAAATAACTTTTTCATAATTTTCCTCCTATCCTCTCTTTAAGAAAGCGGTGATACAATGAAGCGCACCTCTTCCCTTTATGATCTCAGAAATATCTACTGTCAGGACCTTAATCCCCGCTTTTTCCAGAGCTTCTTGACATCTTGGGTTACCCTCCGGCATGACGATCAGACCTGGTTCCAAAGCCACAAAATTGCAGCCAAATCCATCTCTGACCTCTGTGCGGGACGGCGCTTCTATAATGCGGTAGCCTTTTTTCTTCAATACATCCAGAACGTCATAAGGTACCTGGGATGCGTGAACCATCACCACATCATTGCTAGCTGCATTCATAAGTCCATCGATATGTATATTGCTATATGGCTGTTGCATATGAAGAATCTCTGTTACACCCATACGGCGCAGTTCATATTCTACCTGTTCATATCCGCTTCTGTTGCAACGGGAGCCAGTAGACAACACGACTGTATGGCGGTCTACCCACATACCGTTGGCCCCTTCAAACATGCCGTCTCCATTGATAGTTCTCACAATCGGTACGCCCAAATCAGCCAGCGCCTTGGCGATATACCGCTCTTCGCCTCTTCTTGCTGCCATGCCGGGACGGGTGATGATAGCGCCCTCTGGCGTCATAAACATCAAATCCCTACAGAACACTGCATTAGGACGATCTTCGCGCTGTTCCTCTACATAAAACACCTTTACGCCATGTTGCCGATATAAATCCACCACCTTGTCGTGCTGCTTACGCATCAAATCGATATCGATGGGTACATCGGAAAAGCGATTGGCCTTCGGGTCAAAATTCTCAACCTCTCTTCCAGGTCTGCGCATCAGTACGGCGCGCAGGGTATCTACTTCAGAAGAAACGCCCCAATCTCCCCAATAAAGTTCCATATCATCGGCAAAAGTCGTCTCCTTTGGAAACCATCTTTCACCTGGAATGGCATCAACATCCATTGGTTTACAAATTTCTTGTGTCACTCCATGTCACCTCCCAGTATCTACAACAAACTTTACATTTTTTGCATTTTATGAACATTTATAAATGCAAGTCTCATGCCAAAATTAAGAAGTCGCTAATTTCAGCGTTTTTCCCTCTTTTTCATCCTATTCTTTCTCTGTATCGTAAAAATTCATGGTCAAAAGTAAAGATGTCTTTACCAATCGGTAAAGACATCTTTACTTTTCAATTCCATATTTCTTCATTTTGTAGTAGAGCGCCTGTTTGGAAAGGCCCAGTTGAGCTGCAGCTTTCACCAGACTGTTGGTATTTTCGATGCTCTTCAGAATTAGGCTCTTTTCATACTCCATCAATGCTTTTTCCAGTGAAAAATCTGACGGAAAGCTAGAATCGCTATCAAACAACGTCCCTGTTCCAGTGGGAGAAACGGCAACAGGCGGCGCCGATACGGGCGCCATACCTACACCGAAAGGCATTTTCTCCCCATATGGCTGACCCCCCCCCACTCGTTTTATGGCGTTAATCAGATATTCCGGTAAATCATGAGGTTGTAAAAAACGAGAGGATGCCAAGTTAAAGGCCCCTTCAATAGTATTACGCACCTCCCGCACATTACCAGGCCAATTATATCCTCGAAAGATTTCTTCAACCTGTTCACTGATACCCAGAATGTTTTTATGCATCTGTTGGTTGAAATAGTTGATAAAATGATCTACCAGATAAAACAAATCTCCTAGCCGATCCCGTAGCGGCGGAATATTCAGCTGTACTACACTGAGACGATAGAACAAGTCCTCACGGAGTTTACTTTCCTCTACACATTTAATAGGATCCTCATTGACAGCTGTTACAATCTTCACATCGATTTTCATCGGATTATATCCGCCGATACGGGTTACCTGTTTCTCCTCAATGGCCTTTAGTATCTTGGCCTGCACGCCAATTTCCATGGAGTTGATTTCATCCAGAAATAGGGTGCCTCCATCTGCAATCTCAAAGAGGCCTGGTTTGTTTTCTGCTCCAGTATAGCTGCCCTTGGTAGTTCCAAACAAAATACTTTCCAACAGGTTTTCTGGAATGGCTGCACAGTTTTGAGAAACAAAACGTTTATTTCTCCGGCTGCTACACGTATGAATGGACTGGGCTACCAGTTCTTTTCCTGTCCCTGTCTCTCCGTAGATCAGTACCGAAGAATCCGTATCAGCAATCATGGGGATTCGAGACTTTACCAGTTCCATGGAAGCTGAATTGGTAATGATATCGTCGAGAACATAGAGCTTTTTTTGATCCACATTCTCCCTTAAAGACAGGGAGATGTTTTTTCGCTCGTACTCTGAATCCACATAGCGGGATACTTCTACAGCGCCGATAATCTCATCCCTGTCCTTAATAGGCATGGTAGTATTGACAGCGGAGATGCTATGTCCCTTACAAGTCTGCAAAATCTGGTACCTGTTACTAATCGGCTCTCCTGTCCGAAGGACCTGCATGATACTGCTGCTTTCTTCGGTCAGATTGGTATAGATTTCGAAAATATGTTTCCGATAGACCTCTCGCTCCTTCATGCTGTTCATGTCAGAACGAAACACTGCGTAATACTCAATGTAACCTTCCTTATCGGTTACAATAATGCCATCCACATAATTGTACAGCTCCAACAGCTGCTCCACATATCTTCTAAGCATCCGTCACATCCTCCGCATGGATTTCTATGCCTTCGGCGTCTTTACCTGTATCTTCACGAAATCAGTATACACCAGCTTGCCTTCCAAACTTCGAACGCCTCTCACCTTGTACCAGTAGGTAGTATTGGGCTTGGCTGTCGTATTGGTATAGGTCTTAGTAGTGCCATACTTGGTGGTGAACAACTTTTTATAGCCGCTGGACTTCTTATTGGATCGCCAAATCTGATAATAATCCACCGCATAACCAGAATTGGACTTGCTCCAAGTCAGCTTCACTTTTTTGGCAGAAGGCGCTGCTGCCAAAGATACTACCTTGGTCTTTTCCACACCAGCTTTTGTCTTAGCATACTTGCTGGTATATGCTGACTCTGAAATGGCTGTTACTTTTACAGTTACAGTTGTACTTGTCGCATCATATGTTGCAGTGGCTGGAGCTGTAATGGTAATCTTGGCAGTACCCGGCCCCATGAGTGTCACTCTGCCGTTGGATTCCACCTTGGCAACTTTAGTATCACTGGAATGATAGGTCAAAGTGGTCCCTGCGCTGGAAACAGCTTTCAAATTAAAAGCCTTGGAAAGCTGGGATTTAGCATACATGGTAGCTCCAGTGGTAATCACCTGTGATTTGCCTGTCTGAGGCGGCTGGTTGTCGGAACCATTTGGATCGTCCGGGTCATCATTCGGTCCGTTTGGATCATCTGGGTCCACCGGCGGTTTGGGCTCCGGCTCTGTATCCTTGGCCGCGACATTGATTTTGATAGAGGCAGTCGCCGACTTATATTTTTCCGTTTCAGCAGCAGTTACTGTAATGGTTGCAGTTCCAGGCCCTACAACAGTCACTTTTCCGCTGGAGTTTACCGTGGCTACTTCTGGATGATCGGACTGATAGGACAGTTTTCCACCTGCACTGGCCGTAATACCAGTCAAGTTAAACGGGCTATCGCCTACTGTGACCTGATAGGAAGTCTTAGAAGCGCTGACCGTCTGTTTTCCTTTAATAATTTGATAGGTCGTAGTTTTTGTTCCTGTATAGTTACCGATAAAGTTTATGGTCACAGTGGCAGTACCGATTTCTGTGGAATTAGCCACTGTAAAAGTATAATCCTTGCCCTTGACCAATTTGTTTCCTAAGGAATCATACATGGTTACAGAAGCTGGCTCCTTAGGCGCGCCGGTATAGTATTTATTCAAAATCCGTTCAATGGTAATGCCGGATAAATCGCTGGATGGATCAATGGTAAATGGAGCCAGTTTATAATCGGTATAGCTTCCCTTTCCCTTGACCATCACATAACCGGTTCCAGCCTGTCCGGTTTTCAGATAAAACACATCATAGTCTATGCCTTGGGTCAAAGGCGCGCCATAAAAGTCCACGCCAACAGCCGGCATATTCAAATTACCTGGACTGTATTGTCCACTGCCATATACCTGCACATTGCTGTTAACTAGGGAGTTGGCGCTGGTAGCCTCTGGCGATGGGTTCAGATACATAAAATTGGTATCTACCCTACCGCTATAGCCTTTTATCTTTCCACTGGAGGTATACTGCCAATAGTCGTATGCGTATTCATATCCACAGGATGTGTTATACTGGGCCACCCAGATCGGATACTTTTCACTGAGAGATTTTCCATTGATGGTATTTTTAAAGAAGTTAAGACTGGCATATACACCAGCTTCATATCCGCCTTCCTCAATGGTTTTACAAAACTTGTTGACGTTAGCGGTCATCTTAATCTTGCTTAGCTGGGCGCTGGTCAGTCTGCCGCTGCTCCCTCCTGCAAATTCATAATCCATGAAAACCGGTAAATCTAAGTCGATTCCCTTAATCAGCTTCAAGGTATAATTTGCTTCTGCCCAAGCCTCCATCTCATCTATAGCTTGTGAGAAAAAATAGACGCCTACCAGAATACCTGCTGCTTTAGCAGCTTCAATATTTTCCTTATAATAGTCATCCTCAATCAGCTTTCCCGCAGCGCCGTAACCTCTGGCCCCTACTCGAATGATAGCAAAATCGATACCATCGGCTTTTGCCTTTTTCCAGTCCACATCGTTTTTTTGTACATAGGACACATCCACACCATTGATGAGTATGGTGTTATCAAACTGTGGATTATGGGTATAGGTGCTTCCTGTATATTGAGACACCTGGCTACCTCCATAAGCAGTTCCTTGTAAACATAATACCATGATTAAGACCAAGGCAAAACATCTTATCAATCCTCTTTTCATGAATATTCCTCGTTTCTATGTAGTATATGGTTTCTCTGATTTTTCTGTATATCTCTCTTCTTCTCCTATGCCATCTTTAACTGTCTGTCTGCCTCTTCCTCTTCAAGCTGACGATAAGCCACCTTACCCACCAGGGTCTTTGGAAGTTCACTACGGAATCGGAACTCTGTAGGCAAAGCATATTTGGCCACGTACTTCTCACAGTAAGCCTTCAATATACCAGAAGCCTCTTCCTGGCTAACCTTGACCCCTGGTTTCAGCACCACAAATGCCACTACCCGCTGCATCTTATATGGGTCCGGTATGCCGATGACACAACTCATATGTACCAGCTCATGAGCATCCAGTACATTTTCAATCTGGGACGGATACACATTATAGCCACTGGTTATGATCATCCGCTTGATTCTCTGCCTGAAGTAGATAAAGCCGTCCTCATCCATGAGTCCCAGGTCTCCTGTATGTACCCACGTCAAACCGTCCTGATGGCGTTTTAAGGTATTGGCAGTCTCCTCTGGATGGTTGATATACTCCATCATTACTGTAGGCCCTGCCAGGCAAATTTCGCCTTCTATGCCATAAGCCACTTCTTCTGTTGTTCCCGGTTTTACAATCTTGTAGAAGGTATCAGGGAACGGCAGACCGATGCTGCCTTCTTTGGCCATATGTACCGGTGTCAAGCAACTGGCAGTGACGCACTCTGTGGTTCCATAGCCTTCTCGCACTTTAATCGGTGCATTGTGTTCTGCCAGAAAACGGTCAAACCGCTTTTTTAGCTCGATGGACAGAGAATCCCCACCACTGAACACACCCTTAAGACAGGATAAATCCACTCGCTTCAAGGTTTTTAAGCGAAGCAACGCTTCATACAGGGTTGGCACGCCTGCAATAAAGTTAGGCTGATGCTTTTTTAGCAACTTAGCATAGCTTTCAGGATTAAAACGCGGTATCAACAGACATCTACCACCGTTTGCCAGCATAGAATGGATGCAAACGCCAAGTCCGAAGCCATGAAAGATAGGCATAACCGCCAGCATCTTATCCCCTGGTTTAAACATGGGATTAGTGGCTAAAATCTGCTGTCCCAAAGCATTGAAATTCAAATTGGACAGAAGAATACCCTTCATGGTTCCTGTAGTACCGCCACTATACAAAATCACTGCTGGATCTACTCCTTTGCGAGGCCCGTGATATTTTCCACGATAACCGTTTCCATCTCTCATGAACCGTTCCCACCAGACGATAGGCGCATTGGAAGGTACTTTCTTAATCTTCCTTCCCTCTGCCAAATAGTAACCCTTCTGTTTAATTGGGCTTAACGCATCCTTGACACTGGTAAGAATCAGACTGCGAAGAGGCACATTGTTCCTGATATTTGCAAATTTCCCGTAGAACTGGTCCAGGGTCAGGCAAACCACGCTGGCCGACTCTCTTAGGCAAAATTCGATTTCCTTTTCACTGGATAAAGGATGTACCATGTTGGCAATGGCTCCCACCTTATTGATGGCATAAAACATGATGACAGCCTGGGGTGCGTTAGGCATACAGATAGTGACGCACTCTCCCTCTTTTACACCAATGGCCGAAAGGGCTCTGGCGCAGGTGTCTACCTTCTTGATAAAATCTTTATATCTTACCTTGCCGCCCATAAAGTCATAGGCTATGTAGTTTGGATAGCTTGCAGCAATCTCTGCAACCTTTTCATACATAGAGCCTTGGTAATAGTTGAGATGGGCAGGCATGCCGCCCAGGTTTTTCATCCACGGCGTTTTTACATTCATATTATTTTCATTTATCATAGTCTACCTCCTGATTAGCTGGAAGCTCTAAAAGTTCTGGATTCTGCAGTAAATATTTTAACAGTTTTACGGTTCTGGAATAGTAATAACCATCAGCCAGCCGTTCGTCCAAGGTAAGCCCTAAGTCGATGGTCTCTCTCATGGTCATATTGCCGTCCTCATCATAGACTGGACGTAATTTCTTTTCTCCCACAACCACAAAGATGGAGTTTGTTCCCCAATTAGACAAATGATGATATCCCGATTTCAGGCCAATGCTTCCCAGGTTGGTGATAAAGCAGGTGGCATAATTAGGGTCTGTCTTTACCAGAAACTCTGGCGCTCGGCCATGAAAGTCCAATCTTCTAAGTAGCCACATGACAAAGGTCAGCACCGGTTTTGGTAATTTCTTTAGTCCTTCCATTCCATCGGTGGTATTATCCGTCTTATCGCTTCTGCACTGATGAATCTCGTCCATCACCTGTTTATGAACAGACTCCAGGGTAGAATTCTCATCGAAAGCAATATAAGCCAAGGCCTCATGGGCTTCATCGGCAAACTGTTTTTTGACCACAAAACCTGCTGTCAGTTGATTCCTCTGATAAATCCGGTATCCTTGGATGAATCGATTCATCTTTGGCCGCAAAGTGATGGTCTTTACCATAGCCGCTAAAAGCACATGAAACAGCTTATATTCCTCACCAGGGTTGTCCCTGTTTTTCTCTTCCAAATACCGATTGATTCGGGTGAGATCGATGCGTTCACTGATAAATGCCTCGTTGTCTGCTCTGTTTGGATACACATAAGGCATAATCGTATGTAAGGCATCCAGTTCCTTCAGCCATACGCCGTCCCTACGGTCTCCTCGCTTCTTTTGATTCATGATTTACCCCTCTTCTTTTTGATATTTGCATATCTGGTCTTTTCATTTCTGATGAAAATCATAATGAGATAGTATATCATATTTCAATAAGATTTTCCAGCAGGCAACACGCCTTCTACATAAATAACTCCCGATTCTTAGCAGAAAAGTTACAAACTAGAAAAAACTTCATCAAATCCTCACATAAAAATAAGATTGTAATTTCTGTAAAATAGGTTATACTTTTAGTATGCAGGGTACCCTCGATTGACAAAGACACACACGGTTTTGTCAATCGAGGGTACATATCATGAAACGAGGTGATGGGATTGACAGAATATAAAAAAGCGCCGCTTTCCCTCATTACAGGCGGTCTGTCCGAGTCAGCAACCACCAGCAAAAAAGCCTTTGTATCTGCTTATGTGACGGATACCAGACTGATGGGTGTCATCGGTGTATATATTCATTGGAAACTAATCGAAAATATGACTTACACAGAACTCCATCAGTTCTTCTATTTTGATGCAGAAGAATACGGTTTTGATACATATAAAAGCGTTTTAACCAAAGACTTAGGTCTGCAAAACGACGAGGATGGAGAAAAAGCCCTAAAAGAACTGCGAGAGGCGGAAAACACCCTGTTAGGTGGTCTTGGCGGCAAACAGGTCAATCTTTCTGAACTGGAGGCTCGTTATCTGGTACAGGAATATGTAGATTTAAATCAGCGGATGGAATTGCCTCTGCCAGAGGGCTATAACGAGTATAAGTTTCTGCTAAAACCTCAGATCACTTTAGACCGCACTGAAGAATATGTACTCATGTCCAAGCAGTGCCCGATCTTAAACTCTCCTTATCAAATCATCAACTATTTTCTCATGCGATGCTTTGCTAAAGATTTCGGCGCTGCTAAGTTCCTGACGAAAAATTATGTACGAACCAATATTTTTCCGGAACATAAGGCGGCTACCCTTTACAAAAATACCATCGATCCATCTGACCAGAAAAACAGCGGCTCCAACACCGATTATTACTGTACGGACAGCGATACAGATTTCGGTACCTTCCAGACCCACACGGCTTATCTGTGCGAGTCTCTCATCGAGTATGATGACCAATATTTTCTTGTGGTCACGCAAGTTACATTAGATCATCTTCGTATCGTAAAGTTCGAGAAGGTCTCATCCTTCAAAATTTCTGCGGCCGAAGCTGCTATGATGCTGACCAGACCGGAATATATTACTGTATTTGACATATTTAAAGACGCCCCCCTCTTCACCCACAACTCTACCGAACTGGCAAAGAGGTCCATGGTGACGCTTCATGACAAGGGCAGTCTGTTCATGATATTTCATCCCCACAACAATCATGTCAATGGGAGGGTCTTTCGTCTAAATGAGGATGTTCTAGGCATCTATTACGTTTCTGACAGCGGCCAAATCATCTTATCCTCTTATACAGCCGAAGGTATCCGCGCTTTAGAAGGTGATTTCCTCGTCTCCGGCTATGCCAGACATACCGTTCTAGTAGCAAAATATCAATTTAAAGAGCCGGTTCTCTATGATTTCATTACCAGCGACTTTGAGGATTTTGAGGACTTCGTGGAATTCATTGCAACCGATACCTTCCAAAGCAAGGACCCTGAATATTAAAGGCTGTTGCACATTAAGGCAATATCCTTCCTTATTTCCCAACGGCATCCTTGTCTATTTCTCATAAAACTTTTGGTTGATTTTTTTGCATACTGAAAGGAGATTATCGCACAATTTCCCTAATATGACAACTGTATGACAGTTCTTTTTATCATCTAATTATCCTTCTAAACCGATGTCTATATAGGCGTAATCGTCTTTTTCAAAGACCTCACCCACCCGATAAGATAAGGGCTCATAAAATATGGGCCCATCTACTGTGAGAGTATGGTACTCCCCATTCTCTCCACAGATGTCTATTCCATTGTCTTTCATAATTTCTATGGTTTCCTTATCCACCGGTCTTCCTAAAATGCTGACAGGAAGGTACTTGGTGTTCACAATCTTAATCAAGCTTCGATAACCCAGGGCTACCAGCTCTTTAACAGCTTCCTCTCTGCCCTTTTGCCACAGAGGAAATAGGGATTTTAGGCCAACATTCTGGCAGCGTTTCACACTCCACTGCCGATTCCCTTCTATATCAATATCGCCAAAGCAGGCAGCTTCCGCGCCCATGGACTTGGCCTTTCGAAGTCCCTCCTCCATGGCCAGATGATAATCTTCTCCCTTCGTTTTACACAGAATCATGGGTATATGAAGGGCCTCCGAAATTCCATCCAGCAGTTCATAATCAGACCCATGAAAAAAAGAACGGTTAGCGGCCTCATTTATCATCACCAAAAGAGCCACCGCTTGGTGACCCTTTTCCAACATCTTATGTAAGGCTAATGTGCTGTCTTTCCCACAGCTATAAGACATGACGAATTTCATAAAGATTTCTCCATACAGCCCTCCACAGAGCAGCCTTGGCATACGCCGTCGCAGCCTACCACAGAATCTGCCTCATCGCAGTCAGCATCTGTCCTACAGTTATCAGACCAGTTAGCTTCATAACCATCGTCATAATAATTGGCGATTCTGTCCAGCTTTCTATCCATGGAAACTGTCTTTCTGCACAGAATGATAAACATCATCAGAAGTTCAAAACATACTCGCAGAATCAAATTGATTACTATCAGTTCCATGGCGCCCACCAGAAAAGAACCCAGCACGATGGTTACAATCCCGACTATGGTAACCACACAAGTAGACACAATATACACAAAGCGCAAAATGTCCTCTGCATAAAATCGATTAAAATTCATAAAATGATACAGTTTTCCTCTGAATCCTGTATATTTTCCTTCGTTCTTTTTTCTAAAAAATGTAAAGAACAACACCACTCCGAAAACCAATGCCACAAACACTGCGATACCTAGGATTAACGCATGATTCACATAATGCATCATTGGCGTTCCATAATAATATCCATTTATCATCATCTTACTTCCCCTTTCTGGTCTCTTCTTTTGTCTGGCTCTATCATATACCATCCCACGTGGAAAATCTATGAGTATACTGTGAAAAAAGAAAAAACTTTCTACCGCATATCATACCACCTTCGTACATTATGTCAACCGTTGTTCGCAGAAAGGCAAACACTTTTCAACATACTTTAAACCTGAAAGTTTCAAGGATTCTTCTATTTATCCACAGGTTTTCCTAATATTGTATACAATTTTACCCACATAGGCATGTGGATAACTATATTTCATTTAATCCTTGAAATTTCAATATTGAACATATTTTTATTCTTTTGTCAAGGGGAAGTTATCCACATATTTTTCTCATAAAATATGCCGATTATTTCGATTTGTTCGTGCTGTCTATTACTGGTAAATTTTCATCTTTTTCCAGGCATAAAATTTCATTGATTCCCTGCCAGATAGCTTTTGCAAGTTCCTGTTGATATTCCGGTGTTTTTAGATTATCTGCCTCTTTTTGGTTAGACAAAAAACCACACTCTACTAAAACGATGGGGCATGTAGGATTCTGAAACAAAAGAATATCATTCTTCTTCATGGCCTCTCTTTCCCGTCCATCAGGAATGGCCGTTTCAAGGGATTTTTGCACAGATTCGGCAAAATCTCTGCTGCTGTAACCTGCCCCTTGTTCGTCTGTTCGTCCCTCTGTTCGCTCTCCATCCGCTGATGGATAAAAAACCTGTGCCCCGTATACTGATGCATCAGAAGGATAGCTGTTCAAATGAATGGATACCGCCAGGTTGGCTGACGCTTCCTCCATGATCTTTTTTCTCTCCAGTAAATCCTCCCTCTTCTTTGATACCCCATCTCCGTCTCCGTCTAACCCTTGATCGGCTTCTCTGGTCATAACGATTTCAACAGGATATTGGGACGCCTCATCCTTTAAGGCCAAGGCAATGGCTAAATTAATATTCTTCTCTTGGGTGCCATCAGCTGATTCTGCACCGCCGTCAAAGCCCCCATGACCTGCATCAATGACAAGCACTGGTTTCTTTACCTCCTGCTCTATGTTCACTCCCGCCTCAATAGCGGCTCCCACTCCATAATCTGCTGTCATGAAAAAAGCGCTGCTCAACAGTCCCAATCCAAAGGCCATCACCGCTGCTGCACATATTACGGCTCTCTTTTTCAATGTAATCCCCTCCAATCTTCTTTTCTCTTCATTTTATGTGATGGTAACGGTTAATCATTCCTGATTTTCTTTTTTCAGCAGCTTCACCGTAAAATATACCTGTATGAGCTGCGGTTACCTCTAGGGTTGATGTGGCTTTTGGGCTGGAAATTAAAAAAAGAGCCAACATTTTAAGTCAATTCTGTTGGCTCTTTCCAGAAAAACTAAAGAGATGTACAACATCTAGAAAATATATCAAGATTGGCAAGTTGCTGCTAACCAATAATTTACATCATTTTTTCATAAGTTCGGCTCCTGCGTTCCAGGCCATACCTACCTTTTCCCCTGTGGTGTAGTAACCATTCTGGAACTGGTCAAACATGAGTGCATGAAGTTTCATCGGGTCAACTTTGCCATTTTCACTGAGAACTGCTTCCTCTGCCTTTACATTGACAATTTTCCCCACGATCCCAGAAACATGTTCGGTATCAAGAATATCCAGTAATTCACATTCCATTGCAACAGGAAATTCCTCAATGATTGGTGCATGAACCTTATCGCTCTTTACCGCATGGTATCCAGTGCGCTCAAACTTATCATCCATTTTATTACCAGATGCAATCCCAAAGAAATCGGCAACATCCATGTGTGTCTCATCTGCAATCGCTACAGTGAAAGCCTTGCTAGCCTTGATATTCAGCCATGTTTTCTTGCCTTCTCCGATAAATAGAATGATTTTGTCATTGTCGCAAATTTGTCCCCATGCCACGTTCATAACGTTGACTTTCTCATTTTCATCGTATGCCGCTACCATCAGTACTGGCATAGGATAAACTGCCGGAATTGCTCCTAAATTCTTCTTCATACTATCCGCTCCTTTTAAAAATATGTTGGTTGACATTTCTATTTGTCATCAGTATAATCATAAACAAAACAGACCCAAAAATCAAGAACGCACATTTTTGTAATATACTATCATTTTGTATAGTAAGAGAGGTATACATTATGAATATCGAAAAGATGAAAACTTATAATTGTCCCGTAGAGGCGGCTTTAGATGTGATTGGCGGCAAATATAAAGCCATCATTGTGTATACGCTAATCGATGGAACTAAGCGTTATAATGAGATTCAACATGCAGTTCCGAAAGCAACACCCCGCATGTTAAGTAAACAGTTGAAAGAACTCGAGGAAGACGGTGTTATCAAACGGGTTTTGTATCCCGTTGTCCCACCCAAAACAGAATATTCTCTCACTGATTTTGGAAATACTTTAGTCCCTATTGTTAAAGCGCTTTGTAAATGGGGCGAACACTATTTCTCACTTGCAGGCCTGCCTATTCCTCCTAATTAAACGACGAATTGGCAGCACTCATAAGTATAATTGTAATAAACACGGAGGAATACCCATGGCAACCATAAAACTCTACCAACAAGATGTCTATCTAAGGGAAACGACTGCTCACATTACCAGTGCGGTAAAATCGGAAACCCATACACTGGTAACCCTGGATCAAACCATCTTCTTTCCTACCGGAGGCGGCCAAAGCTGTGATAAGGGAACCCTGGCAGCCTTCCCTGTCCTAGACGTTTACGAAAAAGAGGGGGAAATCTATCATGTGGTGGATTGCCAACCAGAAGAACTGCCCATAGACAGCGAAATCTCCCTTGTCTTAGATTGGAACCATCGTTTTGACAACATGCAGCGCCACTGCGGTGAACACATCATGAGCGGTATCTTTTATCGGGAATTCGGCGGCGTCAATCGCGGTTTTCATATGGGCGACCAATATATGACCATTGACATCAGCCTGGAGGAAAATCCTGAATATACTAAGGTTACATGGGATATGGCAAAACATGCCGAGAGATGTGCCAACCAAGTCATCTGGGACAATGCGCCAGTCATCACCCGCCATTTTGATACCCACGAAGAAGCAGCCCGTCTGCCCCTGCGAAAAGCCCTAGCTTTAGATGAAGACATTACCATTGTCTGCGTGGGCAGCGTGGATAATCCCTCCGACTGCGTGGCCTGTTGCGGTACCCACCCATCCACAGCCGGACAGGTGGGCATGATTAAGATTTACAAAGTAGAAAGCAATAAGGGCATGTTCCGCATTTATATGGAAGCTGGCCAAAGAGCGTTCCAAAAATACCAGCAGGAGTACGATACCCTTACGGAATTGGGCAACAAACTGTCCTCCGGAACGGAAGATTTGATGAACAAATACCTGGCTCAGCAGGAAAAAAGCCATGAAACCCGCAACAAACTGGGACAGCTTCGCAGACTTATGGTATCCCAGGAAGCCTCTAAGATAAAATCTATTTTGCAAAGGGATGGGGCCTCGGCGATGGCAACTGGCGGAAACGAATCTTTAGAGGGTAGTCTCTCTTGGTTTGATGGTAACCCGGCTTTCAGTTATAACATCCTGTCCCTGGACGACCTACTCAACGTGGCCAAGGAGCTTTACCCAGTCATTCCTAACATTCTGTTCTTGGTTCACCGGCCAAGTCATACGGTATTGCTTTGCTCCAGCGGCAAGCCGGACTGCGGCAAGTTGGTCAAGGAAAACGCAACCATCTACAACGGTAAGGGCGGCGGTAATGCCACCTCGGCCCGAGCCATTTTCCAAAAGGACGAATATGTGGACACCTTCATGGATTTAATCAGCAAGCATTTAAAATAGGGAGGCCTAAGCCTCCCTATTCTTAACCATGCAGCCTTTTCTGTAAAAGCTGACGCTATATTTCAGTATAGGTCTGTAGCCTTCGGCAAGGAGCGACGCTCCAAAGTCCTGCTCTTCTATCTGCTTCAAACCTTCCTCACATTTACTCTCCATCTCTGAAAATTTTTTGGCCACCTTCAGCTCTAATATCATGGCTCTACCCATAGTCAAAATAACTGGCGGTATCCATCAGCTGCTGGGAAATAAAGTCCTTCAAAGAGGGAGCGGTTATCGATTTTCTCTCCCTGGCTTTAACCTTTACCCTCTTCAATAACATAAACCGTGGTGTTTCGAGCGCCCCAGAGAATGCATTGTTCATATTTTTCCATATATAGGTCTACTACTTTTCCCTTAATGGCTGAACCCACATCGTTGGCTATGGCATATCCATATCCCTCGATGTAAAGCAGCGAGCCTAAGGGAATCAAATCCTTATCCACCGCAACAGTGCCGAATTCACATGGAAGGCCATAGCATCCCACAGGACTGCCGCTAAAATAGTAGGATACAGCGCGAACGTTTTCCAGCTTGCGTTTATAAGTAAGGTTTTTCGGTTTGCCAAAGCTGATTTTAGTTCCATAACCGATGACTTTATCTCGCTTTTTCGTAACCACCTTACTTTCCACCAGTTTGCGGTCAGTCTTCTTTCCATCCACATAGGTGATTTCATAAACTTTCCGCAATTTCCCTTTTCGTCCCTTTTGGGTCACCTTCATATCTCCAATGGTAATGTTAGGGTCAGCTTCATAGACTACCTGATAGTCTTCCGTTTCCGTTTCATAGACCCGTTCCTTTCTCACCCTGCTTACCACAACCTTATCGCCTTCCTTTAAAGGCGTTCCCAGGGCTGGCGTGACCATATCCTCTTCCCCCAGATCTACGCCCGCTTCTTCTAAGGCAATGCTTGCAGTGGCTGGCAGCATTTCCACCCTATGGTTCTTACCGTCTGCAACCACATCTACGCAGATCTCCTTCGTAATGTGAATCGTCATACCATCCTCAATAGCGCTATCCAACGCCACATCTATCTTATCTTCGTTCTGTACAAAATCTATGCTCTGGCTCTGTAGAAACTGTTCTACTGTGGAACTGGTCGTATCATACATAGACGATGTGACTGCCAGCGAATCATCGATAAAAACTGTCACCTGTTTGGGTATGCAATAGCCTGCTATTAAAAGACCGCAAAGGATAACACAGCCAGCAGCTGCCACAGGTTTCAAAATTCTTTTCAAATCTTTCTTAAGCAACGGACGCTTTTGCTCAAGTCTAAAAATAATCTCTTTTATTTTTTCTATCATAAAGCCTCCTATTTTCCCAAATAGTTTACCATAATATACATGCAAGCGCAAGAAAATCGCCCATAAAACCCCTCTTTTGTTTCCATATAATACCATATTCCTAAAAGTTTTGTGAAGAAATTTTTAGAAAAATAGCCATTTTCTCTATTCTTTTCTATTTCAAAGCAAAATATACATATATACCAATATAGTTTACATAATTCAGCACAATCTGACAAAAACGGCCAAAAGAGCCGCTTGCACAAACGATTGTTTTTCGCTCATGCGTCGGCTCTTTTGGCCGTTTTTTGAGGTAAATCTGTTTTCTCTATAATCCAGTATAGCAGGCGCCGAATGGACTGGCAGGAATGAACTCTCCCTGCCCTTTTACACCTGTAAACTTTCCGTTTTCTACAACTACCTGTCCTCGCAAAAGTACTGTCTGAGGACGTCCAATCTGTTCTCTTCCTTCAAATACATTGTAGTCGATTCCATTAGGGTTATCTTCGTTTCTCACAATGCCTCTGTAATCTGGGTCAAAGATAACGATATCTGCATCGGAGCCGATGGCAATATGGCCCTTTCTCGGATAGATGCCGTTGAACTTGGCCGGATTGGTGGCGCACAGTTCCACAAACTTCTTACGGCTAATTTTGCCAGTGACCACACCATTGGTCCAAATCATATTGATACGGTCTCCTGCACCTGGCGCGCCGTTTGGCACCTTGGTGAAATCATCTTTGCCTGGCGATTTCATTTTCATGCTGATACCGCAGTGGTCGGAAGCGATGACGGTAATGGCGCCATCCGCCGCTGCCTGCCAAAGAGCTTCGTTGTCCTCCTTTTCACGAAGAGCCGGAGAACAGATATAGTGTCCCGACTTGAAGAAATCAGGGTCATCCAGAACTTCCTTGGTGGTCAGCATATAGTGAGTACAGGTTTCGCCATAAGCCTTTGCATAGCCGGAAGCCTTTAGCTCTTCCAAGGCTTCTCTGCAAGTCATATGTACAATCATAATCGGCGCATCCACGCTTTGAGCCAGATAGATGACCTTACGCACTGCCTCAGCCTCTGATACAGGCGGTCTGCTCAGATAGTGATACTTTGGAGACGTTTTGCCATTGCGGACGAACTCATCCCGAAGGAACTCGATGATTTCTCCATTCTCCGCATGAACGAAGGTGGTTACACCTACTTCTTTACCGTTTTCCAAAATCCGAAGCAACGTGCCGTCGTCGGCGTGGAGATAAGAGCCAGGATATGCGGTAAACACCTTGATCGTGGAAATGCCATGAGCTGGAAGCTGCTTCACCTCTTCAAATAGAGACGGCTTCACGTCAGTAACCAAAGCATGAAGGGCAAAATCCACACAAATCTTTCCCTTGGCCCGATGTTCCTTTCTATATTCGGCAGAGTCGATAAGCCCCATGCCAGGCTCTTGCGGTACAAACTCGATAAAGGTGGTGGTGCCGCCGACAATGGCGTTATCCGTGGTCTCATAGCCAGCCGTATTCTCATCTCCCACCGTCCCCTGGGCATCATAGTGGGTATGCTGGTCCACACCGCCTGGAAATACAAATTTTCCTGTGGCATCGATGACCTTATCTGCCGTTACATCCAGCTTTTCGCCCAGCTGTACAATCTTTTCATCTTCAATCAGAATATCTCCCTGGTATTCCTCATAAGCGGTTACAATGGTTCCGCCCTTAATTAAAGTTTTCATTTAAGCCTCCCTCTTGAACCTAAAATTTAAGGTCCTCTTCCTCAAACATAGTAAACCCTTTTATTTCTTTCGTTTCCGGTTTTTTGAACGTATTGACTTTGCTGGTGGTAAGGCCCGCTCCCACCAGCGCCTCCGCCATCTTCACGGCAGGAACCACTCCGTCCAGAACCGGTACGCCAAGGGCCTCTCTCAGTTCCGCAACGAAATCCACAAATCCAGCGCAACCCAGCAGAATACATTCCGCTCCATCTTCCCTCACTGCTTTCTCCGCTTCCCGCCTCAAAGCCGCCATACCAGCTGCAGGGTCACGGTCAAATTCCAGTACGGATAGCCCAGTAGCCCGCACCGACCTGCACCGTCTCTCTGCGCCATAGCTGTAGACCAGTTCCTCTGTGATTCGTACAGAGCGATCCAACACCGAAAGGATGGAAAAGCTAGGCGCTAACAATCCAGAAGTCAGAATGGCCGCTTCTGCAATTCCGATGACCGGTTTATGGGTAATCTCTCTGGCCGCTTTCAAGCCTGGGTCGCCAAAGCAGGCGATCACATAGGCATCCGCCCCTTCTTTTCGGTCGCCGTCGATAATTTCTTTCAGTACCCCCGGCACGGCTAAATACTCGTCCACAAAACACTCTATGCTGTCCGGCCCGCATTTGGGGCTGACCGCATAGACCTCTGTATCCGGCAGCTTACAACGGCTGGCTGCATCCAAAATACTATCCGTCATAGCCTGCGTTGTATTGGGATTGATTAACTTAATCTTCATCGGTAAACCCCTCTTCATCCAATTTTATTATATTTTGGAGCAAAACGTCAGCCCCTGCCGCCATATCTTCCGGACTGCTGTATTCCTTGATATGATGGCTAATTCCTGCCTTGCTAGGAATAAAGATTAGAGCCGACGGCATGGCGAAAGCCATGTTAATCATATCGTGACCTGCGCCGCTGTACATGCGGCGGCCTGTTATGCCAAGGTCCTTCATGCTTTGCTCCGTAAGCTGCTGTAATCTGTTGTCACAGTAGGTTGGCGGCTGGTCGATATATTTTTCAATCTCAACCCGACTGCCATATTTACACCCCATCCGCTCGATGATTTCATAAATGGGCTGACTCTCCTTAAAGCGCATGTCCAGACTAAAGTCCACTACATCAGGAATGATATTGTAGGTTCCCGGGTGGGCGTGAATCCTTCCCACCGTGCATACCATGCCCGGATATTTTTTTGTCTCCTCCATTAGTTCTAAAATCAGCTGGCAAGCCCGTGCCATGGGATCCTCTCTAAGTTCCATAGGTGTGGTCCCCGCATGATTGGCTGTCCCAAAGACCTTTATCTCATAACGGGTAATGCCTACAATTCCATCAGTTACGCCAATCTGCAATCCTTCCTTTTCCAATACGCCGCCTTGCTCGATATGAAGCTCATAGTAGGCTCCATACTCCTCCTGCAAAATACGGGCTGCCGCCACTTTCTCCTCGTCAATGCCATATTCCTGCATTTTATCCTTCAGCCCCTGCTCTAATGGCACGCCGATGACACACTTACTTCCAAAGGTCCCCCCTACTGCCGCTCCTTCTTCATCGATAAAGGCAAATATCTCTATCGGGTGTCTATTCTGGTATCCTTGTTCCACCATGGTTTTCACACACTCGATGGCAGCCAATACCCCGTAAACTCCATCATACATACCGCCACAGGGAACCGTATCGATGTGAGAACCCAGAGCGATTTTCTTTCTCTTCTTACCGTCAGATTCCTTTGGAGATAGCAATCCGATTAAATTACCGACGGAATCGATGCGGGTCGTAAGACCCGCATCCTCCATCAGTTTTTGGACGAACTCTCGTCCGGCAAGAAAGGTCTCAGAATATGAGATTCGACTAGTTCCCTGTCCATCGGTATATCCGATGGCGCCCAGGGCTTTTAGGTTTTTTTCCAAACGTTGTTTCTGTACCTTTAACATGGATGTTCTCTCCCATTAGTTTTTTACTTCTGGTTGCGGATACTTTTTGAGTATCCATGCTTTCATCAGAACATAGTAGATCGCTCCGCCTGCCACCAGACCTACGAAGAATACATAGTCCCAGAACGGAATACTGATTACGAGCCCGCCGATGGTGGCGATAATGCCCGCTGGATTGATATTTTTCCAATATCCGTACTGACCGTCCTTCTTATAGAGTTCTTCTACATTAAGCTGACGTTTTCTCAATACGAAGTAGTCCACAATGATAATGCCCGATACAGGAGCCAGCAGACAGCCGATGGCTGTGATAACGGTAAGAATGTTGCCGCCTACAGCCCACGGCCGGAGAACCAGACCCAGCACGCCTGCAATGATAACACCCAGAGCGAAATTGATTTTCTTAGGGGCTAAGGCTACGAATGCGTATGCACCTGGATACAGGTTGCCGGTATCATTGGTAGCCCAAACCGCTAAGAGTACGAATATCAAACACACGATAAGCATAAACTCGTTTTGCGGTCCAATCACATGAACCATAATGGTAATCGGGTTCCATTCCCCAGTCAGGGCCACGCCGATGGCTCCAACTGTACCGAAAAATGCCGATACGGGAACCAGACCTATCCACTGCGCCACCATGTATTTCTTGGTGGACTTCCAGAAATTCTCTACGCTTTCCTCAGAAGCCACGCACTCTCTGGTGATGTCGGAAATGCTGAGGGCCATGGTAA
Source organism: Bacillota bacterium (assembly GCA_022793795.1). Lineage (GTDB taxonomy): Bacteria > Bacillota > Clostridia > Peptostreptococcales > Anaerovoracaceae > RGIG7179. Next base: position 48,231 of record JAAWDM010000025.1, read on the forward strand.
CCCATCCGCCGATGTATACCAGGATAGCGCTGATCCAAGTGTACTCTCCCGTTCCGGTACCTGTCATCGCAAATACCTCTCCGAAGGATGCATTAGCGCTATTCATCATTTCATAGAGCATATAGATCATGACTGCCAAAAGCAGCGGCGTCGCCAAGTTACTGAGACGAGAAACCGCCTCGATGCCGAAGCAGGTGTGAGCGATCTGTATCACGCCCATCAGGATGATAAACAGAGTAATATTGTCAAATCCCCATATGGTTATAGTCAGGGCATTGATAGCCTCCGCACCGACCCATGTCTGATAGCCGAACCAGAACATACCTGGAATACCACGGAAGAAAGTCGGCAGCAATGCGCCGGCATAACCAAAACTAGGCCTAAGGGATACAGAAAACGGAATACCGTATTTAATACCCATGTCCTGAGTGGCCCACATGAGAAAACACAGAATCGTGTGAGCAATAATCAGAACCCAGAAAATCTCCCCTACAGTAAGGGAATCGAACAGGTCTGCCGACTCGATAAAAAGTACCAATGATACCGCCATGGCGAACCAGATTGTCACCATTCTAATTGGTGTAACCGTTCGCTTTGCAAAAGGACGTGGCAAAAAATCTTCGCCTGTTTTATGAATTTGCCATGCTTTTTTTAAATCCATTACTTCTCCTCCTATTTTTCTTTCGATAACTGGTTTTATATCAAAAGGCCGGCCCTTTTATATAACTCGTTTCTCAAGCCCCTCCATGGCCTGTCTTATCATAGACGCCGTAACCGTAAACGGCATATTCTGCGCCAGAGAGCAGGAAGTCAAAACCGCCTGGCTAATGGCCTCAAGCAGTGACTCGTCGTCAGCGTCTATACCTAAATCCGCCAATTTCGTCGGTAGACCCACCGCCTTATAGAAACGGATGGTCTCTTCCCATTCCTCTAAAGCCGCTACTTTTTCTGCCCCTTTGGCTTCCTCCTGCTCCAGCAAAAGCTGAATCAGTGTTCCATAGGCCACGCCGATACCATGATATACGGAAAACGGTCGTACTGCTGCTGTCATACCGTTGTATATCCCATGGGCCACAGCGCACCCGTTATTCTCAAATCCCACACCACTGAGATAGATATTGGCTTCCACAACCTTTTCAAAAGCTGGCGTCAGCCTTCCTTCCTCATGATCCTTGACTGCTTCCTCTCCATATTGGAGTAAAATGTCCTTACATAGTTTTGCTATGGCAAATCCAGCCTCGCTGCTATCACAGCCGTAGGTGTTCTTGGCGCCCGCCAGTTTACAGGCTCTGGCTTCATAATAGGTGGCAAAGGCATCCCCCATACCAGCCAGTAACAGCTTCTTGGAAGCTGTCAGTACCAACTGAGTATCTACCAATACCACGTCTGGGTTTCTTTTGGTAATCAGAGCATCCACATAAGTCCCCTTGTCATCGTATATCACCGCCATGGCGCTACACGGCGCATCAGAGGCTGCTGATGTGGGCATAATGATGACAGGTCGCTCTGAAAGGTCTGCTGCATATTTGGCTGTATCCAATACTTTACCGCCACCGATGCCGATGATAACGTCAATCTGATGCTCTATGGCATAGGAGGAAAGCCGCTCTGCTTCTGCCTGTGTCACCTCTCCGCCAAAGGGTTCTATATGGAGATGCAAGTTGCCGTCCAATGTCTTTTTCAGCTTTTCCTCCATCTCTGCGCCTGTCCTTTTGCCGCAGAGAACCATGACCTCACGTCCAAAACTCCACAGTACAGATTCCAATTTTTCAATGGCCCCTGCTCCTTGTATGTATTTTCCTGGGGCGCTGAGACTTACCATCATGGCGGCTCTCCTTTCTCTTATTTCTACCTGTCTTTTTTATTATTTCTATTTTATTGAAAGGCTGTGTCCTTCACAATTACTCCCTTTGCTGATTTATTTCTTTTTCAGGAAAATTCTTCTCATTTTTTACGAGTGAAAAACTATACTTTTTTATAATTTTCTTACACTAAAACAGAACGCCAGATGGCGTTCTCTCCTTTATTGCCTTTTAAGCTCTATTATAGTTTATCGTAATCAATCTTATCGGTGGACAGGGGCAGGCCTTGCAAAAGTTGCACCCTGTTTTTTACTCCCATTTTAATATAAATGTTTTGGAGATGTTTCTTGATGGTATGAATACTTACGTTTTCTCGCTCTGCAATCTGGGCGTTGGAGTATCCCTGAATGACCTGTTCAAATATCTCCCCTTCCCGTTCCGTCAGGTTGTGGCGCTTGCAGATTTCCTCCTGATATCCTCTGGCATAAAAAAACCTGGTGTCGCCCTTCTTCGTCTCATAGCTGAACCGATAAGCAAAATGCTTTTGCAACTGGTTGAGTACGAAGACATCACGGTCGTTGAAATCGCCCGACGTTCTCTTTCGATAGAGTTTCAACATTCCTACTGGTTCTTCCTTGAAGGTAAAAACCATGCCGATGGAATAGTAAAACTGATTGGGTCTATAAAAACTGGCATAAATGGGCCTTTCCTCCCACTTTGCTTCTGAAAATCCACCCTTGTCTATGACCGCCTCATTCCTCCCGCTGGCAATCATCCACCGCATGGTATCTGACTCCAGCGTTTCCCGCTCCCATGTGGATATGGTTTTTTCATCGATATTGCGGGAGATAATGCCTCCAAGGGACACGCCTCCGTTGGAAAGAAGCTGTTCATTCTTTACCTTAACCTTGGTAATCAATGCGCCGTCATAGGGAATCAGATTGTTCATCCAGAGCAAAATCTCTTTTTCCATGTCTTCAAAGGTATAGATAAACGAAATCTTATATACGATCTCATTGAGCAGCATCCATTCGTATTCTTCCAGATAACCCATGACCATTCCTCCTCTTATATCAACTACTATACCAGATTTTAAAAGGAATAAACAACACCTATTTTCATTGTCGTCCAATGTTTCCAATGGCCTCTTCCAAAGCCTTCGCTTCCGTAATCTGATTGACGCTGCCGCGAAAGGCTGCTGCCCCTGGCACTCCTTTCAGATACCATCCTATATGTTTACGCATTTCCCGTACCGCCGCATATTCTCCCTTTAATTCCAGCATATCTCGAAAATGTCGGAGCATCACCTGCTTCTTCTCCTCGATGGTGGGCGGTTTCGGGGCAGCCTCTCCTTTCCAAGCAGCTATCAGTTCTCTAAAAATCCACGGGTTTCCCAAGGCGGCTCGTCCCACCATGACAAAATCACATCCGGTCTCCTCTATCATCCGAAGGGCTGATAGGCCGTCGGTTACATCGCCATTACCGATGACAGGAATGTTTACAGCCCGTTTTACTCTGGCGATGATAGACCAATCGGCCTTCCCGCTATAATACTGCTCCCGAGTCCGTCCATGGACTGTAATAGCCGATGCGCCGCCAGCTGAAATAGCGTGGGCCACTTCCACTGCATTGATGGAGTTTTCATCAAAACCAGAACGAATCTTGGCAGTCACTGGCTTGTCCGTATTCTTTACCACTGCTGACACCAAATCGTAAACCAAATCCGGATTTTTCATGAGAGCTGACCCTTCACCGTTTTTTACAATCTTTGGCACTGGACAGCCCATGTTAATATCGATAAGGGCATTTCCATAGTCTTCAAGCTGACGGGCCGTAAAGGCCAGTACATCCGGCTCATGACCAAAAATCTGAAAACCCACTGGTTTTTCATCCTCATATATCGTCAATAGTCGATTGGTATTCTTATCTCCATACCAAAGGCCTTTGCCGCTGACCATCTCTGAGTAGGTCAGCGCCGCTCCCATTTCATGGCACAATCTTCTGGTCGGCGCATCGGTAATGCCTGCCAAGGGCGCCAGCAAGAAAGGATTCTCCATTACGAAACTACCTATTTTCAATTCACTCATCCTTTTATTTCCTCACACTTTTCATACAAAAGGGGCCGTCGCATGAACAGAAAATAACCGTTAAGGCGACAACCCCTTGATACAACTCCCACTGTGTTGACACATTTCTCATTTTGGAGGCTGTGTGTCAATAAATTGACCGAAAATGTTGACTCAGTTTGCAAAATGAGAAATGTGTCAACAAGGTTTACCTTTGCCCCTTCGCCCTGGACATGATCAAAGTCAATTATGCGACGCCCCATCCAAGTCTATTGCAAACCATCAGTTGGATACATCCTCAAGTCGTTTTAAGGCCAAGGCCAGAGTCAAGCCTGGAATCACTCGATTGCCGGTAATCTCTGCTCCCAGCACTTCGTTGATCTTTTTTAGACGATACTGTACCGTATTGGTATGAATCCCCATAAACTCGGAAGTCTTGCTACTGTTCATGCCTGCGTCCAGCACAAAGGTCTCCAAGGTCTCCAAAAGCTGCCTGGACTTGTTGTCCCCTTCCTTTTGAAATGGCTCCAATAAATCCATATAGTTCTTTTTCAAGTTACCGCCCTGTACCTGAAGGGTAATACAGTTGCTGGCGAGAACCAATTCGTACTTGGAAAATACCCGTTTATATGGGAAAATACTCTCCACAAAGGACCAAGTCTCATTGATGAGACGGAATCCATCGCCAGCTCCTTCAATGCCGTCGACTCCGGTCACATGGAAAATACGCACGCCTTTCAATTCCTTCAGCTTATCAAACATCTGGATACAGACGCTTTTTTCGCTATTTTCATTGTCCTGTACCACCTTATAGCCGCGGCACACAATGCCATAAGTCTCATCACCTTCTGCAATCCGCACGATGGAAACCAATCCAGCCTCTCGGAATTCGCTTAAAACACCATCCCCCTGTGGATTTTCGATGCCCTTGGCATGAAATACACAGACGATATCCCCAGGTTTGACCCCAGCCTCTTCCTTCAACGAATAGGCCAGACTCTTATTTCCGCGAATCAGGGCCTTGGCAAACTCCGCCTTAGCGTCTCGCTCCGGCGTATACTTCCACATGCCCATAGCAAGTTCGATAATCTCAGCCAGCTTGGTAATCTCGCCGGAGGAATAATTATCCTCATTGTCCACGATGAGCATATAGTGTTTCTCACCATTGATGGTCACAATGCCCCAATAGGTCAGGGTTCCGTTGATATCCACTAGGCTGTATACATTGGACAGATTTAAAGCGATTTCCTTTCCCCTGCTGATGGCTTCATCGATGGTGGTTCTCTGTCTTGTCTCCACTGTCAGCACAGGGTTAAAGTCTTCGCTGAGAAGCACGATTTGAAAATCGTTATTGATGGCCGCTTCTCTAAGCGCCTGCTGAAAGCTACTGTGTTTTTCAAAATTGAGCAGGTGAAATATGGTATTATTGATTAGACTGTTTTTAAAATTATTTCCGTACAGGATCTGATCCATGACTTCCTTAATCAGATTGGAATATCCACCCTTTTCACTATCCACCATGATAATCAGTGGCATTCCCGCTTCATCGGCGGCATTGATTAGAGCCTTGGAAACCTGTACATCCCTGTTACCCTTCTGAAACACTGTCATGGCTGCGACACCGGATTTTGCCAGGCTGCGTACCACTTCGCACTGCAACTGTTTATCTTCCCGCATACCGGAAAAGGAAGTAAGCACCAATTCCTCCGGATTTCCGTTATAGGCAACAGCATCCTCCAAGGTGGCGGCATCCAGTACAGATATATTTTTTACCCGATTATCCAGGTTCCGCTCTCCTGCGACTACGATACACTGTCTAAAGGATTCCAACTGCAAACAATCCCTAACTGTCACTTTCATCTTGATGCCTCTTTATCTTTCTGTCTCTTGGGACTTCTCTTCTTCATCGGCTTTTTCATCAGCCTCTTTATCAGCTTCCTGACTGTTTTCCTCGTTTACAGGCTCCGATTCTACAGGGGCCCCATCTGCCGCCTCCTCTGATACGGTTGGATTTCCCTTGGCATCCCAAGGCGGAAGCTCCACCTGAATATCGTCGGCCATGTAGTCAGAATCATATTTTTCCAATTCTGCCTTTAGCCGTTCCTCTTCCTCCTGGCGCAGACGTTCTCTCTCCGCCGCTTCTGCTTCGTCCTGCTCCTTCTTCTTCTGGCTGGAAGTCTTTACGTTCTCTGCCAGTTCCTCGGCGCTGTATTTGCCCGTAAATAAATCTTCGAACTGGTCTCCATCGATGGTCTCCACCAGCAAAAGCGCCTGAGCCACTCGTTCCAGAATCTCCATGTTATCGGTCAAAAGTGTCTTGGCCTTTTCATACGCCTCATCGATAAGGGTTTTAATCTCTGCATCGATCTCTCTGGCGATTTCTTCCGAGTAATTTTTCTGTGCCGTAAAATCGTTGCCCAGGAATACTTCCTCTGAATGACTGTAATTGACCGCGCCAATCTTTTCACTGAAACCATATTTGGTTACCATATCTCTGGCAACCTCCGTGGCCCGCATAATGTCGTTGCTGGCGCCGGTACTGATGTCGTCCAGGGTCAGCTGTTCAGCCACACGACCCCCAAGCAGATGAATGATGGCGTTCTTCATGCTGCCTTTGGTTTCATAATATTTATCTTCTTTCGGCAAGGTCATGGTAAATCCACCAGCCCGGCCTCTTGGAATAATGGTTACCTGATGAACCGGATCGCTGCCTGGAAGCAGTCTGGCTGCCACTGCATGACCGGCTTCGTGATAAGCCGTCAGCTTTCTTTCCTTTTCGCTGATGACACGGCTCTTCTTTTCCGGACCAGCGATGACCTTAGTAATGGCTTCTTCGATTTCTTCCATTCGAATGAATCTGCCGTTTCTACGAGCTGTAATGAGAGCCGCTTCATTGAGAAGGTTCTCAATATCTGCCGGCGTAAAGCCAGGCGTTCTTCTAGCCAAAACCTCCGGCGTCACATCGTCGGCCAGCGGTTTATTTTTGCTGTGCACTCTGAAAATCGCCTCTCTACCCTTGATATCCGGCGTACCGATGACCACTTGCCTATCAAAACGTCCTGGTCTTAACAGGGCAGGGTCTAAGATATCCGGCCTGTTGGTGGCTGCCAAAATGATGATGCCCGAATTCTCTGCAAACCCATCCATTTCCACAAGAAGCTGATTGAGGGTCTGTTCCCTTTCATCATGGCCGCCGCCGATACCTGCGCCACGCTTACGTCCCACAGCATCGATTTCGTCGATGAACACGATACACGGCGCATTTTTCTTGGCCTGGTCAAATAGGTCGCGAACACGGGAAGCGCCCACGCCTACAAACATTTCCACAAAGTCGGAACCGCTGATGGTAAAAAACGGAACGCCCGCTTCTCCTGCCGTAGCTCTGGAGATATATGTTTTACCGGTTCCCGGCGGCCCTACAAGGAGAATACCCTTTGGAATCCGCGCGCCCAGTTCTCTGTATTTTCTCGGATCCTTGAGAAAATCCACCACCTCTTCCAACTCCTGCTTTTCCTCATCCAGTCCAGCCACATCCTGGAAGGTGACCTTCTTCTCGCCCCCCTTGACCATCTTAGCCCGAGACTTGGCGAATTGAAAGGCTTTCCCGTTTCCACCCTGATTCATCATGAAATAGAAAAGGAATATAAGGGCCAATACCATGATGATGGTTGGCAATAGATTTAAAAAGATAGAACCAGTATCAGGAGGATCGCTCTCATATTTTAGCTTTCCTTCCTGTATCTGCGGAAACATATATTGATCCCATAAGGCATTGATTTCTACCACTGAATTGGCATAAGCAAACACATACTCCGTCTTGCTGATCTTACCTGTCATCTTGGTTTCCGTCACATTGATTTCAGAAATCTGACCATCATCCAGATAATCTACAAACTCCGACAGCGGTACTTCCTTCATGGTCGTCTGCTCTGTATCGGTCCCCTTGTAAAAAAAGGCAATCAACAGCACTATGCCAAATAGAACCAGATAAATGCTAATATTTTTAGCGAATTTTTTCACGTCTTTCCCCTTTCATATTTTGTTTCATATCACAAATAATGTTATATATTCTATCATAGATTTAGTAAATATTCAAGGTCTATTCTACGGACATTCTTTTCATCCGATACCCTGTAAGCCGCAGAAAATCTACCTTTTTCTCCGAATTTCACCTGACCGTCACCCCTCCATGGCAAAATCCATAGAATTTCTTTTCCAATAGCCACTACCTGCACCTGATCTCTAGCCTGCTTTGGTACCTTAAAGTCTACCAAGATATCCTGCAGCTTTTTTCGATGGAGGCTTCCGCCTGTTGAGATAACCATATAGTCTCCCGACTGCCTGGTTCGCAGAGTTATCATATCCGCCGCATTTTCTCCATAGACGCTGCACAAAGCGTCCAAGTCAAAGGTACCTGTCATTCTCTTGCTCTGTCCTTTGTCCTCTTGGTCTACTCCCCGCAAAAAACACAAGGTCTCGTACCGTCGCAAGGCTACCGCCTCCCTGGGCAGATTCCATGAGGCCGAAGGAGAATCGGACTTTAGCGCCCTATCTATCCCGGCCATATGGGTCGCCGTCACATCCTCATGGATGCCAATCTCCCCCAAGGCCCTGCCATACACCCTGGTACGAATGGCTGGATGCAGTCCCAACAAAACCTTCCGGGACAGAATCACCTTGCTTCCTGTAGCCCCCTGACAGGCCTTTTCATAGGCCTCCTCTGCCTGTTGCCAAAGGTAATCCTTATCCACAGCCGCCTGTCTGCCCATGCGATTGACCGTTTCCTGTATATTGGGATTATACCCTTCCCTTAGATAAGGAATCAATTCCAGGCGAATCCGATTTCGGGTATAGGTCGGCTCCTGATTGGTGTGGTCTTGCCGCGGCGTCAGTCCCCTCTGTCTGCAATACTGGTCGATATCCCGCCTATCTGCATCCAGCAAAGGCCGCACCACTGCCGTACCCCTTTCATCATATCGTTTATATGCGATTCCTGCCAATCCGTCCACACCGGTTCCCCGCAGCAAGCGAAACAAAATGGTCTCACATTGGTCATTGGCGTTTTGGGCCACTGCAATGACCACCAACTCCCGAGGAACGCCGCCCATTACAATCTCATCGGCAACCTGGCCAAAGGCGTTGTAACGGGCCTTCCTTCCAGCCTCCTCTGCCGTAAGACCCTCTTCCTCTGCCAGCTCATGGCAATCCACCACAAAGCTGCGGCACTGCCAGCCTTGTTCCTCACAAAAAGTCTCTACGAAGGCCTGGTCCGCCTCCGCTTCCCCTGGTCTGAATTTATGGTTCACGTGGACTGGATATAGGTTCAACCCCATCTCCGGCGCCAATCGGCAAAGCACATCAAAAAGACACATGGAATCCGGTCCTCCTGACAGACCTATGACCACATGCATCCCTTCTCTAATCAAGTCGCCTTCTCTGATGCTCTGCAAAATCTTTTCTTTCATCTTTTCGTTCATCTCTCTGTTGATAGTCCCCTTTGGGGCTGTTCCCGCCCAGGCAAGGGACTCTCTATCCCCATCTTCCGACCGGATTTTCCTTATCGCAGTACAGCCACCGCTACCGTGGCATCGTCTGTCTCCCTGCTACATCGCCTTTTCTGTGCCTCCTGCAAAATTCGATTGGCAAGCTGCCTGGGTCCTTCCTCCTCTGGTACCTCTGACAAAAGCTGCTCAATCCAGTCATCCTCTCCCAGTCCTGCCATATCTCCAATTCCGTCGGACATGATGACAATCAGGTCGCCGGCATGAAGCCTGGCTGTCACATGGGTGAGCTTTAAAGTGGGAATAATCCCCACCGGCAAAGCCGGCTGTTCCAGCTTTCGAACTCTCCGGCTGCCTCCGCTTCCTCTACGAACCACATAGGACGGCGCCGCGCCCATCTTGTAGAATCGGGCGCGGCCGGTCCTTCTGTCGATTACCGCTAAATCCACAGTGGCGAAGGTCTCCTTCACATGACAAGGAAGCTGTCCCCTCTCCTTTTGCAGCAGATACCCGTTGACCTCCCTGATTGCGCTGGCAACCGGACGCCCCTGTTTCAAACGCCGCCGCAGCATCCCCACCACTAGGTTGCTTTCGGCGGCGGCTCGCTGACCCTTTCCCATACCGTCGGATAGAATCAGCGCCACGCTGCCGTCCGGCAGCGTGCAGGAAATCGCGGCATCGCCGCTGATTTCCTGGCCCCCGGCGGCCGGCCCCTTGGTCGGTTGGGCGGGCCGGCTGGCGGGGGCGGCGGCGTATCCGATTCCTACCTTTAGCAACTGACTTTTCTCAATCTCCCTCTTGGTTATCTTTGCTTTCATCCTTACACCTTCCGTATACAAGTGAGGATATCATACCATAGAGAAATGAAAAAACCTGTCGAATTCTGACCGCTAATCAAAGTATTTTCCCAGGCCAGGTTATGGAATATCGAAAAATCTTTTGGCGTTATCCAGGGTCTGTTTTGCCACAGTCTCATAGGAAATCCCTTTGAGTTCCGCCACCTTGCGAGCCGTATACTCCACATAATATGGCTTATTCTTTCTCCCTCGATAAGGCTCTGGCGTCAAATATGGGGAATCGGTTTCCACTAGCAGAAATTCCAGGGGAATTCCAGCAACTACCTCTGAAGTTTTGCGATTATTTTTATAGGTTACCGGCCCTGCGATAGACAGGGTGGCTCCCAGCTTTATATACTGTTTTCCCAGTTCCAGACTGCCGCTGAAGCAGTGAAGCAGTACCCGAGCATCAGGATAGGTCGTGCCATCTGGTCCCACCCTCTTCGGAAATCTGCTGCACCGCTCCTGACTGAAAGCGCCCTCCTCTTTTAAAATGTCCAGGGTCTCCTGGTCTGCCTCTCTGGAATGGATGATAATAGGCATCCCTAGCTGATTTGCTAACTGAATCTGCCGCCGAAACCAATAGCGCTGGCTCTGTCTGTCGGAATTTTCATAATGATAATCCAAGCCGATTTCACCGATGGCCTGCACCTTTTCCTTTCCTGCTAGAGTAGCGATCATCTGCAGCACGTCTTCATCCATGGTCTTGGTATCATGGGGGTGAACCCCTACGGCTCCATAGCACCAGGCCAGCCGCTCCCCATGTTTTGCAGCTAAGACGGAACTGGGTAAATCAAAACCCACATCCATCACATAGGCCAGATCGGATGCTTCGATACCCTCTATCCAGCTTTCCCGTTCTTCCTCTGTCAATGTATCGTTATTGATATGGGCATGGGAATCAAAAAGCGCTATCCTTTCCATAAACTCCTCCTTCTTAACATTTTTTATATGAAGAAAAAGGGCTGCCCTATTAACGAAAAATGACCGTTAAGTGCGGCAGTCCCTTATTTTCTGCTTTCTGTTTTCTCGATTTTCGATATTTTTTCTATATATGATTCAAATATCGAAAAATCTGGCAGAATTTCGATATTTTTCGGATATATCTCTAAAACATCGAAGATTTTCCCTTGAAACTACCTGAATCCACGTCACTCTGCCGGAATTGGCCACAAATTATTACAAAATTTTTACATTTCAGCCCTTTTTAGCAGTCAAACCTCGATATTTTTTTCCTATAGGAATAAAATATCGAAAATTTTTCTAAAACTTCGATATATGGCTTCATCATATACAAAATATCGAATTTTTTCACAAAATCATCACATTGCAGAACTGTCCCCCAGTCCATCAGGGAATTTTTCACTCCACCCTTTTAGTCCAAACCGGCCTCTTAGTCCACTTTTGGCTCGCCTTCTAGGTCACCGGATTTCCGTCTTCTGCAATGGTTGTTACCATCTCGCACCTGCCGTTGTTATCGGCAAACATGAGCATACCCTTGGACTCCATGCCGCGAAGCTGCCGCGGTTTCAGGTTTGCCACCACGATGACGTTCTTTCCTACTAACTCCTCTGGTTTGAAATCCTCTGCTACGCCGCTGATAATCTGACGGGTTTCCGTACCCATCTTTACCTGAAATACCAGTAGTTTATCTGCCTTCGGATGCTTTTCGGCTGTGAGAATCTTTCCCACTCTGAAATCTATCTTGTCGAAATCATCGTAGACGATTTCCGGCTTTAATTCCAATGGAATGTTTTCTGGTTCTGCCGGTTTGTTCATTGCCTCCAGCTCTGCCAGTTCCTTTTCCACATCCAGCCTTGGGAAAATCGGCGCGCCTTTCTTTACCTGCTCCCCATACATCATCTCAAACTGGAAGGCGTCTTCCCATACCACGTCGCTGTACCACAGGCCCAGCTGCTTTCTGATTTCCTTGGAAGTGGTATGCATAAACGGATAAATCAAAATGGACACAATCCGCAAAGCCTCTGCCAGATTGTGCATAACCGTATCCAGCTCCGGCTTTTTCGCTTCATCCTTAGCCAAAATCCACGGAGTCTTTTCATCGATATACTTGTTTGCCCGTCTGACTACCACCCAGATTTCCTCCAGGGCCATGTTGAAGGCAAACTTATCCATCTGTTCCTCTACCTTGGCGCCTGCGCCGATAGCGATGGCCTTCAGGTCTCTGTCGATATCGTCCTCCGTCTTGCTTTCAGGCACTGCGCCGCCGCAGTATTTTTCAATCATGGAAACGGTTCTGGAAACCAGATTGCCCAAATCGTTGGCCAAATCGTAGTTCATTCTCTTAAGCATGACCTCGTTGGTAAAGATGCCGTCCTGACCAAAGGTATACTCCCGCAGGAGGAAATATTTTAATGCATCGATACCGTACCGCTCAATGAGCTTCACTGGGTCCACCACATTGCCTTTGGACTTGGACATTTTACCCCCTTCCAGGAGAAGCCAGCCGTGACCCAGCACCTGCTTTGGCAACGGCAAGTCGGCGCTCATCAGCATGGCTGGCCAGATAATCGAATGGAAACGAACGATTTCCTTGCCCACCAGATGAACGTTGGCCGGCCAATATTTTTCGTAAAGTTCCGGCTCATCAGGATATCCCAAAGCCGTAATATAGTTGGAAAGGGCGTCCAGCCACACATAGATAACGTGCTTTTCATCGATAGGAACCGGAATTCCCCAATCAAAGGTGGAACGGGAAATGCACAGATCGTCTAATCCTTGTTTGATGAAGGAGGTCATCTCGTTTCTTCTGGACTCCGGCTGCAAAAATTCCGGATTGGTTTCAAAGAGTTCTAGCAGCTTGTCCGCATACTTGGACAGCTTGAAGAAGTAGGCTTCTTCCTTGGCTGGCTGTACCGGCCGGCCGCAGTCTGGACAGCAGCCGTTTACCAACTGGCTTTCTGTCCAGAAGGATTCGCATGGGGTGCAATAAAGCCCTTCATACTCGCCCTTATAGATGTCGCCCTTCTCATACATTTTCATGAAAAGCTGTTGTACTCTCTTTATATGTCTCGGCTCTGTGGTCCGAATAAAATCATCATAGGAGATCTCCATGGTAGCCCAAAGTTTTTTAATGCCGTCTACCACTTCATCCACGTATGCCTGAGGGCTCACACCCTTGGCGTCGGCCAAAGTCTGAATCTTCTGTCCATGTTCATCGGTTCCGGTCAGAAAGCGTACGTCATATCCACTGAGCCGCTTAAACCGTGCCATAGCATCCGCCATAACCGTACAATAAGTATGGCCGATATGCAGGTTGGAACTTGGATAATAAATCGGCGTTGTGATATAGTAGGTGCCTTTTGAACCCTTTTTTTCTGTCATGTTATTTATTCTCCCTTCGTCTCTCCTTCGAATGAGAAGGAGCAGCATTATTGGCGCAGCCCTGTCAAGCAGTCTGCTTCTTTACCCTATAGCATACCACAGGGCAACCGGCTTCGTCAATGGACCAGCCCTACCGGCCCAGAATATTTTGTGCAAATTCTGCCCGAATCTCTTCCATATACTGGGGCTGGCTCATGAGTTTTTCTGCTGTCAGAAGAAAACCCTTTACATAAGTCAGCGCCATCTCCATGGAGGAATCAAGACCCGCTCTTTCTGTAAATTCTCTGGTGTGAGGGTTGATAGCTTTTCCCTCACAGATGTCAAAGACAGGCTGAATAGCTGGACATACATAGCTTACATCTCCTAAATCGCTGGAACCTGGAGTAACCTGGCCATTGGCCCGCTCTATTGGAATTCCCAAACCCTCCATCTGCTCTGTATGGAGGCGACTTAAGGCCTGGTTGCTGTTGGTATCCTTAAAATCCTCGTCTGCCTTTTCGTATTCCAATCTGCATCCAGTTGCCAGCGCTGCTGCCTTGGCGCAATCTATGACTCTTTCAGCCAAATTCTCTAAATCCGACATTTTATTGGAGCGGATGCAGTAAACGATCTCTGAATAGTCAGGAATGGTGTTGGAGGAGGACCCACCGTTTACAATGATGCCATGAAGTCTGGCATCCTCTTTGGTCTGCTGCCGCAAAGCGTTTACCATGTTGAAAAATCCGATAGCAGCGTCCAGGGCATTGATTCCCTCTTCCGGCGCTGCCGCTGCATGGGCCGGTTTGCCATAATATTTAATGCGATAGGCTTTAATAGCCATGGTGTTCATGCTTTCTGCACACTGGTTCATAGGATGGGCCATCATGGCCACATCCATGGTATCAAAAGCTCCCTGCCTCGCCATGGATACCTTGGCGCCTTGGGTTTCCTCCGCCGGAGTGCCGAACACATGAATCTCTCCTCCATAGGTATCCGCCAATTCCCTCATGGCAATGCCAGAGCCTACTCCTACCATGGCGATTAAATTATGGCCGCAGCCGTGCCCCAGCTCAGGAAGGGCGTCATACTCGGCTAGCATGGCAATCTTAAGACCCTGGGTTTTCCCTTTATAGACTGCCTCATAGGCAGTCTCCAACCCATACACACCGGTTTTTACTTCAAATCCATACTTTCTCAGCAGTTCCACCTGAGCCCTGCAGGCTTTATGCTCCTCAAGGCCAATCTCCGGATTTTCATGAATATAACGAGCTAATTCCTTTAACTCCTTCTCCAATGGGGACACCATATTTTCTACCTTATCAATATTCATTAGTCGTCTCCTTTCTCTTCTGTATTTGTTCGATTCAAAACGGGGCTGCCCTATAAGCTAACGTTGGCTTTTTGTCTTATTTTTCCCTCAATGGCCAACATTTTTTCATTTTTTGTTGGCTGTTTAGATGCTAAATTCTAAAATGTACAACGCTCGACCTCACTTCCTTTGCAAAATCAGATTGCACACAAGCAAGCCCTATGAAAGTTTGAAAAAAGGCGCTGCATTAACAGCAGATAACCATTAGCGCAGCCCCTTTCATCTTCTTCCTATTCTTTGTCTTCTTGCAATATTTTGCTCATAACCCGATCCGTACCTACCACCAACGCGGCGCCGGCAATCAGACCGATACCTACAATCTGAGCCACAGCAGCAGCCACGCCTTTGGAGGCTCTCTTCTCTTTTTTTACCTGCTTCGGCGTTTTAGCCGACCTCATTCCTCTGTTCATTTCTGCTCCCTTTCATTTAGGCTTCTTCCATTCCCGGCCAGGTTCTTTTCTCTACATAGGCCACGATCAAATCGGCAACCTGCTCCTCAGCCAGACAAAAACTATTGATGATCAGATTATAGTTCTTATAGTCTCCCCACTTTTGACAGGTATGATAGTTGTAATAATTCTGACGTGCCTTATCGTAAGTGGCGATCAGCGCCTTTACCTCTTTCGGATCATCTCCATAGGTTTCGATACACCGTTTTACCCGCTCTTCATATTCACTATAGATGAATACATTGGTTACCCCTGGCATATCCCTGAGCACGTAATCAGCGCACCGGCCTACAATGACTCCTTCACCCAACTCTCCGATCTTTTTAATCACATCGAATTGAGCCAAAAACAGCTTTTCATTGACAGACAAGGAGCCGCCGCTAACGCTCTCTCCAAAACTGACGGTGGAAGCCAGACTATAGGCAAAACTGCTCTTTGCTTTCAATTCTGCGCTTTCAATCATCTCCCTAGAAAATCCGCTTTCCTCCACAGCCAGATCGATAATCTCCTTGTCATAAAAAGGCACGCCCAGCTTTTCGGCAACCAGTTTTCCTACAATGCGACCGCCACTGCCGTATTCTCTGCTAATCGTCACTAATTTTTTCATAATTCCCCTCCGTCTATTCTCCGATAAACGCGTTATAGATTGCGTGTATGGCCTTCTCAAAATCCTGATTCTCCACACCAACGATGATGTTCATCTCACTGGAGCCCTGATCAATCATACGCACATTTACCTTAGCATCCGCCAGCGCTGCAAACAGCTTGGCACAGGTACCAGGCCGACGATCCATCCTCTGACCTACCGTCGCGATTAAAGCAATATCCTGAATCACATCGATGCTGTCTGGCTGAAGTCTGCTCTGGAATGCATCCAATACCTCATCCAGCTGACCTTCAATGCTTTTATTGGACATGACCACCGATACCGTATCGATGCCGCTTGGTAAATGCTCGAAATTGATATCATAATCGTCTAGGATGCCTAAAATTCTGCGGACAAATCCCTTCTCGCTACTCATCATATTCTTATACAGGGCAACTACAGTAAAATCTTTGCTACCGGCGATACCCGTGACTACCCGCTCGCTTTCTTCACAGCCGGCCTCCCTAACTCCATCTGTAATCATGGTGCCTGGGTCGTCAGGATCGTTGGTGTTCCTGATATTAATCGGAATATTGTTTACACGAGCCGGATAGATGGCGTCCTCGTGAAGAACGCTGGCGCCCATGTAGGAAAGCTCTCTCAACTCCTTATAGGATATGACGTCAATCTGTTTCGGATTCTTTACAATCCTTGGGTCAGCGATTAAAAATCCGGAAACATCGGTCCAGTTTTCATACACTTCGGCCTCCACTGCTCTGGCTACCAGGGCTCCAGTAATATCGGAGCCGCCTCGGGAGAAGGTCTTTACATTTCCCTCTGGGTCAGATCCATAAAACCCTGGCAAAACCGCTCTCTCATGGTTTGCCAGTTCGGCCTTCAATGCCTGGTTGGTCTCCTCCGTCTTAAGTCTCCCCTTGCTGTCGAACTGAATCAGTCCTGTGGTGTCCACAAAATCATAGCCTAAAAAGGCTGAAGTCAATATGGCGCTCAAATACTCCCCTCTGGAAGCAATGTAATCGGCCGATGGATTCTTTCTCAGATTATCACGAATCTCATCAAAATATTTGGTCAAATCCACATCGATACCCAGATTGATTTCCACTGCCATAAACCGGTCTGCCACCACCTGAAAAATCTGGTCGTATGGCAGATTGTGGTCGATATGGGTTTTGCAAAGGTATAACAAATCGGTAATTTTATTATCACTGTCGAACCGCTTGCCTGGCGCTGAAACTACAATATATCGCCGGGCCGGGTCGGCCTCTATAATATTCTTCATCTTCGTCAGCTGGATTCCATCCGCTACAGAAGAGCCGCCAAATTTTGCGACTTTAATCCCCATGTTTTTTTCTACCTCCTGGTAATTTAAAATTGGTTAATAGATTTATTATAGTATAAAGTTCCAAAATTTTCAACTAGGTTTTGTGAGTTAGACCGAAACAGCTTCTCATCTGAATCCCTCTAAACCCACCTTACTTGCATGGTATGCTTTACCTTCCAGGCCCGTTCCTATGGCCTGCAGCCTGCTTCCAGACAGATTTCTCCGATACGCTGTGCAGCCCGCTCCACCATGGCTGACATGGATAAATCGGAAATACCGATGATAATATTGTTACATTTATTCACAGGGAGCAAAATCTTTATGCTTTCACTGCTTCCCACTGCCTGGGCCATGGCTGGCGTAATCTCTCCCAAAAGAGAATCAGCGATGACAATACCCACAGGCCCTGCCACAATATCTGCATGGCGCACCCCTACCATGACTGCGTTTTCTCCAGTAGCCCCTTGGTCAGCCCCTGCTTTCAGCATACTGGAGGTGGCGATGGTGTTAGTTCCCACTGCTATAATCTCTGCCTCTGGCGCTGTCTTACGTACGGCTTCCACCAACTGCTTTCCCAAAAGGCCGCCCTGTCCATCGATAATCAAAATTTTTTTCATGGAGTCTTCCTCCCTGGTTTTTCTGCGTTTTTATTTATTTTAGCATAAAATCCATGGCCAGGCAAGAAACTGGTTTACAAGCTTTACATTTGTGATGATTTTGTGAGGAAATTCGATATTTTATTTTTATAGGCCTACCATATCGAATTTCTAAAAGCATTTTCGATATTTTGCTCCTATAGCAAATAAATATCGAAGTTTTCCCGATTTCCAATCATCAATCGCAGGCCATTCCTTCCATTATATTACATTTTGAGGGTTAATTTTGATAAAGCGGTAGGATTTCAGCCCGTTCCATACTAAAAAGTTCGATGTTTTGCAAGTATCTTCAAAAAATATCGAACTTTTAAAAGAATCTTCGATATTTTTCAGTTCACAGGAAAAAATATCGAAGTTAGCAGTTTTACTGTTCTTTGGAAAGGAGTCTTACTTATGGAAATCAAAAATCAAGAAACCCATTACGATGTCATTATCATCGGCGGTGGCCCCGGCGGTTATGCTGCCGCCCTGTATTGCAGCAGAGCCGGCCTGTCCACCTTAGTACTGGAAGAGCTATTCGCCGGCGGACAGATGGCTGTCACCACACAGATTGAGAACTATCCAGGCTTTGATGAAGCCATCGGCGGTATCAATCTAGCCATGAAAATGGAGGCTGGCGCCAACCAGTTCGGCACGACCACCCTTCAAGAAAAAGCCACCGCCATCTATCCCCAGGAAACACCGAAACGTGTTCTTACCGACAAAAACACCTATACCTGCGGCGCTCTGATTCTGGCCATGGGCGCCGCTCCTAGAAGACTCAATCTGCCCGGCGAATCCCAGCTAATCGGCCATGGTATCAGTTACTGCGCCACCTGCGACGGCGCTCTCTATAAAAATCAAAAAATTGCCGTCTATGGCGGCGGCAATTCGGCAGTTACCGAGGCTCTCTTCCTATCCAACTTTGCCTCCCATGTCTACCTGATTTACAGAGGCAATCAACTGAAAGCCGAACAGATGCTTATCAACCAGCTCATGAAGGTGGAAAACCTGGAACTGATTCCATGCACCAAAATCACTGCCCTCCATGGAAACGACCATCTGTCCTCCATCACCCTGACCCACAAGCAAACCGAGGAAACCCGCCTCCTCTCCGTCGGCGGCCTCTTCATTGCCATCGGCCGCGTCCCAAACACCGACCTGTGCCGCGGCCACCTGGCCCTTACCCAAGATGGCTATATTCCTGCCGATGAAACCACCAGGACCCAACTGCCCGGCGTTTATGCGGTGGGCGACCTTCGTACCAAACCCTTGCGTCAGATCATCACAGCCGCGGCTGATGGAGCCACAGCATCTATTCAGGCTGAAAGCTATCTGCGCCGCCGCTAGGCATCACCCACTCTCCTTATTCTCTTTTTGGTGAAGAGATAGCAGATAGGGGTTAAATACATGAAAAAGGCATAAATCATAGAAGAGGCCTCCGCACCCATAAAGGACAGGGGCACGCTGGATCCAATGGTCCATGGTATGAAACAGGCGATAAGAATCACTGAGTTTTCTAAATCGATAGCCAGTTCCTCTTTGGCGCCGCCATCTTCTAAATAAGTATGTTTTCATTAAATCACAGCACATCATGGTGGAAATGGTCTGGTTGCAAAATACAGCAGCCAGACCTGTGCCCAGCCCCATGGTTACAGGAACCCTGCCAAAACGTCCGCACAAATTTCCCAAGCCGGACTGCAAATCTTCCAACATTTTCGTGCCATCGAAAATCCCCGAATAGGTACTGGATAGGAATAAAATTCCTATGACCTCCAGCATGGAAATCAAACCGCCGCCATTGAGAATGGCGCCCAGGCCCTATAAACAGAGCCAAAATCATAGATTTTTCTAAGAAAAGCACAAGGGTCATAGCCACAATAAAAATACTGAACGCTGCGATTAAGTCCATATCTGCTATTTTACTCTTTGCTTTTGTGGTCCGCTCCTGGGTCTTTGGCCTGCTCATCAACTTGATTCTGCTGGGCCTTTTCAGCCTCTCGTTTCGCTCTAAGGGCCTCCATGCTCCGCTTCTTCTCCTCAAAGGTCAATCCGCTGCCGTCCCGTCCATGATCCCAGCGTTCTCCGCGCATCCGCTTAATATCCTCCAGCAGTTTCTCATCCAGAAAACTTTGGGCTTCCTCCAGTTCCGATTCATGTTCCAGCTCTACCAACTGGGTTGCCCATACCGACTTATGATACCAACTCTCACTAATATGGCTAATGATGGTTCTGCCATATCTAGCGGCTAGACGTCCTGCCCCAATGAGATAAATCCGCGTTACCAAACCGGTATGAATACTTTTGATTTCCACCACACAATGGCGATGGCCGGCCTGTTCGATCACTTCCTTTAGATCATCGGCCACAAATTTGCATATAATTTCTCTGGCCTCTTTCTGACATATGGTAAAAAAGCCTACTGCTGCTATCAGGCCCAATACATAACTCCACGCTTCGCCAAAGGCATCTCTGGTACATACCATCATGATACCGCCAAACACCAGCCCCAGCCACTTCAATATATTCATACGATAAAATCGCTGTTTTGCGTTTTCCAACTTGTCTCCTCCCCATCTTCCATGGTGTTTCACTTTTCAAAACATCTCTTCATAAATATATTTATTATATGCCAAAGCCAGATTTCTTGCAATATCTCTTTTCTTTTCCCGTGTAAAATGCTAAAATGAGACCACAATCCAATAGGAGGAATATCCATGAAACTGCCAAAACCCTTGAATCAATACTTTGACCACACCCTTTTAAAGCCTGACGCTACCAGAGCCCAAATCGAAGCCCTTTGCCGAGAAGCGATTCAGTATGAGTTTTATGCTGTCTGCGTCAACTCCTGCTATGTGGGATTCTGCGCCGACTTGCTTCGAGGCTCTGACGTAAAAATCGCTGCTGTAGTCGGCTTTCCTCTAGGAGCCATGACCACTGGCGCCAAAGCCTTTGAAACAGCCGAGGCTTGCATGGATGGAGCTAGAGAAATCGATATGGTTCTCAATGTCGGCGCTTTTAAGGACGGTCGCTATGATGATGTCCGAGACGATATTTTAGCGGTAGTGCAGGCCGCTAAGCCTTATGGAACCATCGTCAAGGTAATTCTGGAAACCTGCCTTCTGACAGCCGAAGAAATAGAAGAAGCCTGTCACCTGGCCAAGGAAAGCGGCGCTCATTTTGTCAAAACCTCCACAGGCTTTGGAGCCGGCGGAGCTAGGCCTGAAGACGTAGCTCTAATGAAAAAAACGGTAGGGGATTTCATGGAGGTAAAAGCCAGCGGCGGAATTCGCGACTATGAAACCGCTATGAAAATGATTGAAGCCGGCGCAGACCGTATCGGCGCCAGCGCTTCCGTGGCGATTATGAGCACTGCACTTTCGAATTAAAAAACTGCTATGCAATCGGATAAACCTTTTGCATAGCAGCTATTTTTTTGTTTACAGTCCTGCCTGCAGTCTCAAATTCTCTGCCTTGTCGGTGCGCTCCCATGGCAAATCGATGTCGGTTCTGCCAAAGTGACCGTAAGCCGCAGTCTGTCTGTAGATTGGCCGTCTTAAATCCAGATCGCGGATAATGGCTGCCGGTCTCAAATCGAAATTCTTCTCCACCAGTTCGGCAATCTTATCATCAGCAATCTTGCCGGTGCCTGCCGTGTCCACCAAGATGGAAACCGGTTTGGCCACGCCGATGGCGTAAGCCAGCTGAATTTCGCATTTATCCGCCAAGCCTGCTGCAACCACATTCTTGGCCGCATAGCGAGCTGCGTAGCTTGCAGAGCGGTCTACCTTTGTAGGGTCTTTACCGGAAAATGCGCCGCCGCCGTGACGGGCATATCCGCCGTAAGTATCTACGATAATTTTACGACCCGTAAGACCGGAATCTCCATGAGGCCCGCCGATAACAAAGCGACCTGTCGGATTGACAAAATATTTTGTCTCATCGTCTAAAAGTTCAGCCGGAATAACAGGTTGAATCACATGTCTCATTAAATCAGCCCGAATCTGCTCCTGAGTCGCTTCTGGATCGTGCTGGGTGGAAATCAGCACTGTGTCGATTCTCTTTACCTGATCTCCGTCGTACTCTACAGTCACCTGAGTCTTTCCATCCGGTCTCAGGTATGGAATGGTACCGTCCTTTCTCACATCGGTCAGTCGTTTTGCCAGCTTGTGAGCCAGTGCAATAGGCATCGGCATCAGTTCCGGCGTTTCGTTGCAAGCGTAACCGAACATGATGCCCTGGTCTCCTGCTCCGATAGTATCAATCTGGTCGTCCAAGGTGCCTTCCTTGTATTCCAATGCTTTATCCACACCCATAGCAATGTCCCCCGACTGCTCGTCGATGGCAGAAAGCACCGCGCAGGTATTGCCGTCAAAACCATATTCTCCACTGTTGTAGCCGATGTCTAAGATCACCTGCCTGACGATTTTAGGAATATCGATGTAGCACTTGGTGCTGATTTCGCCCATAACCATGGCATAACCGGTGGTGGTGGTACATTCAGCCGCTACTCTTCCATATGGGTCCTGTTCAAAGATAGCGTCTAAAATCGCATCGGAAATCTGGTCGCAGACTTTATCAGGATGGCCTTCTGTAACGGATTCTGACGTAAATAGTCTCTTCATTTTCTTATCCTCCAATCTCTTAAAATCCTTACCCCAGGTCTTTTAAACAAAAGAACCTCTCCATGAAAGAGAGGTTCAGATTTTTTAATAATCTACCTTCCTCATCTTTCAGAAAGTTTACCCAGAAATCAAGTTTCTGAAACACTTCTGTAGGATTTAGCACCTTTTCTGCTCTCCATATGGAGACGCACAGAGGTTGCCGGGCTTCTTTGGGCCTATTCCCTCAGCCACTCTTGATAAGGATTCAGTTTTATATGATATAGAACATTATATACGTTTCGCCTGGATTGTCAACACCGCCGGCGAAAAAATCTTCTCAATATTGATAGGCAAATGTTTCCCTCTGCCTAATTTCCTGCCTTCCTAGCGCGCAGTCCACCATGCCTTGTTGGACCATTCGGTATAGTAGGTCTTGCCATCAATGATTCGATAGCCACGCACCTTGTAATAGTAGCGGGTGCCGCTCTTTAATCCTTTGGTATTCTTATAGGAGCCTTGTGTACCATCAGACTTTTTAGAAAAGAAGGCTTTCTTTGAAAATCCGCTGGTCTTCTTTACGGAGCGGAATACCTGATAGCCGTCCACCTTGTAGCCCTTCTCCTTTGTCCACTCCACCTGAATATATCCCTTGCCTGTATCTACAGTCTTAAGGGTAATGCCAGTGGACTGAACGCCTTGAATCAGCTTTTTATTGCGAACATCTTTTTCATCCTGTTTTTCCAATTTTTCCAAGATGACCGTCACCTTATCCTGACCTGTCAATCCTGTCAATACCATTACCGCGCCTTTAGATACGCCGTTTACCAACACGTCTTTTACTTGGTATTCCTCTGTTGTGGTGATGGTCAGTTTTCCAGTAGCTGCGTCATAGACGGTTTTCACAACTCCATCTATGGCCATGCCCTTCTCGTCGGTCAAGGTGATGGCCGGTCCTTTTGGCTGACTGGGAACCACGCTTGCCGCAGGGTCTTTAGTATAATCGGCTGTATAATACCAGACAATCTTATCGCCGTCTTCTACGTTGCAGACGGTCAGCGGTATGATAGGAAGGGTATCGTTAACCTTATACAGCCATCCAGAATTTGGCCCCTTGTCAAAGGCTGCTAAGGTAACTCCGTCCTTGGTGATGGATTCCACATAGCCGTTATCAGCTCCCCTTTGGCTCATGTTTGCATCGGCCAACGCTTTGAGCAAGGCATGATATACCTTGGCATTAGTTTTTTTCATGGTAACGGGCGCTTCATTGAGCCAGATTCCTGTGTCGGTCTTTACGGTAACGGTCACAGTGATATCGTCTCCCTTGGTCGGTTCTGACGGCGGGGTTACTGCAGTTCCTGCGGTGGCCTTCGCCTCCTTGGAACCATTCTCATGAAAATCATATATCATGTACTGTTTGTTTTCTTGCTTTTCTGCCAAAGTAACTGCAAGAAGCCCGCGGAAGCCCTGCTCGGTAGCAGATAAATTCCATTTATTATTGTACTGAAAACCATCTGGTTCGTTGCTGCGAAGAGCTAAAAGTCCATCTATCAGAGTTTTACCATCTATAGCATAATCGTTGACATCCTTTCCCACAGCAGCCATGGCAGCCAAAAGCATTCCGGTAGCATTAGCGTTAGGGGCATTGTATTTTACAACGGCTCCTGTCTCTCCCATAAAGGACTTCACCTTCTCCGGTTCCAGCGCCTTATCGATGGCTTCCTTTACCTGCTCATTGGTGTCATAATAGGGGGCCATTGCCAAAATCGCTGGAGCCACAGCGTCCACATCTACGGTGGTTCCATATCCCCAGCCTCCGTCGGTCAGCTGCTGATTCAACATCCTCTCAATGACTTGACTTCTCAGTTCCTCTGTTCCATAGGTTTCATCCTGATTCAAAGCAATGAGAATATAGGGCAAGGTATAAACGCTATTGCTGCCGCCGGTTCCTGCTGTTACAATCTCCGCAAGCCGCTCTACCAGATTCAGGTGTGTTCCTTGGCTCTGATTGACAGTGACCACCTTGGTTCCGTCATAGCCCAGAGCTTTCAGGCCAATGATATACTTAGACAGATCTCCTGCACTTTTAGTCTGGGCGCCTTTTTCCGCCACATAGTTGATATATTGCTGTATCTTGGTCTGGGTCAGGGCGGCTTCCTTGCCGTAGGCCCTTTCATATTCGGCTATATCGGCGGCAATCCAGTCATCCGACCCGCTGCCTCCCATCTTCTCCGTCAAAACCTCATATACCTGCTGCAAAACCGCCTCATTGTCAACAGCCGCAGGCGGAGCAACCGGCTCTCCCTCTGTTTCCTCTGCAAACGCCATGGCCGGCATCATGCAGATCACCATGACAAAGGCCAGAAGCACGCTCAAGATTCTGTTTCCCTTCTCTGTACTTTTTTTCATCATTTCCTCCTTTTTGCCGAAATTGCCAAACAAAAAGAGCCGCGAAAACCATGTTTTTCCCATCGCTCTCACAGCCCGTATTCGCTGTCCTGTCTGACGCTTTCTATGTCCGTCACACCGCAATCCCGGGCGTAACTTTCTCACCTGTTTCATGCATGTCTTCTGACTTACGCTTTTTCATCAGCCTCCCCTTCCCAGGACAAAACCTGCCTTCCCAGTGGTATTTATGAGGCTGACTCCACGCTTACAGCGGCGGGAACCGTTCCGGACTTCAACCGGATTCCATCTTCGTTGCCGGACACCGTATCCGGCAAAACATGAAACGATTATTCTTTTGTAACAACTACTTTATTCTATCATAATAATTATAAAAGTCAATATTCTGTCTGGGGATTCAACCCATGATATGAGAAATTAAATCCGGGAGAACGAGTACCCTACTTTCCTTTATACTGCTTCCAGTATTTGCTGTACAAGTCGTCGCCGGCGCTGCCCAAATTTTTAAGAGTTTCGCAGTTGGCTAAAATCTCATCGGACGGATTCAATACCTCTCCTGCAGTCAGGTCTGCAATCTCCTTGTTTGGAATGGCATAGGTCAGATACTCGAAGTTGATTCGTGCAATATCTCCCCTTAACATGAAATCAATCCATGCCAAGGCTGCCTCCTTGTTTTCCACCCGTTTTGGAATGGCCCAACAGTCAGTCCAAACCTCCGTTCCCTCCTTTGGTACCACGTATTCCAGATTTTCGTTTTCCTCCTGGGCATAAAGCACGTCTCCGGAGGTAATCACAGCTAGGGCCGCTGCGTCTCCAATCATCAAATCCCTGGCGTTATCGTTGGCAAAACTGTATACCAAAGGCTTCTGCTGGATGAGTTTTTGGGTCATCTCGGCAAGTTCCCTTTCATCGGTGGTGTTGATGGAATAGCCCAGAAGCCTGCCTGCCACCACATAAGCCTCCCTGATGGAATTTGGCATAATAATCTGTCCATCATACTTTTTATCCCAAAGCTGAGCCCAACTGTCAATCTCCTCGTCAATCATAGTCGTATTATAGATAATGCCATAGGTACCCCAGGTATGCGGTACGCTATATTTCATCCCTGGATCAAACTCCTCTATGAAACCCTTCACATTATCCTGCAAATTCTCCAGATTTGGGATATACCGAACGTCGATGGGCTCTAGAAGTTCCTCGTTCCGCATCCGGTCTATCATATAGTCCGACGCGCATATAACGTCATAGCTGGCTGTATGATTCTTAATGACTGGATACATTTCCTCATTGGTGTCAAAGTAGTCCATGACCACCTCATATCCTGTCTCCTCTTCAAACTGGTCGATTAAATCTGGATCAATGTAATCGCCGAAACAATAGACATACAGTTTTCCCTGGTCCTGGGGTCCCACCATAGAGCCAGCATATTGATTGAGGCCAAACACTACCAAAAGCATGGCTACCACCAGAGCCATAGCGCCTTTTGGCGTAATGCCTCTTTTTTGCTTTACATAGTAATCTCCATCTGCCCCTGCTTTACGCCGTCTTTTTCCTGCATCCGATGACAAAATATTGACCGCCAGCAGCACCACAAGCACTGTGACAAACAGCAGGGTGGACAGGGCGTATAAGGTAGGTCGAACGCCGATTTTCACCTGGCTATAAATCAGGGTGGACAAGGTATTGATGCCCGCGCCTCTGGTAAAGTGGGTGATGACGAAATCATCCACCGACATGGTAAAGGATAACAAAAATCCGGAAACAATACCCGGCATGATGTCCGGCAGCACCACCTTAAAGAAGGCATAGACTGGGGTCGCCCCTAAATCCATGGCCGCCTCATAGGTGATGTTTTCCAGCTGTTTGAACTTAGGCATCACCGACAAAATCACATAAGGGATACAGAAGGTGATGTGAGCAAACAGTACGGTACCGTAACTCAAACTGATGCCAAAGAGCAGGAAACTCATCATGATGGAGATGCCGGTTACGATATCCGCATTGAGCAGAGGAATGTTGTTGACCCCCATAAAGAAAGAACGCTTCTTTTCGCTCATGGCATTGAGACCGATACAGGCCAAAACGCCCACCACGGTTGCAATCACCGAGGCCCACAATGCGATGGTCAGGGTGTTACCCAAGGCCTCCATGATTTCCTGGCTGTGAAACATCTCCTGATACCATTTCACTGAAAACCCCTGCCATGCGCTCATGCTCTTTCCTGAGTTGAAGGAAAGAGCCATCAGCGTACCGATGGGCAGGTAGAGAAACAGAACGATGAGGGCCAAATAGAGAATTCTTCCCAATTTTTTCATAGCAGATTTCCCTCCCCGTTTCTATCAAATTTTTCGATAAAGGCCATACTGATGACGATAAATATCATCATGACCAGCGACAGGCCGGAACCCAGGTTCCAGTTGGAACTGGCCGTAAACTCCTGCTCGATGATATTGCCGATGAGATTGACCTTGCCGCCGCCCAGCATGTTGGAAATGGCAAAGGTGGTCAGAGACGGTACGAACACCATGGTCACGCCGCTGACGATGCCGGGAATGGACAGAGGAATCAATATTTTCCTCAGTACAATGGCCTTGCTGGCGCCCAAATCGTAAGCCGCCTCAATGACGCTGCTGTCGATTTTGATGAGGGCGTTATAAATGGGCAGAATCATAAAAGGCAAATAGTCATAGACCATGCCCAATACCACTGCCACCGATGTATTGATGATGGAAAGCTGGGGCAGCCCTATGGCCGTAAGGGCCGTATTGATAATGCCGTTTCGCTCAAGAAGCACTTGCCAGGCCATAGTTCTCAGCAAAAAATTCATCCACATAGGCAGGATAAATACAAAGACCATGAACCCCTTCTTTCCCAGCTTACTGTCCTTCAGTACCAAGGCCAGCGGAAAAGCCAGCAAAAAGCAGACGACGGTACTGATGAACGCCAAAAGCAGAGACAGACCTAGCGCCTTAGCATGGTCTCCGTTTGCGATGGCCAATATATTTTCAAAGGTGAAGACGCCTTCCCTGTCCGTCAGTCCGTAAAGGGCGATGACCCCCAGAGGAATCACCGTACCGCACAGAATGAAGAAAATGAAAGGCATGGAAAACAGTTTCTTAGTCATCGAGTGAAATCGCCTCCTCATCTTCTGATTGTGGTTTATTCATAATCTGAATATTTTCCGGAAGCACATCGATGGAAACCTGCCGTCCCACCGGATAGCTGACCGTATTCTGTGCCAACCACTCGAACCCGCCGGCTTCGATACACATCTCATAGTGGACGCCGATAAATACGTTGGAAGTGACCGTGCCGTTCATGATACCCGCCCCCGGCTTTCCGATGATAATATCCTCCGGCCGAATGACCACATCCACCGGTTTTTTCACCCCAAAACCTTCGTCGATACATGGGAAAATATGGTCGCATATTTTCACCACCCTATCCTCCATCATGATGCCGTCTAAAATATTGCTGTCTCCGATAAAGTCGGCCACAAAGGCGTTCTCCGGCTCATTGTAAATTTCCTCCGGCGTACCCATCTGCTGAATATATCCCTGGTTCATGACCACCACCTTATCAGACATGGTCAGAGCTTCCTCCTGGTCGTGGGTCACATAGAGGAAGGTAATGCCCAGTTCATTCTTTAGCCGAATTAGCTCGTACTGCATATCCTGCCGCATCTTCAGGTCCAAAGCGCCCAAAGGCTCATCGAGAAGGAGCATCTTAGGCTCATTGACGATGGCTCTTGCAATGGCGATACGTTGCTGCTGGCCGCCGGACAGAGACATGGGGTCTCTCTTTTCGTAGCCGGAAAGATTGACCAGCTTTAGGGCATATTTTATCTTGTCGTTGATATAACTCTGGGTCTTGCCGCTGATTTTCAGGCCAAAGGCGATGTTTTCTGCCACGTTCATATGGGGAAACAGGGCATACTTCTGAAACACCGTGTTAATCTGCCGCTTGTTGGGCGCTAAATCGGTGATATCCTTTCCCTCGAAGATTACCTTACCTGTATCCGGCGTGGTGAATCCTCCCACGATTCTTAAGGTTGTGGTCTTACCGCAGCCAGAAGGCCCCAGGAGTGTAATAAACTCGTTTTCTTTGATGGAAAGCTGGAATTCATCCAGTACCAACTCTCCATCATAGGATTTTGAAAGATCAAACAATTCAATAAGTGCCATAGACATTTTTAGAAACTCGGCGGGGTGCTGACCCACAGAATTTCTGCTCCTTTCTTCGTCATGATGTAATGGGTTTTATCTGGCGTATAATAAAAGGATTCGCCTGCCTTCGCGTGATGCCTGTCTTTCCCGATGATGATGGTAATCTCCCCTTTCAGCACGTAGCCGAACTCCTCCCCTTCATGGGGTGCGTCAGGGTAAGTCTCCCCGCCCGGCTCCAAAGTCAGCCTGATGGGCTCCATCATGTTCTTCTGTGCATTGGGAATGATCCATTCCGTCTTATTTTTCAGTTCATCATCCCACTTTTCAAAATAATCCTCATCGCGGAACACGACCTGCACGGGCGCTGTTTCTTCTGTAAAGAATTCACATAAGGTCGTGCCAAGGCACTGTAAAATATCCTCCAACGTGGAGATAGAGGGAGAAGTCACATCGTTTTCCAGTTGGGAAATAAAGCCCTTGGAAAGTTCGCTTCTGTCTGCCAACTCTTCCTGGGTCAGTCCATTGAGGGTTCTAAGCTCCCTGATCCTTATGCCAATATCCATATCTGTTTCACATCCTCTCGCCTCAACGTTTTCTGATAATAAACTTTTAGTTTAGAAATACTAAACATTCTTCTATCTGTACATTATACAGATTCTCCAGGGAAAGTCAAGGAAATTCTATGGCCATAAAATTCCACCATCGGTCCACATTGCAAAAATAGCCCCCCGATTGACAAAGATATACACGGTTTTGGACCTTGCGGTGTGATGTTTGCTTTTGTCAATCGAGGGTATTACTACAATAATGTAGATAAAAAGTTGAGAAATTACAGCTATACTGTTTTCTGGAGGTATACAAAAATGTACGCAAAGATATTGATAGCTGACGATGAAGCGGATATTGTGTCCATGCTGGGCAGTTTTTTGGAAAGTAAAGGGTACGGCGTTTTGCGAGCCGGAAGCGGAACCGAAACATTAAGGCAAGTGGAATATAACCCAGATATCATCCTCCTTGACATCAATATGCCTGATCTGAACGGCCTGGAAATCTGCAAACGGATTCGCAATCATATATCCTGCCCCATTCTTTTCCTGACGGCCCGCATGGAGGATGCCGATAAGGTCAGAGGCTTTGCTGCCGGCGGTGACGACTACATCGTCAAGCCTTTTTCTCTAACAGAACTTGAAGCCAGAGTCAAAGCCCACCTTCGTAGAGAGATGCGGCACAGCTTTGAATCACAAGTAAAATTTTCTGGTAATTTAACCATCGATTATGCACAGCGCTGCCTGTTTTTTGCAGATAAGCGACTGGGTCTGGCTAAAAAGGAATTCGACATTGTGGAATTGCTGTCCCAAAACCCTGGCCAGGTCTTTGACAAAGAACGAATTTATGAACGTCTTTGGGGGTATGACAGCGAGGGAGACAGCACCGTTGTAACAGAACATATCCGCAGAATACGGACGAAAATCGCTACGTGTACAGACCAGGTATATATTGCAACCGTTTGGGGGTGTGGGTATAAATGGGTAAAATAAAAAATTCTAAGCAGAGTTTGTCTCTCAAAAAAAGTCTGATTCTTTATGTATCAATCTTTGTTTTGCTGGCTCTCCTGCTGTCCATCATGACAGCCTCCCTATGCCATAGCGCTGCCGATAAAATTCGGGCTTCTTACCCGCCATCCGGTGAAAAGTATTATCTGACCAACGAGGAGGGTAAGCGCCTTGGCAACGGTACTTATATTGGCAGCGAATCTCCTTCCATGTCCAGCCAAGATGAGGAGACAGTCGCCGCATTAGAACTGGCTCCTGTAATTGCAACGCCGGTCTATTCCGCATTATGCATTATAGGGGCTGCCATACTGTTTTACAGGAATAAATTAAAAAAGCCCCTGGCCCAGCTTCAAATGGCAGCCAACAAAATATCCAATAGCGACCTAAACTTTTCCCTAAAATACGACAGCAACGATGAATTGGGTCAACTCATGGCCTCCTTTGAAATGATGCGAGCCACTCTTGCCAATAATTTTTCTGAAATGTGGCGACAGGTGGAGGAACGCAAATCCCTCAACGCCGCTTTCGCTCACGACTTACGCACTCCCCTAACGGTACTAAAGGGCTATAATGAAATGTTACAGACAAGCGAAGCCAAAGAGACGAGAGAAATCGCGGCCACCATGGAAAAACACTTATCCCGCATGGAGACTTATATCGCCAGCATGAGCACCCTTCAGCGTTTAGAAGACACAACGCCCACATATGAAAGAGTTCTTCTGGGGCCTTTCCTATTATCATTACAGGAAAGCGCCCAAATTTTATGTACCCAAAGAGGTAAAACATTACATCTGCGAGAGTCCCTTCCTACTTGTCAACTGTTTATGGACAAGTCCTTCATCTCACAGGTGTATGACAATCTGGTAGCAAACGCCCTTCGCTATGCCAAGACTCAAATAACTCTATCTTTTACCTTCCAGGATAACGGACTGCTGCTGACAGTATCAGACGACGGCGCAGGCTTTGATAAAAAAAGTCTACAGAAAGCTATGGAGCCATATTTCACAAAGGAAACCAATCACGCAGTCCACTTCGGTATTGGCTTATACATCTGCAAACTGCTCTGTCAGCAACACGGCGGCTATTTAAAAATTGAAAACACCTCAAATGGCGCCAAGGTATCGGCTTTTTTCAAAGGCGCCGACTTGTAGATAAAAAGTAGTGAATTACCTATTATACTCTCCTTGAAAACACAGGGAGAGTATTTTTTATCTTCCATGAAGAAAGGAGTTTTATATGGAACTGAAAACCACAGAACTGACTAAGACTTTTGGTCACAAAACGGCTGTAGACCATTTAAATCTCTCGCTATCAAAGGGGGTTTACGGTCTGCTTGGGGCCAACGGCGCAGGAAAGACCACATTGATGCGTCTGCTCTGCAACTTACAACGTCCCACGTCGGGCAAAATTTTTTTAAACGGCGAAAACATAGGAAAGCTAGGCCAACAATACCAAAACCTTTTAGGGTATCTACCGCAGCGCTTTGGGTATTATCCCAATTTTACAGCCCTTGATTTTTTGCTGTATGCGGCAGCTTTAAAAGGGTTGGAAGAAAGGTTTGCCAGAAAAAAAGCGAAGGAGTTACTGGAGGCGGTAGGCTTATCTAAAGAAAGCGCTCATAAAATCAAAACCTTTTCTGGAGGTATGAAACAACGTCTGGGAATCGCACAGGCCATGTTAAACGACCCCAACATCTTAATCCTGGATGAACCAACAGCAGGTCTTGACCCAAAGGAACGGGTTCGTTTCCGCAATTTAATCAGCGCCTTTGCAGAGGAGCGCATTGTAATCCTATCGACCCATATTGTTTCCGATATTGAGTTTATCGCAGAGGAAATTATCATGATGAAAGCCGGTCAAGTCATTGACCTTGGAAGCCCACAGGAAATTACCTCTGCAATCAATGGCCAGGTGTGGGAGTGTGTGATTCCCACGGCAAAGGCCGAAGCATATGCATCTGCCTTTCCTACGGTCAATCTGCGGAATACCGGATATGGTGAAACCATACTGCGAATCATTGCAGACCATACGCCTGTGGAAAATGCTGTACGAGTACAGCCTAACCTGGAAGATTTGTACTTATTTTACTTCAAAGGAGATACGGAAAAATGAAGAAACTCATTGAATTTGAACTAAAAAAAATATTTGCAAGACGTCTGACACAACTTGCTTTGGCGGCTATACTGATTTTATCCGCCCTATTGGGCTTTTCCAGTTATCAAAACAAATACGCCTTTGATGGAGTCAGTCAAGAGGGTACAGGCCAGACAGCGGTGGCCATCAACAAGGAAATCGCCGCCAAATACGAAGGCCCATTAACTGACAAAAAGGTGAAGCAGATGATGTCTGATTTTGCTCCGCAAACCGATTTGCATGGATTAAACGCCGCATATCTTTATCATAATGCCATGCAATCAGCCGTCTTCGCCCGCTTTTCCGATTTGGATGGAAACTGGAACGGCCTTAAGGTTTCAGATGTGTTTGGTAATGAAGAAATCAAAATCGGTTATATTGACGGATGGCTTTCCACCAGCCAAAACATGGTAAAGATATTTCTTGCCTTGTCATTTGTTGTGGCCATTATGGTTGCACCTGTGTTTTGCGGTGAATATGGCGGTGTGGACAACATCATCCTGACCAGCAAATACGGCAGAACCAAATGCGGAGCGGCAAAGGCTGCCGCCAGCCTGATTGCTACTCTTATAATTACTCTCATAACCGTCCTCTCAAACCTTCTGCTTGCCTTTATCCTGTATGGAAAAAGCGGCCTGGATTGCAGTATACTCTTTGCCCCCATGCCCTTTACCGAAGGATATATCCCTTTTAATATTACCTGCAAAACCCTGATTATATATCAAACTTTACTGGCCTTTACTGGAACCATCAGCGTATGTGGAATCACTTTACTCGCTTCTGCTGTCAGCAAAAATCAAATGACGGCGGCATCTGCCACGGCAGCAATATACCTTCTGCCCGCCATGCTGCCGATTTCGGAAACAAGTCCCTTGTTCCGGTATGCAGGGCTTTTGCCTGTATACCACGCCCAATTCGTCTCACTAATGTCAGTGGAACAAATGAGCAGCGACCTTCTATATGCCCTGTGGGCTATTCCAGCAGCTCTTATATTTGCAGGAATCGGTATCTTCAGTTCGCGTAAGGTCTTTTCCAAGCATCAGGTTTCATAGGAAAGCAGCCTTCCAAATTTCCTTTATAAAAACTACAAAAACAGATGATTTTTGACTGGCTTCATGATAGAATAGGAAATTATGAGTGATTAAAACATATTGTATCGGAAAGGACATCTGGTTATGCTACTGGTTTTTGGAAAGGTTTTATCCATATTTTTAATCGTGGGCGTGGGCTTTGTCGCCAACAAAATTGGGGTTTTGCCCAATTCTGCCAACGATTTCATGTCCGACCTGCTTATCAAAATCACTGGCCCTTGTATGGTCATTGCTTCTATCGCCAGCAAAACTTTGGAGGCGGATACCATCGCTCTCTCCCTGGAAACTCTGGGCCTGTCGGTGGTATACTTCGCTCTGTTCACTGCTGCAGGCTATTTGCTCTTTGGCAAAATCCTGAAATTTCAACCCAAGGATGATGTGGCCATCTATACCATGATTCTAGCCAGCATGAACTGCGGCTTCATGGGATTCCCCTTGACCCTTTCCCTCTTTGGAAACGATATTCTCTATCTGATGGTTCTGGTCAACATTATCCATACCTTGTATCTGTACCCCTTTGGCAGCATCCAGCTCAGTCTAACCAGCGGAGGTAGCGGACAGGCCGCTCAAAAGATGGATGTCAAGGCTGCCGTCCGCTCGGCAATCAATCCTTGCACCATTGCAGCCATCCTAGGTATTGTGATTCTCTTTGCAAAACTGTCCTTGCCAGAGTTTTTATTTTCCAGCATCGAAATGATCGGAGACGCTACCGTGCCTCTATCCATGCTCATGGTAGGTATGCAGCTGGGGAACAGCAATCTTTCCAGAATCTTTACCAATAAAAAGCTGGTGGCGACTTCTCTCATGAAAATGCTGCTCATGCCGGTGCTCATGTTTCTCATGGTCAACTGGCTGCCCATTTCCGTCAATCTAAAGGTAACCCTCATCTTTGCCTGCTGCTTCCCAAGTGGAGTAGCCATCGTACCGGTCATCAGCCTAGAAAAGCGCAACGCCCTGCTGGCCGCAGAGGGAGTCACCCTGACCACCCTGTTATCCATGATCGTCATCCCCCTGTCCTCCATGTTCCTGCTCAGTTGGTACGGGTTGGCGTAGAGCCTTCTAACTCGGGCTTCGATATTCGGAGATATATATGAAAAAATATCGAAAGGTTTCCAGGAACTTCGATATTTTTTTAATATCCTTCAAAAACATCGGAGATTTTATGGCTTTAAGCAGGATATTGGAAGGGTTATTAAAGGCTTTGGCAGAATATGTAAAAATATTGCAGTAAATACATTCAATTTCGACAGGATTCGACGACAATACACCTCCAAAATTCGATATTTTTCTGATATAGCCACAAAACATAGAAAAAATTTTTTCAAACTCGATAGTTTGTTTATATATAGAAAAATATCGAATTTCTTCACAAAACCCTCACATTAAAATTTAAACAGTCCCCCATATGAGCATTTACTCTTGATATGCTTCTAATTCGCGTTCCATCCTCTATCATCTGCAAAAAAAGGCAAGGAACTCCCCCCCAACGAAAAAAAGCCCTCCGAAGAAGGCTTTTTTTCGTTGTATTTAAAATATATAAGAAGAATAGAATGTTGCTCGCTTGTGTCTTTATTTCTGCACCTTGCTGGAGGTTTTCCAGATACCCATTCTCTTAGCAGCTTCGATCAACTCATCTCTGAAATCAGGATGGGCGATGGATACCAGAAGCTCTGCTCTCTCATAGGTATTCTTACCCTTCAGGCATACAGCGCCGTACTCAGTTACGATGTAGTGAATACCGCTTCTTGGAGTGGATACGATGGAACCTTCCGGCAAAGTTGCTCTGATTAAGGACTCCTTAGTGCCATCCTTTAAGGTTCTGGTGGATGGCAGGCACAGGAAGGACTTACCGTCCTGAGACTTAAACGCACCCATTACATAATCCAGCTGTCCGCCGGTTCCACCGATATGCTGCAAGCCTGCAGATTCAGAGTTTACCTGACCAAACAGGTCTACCTGTAAGCAGCTGTTTACAGAAATCATCTTATCGTTCTGAGAAATTACATCTACATCGTTGATATAGTCAACTGGGCCAACCTGCATCATCTGGTTGTCGTCAATCCAGTCATACAACTCCTGGGAACCCATTGCAAAGGTAAAGGACATCTTGCCCTTGTTGATCTTCTTGTTTCCAGTCAGTTTACCAGCCTTGAACAGGTGGAGATAAGCGTCTACAAACATTTCTGTGTGCACAGACAGGTCGTTGATATCGGATTCTGCAATCAGCTTACCTACATAGTTAGGGAAACCTCCGGTACCCAGCTGCAGAGTGCTGCCGCTTTCGATGAGCTTAACAATATGTTCAGCCATAGCCTTTTCAATGTCGTTTGCTTCCTTCGCGTTGATGGTAGGCAGCGGTGTGTTGCTTCCTTCTACAACATAATCAACCTGGCTGATATTGATGCAGTTCTCTATACCATGAGTAATCGGCATCTTTTCATTTACTTCAACGATAATCTTGTCAGCGTTCTTCAGTACGCCCCAGTATTCTGCAACCTGCGGTCCAAAGTTGAAGTTACCAGACTTATCCATTGGCGCTACCTGCAGCATTGCAACTGCAAATCTAGGTCTGCATTCTTCATAGAACTTTGGATTTTCTCTGAACTGTACTGGCAGGAACCAGCAGTTACCTTCTTTGTTGCATTTTCTTTCGATACCAGTAAAATGGCTGCTGGCATAATGGAAATGCTCTGCCTTCGGGTCAGCCTTCAATACTTCTGGCGGCTGTGCATAACTCCACATGGTTGCACAGATGGTCACATCCTCCAGTTCATTGACTCTCTTGGCCAGTGCAGTATCCAAATCTACAACTACACCAGTAAACAGTCCATAGTGAATCTGATCCCCAGACTTAATCACCTTTACTGCCTCATCAGCAGTCACCAGCTTTTCCTGGTATGCTTTCTGCACTTGGTCTGCAGGAAGCCACTGTTTTACATCATAACTCATAAATATCCTCCTAAAACCTATTTACACGTTCAATGCCGTTTTCTATACCATTTCAATGATAACAGTAGTACCCATACCGCCGCCTGCACACAGGGAAGCCAGTCCGTACTTACCGCCTCTTCTCTTAAGCTCATACATCAGCGTGACTACCAGTCTGCTTCCGGTCGCTCCTACTGGATGTCCCAAGGAGATTCCGGAACCGTTCACGTTCAACTTATCTTCATCGATACCAAGTGTCTTTGCACATGCGATGCACTGGGCTGCAAAGGCTTCGTTGATTTCAAACAGGTCGATATCGTCAATGGTCAGTCCTGCCTTAGCCAGCGCTTTCTGGGATGCACTGATTGGACCGATTCCCATGACTTCTGGTCTTACGCCAGTGGTAGCTACCGATACGATTCTCGCCATGATTGGCACACCCAGTTCCTTTGCCTTCTCTTCGTCCATCAGAATTACGCCAGAGGATGCATCGTTCATTCCCGATGCGTTTCCTGCTGTTACTCTTCCGTCTTCCTTGAAGGTAGCTTTCAGCTTAGCCAGGCTCTCCAGGCTTGCATCTCTTCTTGGGTATTCATCAGTATCATAAACCGTGTCGCCCTTTCTGCCATGAACGGTTACCGGAATGATTTCATCTTTGAACTTACCGCCGTCGATGGCTGCTACTGCTCTCTGCTGGGAGCGGAGGGAATATGCGTCCATTTCCTCTCTGGTTACATTATATTCGTCTGCCACATTCTCTGCAGTGATACCCATAGCCGGGCCTACACCCAGGTTGGTCAGGGAATCCCACATGGAGTCTCTCAGTTCCATATGGCCGTATTTCTTTCCGTATCTGGCATCGAATACCATGTGCGGAGCGGTACTCATGCTGTCTGCGCCGCCTGCCATAATGCAGTCTGCTTCTCCTGCCTTAATCTGATAGAAACCCATCTGAATGGATGACATGGAAGAAGTACAGTTTCTGTGAATGGTGATACCAGGCACGGTGACAGGCAGACCTGCCTTGACTGCAGCTACTCTAGCCAGATTGTTTTCTTTATATGTTCTCTGATAGTTACATCCCCAAATAACATCATCGATGATTTCAGGATTGATGCCGGCTCTCTCTACCAGATTCTGCATAACTGGGATAGATAAATCCAAAGAAGTGATGGATTTAAACTGTCCGCCAATGGTTCCGATCGGCGTTCTACATGCCGCTACGATAACTACGTTTCTCATATTCTTCTCCTTAATCTCTTTCCTTGCCTTCCCCTGCGCAGGTGCAACCACCATAGGATATGCGTCACGATATACATCATACGTTGGAAGGTCTGTTTAAAAATTGTGCAATCCCCTTTTGTACATTTGGGAGGGATTTCCTTATCGCACAAAAGGGAATTAGATTGGATGTTCATTTAACCATTGTATATAGCAAAACCCGTGCCAAAAATGCAATACCCTACGAAAACGTTAGAATTTCAACATCTATTTGCATACGACCTCATATTGTCACATTCGCACCAGCAATTTTTGTTGCAGAAATGCATATATTTTATTTTTTCACAAAATATATTATGCATTAATGCAACGTCTCTCATCCATGAGAAAAACCATTCGCCCAAAGACTTGATTAAAACCTTCTACTGCCTGGTCAAAATCCTCCAGCCTCATCCGCTTTCCCACATATTTTTCTAAATCGATCCCTCCGCTTTTCACCAACTCCACAGCCAAATTCCAGGTATCAAACATGCGCCGTCCAAAGATTCCGGTAACCGTAATCTCCCGATACATAATGCGTCCTGTAAAATTTTCCATGGTAAAGGCTTTGTTGTGGTTACCCACGCAAACCAATTTTCCGCCGGGCCTTAGACTGTCGATGGCCTGATTGACGATGTCAGACACACCTGTCATCTCAATGACACAATCCACGCCTGCTCCCTCAGTCTCTTCCATGACTCTCTTCCCAATGGATTCTCTGGTGGTGTTGATGACCCCATCAGCCCCCAGGTCCAAGGCCATCTCCAGTTTATCATCATCTCTACTGGTTACGATAACTTTCACCGCGCCCAGCTTGCGAGCACACTCTAAGGCCATAGACCCGATGGTTCCCGTCCCTGTAATCAACACAGTTTTTCCGCTGACCTCTGCAACCTGTATCCCATGAACCGCTACGCCAAAGGGTTCAAACAAGGCAGCTTGCTCTGGTAAGATTTCTTTGTCCACTTTCACTGCTGACACTGCAGGCAGCGCCATATACTCTGCAAAACAACCATCCACTGTGCGGCCTATCAGCCCCATATCGGGACAGATATGGCTCATCCCCTCTTTACACGTTTTGCAGATACCACAAGGCACATGGGTCTCCCCGCAAACATGGTCTCCTATCTGAAACTCCTTTACATTTTCGCCTATTTTTATCACCTCTCCGCAAAATTCATGGCCCAGGGTAAATGGTACTGGCACATGGGACAGGCGAAAGGATTCTGTCGCATGTACCACATCCAAATCCGACTTGCACAGTGCTGAAGCCAATATTTTTACCAGAATCTCGTCATCTGCTGGCGTGGGAATGGGTATTTGCTGCAAAACTGTCCCTGGCCCTTCCTCTATCTTGCGAATGGCTTTCATCATCGTTTCCATCATTTCCTCCTTCTCGAAAAAATAAGGCTGCCCTAAAGCCGGACAGCCTTAAACTGTTAACCTTAACTGAACAGGGCAGCCGGTACGGTGACCAGTCCCGGTACAAAGATAAAGATGAACAACACTACAATCTCTGTTAAAAGGAACGGCATGATACCGCGAACCACTTTTTCAAAGGTCGTATTACCGATACTACATCCCAGATACAGAATCGTACCTACTGGCGGCGTAATCAGGCCGATGGTCAGATTGAGAATCATAACCACGCCAAAGAATACCGGATCGATACCAGCCGCCGTGATAATCGGATATAAAATAGGTCCAAAGATCAGCAGATTCGGCGTCAAATCCATGACCATACCCATGATAAACAGGAATATATTGATTGCTACCAGTAGAATAGTAGGGTGCGCGATGAGCGGTTCCAGATAAGTAACCAGAAGAGCTGGAATCTGCGCTACTGTAATCAGCCAAGCCACGGAGGAAGCTGTACCTACAATAAACATAACGATACCTGTACTCTTAGTCGCCTCCACGAACACACTAAACAGATCCTTTATGGACATCTCTCTATAGATGACCATGGAGCAGAACAGAGCATATACCACAGCGAAAGCCCCTGCCTCTGTAGGTGTAAAGATACCGCCACGGATGCCACCGATAATCAAAATCGGCATGAACAAGGCTGGAAGGGAATCCTTTAGAATGGCTTTAGCCTCTGCCTTGGTATAGGTCTTGGTATCGTCATAGCCGTCTCTCTTTACAATGATCTTCCAGCATATCATGAGAGCCAAGCCCAAAATAATGCCCGGAATGAGACCTGCCATGAACAGCTTACCTACCGATACGCCAACAGTGGTTCCCAGTACAATCATCGGGATACTAGGCGGGATAATTGGTGCGATAACCGCTCCGGAACAGATAACACCAGTGGAGCGTCCCACATGGTAGCCATTTTTAATCATCAGCGGAATCAAAATACCGCCCAGCGCCGCTGCATCAGCCACGGCGCTACCGGAAAGGCCTGCAAACAGCATACTTGCCAAAATGGCCACATATCCCAGTCCGCCCCGAAGCCTACCTACGATCAGGTTGGCGAATTCTACAATTCGAACAGAAAGACCGCCCTTAGACATGACCTCACCAGCCAACATAAAGAATGGAATGGCCATCAAAGAGGCATTGTTACTTCCCATCACCAAATTTTGGGTAATAATAGTTGCATCAAATATGCCCATAAAGGACATAAGGGCAATGGCCGCGATGACCAACACAAAGGCGATAGGAATTCCCAGAGGAAGGGCAATCACTAATGTTCCTAAAAATATCAATACTGCCATGCTCTACTCCTCCCCTCTCTCTTCTACCAGCTGCTTCTCTGCCAGCTTTTCTTTTTCGTGATCGGAAATATCATATTCCCCCGCCTTAAATGCTTTGAATACACTAAAAGTATCCTGCACCGAAATAATCAGCATATAGATGGTCAAAAGAATGGCCATTCCAGAGATCATGCCGAAAGGGATTCCCGCTGAAGGGGACGGGTCGCTTGCAGTCAATGCAAAATAATGATAGCTGCCCAGTCCTATAATAGCCAGACAGACAAAGATGGCCAACTGGCACACCAGTTTTATTACTAATTTCGGTACTCCGTGAAGTCTGCCTACCAACATGTCAATTCCCACATGTTTTCCTTCTTTATAAGCCAGCATGGCGCCTAAAAAGGCAACCCATACGAATAAATATCTGGATAATTCCTCAAATACCGGAAAATTGGTCGTAAAGGCATATCTTGCTACCGCATTGACAAATACCATCAATACCATAGCGCCTAGTACGATTACAATGAAAATCTCTCCGATTGTACTTAGAACCTTGTTTTCCTTTTTCTGCAAAATAAAACCTCCCGTCATAGTAATAACACAGGTTTGCCGCTACTTGGCGGCAAACCTGTGGAAACAAACCTACTAACTATCGCCTGACGCTGACCGTTAAAAGGCCGTCTGTCAATTTATTTTCCCTGGTAAGCCCATACTGCTTTAAAGAACGCCTCTGTATTACCAGCAAAGTTTTCGATATACCAGTCGTATACTGGCTCCATAGCCTTCTGTAATTCTGCCACATAAGCGTCATCCGGCTCTGTGATTTCCATGCCGTTGTCCAGCAGGGTCTGTTTTGCTTCATCGTTATATGCGATGGACAGCGTCCAGTTTTCAGCGTTGGCTTCTGCAAAACCTGCATCTACTGCTGCCTTTTCTTCATCAGTCAGACCGTCATAGAAGGACTGGTTCATTACCCAGAACATCGGGCTAAACATATGGTTGGACTGAAGAGCATACTTCTGCACTTCATAGAAGGAGGATGTTACGTCTGTTGGGAATGGGTTATCCTGTCCATCAACAGCGTCCTGCTCTAAAGCAGTAAACAGCTCAGTCAGAGACATGGCAATAGCCGTAGCGCCCAGAGCCTCAACCATCTGCACGTAGTTAGGCACGTTTGGCACACGAATTCTCTGGCCCTTAAACTCAGAAATTTCATTCATAGTCTTATTGGAAGAGAACTGTCTGAATCCATTTACGGTTACAGCCTTGATGTACATGCCGGATTCATCCACAAATCCATCTGTAATGTTATTGATAATATCCCCTGTATAAACATCCTGCGCTTCCTGCCAATTAGTTACCAGGAACGGAGTTTCAGCCGCATAGATATGCTGTGCATATTTAGCAATCATAGTTCCAGTTGCGCCAACCTGTACGGTACCCTGCTTTACGGAGTCGATATATGTATCTTCAGAACCCAGCTGAGAATTCGGGTAAATTTCAACCTTTAAGGAACCGCCGCTCTTTTCCTCAACGACCTCTTTAAACTTAAGGAACGCCTTGTGCTGCGGATGATCTTCTGCGAACCAGTGGGCTGCCTTAATGGTAGTTACCTTACCGCCGTCGCCACCCTCTCCATCGCCGCCGTCATTGCTGCTGCATGCCGCCATGGAAAATACCATTGCCAATGTCAAAAGAATTGCTAATATTTTCTTACTCATATTCTTTTCCTTTCTCCATACTCTTTTCTTCATCATAAGAATTAGTTAGATTTGTTTGTTATCCTTATCAATGAGCAAAATCTATGCCACGCCCATCATCCCTTTGTCAAGATTTTTCCATTTAATCTCCATATTCCATTCCCTTTCCTGGCAGAATCCAGAAATTCAGCGGTTTTAGCCTTCGCCTTTCCTTTTTCTGTATCTTTACCCTATAGCAAAAGAAGCCCTCAGAACCGAAGACTTCTTTAGCAAAATCTTGATGCCCATGGGCATCAAGATTTTATTTTACATCACAAATTTACAATATATTACATGAGGTTATAGTTGTCCCTTTTCATCTAAAACGGCTAAAAGCCCCGGTATAGGGCCTGCTGTTTCTTCCAATCGGCATGGGCTACATGGTATGGCATATTTTTTGCGGTACATAGTGGCACAGGAAATAGTAAAGGAGAAAAAACATGCCGATTTTACCAGAAATCGCAAAGGAAATCACTTTGCCTCGTCTTGTACCTGTAAAACAGGTTTTTCCTGACGAGCATATTCACGATGTCCCAGCTACCGTAGCTGCGGAATTTCAAAGAGAAGAAATTATAAAGGCTGTTGAGGCCGGAAAAACAGCAGCCCTCCTTGTGGGCAGCCGTGGCATTTCTAACTTAGATGTGGTGGTAAAATCCACAGTAGACGCTTTGCTTGCCATGGGACTGAAGCCCTTCATTGTTCCAGCCATGGGCAGTCATGGCGGCGGCATCGCAGAGGAGCAGAAAAAAATATTAGAAGGATACGGCATCACAGAGGAAGCCATGGGGATTCCCATTCAAGCCTCTATGGAAACCATTGTCATTGGAACCACAGAAGGCGGCTGCCCTGTCCATGTAGACAAGCTGGCTTCTCAAGCCGACTACATTGTGCCAATCGCTCGGGTCAAGGTCCATACCGACTTTGACGGTGAGATCGAAAGCGGCCTTTGCAAAATGCTTTCCATTGGTCTAGGCAAACACAATGGCTGTTCTCGTATCCATCAGGAAGGATTTCCAAACTTTCCAACAGTTCTGCCACAGGTAGCTTCCAAAGTCATGGAAACTTTCTGCGTACCTTTTGGCGTAGCGCTCATCGAAAACGCTCATGAAAATTTACATACCATCCGTGTAGTTGCCGGAAAACGCATGATAGAGGAAGAAAAAGAACTACTCAAGCTCTCTAAATCCCTGATGCCAAGGCTTTGCTTTGACCATATCGATGTTTTAATCGTAGATAAAATTGGAAAGGACATCACTGGAGCTGGTATGGACCCTAACATTACGGGACGTATCGCCGGTATGCCTCCAAGCCCATATTTTACTGGTCCTACCATCACCCGCATCGTGGTCAACCAAATCTCCGAAGCCTCCCACGGTAATGCCGTTGGCATGGGCTGTGCAGATTTTATCACGAAAAAACTGTACGACAGCATCGATTTGACGCCGACCTATACCAATATGATG
This sequence comes from Bacillota bacterium, assembly GCA_022793795.1. GTDB lineage: Bacteria > Bacillota > Clostridia > Peptostreptococcales > Anaerovoracaceae > RGIG7179. The sequence continues at coordinate 92,183 of JAAWDM010000025.1, forward strand.
GCTTCCTGCGTGCCGGAAAACGCTAAAATTCCTATGATTTTCTCTGATGAGGAGGAAGCTCTGCTGGCTGCCATCGTTTCTTGTCCTAAGATCGATAAAAACAATGCTAAAGTGGTCAGAATCAAGGACACCCTTCATCTGATCGATATCGAGGTATCCGAAAACCTGCTTGACTATTGCAAGAGAAGTTCAGCCTTTATCATATAGTATAATTAGCATACTGCCCCGCTCAACCTCGGGGAATAGCAACTTCATTACCATCTTTTCCTTAGTAAACTGCCCTACCTTCGGCTGCGCTTATTTGCCAGCCGTTGGGCTTTGAGGGCGGCGAATGTCATTGTTCTAAAAGTTTTTAATAAAATATAGTTCTATTGTAAAGTTGATTTTCAGAAAAAACACTGAGAAAAGTACTTTTCCTACTTTAAAAAACAATCATAAATCAAAATTTACAATCGGAACCTATCTCCACACCTTTACAGAATGGAATTCTTACATAATCCACATATTAGCATAAATTATTATTTATCCTATCATTTAATTCAATCAAGGAATCGATCTCATCCAGCAAATTTGCAATATACAGCTGCTCCGCTTTATCCTCTGGTATGGAAATTTCCACCCTCCCCAAACCTTCCATACTGATTTCCTTAAAGGCGCTTCCGCTGCTGGCCGAAATGATTCTGTCTCGATAATAGCACAACGCATAATACAGAAATAGATAATCCACCTTCTCACCTGGAACCAGGCTACGGAATCCCTGATTGGTACAGACTTCTCCTTGAGAAATTGCCAGATTACCCACAGAGGCTCGCGATGTGACCAAAACTGAATGGCTTGGCAGCTTATGAACAGCACAGCTTTGATATCCTGCCTCTGTAATGCTCCGTTGGCCTTTGGAGATGTATCTACCTCTTTGCATCGTTAAATCTTTTGGCGTAATCCATGGAATCTCTCCACCAAAATAGCCTGATTCCTTGGTGCTTGGCGTATCTCCTGATACAATTTGTGCCAGTTCTTTAAGCTGATAAGTTTTCCACATGAACCTTTCCTTTTCTTCCCATCACCCAATATATTTTCTATGGGCCAATTTCACGTTCTGTTGTTTCACCATGGCATATTGAAGGGTGGTGTCAATCTTCTGGTGTCCCAAAAGACTTTGTACCTGCTCGATGGGCATCCCCTTGTCTATGGCAGTGGTAGCCAAAGTTCTTCTAAATTTGTGAGGATGCACCTTTTCTATCTGTAATCGTTTCCCCAACTCCCTGAGCCTGACCTCTATGCCTCCGATATGTAATCTCTGGTAAGGCGCTTTTAAGGAAACAAAGAGAGCCGGATTATCGTCTCTCCGTTGCTCCAAGTAGTTTCGCAGGTGAATTTTCGTTCTTGCATCAAAGTAGACGATTCGCTCCTTGCTACCCTTTCCAAAGACAATACATTCTCTCTCATGAAAGTCGATATCCTGACGATCCAGCAAAACCATTTCCCCCACTCTCATTCCTGTAGACGCAAGCAAATCAATCATGGCTAAATCCCGCAACTCCTTGCAGGAATCCCGTATGGTTTCCAAAGCCTCATCAGTATAGGTATCCTTTACAATCTTATCAGTCTTTACCTTATGAATTCTCCTTACCGGACTTTTTACCACATAGTCCTCATCTTCAAGCCACGAAAAAAAACTGGACATGATTCTGCGAATATTGTCGATGGTCACCTTACTGACCCCTTTTTCCCTCTGATAATTGGCCAGATACTGCCTAAGGTCTTCTGTGAAAATATATTTTACTCGTTTATTGACTGTGCAAAACATATCCTCTATGGTCTTTCGATAATAGCAAAGGGTCTTTTCTGAACAGCCTTCAATTTGTTTGGCTGCGAGAAAGGATTGTAAAAGGGATATATTATCCTCCATCATATTGATTCCCTCGATAGCTTTGATATCAAGCCCCCTCAGGCTTTCCTCTAAAGCATAATGGAGTTTCTCCATTTGATGCTCGTCCAAAAAAGCAGTCATGGTCAGTTCTACTTGGTTCATAATCATATCACGCATAATCATACTCCTTATTTTCGTTGGATTTAAGATAAAAATAATAATTTAGAAAAGCAGACAAGCAGTTTATTCAAACTGTGGTTTTCAAGTGGTAAAAAGGAGGAGACGGGACCAGATGTATCACTGGGTGATTTGGTGGAAATTCAAAACAAAAGCTTTTACCCTAATAAGTCGGAATCTGCTTTGATGCAGGTCTACAGTATTGCAGCATATGATAATGGGAAAACTCCAGAATTTCAATGGTCCACAGAGATAGGAAGCAGCAAATTTTTCATAGATAATAAGTGTGTTTTGCTATCGAAATTAAATCCTGCAATTTGCAGGGTTTGGATGCCTTGGGAAGTCGCGGAGCAAGCCGTATGTTCCAGCGAGTTTATCGTCTATCGACCAAAGCAAGAGAATGAAAGAATATACCTTTATGCCCTGCTTTGCAGTCAGGATTTTCGGCAATTTTTGCTCAGTCATGTGTCCGGCGCTAGTAGAAGTCGGCAGAGAGTCTCGCCCAAGGAAACCCTCCAATTTCAGATTTCGTATCCTTCCAAAGAAGCCCTGGTCTCCTTTACGGCCAGAGTGAAGCCTCTTTACGAAAGAATTTATTTGGGAGAAAAACAGAGAAAAAAATTAATAAATTATAGAGACAGAGCCTTAAATGTAATCTTTGCCTCACAAGGCGAGGTATTGCGCTAAATTTTGATTTATCGAAGAAACGACGTCATAGCCGATTTGATTTCACCTTGCAATCTCTGTTCTTCCTCAAACATTTCAGCCAGTTCCTCCATCAATCTAGTCAGTTCCGCCTCTATCTCTTCTATGTCCATTTCTTCTCCTGTATCCCTGCCCACGTATCTTGCTGGATTAAGCTGGTACCTATTTTTTTCAATGTCCGTTACGCAAACGCTGGCGCTGAATCCCTTTTCGCCCTCCGTCCCGCCAGCCAAAAGCTGACCATAGGTTTTGCAAATCCTTGCAATGTCTGCCTCATCCAGGATTAAGAGTTTCCTAGACACCTTCTTGCCCAAACCCTCCCCATTGATAAAAACCACACTGTCTCTCTTTTCGCCCTTGGTCAGAATCCATATAGAAACCGGCATTTGGGTCGTATGAAACATCTGGGGCGGTAGAGAGATAATAGCTTCCACCACCCCTGCCTCTATCATCTTCTTTCGTATGTCTCCCTCTCCCTGATAGGTGGAAGATAAGGCGCTGTTATCCAACACAACTCCCGCCTTTCCGCCGTCTTTCATATGGGACAAAATATGTTGCATCCAGGCAAAATTCCCATTGCCTTTTGGCGGAATTCCGTACATCCATCGTGCATCCTGTTCCCACCCCTCCTCTGTCTGTATGGTTTGATGAAAAGGTGGATTAGCTAAAATATAGTCTGCCTTAATATCCTTGTGATAGTCATGATAAAAGGTATCGGCAGCCGATTCTCCCAATTCTGCATCCATTCCTCTAGTTGCCAGATTCATGCGGGCCAGCTTCCAAGCGTCTGGACTGCTGTCTTGACCATAGAGTCTATAATCCCTTTTATCACCATGGCTTTCCATATATTTGGCTGCGCCTGCCAACAGATTACCGCTGCCGCAACATGGATCATAGACAATGCCCCTATCAGGTCTTAAAAGCTTTAGAAGCAATGCGACGATGGATGCTGGCGTATAAAACTCTCCTGTATACTGATTGGCCTTCTCCGCAAACTTATCCAAACAGTATTCATAAGCCGCGCCCAGCCCATCTACACTCTCATCTAAAAATTCCATATCAGAAAATACCTGTACCACCTTTGCCAGCTTTCGCTGATCCACTTCCTCTGCTGCAAACCGTTTATATAGGGCGCCCTCCAGGAACGGGTTGGCCTCCTCTATGGCTATCATGGCCCTATCGATGGTTTGTCCCGTATCTTCTGGACGCTCTTTTGCTGTCTCCTCTAAAATATTCCAGCCAGCGCCCTTAGGCATCTTTCCCAGTTCATCCCAATATTTCAAAAATACCAATCCTACAATCAAAAATCGGTAAACAGAGGTATCCGCAGCGCCCCGTAAAATATTAGCAGCCTCCCATATCTTCTTTTCCAGCTTTTCTATGATTTCATAGTCCTTCATCATGCTATCCATCTCTCATAATTTCATCATTTGATACGATTTTATTTTACCATATACCCTTTCCCATGAAAACACAATTTTATCACTCTAAAAAACATCAACAATCTATTGGGCTAACACACTAAAAATGGCTCCATCCAGAGACAGAAAAACATCTTCCAGCGGGAACCATTTTCTTTGTTTATTATATTTCATAATCTGTATACGGAACTGGCTTTGTGGACACATCATAAAAATGCCACCACTCGCCGTCATATGCCTGAAACCCTACAGATTCCATGACCTGTTTCAAATACTCCCCATTTTTCCTTCCAACAGGGGAATTCTTTTCACAAGCGAGAGATGCCCTTTCATCCATTGTATCAAAGGGGCAGGGCATTTCCACATCATTACCATCAATATCTGTCAATGTAACATCAACGCACTGACCATTCATGTGTGTATGTCTGAACGTTGTCATTTTTAGAACATCCGGTGGTCTTGCTACAAAATTGTTATCCGGCATAATGTCCCAAAATCTCTGCTGTGCGCGTATCGGCCGATAGGCGTCCCAAACCTTAACACGGTAGCCTTCTTTTTGGAATATATTTTTTGCCTCAATTAAAATCTTTGCTGTATGTTCATCGATCCAACATTCATTTGACTGATATATCAGTCGGCCTGTAAAATTCTCTTCTGTGGCATATCGGAGATCAATAATAAAATCATCATCCATATCCAGTAATCTGACTAAATTGCCTCTTCTTTCTATATCCATTTCTTAGCCTCCTATGGAGCACACTCTCAATCAACCATACCCTGGATTAACAAAAGCAAAATACATGCCATCGTAACGGATCTGCGGTATGTCATATTCCACGAACATTCAAATAGACAGAACCACTGAAATCGGCAGGTTTCAATGAAACATAGCTTATCACATTCAGTTTGCAAGTATTTTCCCTTCCCATAGAAAATATCGTCCATACAGTCCGGAAATACGAATCAAGTCCGCATTTTCGAACTTTCCCATTAGGACCTTCCATATTTCCATATTAAAAATGCTGAGACAGCCAAATTTTTCAGTCGCCTCAACATTTATAACAAACTCCAAATCTATATTGTCCACAGGTTTAACTATCTGGGAATATCTCCACCGCTTAAATTGTCGTCATAGATAGCACGGCTGCCGCCGATAAACTTCGGACGAGTTCTGGCGCATATCAAAATGGCTTCTCCAATTTTGTCCATGGACAAACGCACCGGCACCGCCACCTTTTTCAGCTGCATACCGATTAAAGTTCTGCCAATATCCATGCCAGCATCAGCTTTGATTTCCTCCACAGCCACCGGACGGTCTGCATTTTGATATACGGTGGTGGCAAAGGAACCGCCTGCATGGGGATGGGGTACCACGTTGACGATTTCCGTTCCCGGTAGTAGAGCCGCCTTCTCCACGATGACTGCCCTGTTCAAATGCTCGCAGCATTGGGCTGCCAGATAGATGCCCTTTGGCTTGAGGATGCCCTGTATGCCTTCATAGATAGCTTGGGCTGCGTTGATATCAGAACCTTTGCCGATATGAAGTCCCACCACTTCGCTGGAACTGCATCCTACTACCAACACATCGCCTTTTTGCAATTTGGCCATATCCACCAGTTCAGAAGCAGCCTTTGCTGCCTGCTCTTTAATTTCCTCATAAGAATACGCCATCATACTCACCTCTTTATCCAATTTATCCTCTTGTATTCTTTATACCTGCCAGCTATTCAGATATTTCTCCTGCTCTGGTGTAAGACTATCGATTTCAATCCCCCAGGCAGCCAGCTTTCTCCTGGCCACCACATCGTCGATTTCATGGGACACATCGACGACCTTTTGCCCCAGAGTCTTGTAATTTTCCTTCACATACATGGCCGAAAGGGCTTGCACAGCGAAACTCATATCCATGATTTCCGCGGGATGGCCGTCGGCTGCCGCAATATTTACCAATCTGCCTTCTGCAATGACGTGAATCCACTTGCCGTTCGGCAGTTTGTATCCCATAATATTTTTTCTGGTTTCCTTCTTTTCTATACAACCAGCTTCCAATCCTTCCATATCCACTTCGCAGTTAAAGTGGCCTGCGTTGGTCAAGATAGCCCCCTCCTTCATGGTGAGCATATGGTCCATGGTAATGGTCCAAGCGCAACCAGTAGCCGATACAAAGATATCGCCCAGGGGCGCTGCCTGCTCCATTTTCATCACGGAGAATCCATCCATCTTGGCCTCAATGGCTTTCACCGGATGGATTTCTGTCACAATGACATTGGCGCCAAGAGCTGCTGCTCGCATGGCGATACCGCGGGAGCACCAACCGTAACCCACCACCACCACAGTCTTTGCCGCCACAATCAGATTGGTATTACGCATGATGCTGTCCCAAACCGACTGGCCGGTTCCATATCGGTTGTCAAAGAGATGTTTGCAATCCGCATCGTTGACTGCCACCATAGGAAATTTCAAAATCCCTTCCCGTTCCATGGCTTTCAGACGAATGACGCCGGTGGTGGTCTCTTCACAGCCACCCCAGACCTCTTCGGCCAAATCCGGCCGTTTTTCGTGGAGGCAGCCTACCAAATCGCCGCCGTCGTCAATAATGATATTGGGCCTGCACGATAAGCACATCTCAATATGCCGGTCATACTCCTCTGGGCTGGCGCCATGATAGGCAAATACCTTAAGGCCGTCGTCTACCAATGCTGCCGCCACATCGTCCTGGGTGGAAAGCACGTTGCTGCCGGTTACCCACATGTCTGCACCGCCTGCTGCAAGAACCAGACACAGATAAGCGGTCTTTGCTTCCAAATGAACGGAAAGGGAGATCTTTACCCCTTCAAAGGGTCTAGTCTTCCGAAACTCTTCCTCCAAACCGGAGAGGAGCGGCATGTTGTGTTTTACCCATTCTATCTTTTGATGGCCCGACGGAGCCAAGGCCAAATCTCTGATTTCGTATTGCTTTATCCTATCCATGTATATTATCTCCTTTGTATTTTTCCATATCCACTGGTTTTTCTACTCCACTGTAACCGATTTTGCCAAGTTCTTCGGTTTATCGATGTTGCATCCTCTTTCCCTGGCCACATAGTAGGAAAATAGCTGCAATGGCGCCACGCTCAGCAGCGGCGTAAGCTCATCCCTGCAGGAAGGAATATACATCACTTCATTGCTCTGGGCCTCAATGGCTGTATTGCCTTCTTTGGCCACTGACATGACATGGGCGCCTCTTGCCTTCACCTCTTGAATGTTGGAAAGCATCTTTTCATATAGTGCATCCTGGGTCGCCAGCGCTATGACCAGAGTACCTGGTTCAATCAAGGCAATAGGCCCATGTTTCAGTTCTCCTGCTGCAAAGGCGGAAGAGTTGATATAGGAAATCTCCTTCAGCTTCAGGGACCCCTCGTAGGAAACGGAGGAATCCAGCCCTCTGCCAATAAAGAATACCTGCTCCTTGTTATAAAGCATCTTGGACAGACCTTCAATCATACCTGCCTGTTTCAAATAAGCCTTCAGTTTATCTGGAATCTCCTTTAAATCAGCGATAAATTGGTCATGAAATTCTCTAGTGATGGTTCCCCGCACGAACCCCATATAAAGGCCAATGAGGTACAGACACATGAGCTGGGTTGTATAGGCTTTGGTGGACGCTACTGCAATTTCCGGCCCTGCCCAGGTGTAAAATACGTCGTCTGACTCTCTGGCCACTGAACTTCCCACTACATTGACGATGCTGAGAACCCGCGCCCCTTTGCTCTTGGCTTCTCGCAGAGCCGCCAGGGTATCTAAGGTTTCCCCTGATTGGCTGATGGCGATAAACAGAGTCTTATCATCCACAAATGGGTCCCGATATCGAAACTCCGATGCCACATCTACCTCCACAGGCAGTTTTGCCAACTTTTCAATGACATACTTTCCTACCAGACCAGCATGATAGGCCGTACCACAGGCCACGATATAGATTTTTCCAAACTGTTCCAGTTCCTCTCTGCCCATGGAGATTCCGTCTAGCTTAATAGTTCCGTCCTCGTTGAGTCGCCGGGTCAGAGTTTCATAAAGGCTCTTGGGCTGCTCATATATCTCTTTCAGCATGAAGTGGTCGTAACCTTCCTTTTCAGCTGCATCGGCATCCCAAGTCACATGGAACACGTCCCGATGAACCTGATTCCGGTTTTCATCGTAAATCTTTACGCTGTCCGGAGTCAGCACCACAGTCTCGTTATTTTCAATCAGATAGATTTCTTTCACATATTTCAGCAGGGCAGGAATGTCGGAAGCAATGAAATTAGCTCCCTTTCCCAGTCCAGCGATTAACGGCGCGTCCTTTCGTACTGCCACAATCTTTTCCGGCTCATCGGCAGCAATCACGCTGATGGCATAAGCGCCGCGCATCCTTCCTACCGCCTGATAAACAGCCTCCTCCAAATCTCCTGTATAATAAACGCCTATCAAGTGGGCGATGACCTCCGAATCGGTCTCTGAACGGAACTTGACTCCATACTCCTGAGCCAGCATCTCCCGCAGTTCCAGATAGTTTTCGATGATACCATTATGGACTACTGCAATGGTTCCGTCCCCGTTTAGATGAGGATGGGCATTGATGTCAGAAGGGGCTCCATGGGTGGCCCAGCGAGTATGACCGATACCGGTACCGCTGGTCATCGGGTCGTCTCCAATGAGATTTTCCAGGTTGGCGATACCTCCCACATGTTTACGGAGCAAAATCTTTCCCTGCTGGATGACCGCAATTCCGGCCGAGTCATATCCTCTGTACTCCAGCTTTTTTAGTCCATCTATAATGATTTCACGGGCATTGCCGCTGCCCACATATCCTACGATTCCACACATGATTTCACACCTCGTAATTTAGTTTTGATAAAATTTCTTTTCAATCAGTGCTGCTAGATTCTCTGCCAAAGGCCGGATTTCCTCTGTATCGCTGCCTTCCATCATAACCCGAACCAGGGGCTCTGTGCCCGACGGGCGTATGAGTAGTCTGCCGGTTCCTGCAACCGCAGCCTCCACAGAGGCGATCATATCAGCCACCTCTTTGTCCTTCATGTATGTTTTCTTAAAATCGTTATCTATTTTGGCGTTGACCAGCACCTGCGGATAAATCTGAATCTCATCGCTCATGGCAGCCAAATCCCTGCCATCCTGAAGCAATGCCTTCATTAACTGTAGGGAGGAAAGCACACCGTCTCCTGTGGTGGTATGCTCTAGAAAGATAATATGTCCTGATTGCTCCCCACCAATGATACAGTCGGTTTCCAACATTCGTTCCAGCACATATCGGTCTCCGACTCCCGTAACATCCACCGAAATCCCTGCCGCCTCCATGTCTTTATGAAAACCGATGTTGCTCATAACTGTAGCGGTCACTTTGTTATCTTTTAAACGTCCCTCTTTCTTTAACATCTTGGCACAGATGGCAATGGTCTTATCTCCGTCTACCACCCGACCTTTATGATCTACCACGATAAGTCGGTCCGCATCTCCATCAAAAGCAAGGCCAATATCAGCCTTTTTCTCTATGACGGCTCTCTGGAGCTTTTCAGGGTGGGTAGAGCCACAACCGTCATTGATATTTACACCATTGGGCTCATTGCCGATGACGCTTACATCTGCTCCAAGGGCTTGATACACCCGTTCCGCAACCCGATAAGAGGCTCCGTTGGCGCAGTCCAGAACAATCCTCTTTCCCTCCAGATGATAATCTGTTGTAGCAAGTAGATGGGCAGCGTAAAGATCCACTGCACTCTCTTCTGCCTCAAGGCATCTACCAATCTGGTCGCCGGTCACGTGACTGTTGACATCCACACTGCTGATGATAATATCCTCTATCTTTTCTTCCAGCAGATCATCCAGTTTAAATCCTTGGCTGTTAAAAAACTTAATCCCATTATATTCAAAGGTATTGTGGGACGCACTGATTACAATGCCTGCATCAGCCTGATAATATCTGGTCAAATAGGCCACTGCAGGGGTTGGAATCACCCCCACCTTTATCACATTTCCACCTACAGCCAAAATTCCTGCTGCTAAAGCGTTTTCCAGCATATCGCCAGAAACTCTAGTATCCTTGCCGATAATAATGACTGGTCTTTTATTCTCTTTTTTTAACACATATGCACCGGCTTTTCCCAGCTTAAAAGCCAGTTCCGGTGTCAATTCCTTATTGGCTATCCCTCTGACGCCATCAGTACCAAATAATCTCCCCATAAAAACCTCCATTCATTGGGCTATCTTACTGGATAGTTTCCCCTAAGCTATCTAGGCTTCCCCTTCTTCGCTTTCGTTCGGGCTTTCTTCCTCGTCGGCGTCATGACCGTTATCGTCCTGAACCGGCTTTTTTTCCAATGTTACAGTAACCTCTGTCGGATCGAAACTGATCTCGCTTAAATTCTTCTTATCGTGAACACATTTTAACAGCACTGTATGGGTACCTGGCTTTAGATCTTCCACATCGATGGAAAAATAGAAATCCTCTGCGCTGATTCCCTCTATAATCTCCTCCTTACCAGCTACCACTAGATGAATTTCCACCTCCTCCAAAGTGGCAATCATCTCCTCCGTTACGCCTTCTATGACGATGGAATCCAGACTATACTCGAAGGTTTTTCGTTCTATACCTGATACGACAACCTGCACCGCTAAATTTTTAGAATTAGCAGCAACCTCTACTCCTTCTGGCAGCAGCGGCACGATTTTAATCTTAGAATCCTCATAAACATCGGATAAATTGATGGTTTCTGCTGTAATAGAGGTTATGCCTACCAGGGTCTCGGCAGTACCTTTAATGGTAATGCTCTTCGGTATGGTTACCGTCCGCTCCGCGTCTCCCGCATCCTGCCCAATGATAGGTACATCCAGAGTGACCGTCTTCTTATTGAGCAGCACTGCTGTAACGGACACATTGTTTTCACTTAATTTAACGCCTTCCACCACATTGCCGTTTTTATCCACTGGCACTGGCGTTACATTCAGGGCACGCATAGAATCCTGCACTCGATCCGTATCCAGTACTGCGCTAATCTTTACTACGCTGTCCACCAGACTCTTTGCTCCCGTTACCTGCATTTTTTCTGGGGTAACTTGAACGATATATGGCTCGCTTTCGTCGCTGAGGGCGCCATAGAAAGATGTCTCAACCGGTTTTTCTTCTGTAATCAGCTGATCGATTTTTACCACAATCTTCCTCTTGCTCGCTTCACTGATATCCACAGTCTCCGGCCCAATTACCTTCAAGGCTATGGTATGCTCTCCTTCGGACAATCCCTCTAAATCGGCTGTCACCTTAATATCAGCAACTTCTATCCCTTTCGTATCCTTGCGCTGACCGGAAATCGATACGCTAACGGTCTCGTCGCTGGTGGAAAGAAGCACTAGCCCCTCCTCTGCCAGTGCATCTGCATTGAGGAATTTAATTGGTATATTACGTATGGTTTTGGTGATGGAAGGGTTTTCGCCGCCGATTACATAGGCCCACAGTGCAATAGCGATAATCAAGGCGATAATCATATTAACTCTATCATTCTTTAACATTTTTTACCCCCTTCAACGCTCTCGACAGCTTTTCCTTCACTGGGTTTACCGTTTCCTTTTCAAAATAGGTGTTAAGCAAGGTCTTTTCCACTGTCTTTATGTCTAAAAATCTGGTCAGTTTCCCGTTTTGGGCGATGGAAATCACGCCGGTCTCCTCAGACACGATTAAAGTCAAAGCATCGGAATTCTCCGTGATGCCGATACCTGCTCGATGGCGGGTTCCCAGTTCCTTTCCTAGAGCCTTATTCTGGGTCAAAGGCAAAACACATCCTGCTGCTCGAAGTCTGTCGCCTCGCACAATCAAGGCGCCATCGTGGAGGGGCGCCCCTTCATAAAAAATATTGCCGATCATCTGGTCGGAAATCTGTGCATCGATGACCGTTCCGGTTTCAATGATGTCGTTGAGCTGAATCTCCCGTTCAATGACGATCAGCGCTCCCGTCCTGCTGGCAGACATGGACTCAATGGCACGGACAAACTCTCCGATGATATGCTTTGCTTCTTCCTTATCCACCTGACTAAAGACGCGGGAGATTTTGCTCCGACCCATATACTCTAATCCGCGCCGAAGCTCCGGCTGAAAGATAATCACCAGGGCCACCAATCCCACTGTCATCACTGACGATAATATCCAATGAACTGCATATAAATCCAGCCAATAGGAACCAAGCAACAACAGCATAAACACTAAAAGCCCCTTGGCCAGCTGTTCCGCTCTGGTTTCCCGTATGAATCCGAGAAGTTTATATATTAAAAACGCTACAATCAGAATATCCAATACATCGTTAATTCCAATGTCCGCAATCACATTTCTAAAAAAGTTTTCCATGGTCTCACCCTCTCATACTTATTCCATTCTATTCTACTTGAAATATGTGTTATTTTCAAGTAGGTTCCCAGAAAAAGAATCACGAAAAAACGGCATAGCTTTTAAAGCTATGCCGCCGGTTATTCTCTCCTAATAAGTGGTTTCCAGCAATCCGTAATTGTCGTCGTTTCTCTTATAAACTACGCTGACGCTGTCTGTCTCCATATCCAAGAATACGAAGAAATTATGTTGTAAAAGTTCCATCTGCATCACGGCCTCATCCACGGTCATCGGTACCAGCTGGAACTTCTTCGTCTTTACCAGCTTGGCCTCATCCGCCTGCTCGGCCTCTGACATTTCTGGAATCATCTCAAATCTCACCGATTCGCCGGACTTATTCCGTTTCTGCAGTTTGCCCTTATATTTGGTCATCTGACTGGACAACTTGTCCGCTACGATGTCAATGCTATCAAAGATATCTTGAGACACATCCTCCGCCCGGAAAATAGTTCCCTTCGTTACTATAGTAGCCTCCATCTTCACCTTGTCCCGTTCAGGATGGACGACCACGTTGGCCTTAATATCGTCAGCAAAATACTTCCCCAGCTTTTCAAACCTCTTCTCAATAGCTGCCTCAATCCTGTCACTGATGGTAATGTTTTTGCCCGTTACGATAATCTTCATAATCATGACCTCCTCTCGTCTGCACAAAAGACGCCGTAGGGGGAATCTCAACTGTTGCACCCCTTGCGGGCTGTGCAAACTTTTTCTTTGTGAAGATATTATATCACATCCTCTGTGAAAATACCATGGTTTCTTATGAAAGATTATAAAAAAGTTGCAGAGTTTAAGGCATCATAGTATACTAATATAGCATAGAAATTAAGTCTTTACCAGTATTAGAAAGGGAGTTGAGGGAATGATGCGCCAAACATCTCATAGCAAAAAAGATGCCAGCTACACCTACTGGAAACGCCCATGGCACAAATGGGCCATTCTGTTAGCAGCACTTTCTCAATTCCTCTGCCTTCTGATGAACATCCAGGAATACAACGATATCTCTGCTGCTGGAATTTTCAGCGCTTCTGAATGGACAGTCTATGCATCGCAAAAAACGTTCCAATGCGCTATCAACGGTATGGCGGCAGCCTGCTTTTCAGGAATCTTACTGATTGGCAGCCTTGCCCGAAGCAAAAGGGCAACACAGCTAGCTGAAGGCCTGCTTTTGCTTATTCTGGGCCTGACATGGGGAGCGGCAGGTTTCGCGTTACATTTAAATAGCAAAGTCCTCTGGCTGGTCATTTTGCTCCTGGCCTTTGGCGGAGCGTTTTACGATTTTTATACATACAAAAAATTGCCCATCTGACCTGGTCTTTGCCCCCACACTTGCCTTTACCCGATTTTCGGAGGACTTACTTCTAAGGTACGCCATGATCACCATCAGAACTCCTGCTGACGGCTTACGTGGATCCTTTTGCCCGCACCTGGCATGGATTTTCAACCACAGACCTGAGCAATTTTTTATATTCTACCTGTTTTCACAACGGTTTTCAACTGTTTTTTCTCCGGTTTCCTACTTAGTTTGCTATTTCATTTCAGCCTTAAAATCACCCAATAAACGGAAAATATGGATTATTTTTTAACCAAATCTATTCAGCGCCCTAAAAAGAAGCCTTTTGCATGGTCGTTTCCCGCCGCAATGGTCAGCACATGGACCTTAGCCGCCCCTGCATCTTTCAGAACCAATCCACACTGAATAGCCGTGGCCCCTGTGGTCAAAATATCATCCAGCAAAATCAAGCTTTTGCCCTGAACCCGCTCTGTCAGCCGGCAAAAATCCCTACTACCCACCATAGGCCCCAAGGCTCCCGCCAGGTTCTCCAAACGTTCCGCCCCCGCCACGCTTCGCTGGGCTGTGGTACTGGTTATACGAACCAGGCCGTGGCCATCCTTTAGAACTGGAATCTTCAGTAATCTGCCCAGATGTATGGCAATCTTCTCCGCCTGATTAAAGCCGCGCTTCCGATATTTTTCCTTATGAATCGGCACTGGTACAATATAATCGGCAGACGCCAACTGCATCGCTGCCGCAGAATCGTTCTTAATCCGGTCATACAGCATGTCAGCCAAAATCCTAGCCACATAAGTATGCCCATTATATTTTAACTCAAAAATTAACCGTCGCTCATAGAGTCCATACTTCATACAGGCCCGAATGGAATCCACTGGAATCCCTTTTCCTTGTGCCTCCCGTCGCTTCAATGCTTCGGCCGCCGCTCCGGTAAACTGATTATCCAGAAGAGAACAGGGAGCAATCTCCACATTCCCCCAGCCAATCTGCCGAATACAGTGATCACACAGACAATAAGTACGGCTTTGATCGATAAAATTTCCGCAGCATATACAATAGGTGCCCCATGGAAAAAACAGGTCTCTAACCTTTTCCAAATCCAAAAATCCCACTCCCCTTTTCCTGACATCTGTCTACGCAGCCGCCCTACACTTGATACATATCCATCAATCTGCTGGCCAGGCCCGAATTTCGCTTCCGCCCGTATTCATTGTCCACCATAGCATTGAGGTAATCCTGCCTGCCTACCACATATACCCTTTTCTTGCCCCGAGTGACCGCTGTATATAAAAGGTTTCTGGTAGACAATGCAGGAGGAAACCAGGTCATGGGCAGAATCACCACAGGAAACTCGCTACCCTGACTCTTATGTACTGTCACTGCATAGGCCAAGTCAATCTCATCCAGCTGGGCGTAAGGATACTCCACCCATTTCTCGTCATCGTAACACACGGTTACTGCCAAAAGTTCTGTGTCCACAGCTGTAATCGTGCCGATTTCCCCATTGAATACACCCTTGCCATTTTTCCCATTCAGTTTACGGTACTCCAGGCGGTAATCATTTTTTAAATGCATGACTCGGTCACCCTGCCGAAAAATTCTCTGTCCAAACTGAATTTCATTGGTTCCAGTTCCAGCTGGATTGGCAGGAACCGCCGCATCCAGTTCAGCCGGCGGATTAAACACCTGCTGCAAGTGCAAATTCAGGTTCTGACTGCCTAAAATCCCCTTTTTTGTAGGCGTAAGTACCTGTATCTGGTCCAATGGAAACTCTGCCGCCAGACCGGTAATCTTCTCCAATATCTCTTTCTGTTTATCCGCTTCTATTAGCACAAAATCTTCGCCAAAGGCTGGATAATCCCCATGGTTAATCCGGTGAGCTCCCACCGCGATGTTGCTTTCCTGAGCCTGTCTGAAAATTTCCGTCAAATGGGTTGTAAAGAAATATTCGCTGCGAATCAAGTCCTCCAACACATTGCCAGCCCCTACTGACGGTAGTTGGTCCGCATCGCCCACTAGAATCAGACGTGTTCCCGGCTTTAAAGCATCGCACAGAGCTCCGGCCAACATCAGATCAAGCATGGATGCTTCATCGACAATCACCGCATCCAAATCCAGCGGATCCGCCTGGTTCTTGCCAAAGGCCATAGCATGAACCTCTTCATCGTAATAGTATTCCAACAATCGGTGAACCGTAGAAGCGTAGCGGCCCGTGGTCTCCATCAGCCGTTTGGCCGCCCTGCCTGTAGGAGCTGCCATGGCTACCTTCTTTCCACACTCAAGTAAAATCGTTAAAATCGACCGAACGATGGTGGTCTTTCCTGTACCTGGGCCGCCGGTAATGATGGAAACGCCACTTTCTAAAGCGCCTCGGATTGCCTCCTTCTGCTCCTCTGACAATAAAATTCCGCTGTCCGCTTCTGCTTTGCCAATAAAAAACTCTACATTCTTAGCAGATAACGCTCCCACCAGCTTGTTGGAATCCGGCAAATCTGCCAAGTCGGCCAACTTCCCGCAGATGAGACATTCCGCCTTGTAATAAGCATAGAAATAGACCACCTGACTGCCCTCCAGCATGGTCAGCTGCATCTTGCCCATCAGGGCCATATCCTCAAGGACATCCCGTACCAACTCTTCAGGCAAATCTAAATACCTGGCCACACTTTCGCATAGTTCCCCCACCGGCGCATAGCTGTGCCCCTCTGCTGCATAGCTTCTCAGACAAAAGCGAATCCCACTGCCGATGCGATACTCGCTCTCTCTGCTGACTCCCAACTGGCAGGCCGCTTCATCCACCTTGTGAAACCCCATCCGCGGA
Organism: Bacillota bacterium; assembly: GCA_022793795.1. Classification (GTDB taxonomy): domain Bacteria; phylum Bacillota; class Clostridia; order Peptostreptococcales; family Anaerovoracaceae; genus RGIG7179. The sequence continues at coordinate 108,872 of JAAWDM010000025.1, forward strand.
AATTCCTCCAAAAGCCAATAAGGATTGTCCTCCGTCAGCGCCACCGACGCCTCCCCTACCAGATTGAATATTTTAATGATATAGTAGTTGGAAAATCCCAGCCGTCGGAAAAACAAGGTCACTTCATCAGTGACCTGGCTAATTCTCGTAATGCTGTTTTCCACACGATAGGCCCATTGATCCATGGCAGTTAACGAATATCTCCCTTCGGCTTGTATAGTTTCCTGTTATCCAGGGTCCATATGCGGTCGCTGAACTCCCCTGGTTGGGTCCCCGTAAGAGCATCCTCCATATCAAACATTCTGGCATCGAGGATGTCCAAATAGTGAAGCACCTCGGCTTCCGGAAACAGAGGTTTTTTAGGACTTCCAAACTCCGGTTCATAATGGTGGGCCAAAATCATATGCTCCAACATGAGCGCCTTCTCCCGCTCCATGCCCAGTTCCATAGCCATCCGGTCGATGGATTTTACCCCTTGAATGATATGACCGAGAAGCTGGCCTTCAAAGGAATAACCGCTGGCCATACCATCCACATCAGCCTCGATTTCATTGAGTTTCTCCATATCGTGAAGAATCACTCCTGCCAGCACCAAATCCTCCTTTAAGTTGGTGTAAACCTGACAAACTCTCTCACCAGTCATGAGCATCCGCTTGGTATGATACAGGAGACCGCCCAGTTCTGCGTGGTGGTTCTTGGAAGCTGCCGGATAATAGAGGAGCCTCTGGTAGTTATCCTGCAAAACCTTGACGCACAGGGCTCTCAACTCCTCGTCAGCAAAGTTTTCCGCCGCCCTCAAAATATAGTCATACATCTCCTGCGGATCCTCTGGAGCCGCCTTTACAAAATCCGACAGTTTCTGCTGGTCCTGCTCCGCTGCCTTTCTGATTCTCTGCACTCGAAGCTGAAGCTGTCCAGCCCATTCAGTAACAATGGCCTTAATCTTTACAATATCCTTCTCCTTGATATCGATCAACGCAGGATATTCGCCGTCGCTCACATCCCACTTCTTTCCTGAAATATCTCCCGTCTTATCAGCAAGCGTCAAATCTAAATACTGCTTTCCATTGGAACCCACTTTAATGGCTACTGATTTTACGATAAAAAAATCTATGATCTCCTGATCCTTTTTTAATTCCTTTACAAAAATTTCTTTCATTGTATATCGTCTGCCTTCTCTTTCTTCCTTTTCTCTGGATGGGGCTTTCTGGGCATAATCGTCTTCCAAAATTTCACCGCAATCCATTATGTCTATTATACACCAGATCGTCCCTTCCTGCAATTCCCAGCTGTCTCTTCCTTCATAAAAAATCCTTTCATTTTTATGGCGATTATGCTATACTGAAACTTGGATTTATATGCTTGTGTCATCTGTGGGTATGAGTATCACAAAGCATATTTTCTGCATAACATTCATTAAGGGGGTAACTTTTATGCATATTAAAAAAATGCTTTCCATCCTTTTGATATTGCTGCTTCTTACTTCCTGCGGTCAAAACGCTGCCTCAAGCAGCATCATGATCGATGATATCCCATACATCGAACAGACGCAGCTTATCAATAGTGAAGATGAAATAGGACTCATCGAAGCAGAACCTATGGCTTTAGCAAAATCTCCGTCCATTCCGGACATTTTAAAACCCGTGGCTTCTGGTACTCATGTAAAGAAAAACTCGCAAGCTATCATTGACTATTCCAATACAGACGATGGTTATGTCATGGTCAAATTCACCGAATCCACTTCTAAACGACTAAAGAGTCAGGTTACTGGTTCCAGCACAACCTACACATATAACATTGAGCCGAAGGAGTGGACCACCTTCCCTCTATCCGATGGAAACGGAACCTACAAAGTAACCGTTTTTGAAAACGTTTCTGGAAACAAATATTCCACTGTTCTTTCCGCCAGCTTCAGCGTGAAGTTAAAGGATGAGTTTGCACCGTTTATTCGACCAAACCAATATGTGGACTACGCAGACGCGAAAAATACTATAAAAAAAGCCGCCAGCCTGACTTCTGGTCTAAAGGAAAAGGACGTGTTGAAAAAGGTTCAAAAAATCTATAACTATGTAGTAAAAAACCTGACATATGACACCAAAAAGGCAAAAAATGTTCAGTCTGGTTATCTTCCAGATTTGGATAGCGTATTAAAAAAGAAAAAAGGAATTTGTTTTGACTATGCTGCTCTGATGACAGGTATGCTTCGAAGTCAAGGAGTTCCCTGCAAGCTGGTAGTCGGTTATGCCGGCAGCGCTTATCATGCTTGGATCAGTGTGTATAGCAAAAAGACCGGTTGGATCGACGGCGCTATTTACTTTGATGGTACCTCATGGCAGCGTATGGATCCTACCTTTATTTCCTCCGGCAAAAATAGTAAATCCATTCAGAAATTTGTGGGCAATGGCAAAAACTATAGCGCCAAGTATCTCTATTAACTTTGTTAATCAAATACAAATCAAAGGACGGAAACGGCTATGAAGAAAAAAATACTTTCCAATGAAATGATTGCTTCGCTAACCTTGGAACTGTCTCTATTGCTCCATGCTGGCGTTAGTATGAGTGATGCTCTGGCTCTTCTTTCCGAAGAGACAGAGTATCAAGAAATCTTAAAGGATATGGCTGCAAAGGCCGACGAGGGTGCTTCCCTTTCCGCCTGTATGCGGGAGAGCGGATATTTTCCTACATATGTTTGCGGTCTTATTGACGTGGGTGAACACGCTGGCCGTACAGAAGAAGCTCTCGTCTCACTTTCCCATTACTATGAACGGCGTATGCGGCTAAATCAGCGGATACGCAGCGCTTTCTTATATCCTGCCATTATGCTGGTTCTTATGCTCATTGTCATCGGTGTACTTTTAGTCAAGGTGCTTCCAATCTTTGATGATGTGTATGCCTCTTTAGGCGGTCAGCTAACTGGCGTGGGTGGCGGTCTTTTAGTCCTGGGACGCTGGCTTGACGACATCATGCCAATATTATGGGGAATCCTGGCGATTGTAGTGATATTTCTCATATTATTTGCTGCCCTTGACTCTTTCCGAGAGAAGGTCCTGGGCATTTGGAGAAACAACCGCGGAGACAAGGGTATCTTCTCCCAGCTAAATACAGCGCGGCTTATCCAGGCCTTTGCCATGGGAATTTCCAGTGGTCTAACAGCTGAGGAAGCCCTGGAGTTATCCGCCAACCTGCTTTCAGACATCCCAGCGGCTAAACAGCGCTGTTTAAAATGCCGCTCTCTTCTGGATGAGGGACAAACTTTAGCCTCTTCTATGGAAAACAGTAAACTTCTTCCAGCCTCCTCCTGTAGACTTTTGGAACTGGGGCAGCGAAGCGGCGCTATGGATACTACCATTGAAAAGATTGCTTCCGATTTATCAGATAACAGTGAATATGCCATTGAACATCTGGTGAGCCGTATTGAACCGGCCTTGGTGCTGATCTGTTCCCTTCTGGTCGGCCTGATTCTGTTGTCCGTTATGTTGCCGCTAATGCATATCATGTCAGCAATCGGGTGATGGGCCATGAGAAAAAAACATGCCGCCTGGGGCGGACTTTTACGAGGTTTATTGCTTCCAGTCATAGCAGTTGCCGTTCTTCTATGTTTTGCCACTGCTACAAACAGCTTAAACGCAGGCCGAAGTGAGGAGAATCTCAAGCAACTTCAAGAGGCCATTCGTCGCAGCTGTGTGGCCTGCTATGCTTCTGAGGGCGCATATCCTCCCAATCTGGAATATCTAAAAGAATATTATGGTATTCAGATCGATGAGACCCGTTACACGGTTCATTACATGATGATTGCAGATAACTTGATGCCAGATATTACAATATTGGAGAATAACCCATGAAAATACAAAAGAATCATTTAGAAGGTCTCATCGCCCTTCTGTTGTTCGGCGTATTTGCGGTATGTCTACTGATAGTTCTACTCACTGGCGCGGATGCATACCACAATTTGACCGAGGCAGATCAGACGGCCTATGACCATCGTATCTGTGAGCAGTATATAACCACTCAAGTGCGTCAAGCCGATGCTGCAGACAGCGTATCTATCGTGGATTTTGGCGATGGAGACGCCCTTTCCCTTGCCCACGACTTTGATGGCGATACTTATTTTACTTTGATTTACTATGATGAAGGCTATCTGAAAGAGTTGTTTTGTTCTGATAGAAACGAAATGGCTCCGGCAGACGGCGAAATTATCATGCCCATACATGGTCTTACCTTAAGTATTCACGACCAGATTTTAAGAATCGACTGGGTTCATGAGGATGATACTCCATCCTTCATGCAGCTCACCCTTCGCAGTGGAAAGGAGGTAGGCTATGAAGAGTAAAGCGCCCCTGATGCTGATTGAACAGATGATTATGCTTCTGGTATTTGCTCTGGCCGCTGCGTTATGCCTCAGAGCATTCATTGTGAGCGATTCTATTTCTAAACAAAGCATTGCTCGGGACCATGCCGTAGTGGAAGCGCAAAAGGCAGCTGAAGCCCTCAAAGGCGATTATGCAGAGGAATACTTTGCCCAGATGGACGCTTCTACAGCTGAACAAGGTGTTGCCTATATCATTGATTATACTACAGATTGGCAGCCCGCTGGGGAACATACACCGGCATATACACTGCAAGCCCTCTATACCGATAGTGACCTGACCTATTTAAACAGCGCAGAAATCACAGTCTGCGACCAGAAAGGAAATGAACTGTTTCGTCTGCCGGTTTCCTGGCAAAAGTTGGAGGTGAATGAAAATGCGTAACAAACAACATTCCTCCTTCGCTCCGCCTGCAATAGGGGGTATTTCTCTGCTGGTCATATTTGCGGTGCTCTGTCTTACGGTCTTTTCTCTTTTAAGCCTATCGACAGTTCGTGCTGACAGTAAGCTCAGCGAAGCTTCAGCCCAATCGATTGCCGGCTATTATGCAGCAGACGCTGAAGCCGAAAAAATCCTGGCTCAGCTTCGCGACGGACAGGCGCCTGATTGTGTAACGATAAATGGAGATCAATATACTTATACTTGTTCCATATCAGACACACAGCAACTGGCTGTCACACTCCAATTTGATGGCGCCCAATTTTCAGTGCTACGCTGGCAGGTGGAGTCATGCAGAGATGTGGAAATCGACGACCGCCTTCCTGTGTGGGGTGGACCTGAAGCTGAAATCCAAGCAGAACAAGACGAGTTGGAGGTAATCATATGACCGAATTACTGGACTATTTAAAACAAGCCGTAGATATGCATGCCGCCGATCTTTTCATTGTGGCCGGCGGTCCCGTCTGCGTAAAACTGGACAAGTGTGTTCGCCCTCTCAGTGAAAAAAAAGTCTTTCCCGAAGATACGCAGCAACTCATTACCGACATCTACGCCAGGGCCGCGCGACCTATGGATCACTTTCTTGCCTGTGGAGATGATGACTTTTCCTTCTCTGTAGGAGGTTTGGCCCGATTCCGTGTAAATACCTACCGTCAGCGCGGCTCTATGGCCGCTGTCGTGCGGGTTGTGGCCTTTGGTATCCCAGACTGGCAATCCCTTGGAATTCCTTCCCAGGTCATGGAATTATCCGACGCCAGCCATGGTCTCATTCTCGTCACTGGTACGGCTGGAAGTGGAAAATCTACCACCCAAGCCTGTATCATTGACCAAATCAACCATACCAGGGAATGTCATATTATTACCATGGAGAACCCCATCGAATACTTACACCGTAATGATCGCAGTATCGTAAGCCAACGTGAAATCTCCATCGATACAAGCGATTATCTGTCTGCCCTACGGGCCTGTCTCAGGCAATCTCCAGATGTCATCCTTCTAGGAGAAATGCGGGACCACGAAACCATCCGTACGGCCATGACTGCTGCTGAAACCGGTCATCTGATTATTGCAACCCTGCATACAAAGGGAACTGTCAACACCATTGACCGTATTGTTGACTCATTTCCTAGCGAACAACAAAGTCAGGTGCGAACCCAACTAAGTATGGTGTTGAAAACTGTAGTTTCCCAACAACTAATTCCTGGTACAAATGATCGTTTACTGCCAGCCTTTGAGGTTATGCACATGAACAATGCGATTCGCAGTCTGATCCGCGATAATAAAAATCATCAGATCGACAATGCTATCGCTGCTGGCAGCGGAGAAGGCATGTTTTCCATGGATCAATCCATCCTCACCCTTTATCAGGAGGGTAAAATCACAGCAGAAACAGCCTTACACTATGCAGATAATCAGGAACAGATGAAACGGCGATTGGGTTAATAAGGTAAATAAATCAAAAGGCGACGGATTGCAAACCGTCGCCTTTTTCAATATCCCATATTCGTCACTTTATGAACTTTTCCAAAAGTCGCTGTAACTCCCTGATGTCAATAGGTTTGGATACATGGGCATTCATACCGCTATGCAAAGCCGCTTCCACATCTTCTGCAAAAGCATCTGCCGTCATAGCTATAATCGGTAAATCAGAATCCTCTCTATCCATGGCACGAATCGCTTTCGCCGCTTCATACCCAGTCATAATCGGCATCCGAATATCCATCAAAATGCCATCATAATACCCTTGTTCTGTCTCTTTAAATTTGTCTACACATTCCTGCCCATTCTCAGCCCTCTCAAGAGTAAGCTCTAAATCCTCTAAAAGCGCTTCTGCGATTTCCCAGTTTAAATCGTTATCCTCAGCTACAAGAATTCGCTTGCCTTTGAAATCTACCTTTGGTTCTATCACCGAATTCAGGACTAACTCCTCACCTTCTCCAGCATAGGCACGAAGACCGCAGTATAGCGTGGACTTAAACAGTGGCTTGGAAATAAAGCCGTTGATTCCAGCCTCTCTGGCCTGCCTTTCAATCTCACTCCAGTCATAGGCAGAAATCAAAAGAATTGGCACATCATCTTCCAGCTGGCTGCGGATTTTTTTCGCAATCTGTATACCATCCATTCCCGGCAGTTTCCAATCCAATAGAATAACCTCATAACTGTTTGGGCTATTTTTCTTCGTTTCCACCATCTCTAGGGCAGTTTCACCATCCAACGCCCATTCTGCATTAACGCCAAAGGATTTCAGCGATACCACAGCGCTTTCACATAACTGCTCATCGTCGTCTACCACAAGCATATTCCACGGAGGCAATACCATTTCCTCTTCTGGCGTATCGGCTTTTTCCAACTCTAGGATTACATGGAACTCGGTTCCAACTCCCAACTCGCTGTCCATCTCAATGGTTCCACCCATGGCGTCTATAATATACTTGGTAATTGCCATACCAAGTCCAGAACCCTCTGTTCTCCGAACGCGGGTCTCTTCGCGGCTAAAGGAATCAAATATCTTGTCTTTAAACTCTGGCGCAATACCAATACCACTGTCCTTCACATGAATATGGACACGAACCTTCTGCTCTGAATTCTCCACCGGCTCCTCGTGAAGGGAGATTTCAACCTTTCCTTCATCAGGGGTGAACTTAATAGCATTAGATAAAATGTTTAGCAAAATCTGGTTCAGCCGGACACCATCACAGTATACGTTTTCCGATATAATATCGTAAATGAATACATCAAACTTTTGCCGTTTTGCTTTGGTCTGCGGCTGAACAATGCTGACAATACTATCCATAACCTCTCGCAGAGAAACTAAATCCATGGACAAGGTCATTTTCCCACTCTCTATCTTGGACATATCCAGAACATCGTTAATGAGCCCCAGCAAATGCTTACTGGATAGGGCAATCTTTTTCAGACAGTTCTGCACCTGTCCCATATCATCCGCATTGGCCATAGCAATAGCTGTCATTCCCACAATGGCATTCATCGGTGTTCTAATGTCATGGCTCATGTTGGATAAAAACTCGCTTTTCGCTTGGGTTGCATGCTCTGCTTCTGTACGCGCCTTATATAATTCACACATTTGACGCCTAGTCATACGGAAATAGATCAGGAAGATAATCAGCAAAATTCCCAATACAATCGCGCACCCCAAAACAGAGACCAAACCCCAATTATGGCTGAAATGGTCAATGGTCGCATCTAAGGTACCATAAGGCATGAAGGTAAGCAGATACCATTCCGAATAGGATAGCTTTGTACAATAAACATGACGCAATTTTCCTTCAACGCTAATTTGCCTGGAATAGTCTCTTCCCTCTTCCATGGCCTTTCCCATCTCCTGAATGTAGGACTCCACGGTTCCATCCTTTGTATCTTCGTACATGTTCCTTGCCCGTTCGAAGTAGTTTTCGCGGAAAGCGCCGTTGGTACGAATTACAAAAGACCCATCCTGTTTTACGATAAAGGAATACACCTTGGAATCATTTATATCGAGAGACAAGGTATCAGTAATATACTCCACAGGTAGACCGGCAACCAATGCCAAAGCAAGGGAACCATCTTCCATACAATATTGAGCGGGAACACCGAATAAGATCACCTTATTTCCATGCAAATCCGTTCCCACTGCAACCTTTTCCTTACCCTCTTTCATCGACGTTAAAAAGGATTCCGGATCGATAATTTTTAGTTTCTCCCCATAGGCCATCTCAAAATCGCCTTGCTCTGAAACCAATCCCAAATAATTAAAATCGCAAGCCTTTCCATTACTTCGCAGTTGCTCTTGTACCATATCATGAGCCAATCCACTGTCTTCTGCCATTGGCACTTCCTCCACAATGGATTCCACCTGACGTAATCGCAGATTGATGGCAGTCTCAAAATGGAGAGAAATCTGCTCGCTCATACCTTGCATATAGGTTTTTCCTACCTCGCTTATGGCTTTAGAACTGGAGCTATTCATAAACGAAGCCAACATGGTAAATAGCCCGACACATACAAGGGAGGCCAACAGCACGCTAGCGATTAAAAAGCGCGTCGTCTTATTCTTCATTCTCCCATCTCCTCTTGAAAGGCACGAATTACACCTGCAGTCAGTTCATAATCTTCATGAACCTGTTTAACTAAATCATCAGCCTCTGCTCCCCAATCATTTCTTAAAGCATCGCACAGCGCGCTGCTGGACCGATACAACTTGGTAAAGCTAAGGTTCTGGCAAACCCCTTTAATCGTATGGGCTGCACGAAAAGCCTCTTCCCGATCCCTGATTTCTATGCCATGACAAAGCTGACCATAGCTAGGATCATCCAAAAACTTAAACACAAATTTTTGAATCATACGGTCGCTGCGAAGCCTTAAAACCACATCTTCATAGTCGCCGCCAAGGGCTGCATAACATTCTTTTAACGTCATATTTATTCTCCTTTATGTAAGCCTATATTCAAACCTCCATCGTTCCTCTCTTGCTACACCTCTGTGGCTTTGTCCTGTTCATTTCCCTCTATATTGGAAATAGCAGATAGTGCATCGTCCATAGAGTTATCATAAAAGAAAAACTTTCCTCTTCCATTCTGTTTGGCCGAATATAATGCCTGATCCGCCTGATGGAACAACTCTTCATAATTGATATTCTCATGCCAAGGGCTGCGAGATACACCCATACTGATGGAAATACGAAAATCCTTATATTGCTTTCCATAGATGGAATCAAAAATTCTTTCTATGATTGGCTCCAATTCAAACTTATAGTCAAGAAATACAAGAAATTCATCGCCGCCCACGCGAACTGCAATATCGTTGCTTCGGATACTTTGATGAATCAAATCCGAAAGATAGATCAGAACCTGGTCGCCAAACATATGTCCATACTTATCGTTGGCGGACTTAAAATAGTCTAAATCGATAATGGCCAGCGCAAACTGTCCCTTATGATTTTCTGCCATTCTCTCCATAATCTTCTTCTTAGCATGGGCATGGTTAAACAGACCGGTTAATGGATCGTGAGTCGCCATCTTCTCCAAAGTATCCATTTTCATTCTGGAATCATGAATGTCAATGGCTTTTCCGATAATACCGGTGTATACCGGCTCCTCGTCCCTGGTCCACATGGACATGATTGCAATCTGAAACCATCTCATTTCCCCTTTACAGGAAAGCTGACATTCCCATTTGGACACAGGATTTTCCGGCGTTGTATGAGAGACAGCTTGCACCACAGTCTCAATTCCTTTTTCTCCTAGAACAGCTTGCATCTTTGGATTATTTAAAGGCTCCATGATAACTTCATCCAGTCCCAGACTTTCTGCTCCCCATGCAGATATGGTCATCACAGATGGGTCAGCGGTACATTCAAATTGAATGTCATGGGTCAAAGTTGCATAGAAGCTATTTTTCATCCGCTCCTGTTCAAGAAGCTGTAATGTTCTCTCTGAGGCGTTAAGCTCCCTATGCTGCAGCATTTCCTCTGCCACATTTTGAATCTCTCTCTGACTGGTCTGGAACAATGTGCGATTCTCAGTCTCTTTTTGGAGTGTCTCGTCTATCTCTTTTAAACATTCCAATAAAACTGGATTGAATATGCCGCACTCTCCATTCAAAATCATCGAAATGGCCTGTTCATGGGAAAATGCCTTTTTATAGCTGCGGTCGCTGGTCAGTGCATCATACACATCTGCCAAAGCCACAATTTGAGCGGCAATGGGAATTTCATCTCCTTTTAGACCATCTGGATAACCACCGCCATCGTATCGCTCATGGTGCCAGCGGCATATCTCATAGGCCGTCTTTACCAGGGGCTCGCTATTGTAAACTGGAAGTTCACGAAGCATCTGAGCGCCAATCATGCTGTGGGTTTTCATAATCTCAAATTCCTCTGCCGTAAGTTTCCCCGGCTTGTTTAAGATTTCTTCTGGAATACCCATCTTACCGATATCATGAAGGGCCGAAGCTGTACTAATTTTAGAAATGTTAGACAAGTTTAAAGACAAATCCGCCTTTTTTCTCATTAAATCCTTTACCAAAAGGTCAGTAAAAATGCGGACATGATGAACATGTTGAGCGCTTTCACCATTACGAAACCCCATGATATGACTGAGGATATCGATCATTAAATTATTTTGTCGCTCTTTTTCATATATCTGATCTGCCACAAGGCCTACTAATTTTCTCTGCTTTGCATAAAGAAGAATGGTATTCACCACACGCCGTTTCACGATCATAGCGTCGAATGGACGAGATATGAAATCCGACACGCCTAACTCATAAGCGCGTTCAATGGTATCCGGCGCATTTTCCGCCGAAATCATGACCACCGGAATATCTTCAATCCAGCGATGCTGATTCATAGCCTTAAGTACCTCAAATCCATCGGCCTGGGGCATTACAATATCTAGTAAAATAATAGAAAGTTCATTACCCATAATGCTGAGCATGGATATTGCCTCTACTCCGTTTTCTGCTTCTATAATTTCATATTCGTCTCCCAGCATATCCGCTAGGATTGCTCGATTCATTTCAGAATCGTCTGCAATGAGAATTTTCAACTTTCGATTTTCATTCTGACTGATTGAAATCACCTCCTGCCATATATTATAATTTTAGCATAAATAGCTGAATTTTACAATGAAAAAAAGGACAGTCTCTCATGACTGCCCTTCTGTCTCAAAATCCGCTGTGAAGCATATGGTCAATGCTCTCTTTGATACTGCTGCCCATACGCTTTGCCTTTTCAGGAAATTTTTCCTTAGGGCGCACAGTATTCTCTGCTGTCATGTCATCGCTATCAGAAGAAGTTTCCCATGAAGGTTCTTCCCACATCGTTTCTCTCCTGCCGCCGTTGTCTCTTTCTGCATCTGCTTTCTCTCCTGCCTCATCTAAAACGGCACAGGCCTTAAACAGGTCGCCATCAACAGCAATTTCAAAATCTCCATGCATCAGGTGCATTAAATCCTTGGCGATAGCCAGGCCCAGACCACTGCCTTCCGTGTTTCTCGATTCATCTCCCCGTTTGAACCGCTCCATCAATTCATCAGCAGAAATATTTAATTGCTCCTTAGAGATATTTTTTACCTCCAACAAAATCCTGTTGGCGCGATTAGGTCGCTTCGATGTCAATCGGCTGATATTGATGTACACGCGGCTACTGTCTAGGGCATACTTGCTCACGTTTCCAAGGAGGTTTTCGATGACTCGCCATAAGAGCTGACCGTCTGCCATCACATGAAATTCGTCGCCGCATTGATTCTTTACGATAACCGACAGATTCCTATTCGCCAGCTTTCCCTCCATCTCTGCCAAACTCTGATTGACCAAAGCCAGCAAATCAATGTCGCTCATATTAACCGGTATGGCTCCACTGGAAGCCTTGGCTGCTTCAAAGAGATTCTCTGTTAGCGCCTTAAGCCGCTGGGTCTTGCTGTCAATGATGTCCAAATACTCTGGCGCATTGGGGCTGTCAAGTCCCTCTTGTTTCAGCAGATCGATATAGGCTGCCATTGAGGTCAGCGGTGTCTTTAAATCATGGGATACATTGCTGATTAAGTCTGTTTTCATTCTCTGCGTCTTCAGTTCATTCTGTACCGCAATGCTTTGGGCCTCTGAAATACCGTTGATGTCCTCTGCCAATTTATCAAAAACACCCATAGCGCCCCCCCTACCCTGGTCAACAGGGATTTTATAGGATAGATTTCCTCTGCGAACCTGGGCGACGCCGTTTCTGATTGCTTTCAGTTTAGCTGTCTGTTTCGGCACCACAGCTAAAATCAGACCAACTGCAATCAACGGGAATATCACAGCCTGGGGTCCCCACCAGTATCCGGTCCAGTCCCAAAAAGAGGCTAGAAAACATAGGCCCAAGCAGCCGCAAATCACCTTAAGGGTCATCCTATCGCTATTCTTAATGGTTCTATAAAACCACAGCCAAATACCACCCAGCAGAGATTTCTCCCAGAACTGCCTGGCCTTTAGCTTCTTTACCAGCGAAATCAGACAAGCCCAGGTCATAAAAGCAAATGTGATTAAACCTATGCAAACAAATCCGATTACCCAATTATTAGGTATCCCGAAATACTCTGTATCGGAATACTTTGACTCAAACAGACCAAACCAATTTTCACAAGGCCATATTTCATAAATCATCGTAAGGAGCAAACAGAAAAATGTGCCTGTGGTAAATCCAATGGCAAGATGAACTTCCGACCAGATACGGTCAAACCAGTTAAGACGAATACCGTCTTCCCGATTCTTACCTACTCTGCCGGTCTGCACCATCATTGCAATTAAAAAGGCCAGAGCCGCAAGCATCAAAACCACGAAAACCACACCTGTATAAAGCATAGCTTCCTTCATGTTGCTTCCATCTGGTGGAAATAGAGCGCCTTCCCACTTAGTCTCCCAGCTGATCCATTGCCCACTCTCATCAAAATAACCGACCGTTCCCTCTGGGTAGACACTATAGCTATATATGGTAGAAAACGCTGCAAGGATACTGCCGCAAATGCCTGTCAGCACTGTGGATATAACGCATCCTACCCAGCAAAACCCATATATTCCAGCGTTGGTCTTTAACTGCGGATTCCTGTCTGTCGCTACTGCTTCGTTTGTCCCGCTGCCTTCATCATAATTTTTCAATTTTGTATCCAATTCCCCACACCACCTTTAAATACTTTGGATTTTTTGGATCGATTTCAATTTTTTCACGGATACGCCGCACATGGACAGCTACCGTGTTCTCTGGATTATAGGCAGGTTCTTGCCAGACCGTTTCATAGATCTGGTCCATGCTAAAGACTCTGCCTGCATGTTCTGTCAGTAGTCTTAAAATACCGAATTCGATGGGCGTTACGGTAATCTCTTCTCCATCCACGCTTACCCGCTTTTCATTATCATCTACGACCAGTCCCCCTGATTCGTAAACGCCCGTCATCTGTGCCTTGGTCATGCTTCCCAGATAGGTGAATCTTCTGAGCTGGGACTTGACCCTGGCCACCAGTTCCAATGGATTGAAAGGTTTTGTTACATAGTCGTCAGCCCCTACGTTCAGGCCTGTAATCTTATCGTAGTCCTCTGACTTGGCCGACAACATGATAATAGGAATGTTCTTTTCTTCCCGGATTTTCATAGTCGCCTGTACGCCATCCATATTGGGCATCATGATGTCCATAATAATGAGATGAAGACTTTCTCGTCTTGCCGTCTCCAGCGCCTGAAACCCGTCGTATGCTTTGAAAACACGATACCCCTCGTTTCGCAGGTAAATCTCTATGGCCCCTGCAATCTCCTTGTCATCATCACATACCAGAATATTAAACACGTCTCTCTCTACCTTTTCTGTCATGGTTTCCTCCAATCCTTGTCAGCGGTATTTCCTCTGACATTGTTAACTATAAAATCGAAATATTACGAAGTGGCAATGTCGTTTCTTACAAAATCCTTAAACTCCGCATTGTCTTATTTTGAAAATTTTGCTATAATAAAATGGTTTATGGAATGTATTTATTTTACCATGTTTGTGAGAATATTTCATAGAAATGAAGAATTTTTAAAATTTTTCTATTTTTTGTAACCTTTTAAGGGTGAGCTTTGAGTTAATTATGTAAGGAGGGCAAATATGGCTGATACTTTTGTGCAAGACGAAAGTATTGAGACCATAATCCAACGTTATAAAGGTACAATTTACAGTGTGGCTCTATCTTATACAAAAAGCCGTGACGATGCCGACGACATATTTCAGGAGGTATTTCTAATCTTTTTCAGGATGCAGCCTGTATTCAATGATGAGGAGCATCGAAAGGCCTGGCTGATTCGAACCGCCATAAACTGTGCAAAACGTGTAGTCGATAGTACCTATCGCAAACGCACGGTGCCTTTGGACGAGATGGAGGAGGACTCATTTCAATTTCAGACCAAGGAAGAGAACGCAGTCTATGTAGCGCTGCAAGCCCTTCCCGAAAAGTATCGAATTGTTCTCCATCTTTTTTATTTTGAGGACTTACCCATCGAGCAGATATCTAAAATGCTAGATATCAAACCATCCACCGTCAAGGTGCAGCTCATGCGAGGCCGAGAAATGATGAAAGAAAAATTAAAGGAGGAAGCCTATGATGACTGACGATCTATTTCGCAGCATGAAGGCCCAGATGCAGCCAACAGATGACGTTGTTGCGGATCTACTGGCTAAAATCGCAGCCGAAGCGTCTTCCCCAGTAACAGAAAATGAAAACGTGATTCCTTTCCGGGAATCCAGCAGACAAAAGAAACACACGCAAAAGAAGAAAAAGTCCATATTGTATTACAGTACAGCCGTGGCTGCCTGCCTGGTCGTATTCCTATCCACCGTTATTCTGTTGGATTCTTCTGGAGATCCAGACGATCCAAATACCATAAAGAATCTGCTGAATCAGGTGGTAGGTTCCGATTCTGCAACTGACCCAAATGCATCTACAGATGATAAGGAAAAATCTCAATCAGACAAGCAGGATGATGAACCAGGATTCTGGGAACAAATTTTCCACGGAAAGGATGAAGAGAAAGATCCTGCAGATGGCTCCACTGATATGACCGATGGAACGAATCCTTCCGATTCCAATGAGAATACCGCTGATGAAAATAATGGAAAAAAGGGAAGCGAGCAGCATGGTCAACCGTCTCAAGACGAAAATCAGCAACCATCAAACGAGCCAAAGGATGATCCAGACGATCCTTCTAATACAATGCAGCAACCCAACGGTCAGAAGCCAGGTACGACTACTCAACCTACAGAGCCAGGGAATCAGCCTTCTTCCGCACAGGATAACAAGGTAACGCCTGCCGCTCCCGGTACCAGTGATATCCCATGGACCAATGAGATTGTCAATACCAGCGAAGTTGCCTCTATCAATATTTCCGGTACTAATTATGTGGTGGACTCCACCGGAACATCTTCCGCTTTAGGTAGTACCATTGAAACGGTAACAGTTGACTTACCTGGAACCTCCTCTACCAAGCCTGCTAAAGTCAGCGCTAAGGTAAAGACTGTGAAAAAGGTTTCAGCTGCAGCCATGGTGGCTTTGGATGTAGAGGGTTTTACCCAACCTCTTGTGTATACGAATCCCAATTATTCTCCATCTTCTCTAGGCGCTCTGGTTTCAGACTTAGGCCTTGAAGGAAATACGGGATTTTCCAATACGGTACGTTGTCAGGTTTCCCATATGGGATATTCCAGCAATCATACCTATAAGGCTGATGTAAACAGCGCAGCATGGAATTATCTTTTGAATTGCTCTGGTGCAGAATCTGCAGGTTACAATTCCTTTAACGATGGACACATCAAGGTATTGTTCACCTCTGGCAGTAATCCAACCGGTTCGCAACTGAAATTCGGTGTCAGCGATAACGGTTACCTGTATGTTTCTATGACCGGCGGAAAGCGTTTCACCTTCCATATCGGCAAAAGTCAAGCCATTGGTTTCATTGAAGCTGTTACAGGGCAATCGATAGACGCACTAGAAGGATAAAAACGATATAAAAAAGAAAACTGTCTAATGATTTTTTCATTGACAGTTTCTTTTTTTCTTGACATGGCCATGGGCGCAAAGGGTATAGGGTCAAGGCCAATATTCCATTTTAAAAATACAAAAGACCATAACCCGTACTCATCTACTGGTCCTTCTCTGCCTTTTTGATGGCTTGCAGCACCTGATTGGCCACTGGCGCTGCGTCTCCGATGCCGCTGCCGCCGTTTTCTACGCATACGATAAAGGCATAGTGTCCGCTGAAACCGGTAAACCAGCCATGAGGCCGCTTACCGCTTCCCACTTCAGCGGTTCCCGTCTTGGCGCACAGCTTCAAACCTGGGAAGTTATCATCTCCATAGCCCGCCTTTACATTGTTTCGCATCATGGACTTCAAAGTTTTTGCTGTATCCTCTGCAAGTAAGTCCACCGCCCCACTGTGGCTTCCCTTTAGGAGAATGGGCTCCGCTGCGCTGCCGCCGCCAGCAATGGCTCCGACATAGACCATCATGGACAGAGGATTGACCAAATCTTCATGCTGGCCGATACCCGACCAAGCGCAGTTCAGTTCTCCCTCATCAAAATGGAAACTTCCCTTGGCCGTCTTAATTCCATTGATGTCATAGGAATCGGTCAAGCCCAGTTTTTTCACATAGGACTCCAAAATCTCTGGCCCCAGTTCTCGTGTAATGGCTGCATAAGCGCAGTTGCAGGAGTTGGTCAAAGCCCCGCGGATATCCTGGGTTCCATGAGCCGCACCGCAGGTAACTCTGCCTCCTTCGATTTCATATCTACTGTCGCAGGTAAAACTCCAGCTGTCCAAATCCGGCATCCGTTCGATGGCTGCTGCTGTGGTCACCAGCTTAAAGATAGAGCCTGGCGTTAAGGTTGCAGATAATGTCTTATTGATATAGGCGCCCGACTTGGCATTGGCCGCCCCGTAATCGTCCATGGGATCAAAGGACGGACTGCTAACCAGGCATATGATTTCACCTGTTTTCCAGTTATACACGCTGACTAGACCGTTTCTACCGGCCAGGGCCTGATAGGCCACCAGGTTGATGCCTGCATCCACAGTCAATGTAGCCTCTCTGCCAGCGCCAAAAAAGATTCCTTTGGTACCAGTGATAAAATTGTATCCAATCATTTTGCTCCGAAAGGCCACATTGGCCCCAGTAGCGATGTTAGAAGCCTTATCTCCTGTCACATGGAGGTTTGCGGTGCGGATTGCACTATCCTCATGATAATGCTGCCCTTTTTTATCGTTTTTTAAAAGGACACTGCCATTTCTGTCATAGACAGTTCCCACGGAAAGCGTTCCTTCATGGAACACATGGCGATTGGCGTAGTAGGATGCCCATTGGCTGCCTTCTAGCCCCAGGCGAACCGCAAATACGCCGGTACCCAGAACGAGAAAAGCCGCCAGCAGCAGGCAGAGAATTCCTCTCTTTTCTAACTTCTTCATAACCGTTCACCTGCCTTTACTGCAATGCTAGCGTGTTCTCTGGTATCGGCAGACTTGAGAAATGCCAGCAGAGCCCAAGAAACCATCATGCTGGTGCCGCCGTTGGAAACGAAAGGAAATGTCACGCCAGTAAAAGGGAACAAATCTACTGAGCCGAATACATTGAGAATGGTCTGAAACACAAACATGGACATGGCCCCACAAGCGCCGATGGTATAGAAGGCGGAACGACCTTCCATAATGGAGCGAACCGCAAACACCGCCAGAGTTACCATACAGGCCACTGCCAAAAGAGCGATAATCAATCCCCACTCCTCAATCAGCATACCGAATACCATATCCGTATCAGCCGCTGGAACACTTTCTAGCCATCCCTCTCCGGCTCCCACGCCTACCATACCGCCGCTGGCCGCAGCGCTCATGGCTCTGCTCTGCTGAAACCCTGCGCCGTCCACAAACTCCGGCTCCCATACATGTCCCCAGGAGGCAAACCGATTGGCGATATAGGGCTTAAAGCGGAGAATCATCAATCCTCCTGCTAAAGCAGCGCCCAAAAATAACACCAGCTTGGAGAAATCTCCACTGCGAAGGAAAGCGATAATCACAAAAGTCACATAAAAGATAATGGCTGTTCCAAAGTCTCCCATAACGGCCAAACATCCGAAACAAAAGGCTGAAAATATCATGAACACGGTCAAATTCTTTTTCATAAACAGCTCATCCAAAGTACCTGCGCCAATCCAGATAAAGGCCACCTTGGCAAACTCCGACGGCTGGAAGGAAATTCCTCCGATTTGAATCCAGTTTTTTGCACCAAAGGCAAAACTGCCAAAGACCAGATTAGCCAAAAGCAGCAGCCCAGCCCCCACCAAAAGAATCCAGCGCAAAGATTTTGTCAAGGTCAGATTCCGAAGAATGATGCAGATAACAAACATAGCCGCCACTCCCAGGCCCACTGCCACAAGCTGTTTGAAAAGAGCGTCGCTGTTGGATGAGGCCACCACCGCCAAGCTGAGAGTGGACAAAAAGAAAGCGATAATATCCATCTCAAAGGCTGTCTGCCCCATGGATTTCAGCGCTGCTACATAAATCCACATGATGGCCATCAGACCGCCAAAGCCAATGAAAATATCCATCATGGCTTCCTCTGGCAATGCGATGGACAGCTGAAATGCAGTCAGCAACTGAAATAAAGTCAGCGCCGCCAGGGTTGGGCCTGCCGACATGGGTCTGGTATCGCTTCGGCGCATGTGAATATTGTTGTTCTTTTCCTCTAAGCTGATGGGCAAAAGGGTGCAGGTAGTCAAACCCATACGAATCCTATCGCCGTAATCCACCGGCTGAGAAACGTGAGCCTCCTCTACCTTTTCTTCGTTGATATAGCTGCCGTTTCTGGAACCCAGATCCTGAAAAATCCAGTTTCCTCCCATATCTCGCATGAGGATTCCGTGATTCCGTGAGATAGTGGTATCCCCTGAAACCACATCGCAACTGTTGGCCCTGCCAATGACGTTTTCCCAATGGGTCAACGGCAGGCTGATTTCCTCCTGCTCATACCTACCGTCCGCCAGCGGCCGCAGGATTTCCATGTGAAGATAGGCCCACACCTCCGCCGGATTCTTGGTCTTCAGCAAAGACCGAATACACCGGACTAAAATATATACGGCCAGCACGATGAAAACCCATCGCACCAGTTCCGTGAATATCGCACTCATAATACCTCCTTCCAAATATCCCCCTATCCCCTGGCTATAAAGCGGCTTATGTCCCCGTCAGGCCAGGACCTCTAATTGTAAATCATTCTAACATAGAAAATAGATGTTTGCAATATAAGGGAAAATTGAGTATAATCTGGATATGACAATTCACCGGTATTATACCGTTTCATAAGGAGGATTTACTATGGAATACACCGATTTTAAAGGATTGAAAATCTCCCGTCTGGGCTTTGGCACCATGCGTCTGCCCCTGGACAGCGAAGGAAAGATCGACTATGAAGAAGGACAGAAAATGATGGATTATGCTCTGGCAAACGGTATCAATTATATCGACACCGCCTATATGTACCACGAAGGAAGAGCCGAAGTTTTCACCGGTAAAGCCATTGCAAAACATCCAAGAGACAGTTTTTATCTAGCCGATAAGCTGCCCATCTGGCTCTGCAAAACAGAAGAGGACGTGGCTCGTATCTTTGAAAAACAGCTTTCCAAGTGTAATGTAGACTACTTTGACTTTTATCTCCTCCACAATGTGGATGAGGAATGTTGGCCAGCCATCAAAGAACTTCATGCGGTAGACTATTTAAAACAGCAGATTGCCGCTGGCCGAATCGGTCATCTGGGCGCCTCCTTCCACTGCGACGCTGATTTGCTGCGGGAGGTTCTCACCCTGTACGGCGACGACCTGGAATTCATCCAGCTGCAAATCAATTACTTTGACTGGGAATACCAGGATGCAGAAGCCATTTATAAGGTGGCTCAAGAATTCAATAAACCGCTTGTCATCATGGAGCCCCTCCGGGGCGGTATGCTGTCAAACCCAATGAGTGAGGATGCTTGTAAGATTCTGGATGAAGCTGCGGCAGACGCCACCCAAGGGATGGCCGGCGACGGTCACGCCAGCTATACAGCCTATGCCCTTCGCTTTGTAGATGGACTAGAGGGTATCCTGACCACCCTTTCCGGCATGTCCAACCTGCAGCAGATGAAGGAAAACATTGAAATCTTTAACAGACCGGCCCTTTCCCAAGGGGAACATGAGGCCATCGACCAGGCTGTCAAAACTCTGAAAAACGACATACTGGTTCCATGCACTGGCTGCAATTACTGCTTCGAGTGTCCTGCCGGTATTAAAATTCCAGAGATTTTCAAAATCTACAACGAGGCCGCTGTAAAAGGCTTCCACTGGATATGGGGTTCTCTGTCCGGTCAATACAACGAAATACAGCCAAACGCTAAGGCCTGCATCGGCTGCGGCGCCTGCGAATCCCACTGTCCGCAAAAGATTAAAATCGTCAGCAAGCTGGCTGAAATCGACGCCAAGTATGCTGAGCTGGAAGCTGCCGGCGAGTAGGGATAAAATGTTCCGAAGTCATCCGAAATTTTGATTTCTAACCTGTCCCTCAAAAGTAGAGGCTGATTAGGTATGATACCATACTTTTTCATACTCTACTTTTTGAGGGACACTTTAATTTTTTATGTGACTAAATTGTGAATATTATATAAAAAAATATTGATGTTAGGATGAAAAAACGATATAATTTATAATATATTTAATTACTATCTTAAAAAGGAGGCATTTGATATGAAAAAAAGACTATTAGTGATTGTAATGGTTGCTTTGATGGTAATCTTGCAGGGAACAGCATCATTTGCAGGGGAAGAAACATCTCTAAAAGAAGATTTTGATTCACTTCTTTTTGAGGAAGTGGAAAATATGGCGCAATTTGTTTCAATAAATAGGGGCAATTTGGGAATAGATGAAAAAATCCCCTCTATTTAGGCGAACCTATGAAAGTCTATATGGTGCAGAATGGAGAATTTGTGCCTTCCTCCATTCAATATTATCCGTTATTTAATCAAATAAAACAAATAGTTGGCCTAATATTAGCCAAATGGGATGAGAAGACTGGCCAGCCTATTGTCAATTATACAACCGAATTGTGTGAGGAACTCAATAAAAATTATGAGATAGCGGGTTGTTGTATTATTATTGATGCAGAGGCTATTTATATTAACAAGGGCATTGATTTTAAAAAAATAAGTGAAAATGAGGTTCAGGAAAATAGTCTATGCTCCCTGGAACATGTTTTAAACAAAGATTTTAATTTAGCAAAGTCATGTTTTACTATCAAAAAACAACTAGTTTTGCACGAAGAATCTTTGTATTCTGTTAATGCGAATATGGTAATTAGTGTTCGAGGAATTAAGCAAGATTCAGGTTCTCAGTATTGCTGGGCATGTACTTCCGTTTCACTAGGGCAGTACAGAAAACCTAATATTGTGTTGAGCGAGAAAGAAATTGCAAAAAAGTATTCTGGTGACTTAATGACACCACAGGATATTTCTACTTGTGGATTGGTTTTAAGTCAGGAATATGGCGTTTCAACGATACGATATAATGTAAATCCAACGTTTAATACAATAAAAAATAATATAAATGCAGATAATCCAATGATTTCCAGTGTTAGATATTCAGATGGTAGTGGACATTCTATTTTGATTAACGGTTATAATGATGCAACTTCTAAATATGTGGTAGCGATGGATCCAGTAACAGGAACATATAGAACGTTGAATACTACATCATCAGGAGGGAATTATTATGTAGCATATGTTTCTCCAAATGGGGCAAGTGCAAGTATTTACCGATATATAGTTTAATTTACATGAAGAAAAGAGATTTGTATATCCTCATCTTCCTCGTTATTTTCTGCCTTATATTTACCATAGGAAAGAGCGTGGAAGAATACGGTCCCACATGGCTTCTGTACGAAAAGATAACAGATAGGGATTTAAAGATTTTGGAGGTGACCCCTGAAGATGTGGAGTCCCTTGTGCTTTCTACTGTGATGATTGAGGAAAAGGAAATCACCAATAAGCAGGATATCACTTGGGTTATTGAGACGATCAATAAGAGCAAACTGCTTGGCAGGAGAATCTTTCAGGAAGATAACCGCGATGGCAATTATACATGCGACTTCACCTTTCGTTTAAAGGACGGAGAGGAAGTAGAAGTACAGGCACTATCCTTCCGAATTGATAGCGAAGAATCTGAAAATTCAGTATTTCTTTTACAGCTGCCAGAGGATGGAAAGGTGGAATGGAAGTATAATGGTGAATATTTCTTTCAGGGTGAGTTAATAGAGCTGTTTTGGGAACTATATCAGAAATAATTGTGGTAATTAAGGCTGTCGCACAGTTGACCGAAAGGTCACAAGGAGCGGCAGCCTTTTTTATTGTGTGTAGCGTTAGATGGATTTCGTTCTAAAATACAACATTTTGATAAGCGCCCTTGAGGAGACTGAGAAATAGGAAAGACCGCCGCCTTCATGTGCAACAGTCTCTCCAAAAACTTTTTATCAGCCCATTATCTCAACAATTTCCTTTGATGATAATGTCAGCCAATCCGTCTTCCAATCTCCATGGCTGCCTGCAAATAGGCTTCGCTGGCCGAGGCCGGAACTTTTCCTGCGGTTCTCGGTTCCCAGGCGGTAGCGTCCAAATTATCCTCTGCATAAAGAAAGTAATAGGCCTTCACTCCTCGAAACTGGGCCGCTGCCATCACTGCCGAACATTCCATATCCACCGCGCCGCAGCCTTCCATACGGCGGCGCTCCATGTTTCGCCGCGTCTCCCGATAAAGTCCGTCTGTAGTCCACACCCTGGTCTTTACATAAGGCAGGCCCAAATCTTTCAAAATTGCCTCCGTCTCAAGGCAGGTGTTCACCTCTATGTACTGTGATTTACTGTAATTTCCAGTAGCGTCCTCCCTATCAGCAGCTATATAGTGATAGCTGGTACCCTCATCCCTGCAAGCAGCTGTGGGCAGAATGAGATGCCCTGCTGGAATTTCTCTGTCCAAAACGCCGCAGGAACCAAAAAACACAAAATTCCGGCAGCCCATGGCAATGGCCTCCTCCATATGGGCTACTGTCATCGATGCGCCCATGGCAGTGCGGTAGATGGCCAGGTCTTTTGCTTCCGCCGGCCATCCCCACTGGCGGCTGTCAATCCTGTAGATTGGCAGCCGGACGGCCAGCTGGGCGGCAGCCATGGGCTCTATCAGCGTGGCGGCGTAATCTGTTTTGGCTATGTCAAGAATGGTTTTCCGAAAGGTTACAATGACCGTTTCCGGCATATCCTTGACTGGCTCATAGACGTCCCATGGGTTGAGAATGGCTGTTTTGGCTTGGTCATAAGCATCAAACAGACTCATAGTATTCACCAATATGGTTGGCGACGATCTTTAAAATGGTCATCCATTCCGTCATATCTCCCTGGCCCTGGTTTGTAGCCTTTGCAGCGGCAGCGCAGACTGCGGCGCCGGCTTTTGCAGCCATGGCGTCTATGCCGCCCTCTTCCTTCTTTTGATCGGAATCCGCTACTAGAGCAAATTCTGTCAGCAGATATCTGCGAACTGTGCGATAAATTTTATCCTGGTAGTAATCCATGGCTTTTTCCATGGTATCGATCCCCTGTTCTTTCAACTGATTGACGTCAGCCTCTGCAAAGTCCACGGTAATCTTTCCTCTCTGTCTTAACGCGCCTTCCGGCCCGCCAAAATCGCAGATGGCCAGATCCACGTTATTATGAAAAGGCTCGTCTGGTATTAAACGAATTTCTTTTATGGTATTGTTTTCTTCCATAGTATCCTCCCCTGAAACGAAACGGTTGCTTTCTTCCGTTTTTATGATATACGGTTATCATACCACAAAAAACGCTGACTATGCAAAAAATCCCACTGTCGATGGGCCAATAAAACGTAGTGACAATATATTTTACTCCCGCCGCTCACTGAGGGTAAGAAAATTGTAAGATTTTACATATAAAATTTTAATATGGCCTTCATCGGTAATTAAGGTTTGTCTCTTATCATTCTGGTATACTGAAAATGCTGCTGAGGGGACATGTCGCGGGCCATGGCCGGACAGGGAGGCGGCAAAATGCATACGCATGAGATATGACATGAGATATGAAAGGGGTATTATATGAATATTTTGATTTTGACAGGTCGGTTTGGTATGGGGCATATCAGTGCGGCGCAGGCCATTGCAGAGGACATCGGGGATACCAGTTGTGAGGCGTCTGTTGCCACTGTGGATTTTATGGAATATCTGTTTCCAGAGCTGAATCGGGTCATTTATCATGGTTTTAATTTTCTGGTTTCTCGCTGTTCCACGGTTTACAATCATCTTAACAAGGCGGCGGGAAAATATGGGGATGTGCCCCTGAAGCTGGCTTTGCTGCGAAAAATCGACAGTCTCATGGAACGTTACCAGCCAGACCTTATCATCGCTACTTTGCCGGTTTGCGGCCAGTACATTTCTGCCTATAAGAAGCGGCGTTGCTGCCAGGTGCCGCTGTATACCTATATCACCGATATTACGCTTCATGAGGAATGGATTGCCGATGAAACTGATTTGTATTTTGTCGGGGACCTGTCTACAAAAAACGCTTTGATTTCACGGGGCGTTTCGCCTAGCAAAATCCTGGTCACCGGTATTCCGGTTCGCAAAGTCTTTCACCAGGCCCAAGAGGAACAATCGGTGCAGGCGCGGCAAGAGGCGCAAAAGAGGCTAGACGGTTCTGGGGAAAGCAGCTGTGCCCAGGTTTTAATCATGGGCGGCGGTCTGGGCCTGATTCCTGGCGGCAATCAGCTCTTAAAGACCATGAACAGTCTGGACTCTGTTTCCGTAACCTTAATCGCTGGAAGGAATCATCGTCTGGCAGAGGAAGTCCGCGAAAAATATCCAAACATCCATGTGGTAGGCTTTACCAATCGGGTGGATCAATATTTAAAGCAGGCTGATTTGATTATCACCAAGCCTGGCGGCATCACCACCTTTGAAGCTATTGCTGCCAAAACCCCTCTCTTTGTGGTTCATCCATTTTTAGAGCAGGAACGGGGCAACGCGCTCTTCATCGAAAGC
The DNA here is from genome assembly GCA_022793795.1 of Bacillota bacterium. Taxonomy (GTDB): domain Bacteria; phylum Bacillota; class Clostridia; order Peptostreptococcales; family Anaerovoracaceae; genus RGIG7179. The sequence continues at coordinate 134,285 of JAAWDM010000025.1, forward strand.
GCCAATATCGGTCGCATCATTTGGGACAAGCATGCTGACATTGCAGCAGAATTCCTGGCTTTGTTCCGTGACAAGACTCGGCTTTTGGCCATGCAAAGCAACATGTCCAAGCTGGAAGCCAGTTTCAGCCCCGTGGGCCCGCTGGAATACTACATGGAAAGGGAGATGGAAAAATGCTGTTAAATTCTATGGTATCAATGGCGTCAGCGGCGCAAGTACAGGCCCAGAGTCAGACGCAAAGTCAAGCCCAGAACCAAACCGCGGCGGAAAGTCCATGTCCGGCCCAATCTCCATTTCAGGCTCAATCAAAAATCCTATATCTGACCTTTGACGATGGCCCTAGCGTCAGGTTTACGCCTCAGCTTTTAGACCTGCTGGACAGTCTTCAAATCAAGGCCACCTTTTTCGTGGTGGGAAAATTCGTCAAAAAGAATCCAGACATTCTGCGGCGGATGGCCGATTCCGGTCACGGAATCGGCCTCCATTCCTATAACCATCGCAGCGCCTACCTGATGACGCCGGCCACAGCCCGCAAAGACTTCTGTCAGTCCATCGCAGCCCTCCACTTGGCGGGCGTGGAACCCACCTGTTTCCGCCCGCCCTGGGGCCATACCCGAGAATTCACTCTGGCTCTGGCCATGGAATTTAATCTGTTTCCCGTCTACTGGGATGTGATGGCCCAGGATTGGAAGGCTACCCAGTCAGCTACGGAAATTCAGCGCCGCCTTCTGGCGCGCACCCACAGCGGTTCTGTTATCTGTCTCCACGACGGCCGGGGCCGCAACAACGCGCCTGGCCGCACCATACAAGCTCTAAAGCAGGTTCTTCCCCTTTGGCTGGCTGACGGTTACCGCTTTGAGCTGGTCACCAAAGGGCTACGCCCCCTTCCCGGAGGCAACCCAACCAATTCCAATGAGCCTGCCTGTTCCGCTTCCAGCACAGGAAACCTCTGTAGCGGCAATGCTTTAAAACCAGAAGGGAGTTTTCTATGAGTCAATATACTGAAAACGCCCCTTCAAACATCCGCGCTGCCCAGGGGCAAGTTGCCCAGGGTCAAGCTGTCAGTTCCACCAGCGTCGACGGCCGAACCATCAAGCCGCCCACTGGCAAACTCTTAAAGGGCGGCCTCCTATTTCTGGCATTAGCGTCCCTGACCCTCTGGCTTCTGCTAAAGGAATACAGCTTGCCTCAACTTCTGGCTGCCGTAAAAAACGTAGATATGCGCTTTCTTCCTGTAGCCGCTTTCGCCATGGGGCTTTTTTTGCTGTGTGAAGGAAAAAACATAGCCACTGGGCTGGCCATGGCGGGCCGCCCCATCGGCCTGCGGCAGATGGGGCGCTACGCCATGGGGGGTTACTTTTTTAGTTCTGTAACCCCTTCCGCCTCCGGCGGCCAGCCCATGCAGCTATATTTTATGTACAAAGATGGAATCGCTCCCTCTCACGGCTCTCTAGCCCTTTTGCTGGAGTTGACCAGTTTTCAGATCGTCTCCATTTCTATGGCTCTCTTTGGCCTGGTGTACACTTATGTCCATCAGATGGCCATGATGACTGAAATCAAATACCTTCTCTTCCTGGGTCTGGGACTTAACCTGGCTCTGCTACTGATTCTGCTGGCAGCTTTGTTTTCCAATGCCTTGTTAAAAGGAGGGCTACACTTTGTCCTAATTATATTGGGCCGCCTGATGCCTGCTAAGGCCCCGACCCATCGCCGCAAGCTATTGGTATTTGCTGCTTCCTATGGTCGGGCGGCCACCCATTTAAAAAAACATCCTGCCGTTTTCCTCAAGCTGCTGGCCACTTCTACGGTGCAGCTTCTTGCCTTTCACTCCATCCCTTACCTGATCTATTTGTGCTTTGGCCTTACAGGGTACGAATGGCTTGAAATTTTTTCCCTGCAGGCCCTCCTCTATGTATCGGTGTCCGCCCTGCCCCTTCCCGGCGCAGTTGGCGTTACGGAAGGGGGCTTTGCCGTGGTATTTCAGCAGGTCTTTCCGCCGCCCCTTCTGGGCGCTGCTCTGATTCTCTGCCGGTTAATCAGTTTTTATCTGCCTCTCATGGCCAGCGGCCTGGGCCTCATCTGGCTGTCTTTCTCATCCGACTCAAAGTAAGATGTTTCCATATTTTCTGTTTATAAAGAGATGAGCCAACATTTTGCTGTAATTTCGTTGGCCGTTTCAGTAAAAAAATCTAAATTGTACAACAAATCAAAAAACGGGACTGTCACCCAAGGGACAGTCCCAACCTTCTATACCTTCTACACTTCCAAAGGCCAGTTTTCTACAATCTCGATGCCTACATTGGCCATATCGACCATGTTGGCTCGCTGAATTTCCTTTGTATTGGAGGAACAGCATTGCTCCACCACGATGGTACGATAATCCATGGAAATGGCATCATAGCAGGTAGTTCGCACACAGTTAGGAGTGGTGGTTCCGATGACAATCAGCGTGTCGATTCCTTTTCTCCTCAGTATCAGATCCAGTTCTGTCTGAAAGAACCCGCTCCACCGAGGCTTGACGACCACGTAATCCTCTGGTTTCCGAACCAGTCCCTCCGGCTCTTCAATGCTGTTAATTCCAGTGGAGTCCGGCCCCAAAGGCCTGCCTCCCTTATCCCAAACAGAAAACCGAGTATGCTCCACATCGCTGCCATCCTGTCGATAAATCCGTTTTACCCAGAACACCGGAATCCCTTCGGCTCTAGCCGCCTCTGCCAAAACATTACACGCTGGTACAGTGGATTTTGCGCCGGCAATGCAATGGGCGGCTCCTGGCTCCACGAAAGCCTTCTCCATGTCAATGATGATCAGAGCGGTTCTCTGAGGATTGACCTTCAATCTCTCTTCAATCTTTATAGCCATGTTGATACCCCATCTTCTTTCCTATTTCCGCTGCTGCAGCACATACAGACTCTTTAATGAACTCCAAACCCTTCACCTTTTCCATCCGGCTCACTGGCCCGGAAACGCTGATAGCGCCTGCCAGCCCTCCATTTTCGTCCATAACAGGGGCTGCGAAACAGAAAAGTCCGTATTCGTATTCCTCATTGTCTACACTGTAGCCTACCTGCCGAATCTTTGTCAGTTCTGCTTCCAGTTCCGGCCGCGTGGTTATGGTGTTGACCGTCTTTTTTTCAAAGGTTTGGCTCTCCCAGTAGCGAGCCAGGCGATTCTCGTCCATGGCGCTTAAAAACAGTTTTCCCATGCCTGAACAGTACAACTCGAATACTGGGTCTAGCTTGGAAATCAAAAGAGACGCCTCGCCGTAAACGCTCTGCACCACCAAAACCCTGTTCTCAAAGGCAACGCCCAGATTGACAGTCTCTCCCGTTACCTTGGCCAGATTCTCCATTATGGGCTGTGCCACAGTTTTTAGATCCAAACGATTTCTGACCTGCTTGCCTGCTTTTAGGAAAAACAGGCCCAGCCGATATCGCTCGCTGGCCGGGTTCCGTTCGATCCATTCCCATTCCTGCAAAGTATATAGGATACGAAACACCGTGGATTTGGAAAGGCCGGTGGCTGCTGCAATTTGGGAGATTCCCGCCTCGCCGCTATTTCCCGATAGAAACTCCACCACCTGACAGGCTTTTTCAATCATGGAAATCGTATTATAGTTTTCCTTCTGAGCCATATGCTCTCCCTTTCATCCTTGCTCCGACTTACCGGAATAAATCCATCTTCTCAATGCGGTCAAATGCCTCTTTTAGCACGTCCACGCCTACCGTACAGGCCATTCTCAGATACCCTTCGCCGCAGTCGCCAAAGGCATTGCCTGGCAGAGACAATACATGTGCCTCTCTCAAGATGCGGTCTGCCACCTGAGCAGAGGATAAACCGGTCTCCTTTATATTGACGAACAAATAGAAAGTTCCCTTTGCCGGAAGGATAGACATCTTCGGAATCTGGTTGATTCTGTCGATGGCGTACTGAACTCTCTTCTGGTATTCTGCAATCATAGGCGGCTGAATCCGCTTCCGGTCGCGAATGGCGTAAATGGCAGCTCTCTGGGATACGGACGGCGCTGTGAACACCACGTTTTCATTGATGGTCTGAATGGTCTGCACCAAAAAGTCCGGCGCTATGATATTGCCTACCCGCCATCCAGTCATGGTAAAATTCTTGGAGAAAGAGTTGATGGTGATGGTTCTCTCCTTCATGCCGGGAAGAGACATGAGGGGAATAAATTCCTCCGCATAGCTGAAAGCGCCATAGATGTCGTCAGCGATTACCACCAAATCGTGCTCTTTGGCGATGGCTGCCACCTTTTCCAGAGACTCTCTGCTAAAACAGTTGCCTGTAGGGTTGTTTGGCGTATTGATGACTATGGCCTTGGTTCTCTCTGTTATCAAAGCCTGAAGCCGGTCCAGGTTCACCTGAAAATCCTCTTCCTCTACCGTATCCAAAACCACAGGAATTCCTCTGGCCAGCTCAATCTGTTGTGGGTACGGTGTAAAATATGGAGCATGAATGATAACCTCATCGCCATCATCTAAAATGGCTTCCAACGCCAGGTACATGGCCAGACATCCGCTGGCAGTGACGAAAATTTCGCTGGTATCCACAGTCAGGCCGTAATCCTCCTGATACATCTTGGCGATGGCTGCTTTTAGTTCTGGATCGCCGCTGAAATCGGTATACTTGGTATGGCCTGCCTTGGCGTCTGCCATGGATGCCTCAATAACCTTTTCGTCTGTAATCAAATCTGGGTCGCCTAAACTCAAATTGATACAATCGTCAAAGGATTTTGCCAGTGCATCGGACTGTCCCATGGCTGTGGACGTGTCTTTCCAATAACGCTTTGAGATAAATTTATGCTTCATAATGAAAACCCCCTTGGTCATATAATAGTATCTATGATTTTTCTGGAACGCCGTTCCAGCTATATCATCAATATACTATTTCCAAGAGGGTTTGTCAATACCTTATTCTATTTGTTATTCTATTGGTCTTTTACTCTCATGGCTCTAAAGGAGTTGAGAATGGCCAGTACGGATACGCCCACGTCGGCAAAGACCGCTGCCCACATATTGACCAGTCCCACAGCGCAAAGCGCCAGTACTAAGAGCTTAATCCCAAGGGCAAAGACGATGTTTTCCTTGACGATGACCATGGTCTTTCTCGCAATGTCCATAATCTTAGTCAGCTTGGATGGTTCATCGTTCATAATCACGATATCCGCTGCTTCAATGGCTGCATCGGAACCCAAACCGCCCATGGCCACTCCCACATCGGCTCGCGCCAGAACCGGCGCGTCGTTGATACCGTCTCCTACAAAAATCAGCTTGCCCTTTTTAGATTTTCCTGCCAAAAGGGCTTCCACCTTTTCCACCTTACCATCTGGCAGCAGTTCGGTATAGACCTGATCAATACCCAGTTTTTGTCCTACAGCCTCTCCAGCCGCTCTGTTGTCCCCTGTCAACATAACCGTCTGGATTCCCCGCTTTTTCAAGCCAGCCACTGCGGATACCGCATCTTCTTTCAGTTTATCTGCAATGAGAATATATCCTGCATAAGTCTGGTCTATGGCCACATGAACCACAGTTCCTGCCATCTGGTCTTGACAGTAATCCACTTTTTTCTGTTCCATCAGCTTTCCGTTTCCGGCTGCCACCAGCTTACCATCTATCAAAGCCGTTACGCCGTAACCGGAGAGTTCCTCCACATTCTTCACCTTATTCTGGTCTACCAAGCCGTTTCCAGCCTCATAAGCCTGTTTTAGGGATGTGGAAATGGGATGAGTGGAATAGCTTTCAACATGGGCCCCATAGTAAAGGAGCTCTGCCTCAGTAAAACCTTCCGCCGGCTGGCACTTTTCCACCTGAAACACCCCTTGGGTCAAGGTTCCTGTCTTATCCATAACCACGTATTCTGCCGATGCCATGGCCTCCAGATAATTGCTGCCCTTTATCAAAACTCCTGCTTTAGATGCTCCGCCAATGCCGCCAAAGAAGCTAAGTGGCACAGAGATAACCAGCGCGCATGGGCAGGAAACCACCAGAAATTCCAAAGCTCGGTAGAGCCAATCGGTAAACACCGCACCCTCTATAACAAGCGGCGGTACCACTGCCAAAACCACAGCAGCCATTACCACTACCGGCGTATAGACCACTGCAAACCTGGTGATAAAATTCTCTGTTTTCGCCTTTTTTATCGTAGCGTTTTCTACCAAATCTAAAATCTTGCTGACTGTAGATTCTCCAAAGACTTTGGTCACCTTCACCACCAGCAGCCCGTTTAAGTTGATACAGCCGCTGAGTACCTGGCTGCCAACCATGACCTCCCGCGGCGCCGATTCTCCTGTCAGCGCTGCAGTATCCACCATGGAATCCCCCTCTACGACCACGCCGTCCAAGGGAAGTTTTTCACCAGGCCGCACCAAAATCAAGTCCCCTATTTTTACCTGGTCTGGCTCCACCTTTTCTACCTTATCTCCAATTTTCAAATTGGCATAATCGGGCCTGATGTCCATTAAATCCGTAATGGAACGTCTGGATCTTCCCACTGCAAAATCCTCGAAAAGTTCCCCCACCTGATAAAACAGCATGACTGCTACAGCTTCTGGATATTCTCCAATGGCAAAAGCGCCGATGGATGCAATGGCCATCAAAAAATTTTCATCGAAAACCTTGCCATAACAGATATTCCTTACAGCCTTAAATATGACCTTGTATCCGATTACCCCATAAGCAGCCAAAAATACAGCCAACCTCAGCCACCAGGGTTCTGCAGGCACAAACAAAGCAGCCACAAAGATGAGGGCGCCCACAGATAACCTGATAATCCGCTTCTTCATTTCCATTCCCCTCCTGTAATTATGCTTCCTTCATTTCTACATCCGGATCTGTTTTCTTCACAGTCTTTTTCAGCTTTTTCACCATATCCGCTGTAGGCTCTTCAGCGGTTTCTACGATCATCTTTGTAGTCAAAAAGCTGACCGATACGCTGTCCACCCCTTCCAGTTTGGATACATTGTTTTCAATCTCTGCTGCACAGTGAGCGCAGTCCAGTCCGTCAAGAATATAAGTCTTTTTCATCGTTGTCCTCCTTTATTATTTTACGTTTACGATTGAGTATTTATTCAACTGTTTCTTTTTCTTCATTATAGTTGAATATATATTCAACTGTCAAGAGTTTTTTGCAAATAATTTAGAAAAATCATCCGAAAAATCAAATTTTTCAAAAAAAATGTATACCACGCTCTCGCATTTGCATTTCTGTTTTAGTAAATTATTTCCAATTATGTAACAATCAATGCGAAATATGGGTCAAATATTCTATATTTACCTCTCATGCCCCATCTTTCATCGGTTATAGAACAGTTGTGTTGGACATTTTTGAGCAGTTTTTCTAATTTCGGTTGACTTTTTAAGATTTTATTGGATACAAAATCAAGGATTTTTAATTTTCGGATGACATTGCTCTATCCGCGAAAAAAAAAGCAAGGCACTCACTCTGAAATGCCTTGCTTTCTCTTACTCTGGTGATTCGTGGCGGGCTCGAACCGCCGACCTTCTGGTTGTCACCCAGACGCTCTCCCAGCTGAGCTAACAAATCACACTCTATGCTTTCATTTTACCATACCTCTCATTCCCTGTCCAGAAAAAATAGGGCCTCTTCATAATCTTTTACATAGTATCGGATGTTCGTCCTACCTTTTTGAATAATGGTATGCCCCTCCTTTTCTAGCATCTCCTTCTGTGCCTCGACGCCGCCGGGATATTTGGGGTTTAGTTCCCCATTGGCCTTCAAAGTTCTCCAATAAGGCGTTTTATCATCGCTCCTCTGAAAACTTGCCCATGCCACAATGGAAACGAATATTCCAGCTGTAATCGGCTCTGTAAAATCAGCTCCGCTTTCCTTTGCAAAATATTCCCTTATGGCGCCCACCGTAAGCAGCTTTCCAAAGGGGACAAGCCGCATTACTTTGTCATAATCCAGGGGCGGCGCAAAATACATTCTGTCTCCGCCGTATTTTTCTATGCTTTTTTCATCCGTAATGGTCTGAAACTTGGGCATATCCTTGCTATCGTTTAACATTGCGTTAAAATCTTTTTTCTCTTCATTCGCCATAAATATGCACCTCCTGCACACAAGTATAAACCAACAGAAAAGCATATGCAATGAGACAGTTTTTTCTAATCCGCAGTTTCATCCACATATTCGGCGGCCAGCAATCCCACACTGTTATTGGATCCCATGATCCAAAGGATATCGTCTTTCTTTAGGAGCAGATTAGGGTCTGGCATACTGATGGGATAGCCGTCTCGCTGCAAGCCTAAGATCAGACTCTTCCACTTATCCCTAAAGTTCCCCTGACGAATGGATTTTCCTGTGAAAGTCTCATCGCCCCGAAGTTTAATGGCAATGACAGAAAGGGCGTTTTCAATATCAGGGTAATCGCTATCCATAAATTGCTTTAAAGTCCGGAGAGGTTTGGTCTGTACCAATCCTGTTAAAGCATAAAAATTGAGCAGCGCTTTTTCTGCGCCCACTAAAAAGACCTTATCTCCCTCGTGGATAACCATCTTGCTGTTTGGCAACAGGTGATGCTTTCCATTGTGGCGAATCTTTACCACATAGATGTTGTAACGAGCGCCCCAGTTCAGTTCCTCCAGAGATTTCTCCAAATAATCGCCGTCATAAGGGGCGATAAAGGATATGATAAACAGCTGACGGTCCAGCCAATCCTGATGATGGCCCGCCTTCTCCTCTTTTCTGATAATCCGCTCATTGAAATTCTTTAAAAATCTGGTTTCCAGCTGTAGATACCAAGTAGCCATAAAGCCGGTTTTGGACAACAGTCCTAACACAACGATCAAAATCACCGCTAACCATGCCAAATGCACGTTAAAGAACACTCGTAGAGGAATCATGGCGATGACTGCAATCAAACCTATTTTGATGGCGTTGAGCACCAGCAGGGGCAGTCTGAAAGACATCTGTTTCAGCCACAGAGAGGTAAACAGATTGTTATGAAGATTGAGCATAGGCCTGATAAAGATGGCCATGATGATATAGGTCAAAAGACAGGTAAGAATTTCGCTAGAAACGTCTGGAATATGGGCTGACAAAAACGGTTCCACAATCCGAATACCTAAAATGGCGGCCGCCAACATGATACCTCCGTATACCACCACGCGGAAGAAGTATCGCTTGATATAGATATACCACTCGCTGTCCTGCTCTTTGTCCTGTTGGGATGGAGAGGTATACCGATTCAGCTTAACAAGCAGTTTTTCTGGCAAACAGCCTTGCAGCCAATCCACTGCATAAGGAGCCGCTTTGATGCAGAAAGGTGTGGTAAAGGTAGTAATCACCGACACAGCCACAACGATAGGATACAGGTATTCGCCTGTAATCCCCAAACTGGTGCCCAGCGATGCGATAATAAAGGCAAATTCTCCAATCTGGGCCAAAGCAAAACCGCTGGAAATGGAATTTTCCAAAGTCTGGCCAGAAAGGAGCATACCCAATGCAGAGAAAATCAATTTTCCCACAATGGTGACCACCGTAATGACTGCGATGGGAACCGCATATTTTACAATCATCTCTGGGTCTACCATCATGCCCACCGACAGGAAAAAGACTGCGCCGAACATATCCTTTACCCCTTTGGTCAGATGCTCAACCCGTTCCGCATGGAGGGTACCTGCCAAAAGAGAGCCAGCCAGAAATGCCCCCAAGGCCGTGGAAAATCCAAGCCAGCTGGCCAGAAGCACCATGCCGAAGCATAAACCAATGGAAACCACCAGCATCATTTCGTCATTCATCAATCTGACGGTGCGGTTAAAGAATGTGGGAATCAAGTAGATTCCCAGCAGCAGCCAAATAATCAGGTAGAGCAACATCAGGGCCAGACTGAGGGCCACCTCTCCGCCGGATATGTTTTGGGGGACAGAAATGGTGGAAAGAATGACCATCATAAAGATACCCACAATATCCTGTACCACCAGGGTGCCGAAAACCATTTCCGTATATTTCTTACCTTTTAGATTCATCTCGTCGAACACCTTGATGATGACCGTGGTGGAACTCATGGAAAGCATACCGCCTAAACATACGCTATCCATCACTGTAAAGCCCAAGGCCATTCCCACAGCAAAACCTACTGCCAGTACGCCCGCCACTTCGATGATGGTGGTGACAATGGCTGTACTTCCCACCTGGGCCAGCTTGTGAAGGTTAAACTCCAGACCCAGATGAAACATGAGGAAAATGATGCCGATTTCACTCCACGTATGAATACTGCCCATGTCCTCCACTGTCATAAACAAAGGAAAATAGGGACTCATCAAAAATCCTGCCAATATATATCCCAGTACAAGGGGTTGCTTAATTCTTCGGAACAGAATGGTGATGATACCGGCTGTCAACATCATGACAGCCAGGTCAGAGATTAGTAAAGGTATTTCCATAGACGCTCCCATAGTCAAAGGTTTCTATATAATATATTACAGAACCGCAGCAAATGCGTCAAGGTTTACTGACCTGACCCGGCGTTAAAAAAGTGTTAAGATGACTGTACTAGGTTAATTTCTAGCGATAATATAGGCCATATATGCCCCATACATCATGATCATTGCTATCCCCTGCCATCTGCCGATTTTTTGTGAAAACCGAGTTAGAATCAACATCAGAATCCCTGACCCTGCCATCACCCACATATCTGTTATCATGGGTTTGGCCAGGGTCAGCGGATCTATTGTTGCAGAAGCTCCCAGGATAAACAGAACATTAAATATATTGGAGCCGATTACATTTCCCACTGCAATATCGTTTTCCTTCTTGATACATGCAACCATGCTGGTGACCAGCTCCGGCAAAGATGTGCCCACCGCCACGATGGTAAGTCCCACCAGGGCCTGACTCATACCAAGGGATTCTGCAATCTTAGCTGCATGTTCCACTACCACATCGCCGCCCAGTATGACGCCTATAATGCCCACAAGACCTATGAGTATGCTGGACCATAATTTTACCCTTTTGTGGCCTTTGGCCTGCTCCGCTGGAATCATTTGCTCCGCTTTTTCCCTCTTTTCCCGCCAAATCAGTGTAATCGTGTATCCTACAAACAATAATACCATCATGATTCCTTCCAGGCGATCCAGTGTGAAAGGAGTTTTGACCAAACCGAACAAAAATAGGATTCCATAAACGCCCACCATCACTGGAATATCATACTTTCTAATACTCTTGCTGACCGCTAGGGGTACTAACAAAGCGCTGATTCCCAGGATAAAAAGGGTATTGAAGATATTTGAGCCCACAATATTCCCTACACTCATATCGCTCATTCCATTGATGGCGCTATTGATGCTGACCGATGCCTCCGGTGCGCTGGTTCCCATGGAAACCAATGTGAGGCCGATGACCAGGGGTGAAATTTTCAATGCTTTCGCGATGTCGCTGGCTCCCTTCACGAACCAGTCTGCCCCTTTCACTAAAAGGGCCATGCCCAAAAGCGCCCAGATTACATTGATATACATTGTCATACCTCCTTGATTTTTACAATAACTTTTTTGCAGAAAAAAAGACTTTTATCGAATATATCATCCGATAAAAGTCTTGAAATTTAAGCGTTACCGAGTAATCTTTCCATTACTGTATTGACGGTTTCCGCACGTAAAAACGTTTTCTACTCCCTTTTAAGGCGTTTTGATTCTGATAAAATTGTCTTTTTTGCCGCCGGTCGCTGACCGTTTGGCTTTTTATCATTGTACTTCATATTCTATGCAGCTGTCAATCCAATGTACGTGGCCGAGTCGCTTCTTGATGCAATCTTAGCGGCAGGCGCTTGATGCAAACTCTGCTATGTTGACTCATTCCCCATTTTCCAGGTTATGTATCAAAAAATTGACCTTACTCCCTTTGCAAAATCAGTGGTCACAAGGCAATTTTGAGGCTATTTTTGACACATTTTTAAATGATGACCATCTGAGTCAACAAAATTGCCTCAAAACGTTGACACACTTTGCAAAACAAAGGGAGGCGTGTCAAAAATTCCATGTGACACCTTTAAAAAGAGCCTTTAAATGGCAAAATATGGTTGATACTTTTGACCTAATCCGTGGATTTCAAAGAATGTGTCAACAAAACCCTTGGATTTAACCAAAATCAACTGTGCAACAGCCCCTGTTTGGTACGCCATGAGGGACCGATCGCCTGCCCAACCGGCAGGCTTCCTTCTCGGCTCCCCTCTCGGTCGCCTTCGAATCACTCGCTATGAGAATGTTCACCGAACATTCTCATTCCCGCTCGTGCCCTCCCGGGTTCGAGTCCCTGCCTTACAAAAAACAGCAAAAGCACCTTGCAGGTGCTTTTGTGTTTGGTGCGCCATGAGGGACTCGAACCCCCAACCTTCGCATTCGTAGTGCGCGACTCTATCCAATTGAGCTAATAGCGCCTATCAAATTGTTTGAATTTGATTTGCTTCGACATTTAGATATTATACTATAGAAGGCTGTACCTGTCAAATAGTAATTTAAAAGTTTACCGCTAATCCAGGAAAATATTGCTTTCCATGGGGAATCCAGTCGTAATTTCGATATTTTTGTTTATATATAAAAATTATCGAAGCTAATTTTTATTTCTGCATAATTTTGCTTTAAAGTGACTAATTATACTACTTTTATACGAATATTTTCCCATATCAATCAGAATCCGGCCGCGAAAACAGGTAGGCCGGGCCGGATTCTGGCGTGGGTAGTCCTTTCCTCTGGGAAAGGACTACCTTCCATCCTATAAAATTCGATAAAAATCCTGTATATACAAAAATATCGAATTTCTTCACAGATTCTTCATATAAGGCCCCAAAAAACCATGTATATGGTATGCATATATTTTTCCAACCCAAGCTACCTCAAAAGGCCGCCCCATACCCTTTTGCAAAGACAATAAATTTATGATACAATTACCCTTGATCCCTCCTCCAAAAGCACACGCAATTTTGGAGGCCAAAGGTAACCACAGCTAAAACTTTTAATCAACATATTTTGAAAGGTCATGCCATGAAAATCATAAAAAAAGCAAAAGAGAGAACCAAGGAGGACAATCGGGCCTTGCGGCAGATTGTGGCGGACATGATAGACGATGTCTGCGAAAATAAGGACGCTGCACTGGCCAAATACAACCAGCGTTTTGACCAGTGCGAAAGAGATTCCCTTCGCATCAGCCCGGAGGAAATTCAAGATGCCTATAGGCAAATCACGCCGGAGGAGTTGGACGACTTAAAGGCAGCCAAAGCCAATATCGAAAAGTTCGCCATAGCCCAAAGAGGTACCATGACCGAGCTAGATCAGTTCAGCCCCCAGCCAGGCATTTTCCTGGGTCACAGAATCATACCCGTTTCCTCCTGCTGCTGTTACGTTCCAGGAGGCGGATATCCCCTTTATTCTTCTGCCCTCATGCTGATCGTTCCCGCTAAGGTTGCCGGTGTAAAACGGATTGCTGCCTGCTCGCCTACCGTGAAAGGCGCTTCCAAAATCCACTATAAAACCCTGGTGGCCATGGATCTGGCCGGCGCCGATGAAATCTATGCAGTAGGCGGCGCCCAGGCAATCGCTGCTTTTTCCTACGGTACGGAAACCATTAAACCGGTGGATGTGATTGTAGGCCCAGGCAATCAATATGTGGCAGAGGCAAAACGTCAATGCTACGGTCAGGTGGGAATCGACTTTATTGCAGGGCCTAGCGAGGTCTTAATCATCGCCGACGGCACAGCAGACAGTAAAACCTTAGCCGCCGACCTTCTTGCCCAGGCAGAACACGACCCCAACGCCAAGGGTATTCTGGTCGCCACCGACGAAGCCCTGGCCCACGCCGTCATAAAAGATGTGGAGACAGCCCTTTCCACCCTGCCGACTGCTGAAATCGCCAGAAAATCCTGGGAAGACTATGGGGAGGTGGTTTTGGCAGACTCCTTAGACGAGGCGATTCAAATGGCCAACGACTATGCCCCTGAACATCTGGAAATCAATGTAGCTGACAACGACGCCATCATAGAGAAGCTATACAATTACGGCTCCCTCTTCATCGGCGGCAATACTGCCGAAGTCTTTGGTGACTATGCATCGGGAACCAATCACACCCTGCCAACTGTAAAGGCTGCCCGCTACACTGGCGGCGTATGGGTCGGTACCTTTCTGAAAACCTGTACCCACCAATCCATGACCACCCAGGCTTCTCAGACCATCGCTCCGCTGGTAGCCAGAATGGCCAGAGGCGAAGGCTTGGAGGGTCACGCTAGAGCTGCCGACGCAAGGAAGGCAGACCCAGCCACAGGCAAGACAGGCGCCTAGATGACAGACACCTAGAAATAATTTTTGCTATACATTTTGTGAAAAATATGTTATAGTACCCTTGGATGGCATTCGAAGCGAAGCTGTACCAGACAAATTGATATATTTCGAATTTATTGGCCCCGGCGTCATGGACATTTACACACTCGTGACGCTGGGTAAAATCCTTCGGGCGGTATTCTCACAGGCAGAAACGGCACCGACAGGAAAAAACGCCTTGTACACACACTTTTTCATGAGCGATGAAAGCGCACGGGACGAAAAGCCCGGCGAATTAGAATTATGGGAGGTGATGGGTATGAGAATTGGAATCATTGGAGCGGGAAAAGTGGGCTTCACCTTGGGAAAATACTTTGTTACCCAGGACTCAGAAAACACACAGGTCATAGGCTATTACAGCCGCAGACTGGAATCGGCCAAAGAGGCCGCCACATTTACCGAAACCAGATATTATGAAAACTTGGCAGATATTGTAAAGGACAGTGATACCCTTTTCATCACAGCCTCTGACGGGGCCATTGCAGATGTGTGGGATGACATGGCCATGCTGCCGATAAAGGAGAAATTGATTTGTCATTGCAGCGGTTCGATCTCATCGGCCGTTTTTTTTGATGCGGAAAGCCGAGGAGCATATCGGTACTCGGTACATCCCCTCTATGCGGTCAGCGACAAGTATACGTCCTACCAAACCCTGCAAAACGCCTATTTTGCCATAGAGGGAAGCCAGGAGCATCTTGAAGATATGGTATCCCTGTTTCGCAGCTTAGGCAATCCGGTAGTTGCCATAGACCCTACTAAGAAAACCCTTTATCATGCAGCGGCGGTCATGGTCAGCAATCAGGTGGCGGCCCTGGTGGACATGGGCGCAGAGCTTTTACAAAGCTGTGGCTTTACAAGGAAGGAAGCCGAAGAGGCCCTTTCCCCTCTTTTCGTGGGGAACGCCCAAAACATCGGCAATGTAGGCCCTGTAACGGCCCTCACCGGACCCATCGAGCGAGGGGATGCCCAGACGGTACGAAATCACCTAAAAAGTCTTGATGCAGTTTGTCTGTATGAAATCAGTCAGGTATACATGACCCTTTCACAACGGCTAGTAGAAATTGCTAAGAAGAAACATCCAAACAGAAATTATGAACAGCTAGAAAAGGAGCTACAGAAATGAAGAACACAGTATCCACATTGAAACAGCAGAAACTGGACGGAGATAAGATCACCATGCTGACGGCATACGATTATTCTACCGCAAAACTCATCGATGAATGTGGAATCAACACCATTTTGGTGGGCGATTCTCTGGGGATGACCATGCTGGGCTATGAAGATACCTTATCCGTTACCATGGAAGACATGATTCATCACACGGCTGCTGTATGCCGCGGCGCTAAAAACGCTCTGGTCGTCGGAGACATGCCTTTTATGTCCTACCAGACCTCTGTCTATGACGCGGTTGTCAACGCAGGTCGCCTCATCAAGGAAGGCAGATGCCAGGCAGTCAAACTGGAGGGCGGAGCCGCCGTATGTCCGCAGATTCGCGCCATCACCGACGCACAGATTCCTGTCATGGGACATATCGGCCTGACGCCGCAATCCATCAACGCTTTTGGCGGTTTTAAGGTGCAAGGCAAAAGCGAGGAAGCTGCCAGACGGATTTTAGAAGAGGCTAAGGCCATCGAAGAAGCCGGAGCTTTCGGTATCGTGCTGGAATGTGTTCCTGCCAAACTGGCAGCCTTAATCACCAAGTCGATTTCCATTCCGACCATCGGTATCGGCGCAGGCCCTGACTGCGATGGACAAGTTCTGGTATATCAGGATATGCTTGCTCTGTTCTCTGATTTTAAGCCGAAATTCGTCAAACATTTTGCAGATGTGGGCTCTGCCATGCGTGAAGGCTTTACCGCCTATATCGATGAAGTAAAGGCTGGAACCTTCCCTGGTCCAGAGCACACCTTTACCATCTCTGACGATGTGCTGAATAAACTTTACTGATTTTTTGCAATTTATCCCAAAATTTTGCAAAAGAAAACCCGTCAGAACAAGTTTCCTTGCCCTGCGGGTTTTTCTTTATCTCCTCCCTGGGGGAGGATGGAGATAACGCTATTCAATCAATCAGGTGAGGCTGAGGTTACCCACAGCGCCTAAATTTCATAGCTAAAATTATCGATGAGCCTGGTCTTACCGATATAGACCGCCATGGCCACCAACACGTCCCTGTTGATGGAGGAAACGTCCTCCATGGTCAGCGCGTCTACCACTGACACATAATCAATCCTTGCAAGGGGTTCAGCTTCGATGACGGCCCTCATCTCTTTGAGAAGGGTCTGACTGTCCATACCCATGCCAATCACTTCTTTGCCCCGTCTGATGCTTCGAGATAGACACAATGCAGCCTCCCTCTCCGCTGGGCTCAAATAAGTATTTCTGGAGGATTTTGCCAGGCCGTCGGCCTCCCGAACAATAGGGCATCCCACAATCTTCAGGTCAAAATTCAAATCCTTTACCATCTTCCGAATGATAGCCAACTGTTGGGCGTCCTTCTCACCGAAATAGGCCCGATCCGGCGCCACGATATGGAACAGTTTGGACACCACGGTGCATACCCCTCTAAAATGAATGGGCCGACTCTTGCCGCACAGATTGTCGGACAGGCCTTCGATGGACACATAGGCCCGCGGGTCGTCGTACATATCCTCTGGCTCCGGATGAAAGATTAAATCTGCACCCTTCTCCTGGCAGAGAGCGCTGTCCCTAGCAAAATCTCTTGGATATGCTTCTAAATCTTCGTTTGGCCCAAATTGAGTGGGATTGACAAAGACAGATACCACTACTCTGTCGTTTTCCTGCCTGCACCGCTCAATCAGGCTGGCATGTCCCTCATGGAGAAACCCCATAGTCGGCACTAAGCCAACGGTAAGGCCCTGCCGTTTCCATTCTTTGACCACTGCTCTGGTCTCATCTACTGTCTTGGTAATCTGCATCGTTTCTTTCCTTTCTCTACAGCTCTGCTGCATCATCGGTTTTGGGCATGTCCTTCAAAAGGCCGTGCTTTTCATAGTTGGTCACTCTGCTGATATGATTCTCCTCATCTACAAACACGACTGCTGGTTTGTGTTCTTTGGCCTCCTCCGGCGTAAAGTTGCCGTAAGCCATGATAATAATCTTGTCTCCTACGCTGACGCATCTGGCCGCCGCGCCGTTGAGGCAAATCATGCCGCTGCCGGCTTCTCCGCATATGGTGTAAGTCTCAAACCGGCTGCCATTGTCCACATCTACAATCTGTACCTTTTCATACTCCAAAATGCCTGACCGCTTCAGCAGTTCCTCGTCCACCGTAATGCTCCCCACATAGTCTAGGGCTGCCTGGGTCACAGTGGCGCGATGAATTTTCCCCTTTAGTAACTCTATTGTCATCCGTCTGTATCTTCCTTTCTTTGCAAAACAGCGGTATAAAAAAAACTTCTGAGGAAAGGGCTCAGAAGGTAAAATTTCACGCAAAGATATGCTCTTACTTTTTCCGAGTCTTATTTCTCTCAAATATAAGCTCTTCCTCATCATAAGATTTTTTCATTATGTTGTTTCAGTTGTCTTGGGAGTATAGTTTCTAAAAATACTATCTCTGCTGGACATTATAGCACTATATAACTTCTTTAATCAAGCCTTTTTTGTAGGCTTCCACCAATTCCTTCAAATCCTCCACCTGCTGTACCAACTCGGCGCCTTGGTCAGTATCGATGATGAGAAGCCGCTCCGGCATGGTCTCCACAGTCTGCATTACAGGAGAATGGAACACCTGAGTTCCGTCAGGCTGCAGAGGACTGTACGGCTTATGTTCAGCCAGAGCCATGAAACGAGAATTAAAGATAAAGGTATAGCCTGCAATACCGGTCTGCTTCTGATAAGCCTTGGAAATGCCTCCATCGATGACATAAAGCAAACCGCCGCCCTTAATCGGACTCTCTCCATCCTTAATCTTTACTGGCACATGACCGTTCAAAATCTTAGACCTGTGTGGATCCAGCCCAAACTCCCGCAAAATCTTTTCGCAGGCTTCTCTAGTCTTAATCAGTTTATAGTACGGTCTGGTCGGTTCCTTATGGGAAGCCTTGTCAGCGATGAAAAGCCGCTCAAAGGTGGTCATCTTCTCTTTGCCGAACAGGGGCGAATTGCCGCCCAGCCACAGGTACCACATCAAATCTCCCGACCTGCCGATTTCCTCGCTTTCCTGGGGTGCAAAATAGGCCTTTCTCACCTGGGTGTCCAGATAATCCATCAAAGCCTTGCCCTTCAATTTTACGCCGTTAATCTCCACCTCTTCAAACTCGCCGTCTTCAGTCATAGGGATACAGCCGTGGTACAGCAGATTACCGTTGACCTTCTTGTACAGAGCCCCGTGGCTATAGAGGAACTTGATGTGTTCCTGCAGTTTTTCTGAATTGAGGAAGGAAGCCTCCAAAGCGTTGAGCATATCCTCCTCCTCCTGGGTCAGTGCGTATGGATTCTCTAGATCCAATGTCGGGAAGTTGGTATCCCGAAGAGGCCAAAGGGTTCCCTCAACATTGACTGTACCTGTCTCCAAATCGATTTTATCCAGAAGCAATCTATTTTCCAAACGATACTCTGGGTGAGCCTGAATCCTCTGGCCCTCCACCTTAAACTGGCAGATGGCGATGGCTTTGTGCATCCTGGCCGCCAGCTCCTCATCCACTGGGTCGTATTCGTTTCTGTCCAAAATATGGGGTTTAAAGTATTGGCATGGGTCGTCTCCGTAGACCTTCTCTGCAAAGGTAGCCAGAGGCCGCAGATTGATGCCGTAACCCACTTCCAGCATATCGAAGTTGTTATAGCTGATATTCATTCGAAGGAGGTTGGTCATGCAGGCCCAGTTTCCTGTGGCGGCTCCCATCCAGACGATGTCGTGGTTTCCCCATTGAAAATCCACTGCATGGTACTTTAGCAGATAGTCCATTATGTAGTCCGGATGGGCCCCTCTATCAAAGATGTCCCCAATAACGTGAAGTTTATCGATTGCCAGCCGGCTGATGGCCTCGGTCAGTTGTTTAATGTATACTTCCGCCATACCGTACTGCACTACAGAATGGATGATTTCACTGTAATAGTGGGCCCGATTGGCTTCATCATCGGCATGGAGCAGTTCATCGATGCTGTAGCCCATGTATTTTGGCAGACGCTGACGAACCCTGGAGCGGGTGTATTTCGTGGAGACCGACTTGCATATGGTAATCAGACGATAAATGGCCGTGGCGCACCAATCGTCAAAGTTTCTTTCGCTCTGCTTTCTCCGCTTCAATTCAGCCTCTGCATTGTAAATCAGCGCCGCCAAATCGTCCCGATCCTTTTCGCTCAATACCGCGCCATAATGCTCATCGATTTTGGCTTTGATGGTGCCGGATGCGCTTTTCAGCATGTGTATAAAAGCCTCGTGTTCTCCGTGAAGGTCGCTTAGAAAATATTCCGTACCCTTTGGCAGAGCCAAAATCGCGCTTAAATTGATAATTTCCGCTGACGCTGCACTCACGTTGGGATAATCTTTTGCCAATAAATTCAAAAATTTTAAATCCGCCATGCCGATTCCTTTCTGTCCTGTAATGGTCTTATCCTTATTTTACAATGGCCGCGGTATAAAATCAAGTGGCTTTAATAAACCTCGGTTCCGCTGTAGTAATGCTGCAAAATTTCTTTGTATTTGTATCCCTCCTTGGCCATGCCGTCTGCGCCGTACTGACTTAAGCCTACCCCATGACCGGAGCCGTTGGAGGTAAAGGTGATTTTCGTCTTAGACGGACTGCTGCTGTTCCAACCCTCTCCTTCTGCAAAACTGATGGAAAACAGGGTAGAACTTAATCCTAGACCTGTTCTGACCTCCGTTCCCTTCAGCTTGCTATCCGCTCCGTCCCCAATCTGTATCTGAGCCACCCGTCCGCCGGCTGTCCTGCTCAAAATCTTAATCTTGTCCTGGGTCACACTGCCAAAATCCTTGTTAGGAAAGGCTGCTTGCAGCTTTTCCTTCATTTCTTTTAAGGTGAAGGTGGTTTCCTCGTTTTGATGGGTGGCCTTCTCCTCATAAGGGCTGGATACGCTGACCAAGTATGGATAGGCGCCTACAAACACATCCTCTGAATTTTCCGTCTGTCCGCCGCTGGAGGAAAAGAACAGGGGCTGCATCACCATCTCTCCGTCGTAATAGAGTAGTTCCCCTTTGGTGGCTTTGCAGGCTTTTTGAATCTTCTTCCAGCCTTCCTCCTCCCAGCCATCTTCATGGCTGGCAATCAATCCCTTTTCCGTCTTATATACCTGACAGTGGGTGGTATTGCAGACCGGTGCATCTGGATGAGCCTCCGGCTTCTTTTGCTGATACTTCTCAATCTTGGCCGCTGCAAAGGTTCTGGCGGCCACTGACTGGGCTTTTAAGGCTTCCAGTTCAAAGGCGCTGGGCATCTCGCTGGCCACCACTCGGCTCACATATGCCTCAAAATCCACAGATACCGTCTTTTCCTCTTCCTCTATCCACACGTCGATGGTCTCTGGCAGTTCCACTTTATTGGCAAAACTAATGCCCGTCAGTCCCAGTTTTGCCTGTCCTTCTTCCAGGCTGCCCGCCAAACCGCCGTCTCCCAACAAAAGCCCTACTGCAAGGGGTACTACCAGTAAAAAAAGAATCCCTGCCAGCAAGGTTCGTATCATCGTTTTCATCCTTCTCCCTCCTTGTCCTATTTAGTATATGCAGGCCGGCCGGAAAGATGAAATTCATTTTTATATTGTAAATTTCTGGAAAATATCGTATAATTTAGTAAATCGATTGAGCCGCTGTTGACACATTTTCCAAAATCCACTATCTGAGTCAAAAAATCCAAGGCTTTACCCCTCTCAACTCTGCATTTAGGCCGCAAAATAGGCCCGATTTTGACACAGATGCCCGAAAATGCAAAATTGGTCAACAATTTAGGCACATTTCGTTGACTCACTTTGCAAAACAAAGGGAGTGATGACAATAAATGGGATAAAATGGAGGGACGAACTATGAAAAATAACCTGGAACTAGACAAAATGTTGACTCACTTTGCAAATAAGCTGAAATGTGTCAACGCAGAGCTTGCCGCCTGCCCGGAAGGGACTTTGATGGTTACCCGACGCAATGATAAAATATCTCTTTTTCAGACTACAGGTACCCGCAAAGACAGGCGTCGCATTTGCATCAATCAAAAGCCTGTCTTAGCACAGATTTTGGCACGAAAGAAATATCTTGAAACAGAAGCCCAGATGCTGAAGGACTGTATCCTTATTTTAGAAGAGGCGACAGCAAAATGGGAAGAACCTTCATCTGAAAATATTTTGCAAAAGCTTGCCGGAAATTTCAACCTGCTTCCTATGGAATACTTTCTTCCTCTTGATGCCGAAATCGATACATGGGAAACCGCGTCTTATCATCAAAGCGATTATCTGCCTGAAAAAAAGGTTCACATGACTTCCCGCGGACTAATGGTTCGGTCTCGCATTGAGGTGATAATTGCTGAACAGCTTTATGCCCATCAGGTTCCCTTCCATTATGAGGAAGTCCTGCTAGCCGCAAAACAAAGGTTGGCGCCGGATTTTACCATAAAGCGAAGGCGCGACGGGAAAATATTTTATTGGGAGCACTGCGGGATGTTGCAAAATGCTGCCTACAAAAGCCGTTATAAATGGAAAATGGATATTTACGAAACCTTGAACATCGTACCCTGGGATAATCTGATCGTGACCTACGAAGACGGCCAAAACAATATTGACATGCGGATAATCGAAAGCGAAATTGTAAACAAGTTGCTATAACAGGCAACCATCGAAAAAATTTTGATTACAGACTGGATTTTTCTTTTAAAATATGGTATGATAATTGTCGGTTATATTGCGCGGACATAGTTCACCGGTAGAATATCAGCTTCCCAAGCTGAGGAAGCGGGTTCGATTCCCGTTGTCCGCTCCATAAATCATGACAATGCCCTACGGGGAATCGGACCCGCGAGGGCGTTGCCGTTAATCATAGGAATCCGGTGGATTTCTATGTAGGCAACGGTTTGAGCAAGCCGCAAAGGGCTTGCGAGAAAGCAGGCTGCGTAGGCAGCCGGTCGATTCCCGTTGTCCGTTCCATATGCGCCCGTAGCTCAGGGGATAGAGTAGTACACTCCGAATGTAAAGGCCGTGGGTTCGATTCCCACCGGGCGCACCATAAAAGTTTTGCGGTTCGTTGCGAATTGCAAAACTTTTTCTTTTATTTCCCTAAATGTGGAGGATTTTTAATGGAACAACACATTTTGACTTCAGAACAGATCCAGGCATATGGCCAGTGGCTCCAGGAAGAAGAGCGGTCTGCAACTACAAAAGAAAAATATCTGCGGGAAGTGAACCGCTTCGCGACACGGCAGGGAAATCAGCCCGTGACCCGCCATGCTGCTATCGCATGGAAGGAGCATTTACTGGCAGCGCACATGGCTCCGACTACCATCAACGCGGCGTTGTCGGCTCTCAACAGCCTGTTTCGATTCCTCGGCTGGAATGATTTTCGCGCAAAATTTCTAAAAATTCAAAGAAGTCCTTTCCGCGACTCATCGAAAGAACTGACGCGGCCCGATTATCACCGACTGGTCTCCACTGCACAGGAACGAGGACAAACTAGACTAGCTCTGCTAATGGAAACCATTTGCGCTACAGGGATTCGAGTGGGCGAGGTTCAGTACATCACAGTGGAAGCAGCAAAATGCGGAAAGGTGGATATCCGCCTAAAGGGAAAGAGCCGTGTCATTCTTCTTCCGTCAAAACTATGCCGTAAGTTGCTTAAATACGCAAAAAAACAAAAAACCATTTCTGGCGAAATATTTCTCACCAAAAACGGAAAACCAATCAACCGCCGGCAAATCTGGTTGGAGATGAAAAATGTTTGCCACTGGGCGGGCGTAGAACCTGACAAGGTATTCCCTCACAATCTAAGACATCTGTTTGCTACTGTCTTCTATTGTGCTACCAGGGATATTGTAAAACTTGCGGACCTGCTGGGACATTCCAGCATTGAGACAACACGTATCTATCTCAAAACTTCTGGAGCAGAGCATCAACGGCAACTGGATGGGCTAGGGCTCGTCTTATAAGACAGAATTAACATTCCGTCTTAAAAACTGTGAGCATATAACGCTCACACCTATATATTATTATTTTAGCATATTGATTTTGGGGAAACAAGAGATTTATTACTGTTTGCTTGCTTTTTGAGCGCAAAAATATAAGCCGCTGAAAAGAGATTTTTTAGCAGTCTATTTTTTTTGCGCTTTTTTTGTGACGACAGCGAAAATGCATCTTTCTTTCATCACTAATTGACGAAGCTTGACATAAATTGTCGAGGGACGCAACGGAATGTTAATTCCGTAAATGTGGTGAATATACATGAATACATATAATACAAAACCTAAAGGAAGCCGATATCAAGACTTAACTGGCCGCCGTTTTGGACGGCTTATTGTGCTTGAGCAGACCAATGACCGCGCTACTGATGGTTCTATCTGCTGGCTGTGCCGTTGCAACTGTGGCAATTTAACGACCACCAACAGCAATAAGCTACTACAAGGCAGAACCATAAGCTGCGGCTGTTACTCCAAAGAGCAGTTAAGAAGTAGCCGCTCCTATATTGGCGGAACCTGCTTAGAAATCGTACGCTCAAAAAAAATACCAGCTAACAACACCAGCGGCATAAAAAATGTGAGCCGCAATCGAGACAAGTGGATAGCAAAAATATCATTTGCTCACAAACAATTTTTCTTAGGTCGTTATGAAGACATCAATACTGCGACAGCCATTGCGAAAGCTGCCGAAGAAATACGAGATAACATTATTGACCAGATTGATCTTCTACAAGATACTGCAGTCGATGTGTTTTCAGCGGAGATTGCTGAATTGTTAGAGCAGTTCCGGGCTCAAACCTAGGAAACAGAAAAAACCGCAGAGTTTCATGGTTCTGCGGTTTTCTCTTATCCTTATTTTACTGTTTTCTTTGCCGTTCTTACCCCGTATCTGCACTGGGCCATATATCTGGTTCTGCCTACATATGCGCCATCCTCGTCATATACCAGCATACATGCCCTGTAGTAATACCTCTTGCCTTTCTTGAAATGGACATTGTTCATGTATGTGGTTCCTTCTTTGGTCTTTTGCAAGGTGTAGCCGGAAGTCCTTTTTTCTGAACGGTAGAACTTAAATTTCACCTTATAGCCATGGGCTTTCAGCTCCTTCACCACTTCTTTCAGGGGCGTGTCCTTCGCTTCCGATGAGGCTGTATCCACTGTCGCTTTGATATTTCCCTTGGCGGTATACGCGGTGGTAACTTTCAGTTTCAGACTGTCAAGGAACTTCAAGACATCTTCCTTTGCAAAATCATCCTTCTCGTCTTTCTTCACATCCCCCGCTTCATTCCACTGGTCCATACCATGCTCTTGGGTATAGTCGTCTGTATAGTGGAACACAATCTCGCTGCCTTCCTTCACCGGTTGTTCCGCCACACCCAGACTACCGTACTGACCGTTTAAGGTATACATCCAGCCGGACAGTTTTCCATTGTCAAATTCCTTCAGGCCGTTAATCTCGCTGATATAGTTTCCGCCAGAGTTGGTAAAGGTATATTTCCCTTCTAGGGCCTTTTCAAATACATCCAGGGCCGTGGCTGGCGTCTCCACCTCTACAGCAGTCCGAGAAATCCATGGCGTCAGACCCCCATTCTTTAATGTGTGAATGTCTCCCTCGCCGCTATGTTTCTCATCTCCCAACAGTGTAAAAAATACGGTAATCTTTCCAGTCTTAGCAGGCGCCGTCTCTTTGGTAATCACCAGGATAACATTCTCTTGTTTCCCATCCTTTTCGGCCATGATGGTAAAGGTGTTAACACCTTCTGATAAAGGATAGCTTTCCTTCAGCGCTTTACCATTTATGGTAAGTTTTACGCCTGCATCCACTACCGGCAAAATGGCCGCCTTCTCAATCCGATAACCTACGCTGGCTGTATACGCGGCGCCATCGGTAGTCTTCGCAGGACGCACGTCCCCCTGCACATCCAACTTAAGTCCTTCTATGAGCTCGCTGCCTTTAGAGGCGCTGCTGGTCAGCCTCAATAGATAGATAACCGGCTCCTGCTCCTCGCTCTGTACCAGAACACGAACCAGCCTTTTCCCGTCTTCCTTTACAACCTTTATGCCCTCTGCCATCTGTCCAGCATCAATGCGCTGATTATTCACATAGATGTTATCATTTTCGTCACAGCCGTTAACTCCGATGGATACATATTTCATATCCCCCAGGTCCACATCGTAAATCTGCTGCCCTGCATTCAGCTTCACGGTCTTAGTTTTGGTTCCGTCGGTTATGACGATACCTGCCGGCATTTTGGTAACACCCACAGCCTTCTCCTGGGGATTGGTTCTGACCACAGCCGTAACCTCGGTGGATTTTTCACCAAAGCTGGCATGCCATATATTAGAAGCTGTCTGTACCTTTACATAGTGAAACTCTTTATCAGAGACATCCACCGGATTTCCTGCCGCGTCCACTGCCCACGCCAAATCAAATCCATTGGCATTTAACTTGTGATTGCTGTTGTCCAAATATGGATTGACGTCAGCGCCCATGGTTCCGTTGGCAAAGACGTCCGCGTAACCCCAGTTGACTGCATAGGCATCTGTTGCTGCGCCCAACTCTGCCAGGTTTCCTGTTGCTGCCGGCAGACAGATACCAGAAATGGTTATCTCCCCTTTTGCTGCCAGCCCATTCATGGTATATACTTTGGCATCTGGATATGGCCCGGCATAGGATGTTCCCGGATTGCTGTTTCCATGGTTATCAGTCCAGGACGTCCTACCGCTTGGCAGCTTTCGGTAATTGACCGTATAATTCCAGTCCACACCCTTGTCATAGTGGGCGGAGCCTGCCAGCGCATACCATGCGGTTCCATCCTCTGACACCCAAACCTGTCCTGGCTCGAAAAAGCTCATTCCAGTTGTGGTGGAACTGTCCACATTGGCGTTTCCATATACATAGAAGTCCATACCATACTTATTGTTAGGATTGTCCTTCAAAGGATTTTCATAATAGTAGGTGATATATCCTCCAAAATTTCCCAAGGAAGCTACAGAGCCCTTTAAGGTTCCCCATGGCGCCGTACCAAAACCACCGTTGGTATATTGGCTGTTCACGCACAGATAGTCTGTAACTCGGTCAGGCACATCCATTTTGCTCTTTTCCATGAGGGCAAAGGAATAGCTGTTGGACATGCTGCCGTCGGCAGAGGTGACGGTCAAGGTCTGAGAAGAAGTTTTGAGGGAAAGGGTATACACGCCCTCTCCATCGGCAATCTGCTCTGCTGCGCCTAATTTTACCGTAGCCCCGTCCGCCGCCTTGTAGGTCATCTCTGCTTCCGTAACTCCCTTTGGCGTTACGATGGTATAGCTGTAGATAGCAGGGTCGAATTCTGCCGGATACCAATCGTACCCATCAAGGTGAGCCCCTGTAAGCTGGGCTGCAGCAGGGTCTGCCCCTACCTGCTCTACCCACACCGTATATGTAGTGGGCGTGCTGTCTGCAAATCCATCCTTTCCTGCCGCCATATTGTCAGAATAGGTCTTATCATCCAAAACCTGAATGATTACCTTTATCACCGAATTTTTATCTCCTGTTTTCGGCGCAAAATCGATTATCTCGGTGTTGCCTCCTCCTTGTGTAAGGTCTTTCCAAGTCGCTCCGTCGTCAGCGCTGTACCGTAGATGGGTATAGGCTGTATTTCCTGTCAGGCCCAAGGCAAAACCTTCAAGTCCACCTAGCCCATAACAGCGATAGTTATAGTGACTTCCCGACACCCCTGTGGTTCCGGTAGGATTTCCATCTTCATCGGTACGAGCCATAACACCCTCGCCGACACCCTGATATTTGGTTGGCAGAAGGGCCCTGTCCTTTGGCGCCAAAACCATTCCTGTGGTATTTTTCAAGGTCTTTGTGGTATCCCGCGGTCGGGTAATCTGGAAGGTATATACCGTCTTCTTGGTGGAGTCTGCTTGAGCCTCCAAGGTGATGGTCATGGTCGACGTTCCAAAAGGGATATTCGGCAAAATAGTAGCCCCACCGCTCTTTACGGAAATCTGCTGCTCTTGGCCGTTGACATCCACATAGGAGGCTGTCGCCCTATATTTTGCTTCATCATATAGGGTGGTATTTTGCACTGTCAAACTGCTGGTGCTGTAACTGTTGATTTCCAGCTCATAAGCTGTTTTCGTTGGTAAAAAACGATAGTTTTTGCTATAATCCTTAATGGGATAAGCCAGGAACTGGAGATTTTCAAAGTACGGCGTTTCTCCATCCTGAACCACCACCTTGATGCCGCCCTTAGCGCCGCCATCGTCAGTGGCATTGATAATGACAGAACCGATTCCCTGGGCAGTGACCAGTCCCCTTTCATCCACTGTGGCTATGGTTTCATCGCTGCTTTCCCAGGTTACAATCTGTCTGTCCTCTGCTGCGTAAGCCGTCAGCTGTACAGTAGGGTTGGGCTCTCCTGCGGTTCTAGTCAGATAGGTCTTGCCCTGTTTCTCTGTTTCATCCTCCACTGCAACCCCTGTAATGGTAAAGGGAATGGTTTCCGTCATAGATTCGTCCATGCCTTCCAGCCTATAAGTGGCATGAAAGGCGCCTGGCCTTAAAGCGTTAAACTTGATGCTGCTCTTCTTGTCTCCGAGATTTTGATCCGGCGATAACACTGCAATGCCCCCTTTGATATCATAGGTCCACAAGGTCCGTCCTGTATATCCGCCAGAAAGAGAAAGAGTTTTGGCTGTCTGTCCATCCTCCGATAAGGCTACCGTCGGCGTCTTATTCCATTGACTGACAGTATAGCCTGCAAGGGAAAACCCGGTCTCTTTGGAGATATTTCCGTCCAGCTTGGAAACCGCTTTTATGCTGGCCGAAGAGGTTCCGCCGCAGCTAAATCTGGTTGTAGTGGTCAAAACTCCGGTCTCCGCATCCATGGCGCCTACCCAACTAGAGCTGGTGCTCCACGTCACCGGTGTTTCCGCCCCGTTCTGGTCCAAGGCCTTAAACTGAAATACATCCCCATCTTTCGCCAATAGGGTAGTTTCATTGATGCTGTTTGCACTTTCGCAAACAATGGTAATCTCAGAAGGCGCTGTGTTCGCCTCCTCTGCAAAGGCCGTGGCCGGCATCATGGTAACTGTCAGCAGCAGTACCATAACCAGGGCCATTACCTGCGAAAACACACCTTTCCTATTCTTTTTTTCCATGTTCCTTTACTCCTTTCTTCCATGAACTTACATGCTGTGAGTTCTCTGCGAAAGATTCCTTTTTGCCAGCTAAAAAGGCGGCCGCCTGTTGATACTTGATAAAATCAACAGACTGCCGCCCGTATTCGCCGTCCTTCTCCTATTATGGCACTAAAAAAATCCTCCGGCATTCACTCGATACCTTAGATTCTCGAAAGTCTTATGCATGTATCTGGCTACGCATCCGATGGACGCTCACAGTGGCGGGACCGCAAATGATTTTCACATTTTTCCATAAACATAAGCCTTTTTTCATTTGTTCATCATAATCATATCACAAAAACATCCCACTGGCAAGGGGTGAGTTGGTGAATTTGTAGTTATTAAGTGATAATGTCACTCTTAATATATTCTCTATTTCCAGCGCCCCCTGAGTTGACTTATTTCTCGTTTTCAAGGTTATATGTCAACAAATTGGCCTTACTCCCTTTGCAAAATCCATGGTCATAGGGTGATTTTCAGGTCAGTTTTGACACATCTTTAAATTACGCCCCTCTGAGTCAACAAAATCGGCTGAAAATGTTGACTCACTTTGCAAAACAAAGGGGGTCGTGTCAAAAATTCCATATATCATCCTTGAGAGAAGGTCTAAAATGGTAAAATATGTATGGATTTTTTGACCAAATCTTCCGATTTCAAAGAATGTGTCAACAAGGTTTATTTTTACCCCCTCTCCCCCACAAAACACATGGGCCCGCTGTTATTGTCAAGGAGGTGAATTGTTATACCCATAAAAAGCAAAAAACTTGATACTCCTTGCTTTTTCCTTCTAGTGCGTATATCATAGTTATATCCCATATAGGAAACCCAGAAAGGAGCCTGACATGAAAATCGTTTCCGCCATACTGGCCCAAAATCCCTGCTATACCACAGGAGAAAAAATCACGGTAAAAGGTATCATGCTTCACTCTGTTGGCTGTGCCCAGCCGGATCCCCAGGTTTTTATCAGAGAGTGGGACGACCCGACATACGACAGGGCCTGCGTCCATGGATTTATCGACGCCTTGGGCGAAACCGTATATCAAACCCTTCCCTGGGATCACCGAGGCTGGCACGCCGGAGGCCCTTCCAACGATACCCATATCGGCATCGAGATGTGCGAACCAGCCTGCCTTACCTACACCGATACCTTTACCTTTGTGTGCCATGACCATGAAGAAGCCCTTCGCTCCGCCCAGCTTACCTACCAGGCTGCAGTCCATCTCTTCGCCATGCTTTGCAAAACATATGATCTAAACCCTATGGAGAAAGGCGTCATTATCAGTCACTGGGAGGGTTTTCAGTCTAAGGTTGCTACTGACCACGAAGACCCAGAACATTACTGGAATCAGCTGGGTACAGGCTACACCATGGACGGCTTCCGGCAAGATGTCAAAGAGGCCATGGAAACATTGCAGCGTTAAATTTTAAATTCACATGCAAAAGTAAAATCTAAAGATTTATGATACTTTGTATCTAAAATTAAACTGCACTCCTTTATAATTCTATAAGTTCCGTGTGGTAATTTTCCATAATCTTTTTCCCAATTTGCAATTACTCTATATTCTCCTGGCGGTACGCCATAGCCTATTGCCACAAAATCCATGGGTTGATTGGTTTCAATATTACACCATTTCCCTAAAATCTTTTTTTGAAGTGCATAAAACTCCCCAGTACGCATTTCTTGGTCTGTTTTGTTATAAATAATAAAGGCTCCCTTATCTGGAAAAATGTCCTCTTCTCCTGCAGGATAAAACTCCAAATAATCAATTAAATCATTTTTCTCTGTTAGTCTCTCTGCCCAAGTATCCTCCAATGTATTCCGATACAGGAAAATAATTCCCAGTATTATGACAATCGATACCGCACCGGCCATTATTTTTATATGTCTCTTCATAAGTAACCCTACTCCTGCAACTTCTAAAAATCACTCCCTTACCACCACACATTTTCTTCCCTTGCTGCTGCATCCAAGAAGCGTCCCATTGCAATCCATATAGAAGTCTGCGTACTCCATCTCTGGAAGATGTATGGTACTTTGGGTGTGGTTTATTAGATCGTAAACAGCAACCTTATTATTCTCTTGAACAAGCCAAACCTTATCTCCTCTCAAATAGGCGAGAGCCGTTCCATTTAAAATATCCGCCTTTCCTAAGCCATACGTTTTTTCGTTATAAAAATCATAGGCATAAGTATCGCCCCTTTGGTCCGTACAGACCATGTACTTTCCATTGCCTTGCACATTTTGCAAAGAAATTCCTTCCATCATAATCTTCTCTGTATTCTTTTGATTCTCCAGTTGAAGCCGAAGGATTTGGTTCTGCTCTCCTTCCATGAAAACAAGATAGCCGTCTTCAATCAATATATCTGCACTAGGCATATGTACGTCCTTTGCTATCATACTGGTTTTCATCTCTTTGTTCATGGAGTATAAAAATGTCTTTTGGTCCTGCTGTTCAAACCAATATAAATTCCCATTCCATAACGCGAAGCGCTCTCCCTCTTGCGAAGATTCACACCTGCTCCAAAGTGTATTTTTTCCATGATAAAGGGATGTTTTTTCCAGATTTCCGTCGTAATCCCATGTCCACTGCATCAACGTATCTTCATCCTGACTCATTCCATCTTTTATCAGTTTCAAATTATCTTTGTCTGCCTTTTGGGACTGTTTCACTTCTAATATGCCAATTTCCCCCGTCTTTTCCTCACAGCTAAGCTCATAAAGGGCAATCCCATCCCCATCGAAAGAGCCGTCATCCTCTAATTGCCTGCCTAAATAATAAATCATTTCCTCATCGAAAACTGCTTGATATGGTTCCACTTGCGTAGGTATCTCTACTATTTGAGCCTCCATGTCCACACCCGAGAAACTATCATAAATGATTTCGTCTTGATTTATAATTTTCGGCTTGTCTAATAATCCACTTAAAAGAATCAGGCAGAGGCAGCATACCATTACACATATAATAATCAGGTTCTTTTTTGTCATCAACTTCTGCATACCTGCCCCTTTACTTTCCCCTCAAACACAGCGGCGGATTCCAAATAAAACCCGTCTTGTTTCTTCACTAGGTAAAGGGGTTCCTGATTTAACGTGATACTTTCGTTTTCAAAGTCTTCCTGCAGCATTGGAACTGCATACCCCAGACCCTCCATATAACCTAAATATGTGCCTACAATAGCATCTTTGATTTTCCAGCATACCTTTATATCGTTACGCCCTTTTGGTATTTCAATCTGCTCTATGCCTGAAGCCTGACTGGATGCTTGTGCTAACATAAACGTTGCTTTTTCACTTTCATAATCTGAAAACTTCATCATGAATTCGCCTATCAGCTGGCTAGCAATGGCAGGTATCTCCATTGCCTTGTCATTTACATCTTCAATACTAATAAAGAAAACACTACTGCTTTCATCAATGGAGGTTATCCATCCCTCGCCTTTACTGTCTGCATCGCTTTGGATTGTTACTGGCATCACGCTTTCCATACTCCAACTTCCCTCTGAACTTTGCTTCACCAGAAAATCCGCGTCAACTGACATTTCCAAAATCGGCTTTTCCTCCGACCAACCATAGATGCATTGATAGCCTCCGCGAACCACATACATGCCCTCTTTCTCATCTTTTACATCCATGACTTGGAAGTTCTCCACCGGATCGATTTCATAGGACATGACGGCGGCATTCTCTGGAAATGTTTCAAACCTTTCCTCTAATAAATGATACGCCGCATTTCTCACCTGATTATCAACTTTTTCATCAATCTTTGGCGAGTCCTCTTCACAACCTGAGGCAAAAATCAGACTAATTATCAATAGTATACATAGCGTCCATATCCTTTTTCTCATTGTCCGTATTCCATCCTTCCCCTGCTTCAATAATTGCTGAAAAATTCGGTCTTGAAATTCTGTAAATCTTCCATTTGTTATTCAGATAAACGCCATAACAACCAGTAACATCATGGAAAATATGGAAACTATACACAAGACTCTTTTCATCTGTTCTTCTCCTGATTATGTACCCAATCGTTGATCCATAATCCGATTCCAATGCTTCCCATTATAATTCCAATCAGTAATATAAAATTAGACATTTGTAATTTCTTTTCCATAACCTCTCCTTTAATATCCTTTTTCAATTCTTTTTTAAATAGCATGAGTCGCCCTTTACTGCGTTTTACCGATACTACCTAGACAATGTTTTCTTGTTTCCAGCGTATAGCTGTCCTGCCATTCCGTCAAAACAAAATGCTTTGCAGTAAGTCCCGGCGCAAAATCCTCCACCCAAAACGGTTCAACCCCCACCGCTTTGCCTGACCAGCCTGTTCCCAGAGAAACATTGGAAGTGTAACCCAAATACTGATACCGACACTGACAGCTATATATCCAGCTTCCAAGCGAGCCTGGGTGTTTTGGTCTAGGCCCTTCTAATTCTGGAATGGTCCCCCATTCTTCTGCATCTGTGGAAACAATCAGATCCACTTCCGGTGTATCATATTTGGTCACCAAAAAAGTTCTATCGCTGGTATTCCAGTCCTTCAGCGTATCCATCCACTGGCAAAACAGTATCGAAGCAATCTCGTCTCGGTCTTTGCCATAAACATCTTCCTTTGAAATCCATGCCACATAAGGATGTGCGATGATCCATGAAAAATTATCCCCTATGCTGTCACCTAATATTTCATATTCCCGCTTATCTCTGACTTCCGAGAAAGTTCCATCCGGTTTCTGTTTCATCGTTAAAATGCATTTGACTCCTGTAGTAATGCCGCTTCCAAAATGCACTGTATATGCAGCTTCAACCTGCATATCTTCACCCGTTTCTGCCATCAGAGGAGTCGTACAAAGATCTTCATATCTCTCTAATCGTCCATTTTTTACTTCTTTGTCCAACTCTGCCTGCAGGATTTCCTCTGCTTTTTCTGCTGCAAGCGGATCTGCGGTGACAACATTGCTTTCTGGAACAACTTCAGTCTTTTCCTCTTTTGTCTGCTCGCAACCACAAAAGAGCAAAAGCCCTGCTAAAATCAAAAGGATCACACTAAGCCTTTTCCCATAATACATCATCCCACTTCCTTTCCAAACGCAACGTCTCGTTAATAACAGAATATAAACATATAATCCCCCGCTAAGACTTATATAGCAAAGCAGCTTCACCATGTTACACGTATCTCAAAAATACACTGTATCGTGAAAGAATATGTATCTGTTGTTTTTGACTTCTGTTTCAGTGCTAGAATATATCATGATTCCCTTATTTTTCTTCTCCTCATCTATCTTTAATTCAACTTCACTTACTTTGCATAGGTCTCCATTTATTGAGTATTCAATCCCCTTTGTGTCACGAGGCCACAGCGCAAGAGCGCCTAAAAATCGTACCTCCGAATCTGCCGCATCTTTTACCCAACCATATTTAATATTTATAATCTCCCAATCTGAATTGGTCTCTTTCGTCTCTACCAGAAATCCCGCTTCATATATTTCTTTTCCATCTTTTATTGGTGTATACAAAATTCGATACGTATGCTCATTCTTCTCTTGAGAGATGCCTTCTGCTATACCAATTTTGTAAAGGTCTGCAACATACTGCACCAGTTCTTCATAATTCAACTTGTTACTGCAATGCTGATGTAACTCAACTTCAGGCTCGTTAAATGAACATCCATAAAGAGTGCATGTAATGCATACTAGCCCCAAGATTAAATTACTCGCCATTTTCCTCTTCATCCTTTAACCCCTCCGAAAAATCCCCCTCAAAAGCTCTAATATCGCATATATGATTGCATATATAGAAACTATTATATATGTCATAAAATCATAAATTAAACGAGAGCCCATCCCGTTGGTGAAATTCTCTGCATCCAATCTATCAATCAAAAATCCAATCAGCAGAAAAACTGCGATACATCTGCACTCCCCTCCTTTTTAAAGTTTGTCCAAATTATTTTTTCTCTTTTCTATATTCCAGCCCTTCTGCGATTTTTATGATGGTCTCTTTATCCATCTCTCCTGTTGCTCCTACCACCATCTGTCTATCATCTGTCATCCAATATATAGTAATATTCTGATTCTGAACATCCTCAAATAAATAGCCTTTATAGTATCCGATACGAACCTCTTCCACAGTATTCGTATCTGTATCATGGCCCATAACCGCATTAAATGAAAATTCATCAATGTAAAAGCGTTTTTCGCCGTCATTGCTTTCAAAGGCGATTATACTTTCACCATCCCGTTTCTCCGCCGCCACCATCTGAAATCCATCCGGCACATAGGTGGGGTACCAGTAATCCGTCCACTCACTAATTAAACTATTTTCCTCTTCCGGTAATAAGGTGACGCCTCCAGCTGATTCGTCAAAAAGGAGACTATAAACCCGCACACGAAACGCCTCGGAGGTTTCCATTGCAATTACAGTCATTGTCGTAATGCATACCAGAAACACTGCCGCCGCCTGCAAAATGCGTTTTCGTCGCACCCCCCCTGCTATTTCTCCGCTTTCTTGTCATAGGCCCTTGCAAATTCCAAAAAGTTCTGATCCGGCCCTATTATTGGAAATATCTGGTCGATAGATTCCACTCTTTTCAGGTATTCTTTATCCCTCTCAATGAATTCCTCTTTTGACAGCTTGGCAACTTCTCTAAGCGCCTCATCAGCAGAATATTCATTCTTTCGTATTTTTAAGTTTCCCATTGGTTATCTATCCTCATTCTGTTGTTGTAATCTTAAAATTTCACTCTTTAGTTTCTTCAGAATCCGTTATTGTCTGGCTCTTACCGCGCCTTCACTGATTCCAAAGGCATCGCCTACCGCTCGTGCACTTAGCCCTGCATCGAACCGCAAGTAAATCAGCTGTAACTCCTCTTCTGATAAGACCCCTCTCGCCTGCTCTAAATAAAATAATTGTTCTTTACGAAAGGATTCTTCATCCAATATTATGGCTGACTCCAGCGCTTCTCTTGCTTGTTCTGCTTTATCAAATTGTCGTTTTTCAACTGTAAAAAAGTCTGAAACCGCTGTTTTTACCATCCTTCGTAAATAATTGATTAAATGGTCTCTTTCCATATTGAGATATCGCTTTGGATTTTCTGCAACCTTGGACCATACAATCGCCGCCACATCTTGTGCATTTTGATGGTCTGTGGTGTAGTCGCTGATACACGTATACAC
The DNA here is from genome assembly GCA_022793795.1 of Bacillota bacterium. GTDB lineage: Bacteria > Bacillota > Clostridia > Peptostreptococcales > Anaerovoracaceae > RGIG7179. Next base: position 170,088 of record JAAWDM010000025.1, read on the forward strand.
CAGTTTGTAATTTTCAATATACAAATCCTCTATCGAATTATAGTATCCCATTTAGTTCCTTCCTCATATCTACCTGCTCCCGTATTTCCACACCAAAACATGTTTTGTAATCACTACCTCAATCATATCATAGGTTTGAATTATTTCAAAAACAATCTTTAGCTGTATGGAAAAATCCTATCTTCTTTCAGAAGAACGTAAGAAGAATATCCATTTTTCGATACTACTGATACGGCGCTTTTCCTAATTTGTTACGCAAAAAAGAGAACCTTTTTCAGTTCTCTTTTATATTCTCACTTAACAATCCTCTATCAACCCATACCCCAATATGCCTTTGCTTCCTGCTTTATACGTCATCTCCTTGCACATATCCTGGCTATTGCCTTCTATGGTATACACGATGTCATCTTTGCACTCTTTTACAATCCCCACATGGTCGCTGATTCCGTTTTCATCCCAATCAAAAAAGATAATCATACCTGGCTGGGGAGAAATGGTTTTGCTAAACCATCTTTTATGGGAAATAAACCAATTTACACCGTCCTGGCAGCAGGAAAACTTGGGCGCTTTGTTTGTCTCAATATAACCGCATTGTTCCGCGCACCAACTGACAAAACAGCCGCACCAGTCCACCCCTTCGTCATAGCCATACCATTTCCAAAATTTCTTTCCCCCCATATTGCCAAGTTGTGATTCGGCGATTTTCCCAATCTCCACATTTTCTGGAATAGACTGGTCATCACTGCCATATAAAACAAGAGTCCCTGCAAATACAACAACAACAACCAAAATAAACGCCAATCTTCCTATACCCAATGGAGACTGCTGACCTCTTTTCCACATATAAAGTTTTCTTCTAGCCCTTCGCTTCCATGGCCTTCCCATTAACAACTGAAACATTCTGTGGCCTCCTCATCTGTTTCTTCATTCCCTTATATGCAGACCATTGCAGCTTCATGCTGCTTTTTCCCATATACAAATACGGTTGAATGTTGAATTTAGATGCAAGAAAAATTTTTTCAAAAAACACATAAAAAACACATTGGTCGCAAAATGAACACACGCCATTTTGATATGATAAACTAAAATAAATCAGAGTTAGAAAGGATATTTTATGAACAAGAAATTACGTAGCAATTTATTGCTGATGACCACTGCAATTATCTGGGGGTCCTCCTTTGTCGCACAAAAGGCAGGTACGGTTCTGGAGCCGTTTACATATAATGGAATTCGTATGTTTATCGGCGGTCTGGTACTAATTCCTGTCATCTATCTCTTCAGTATGTTGAATAAGAATCAAGAAGAAACGAAAACCGCAGAAACCCTTGCCGCAGAAAAAAAGGTGCTGCTCATTGGCGGTGTCTGCTGTGGAATCGTACTTTGCATCGCAACCTCATTGCAGCAGTTCGGGCTTTATTTTGAAACCACTGCTGGCAAATCTGGTTTTATTACTTCCTTATATATCGTTATTGTTCCCGTTCTGGGTTTGTTCCTGAAACAAAAGGTAAAACCCATTGTCTGGGCTTGTGTTGCCATGGGTGCGGTTGGCTTCTATTTGCTGACTATGGCAGGCAAAGGGGAAGGTTTTGTTATTCACACCGGTGAATTATTCACACTCCTTTGCTCTGTTGCTTTTTCCTGTCACATTCTGGTCATCGACCATTTTTCTCCAAAATGTGACGGCATTAAGCTCTCCTGTATTCAGTTCCTAACCAGTGGCATCATTGGTATTATATGTATGTTTCTCTTTGAAAATCCGGTGCTTACAGATATCTTGGACTGCTGGCTGCCAATTTTATACTGCGGCGTTTTTTCGTCCGGTGTTGCCTACACCTGTCAGACCCTTGGCCAACAGGATGCAGAGCCTGCAGTTGCTTCTCTGATTCTGAGTCTGGAATCGGTCTTCTCTGTTCTCTTTGGTGCGCTGCTCCTGAGCGAACGACTGACTTTGCTGGAAGGGCTTGGATGTATCGTCATCTTCATCGCCGTTGTCATCCCGCAGCTACCGTCAAAGGAAGAACGATTGAAAGTAAAATAATCCAACTCTCTATATATAAAACTTAAACAAAAGGGGATGTGGCGTATAAGCGCCACATCCCCTTTTACTTATAACGAATATCTTTATTGATCTAATGCAGAAGCGCCGGTACCAACATTTCTCATGATAATGGACGCCACTACCAATACAACTCCGACGATCTTTGCTCCATTCATGGGTTCACTAAATGCCAGCGCTCCAATCAAGGCCGCAAAGACGGTCTCCACCGAAGCAATCACCGGCACCCTGGAGGTTTCCAGATTACACGAAAGTCCTTTCATATAAAAGAAATATGCGCCAACGGTCGGAATCAGAGCATACAGCAGTCCCGCTAGCAGCAGGGACGGACTAACCACCTCTGACAGATTCTCCCACGGCCCGTTAAATATGGCCAGCGTCAATGTGCCGAACAGGAAGCTGTAAAACATCACTGTAAGAGGATGATACGAACTGGTCACAGTGCCCAAAATGGTCATGAGAGAATAGCAAAATCCTGCCAAAATTCCCATGGTGACGCCGTACACGGAAAACTGCGCTATGGAAAAATTTCCACCCGTCACCGTCAGCATACAGCCGGCAATGTTGATTGCGATGGCGCCCACTTTCAGAGGCATCATCTTTTCTTTGAAAAAAATCGCACTCATAATACTGACAAAAATCGGAGAAGTATAAAGCAGTACCGCGCCGGTTGCGACGCCTACATGGGCGATGGCCTCCGTATAAGCGGTGTTAAACAGAGCTTGACTGATGACGCCCAGGGCGATACAAACAATCAGTCCTTTTTTGTCAATGCGAAACAGCTTCGTCCCGCCCATCAAAATAAGTATGATGCCAAGGGGTACAATGCCAGTGGCAAGGCGCAAAAAAGCAACTGTGCTGGAGTCAGCGCCGAGACCTTGCAAGATTCTAACGAAAACGCCAATAGTAGACCAGATGGTGCCTGCGATAAAAATCATCAGATATCCTTTTGTCTGTTCTGCTTTCATCTTTTACCTTTCTGGCAAATCCCAAGGGCTTTTTCTATGAAAAGCTGCATTTCGGCAGCAGTCTCCCAGTATTCTTCTCCGGTACCGCTGTCGTGGCTTCCGTACTTCAGTACACGGAGCAGAACGGGATTTTCACTGGTATTGCGTTCCTGCATCCGCGCTGCGAATTTTTTGCTGTGATACGGCGGCACATTGTTGTCGCAGGCCCCGGTCTGAATGTACACCGACGGATAAGGGATTTCCCTGATATTATGATATGGGGAATAGCTGAGAAGGTATTTCAGCGAATCCTCGCTTTCCTGTGGATTTCCGTATTCCGTAATGTACATCGGTCCCCTGTCGTCCGCTGCAAAGCGAACCATATCGGTCAAAGCGACAGAACTGATTACACAGCCAAATAAATCCGGCCGCATGGTTACCAGCGTTGTTACCAGAAGTCCTCCATTAGACATGCCTGAGATTGCAATGCGTTCTGGCCGTGTCCAGCCGTCAGCAATGATCTTTTCTGTAATGGCAATAAAATCGTAGAACACATTTTTCTTGTGCATACCCATACCGTTTTCGTGCCATGCCGGGCCGAACTCTCCGCCGCCACGAATATTCGCATGGATATAAATACCGCCTGCTTTTACCCATTCGCCAACGTTGTTGCTGGTGACAATATTATCAAAGAAGGGCATTTCACTCACATTATAGCCCCCATAAGCATACATCAAAACCGGCGTATTTCCGTCCGGCTTTGCATCAGAGCGGCGAATCATATAGTAAGGAATCAGGGTATCGTCCTGCTCTGCCGCAGTCTCAACCCAGCGCTGCTCTACCACCAGATCACTGTAGTCGCAGTCCGATGACTTATGTAAAGTCTTCATTTTGCTGCCGTCAAAAGCCAGCACCATCGGAGAATCTACAAAGGACTGGAATTTGATGAAGCTTTCGTCCTGGGATACACCCAGCAAAAGCGCTTCCCCCATCTCTCCTGGCAGCGGTACCGGCTGCAGAAATGCAGAGCCAGCATCATCGCTGCGTTCCAAAGAAAACAGCCTGTCAGCGGCATTTTCCATAGCTATGACATAAAGCTTTCCATTAAGGACAAAGCCTTCGTTGAGCTTTCTGCTGTTTTCGGCTTTTACCTCGCGCACTGCTGAGCTGATATCCTCTCCCATCGGGATTCCGATCAGGTCGCCCATGGCCTCATTCTGCTGATCGATAAACCAGCGTCTGCCGTCTGTCGTTCCCAGATAGCGCATTTCCCTTGCTTCCTCACAGACAGGTGTGACATTTAAATCCCTGTCACATCCGTAGTAATAGGCTTTTCCGTAGTCTGCACAGATTTCAAAGACGATATCATCTCCACAAACATGAAGCTCTGTAAGGATAGAATAAGTATGAAACTAGATAAGGAGAAAACTCAAAATTGTGTTTAAGGCAGCAGACACAACAAAGTGGAGTGA
>JAAWDM010000026.1 GCA_022793795.1 Bacillota bacterium
ATTTGGCCTCTCCTGTATCAATGACAATCACATTCTCTGCAAAATCCTCCAAAGCGTACTGCTGGCACACCTTTTCCTTCAGCTTGCTCCGGTTTATCATATCCGGTGGCAGAGGAATCACCAGGAAACCGTCCTTAGCCAGCTTTTTTTGCAGCTTCTTGGAAAGGCTCCGCTTCTCCAACTTACAGGAGCCGCTGAATGCGCCTGGCTTTCCACTTTCTCTAAGGCCCATCATATCATAGCGCCCTGCTCTGGCCGTCAAACTGACCCGCGGCCCAAAGGTCGGACATCTCTGTACACACATGGCACAGCCGTGGCCATAAGCCATACAATTACCCATAGGCCCACTGGAACCTGTGGCCTCCACAAACCCATTTGCCTCTATCCATTGGCTCTTCATCTCCAGCCCCGGCCCGCCGCTTACTACTTTCACTGCAGTCATCTTCTTCGATCCCATAGAATTCGCAGCGGCCGTATCCGGCTCCGATACCTTTACATCTACCGCCCGGTGCGTCATCATAAGCTTAATCCCCTTTTCCAAAAGGAGTTTCCTCACCGCCGGTTCCACCACCGATGCATCGTAAAAGCTGGCATGGTCATGTCCAGGAAAATCCACATCTTTATGTACTGCCAGTTCGTCGGTGATTGCAAACAGCTCCTTGGCCCCCATGGCTATATTCTCTTCTGTTGCCGTAAATCTTCCGTTATTTCGCATGATGCCACCGGCATTTCCTGCTCCCAGCAAGAGATCGGTTTTTTCCACCAGCACCACTTCGTCCCCCTGTTTTCTGGCGGCGATGGCTGCAGCACAGCCGGCCCATCCTCCGCCGACGACAACGATTTTATTCATAAATCCCCTTATTCCTCCTTCTTTTTGGTGATCCAAAGTATTTCCGGCGGCATAGCCGGCTGATTTATCATATCGGTATGAACGCAGTGATACATCTGCGTATCCAGACCTCTGGCCCACTCCAAAATTTTAAGTCTCTCTAAATATCCCTGACTATGGCCCTGATACATGGTCACAGACAAAAGTCCTGATACATCCAAAAGGTCAAGGGCTGCCTTCAGGGCTTCCATTGTAGTCTCAACCTGGGTGGTCAGCGACTTATCTCCACCAGGCAGGTAGCCTAAATTGAAGAGGATCACCTTAGGCTTTTCCTTCACATATTTGCCCATATTCTCATGACCATCGCAGATTAACTCCACATTATCCGCCCCTGCTTTTTGCAGCTTTTCTCTCGTCATGGATATGGCCTCTTCCTGTATATCGAACCCATAAACCTTAGCAAAATGCTTGGAAAGCCATAGGGTATCGTTTCCCTTTCCGCAGGTGCCATCCACAGCCACTGCCTCCGAATCGGTATATTGCAAGCACATGGTCAGCGCCAACGCCGCTGTATCTCTCAGTACATTCATATCGTTCCTCCACTTTTATTTCAGTCGTCCCAATTTCCTTATTCTAACACAGCCTCGTGGCATTTGCAAAGCCGGACGGTTCGCCCCTCTTTATCGGTATAGGAGCAAGCGCCGCAGATGCCTTCCCCGCAGCAGAAGTTGGCTGAGTTTGGTACGACCAGTCTCCCTTTTTCCTCTTCTGTCAGGTTTTCTCTCAGTTTCTCTGCAAAATATGGGCTTACCAGTACCATCACATTGTATGGCGTTCCCATCCGCAATACGGTTTGTAGCTGCTTTTCTACCTTTTCAAAATCTTCCTGATTGTCTAAATTCACTGCTGTATAAGGTTGCCCTATTAAATACTGTTCCACCAATTCCTCTGGCAAACCGTTTTTGTCCAGGTATAGCTGGCTGGTTTCCATCCCTGGTAATCCCTGGCAAGCGCACAAGTAAGGCGCCAGAGCCGTACCCCTTACGATGGCAAAGGCCTTTTTTTCCGGCTTTAAGTCTTGACTATGAAGCAAGCCGTTATAAAAAGGCCCTGTCACCTGCCATCTGTCTATACTGGGATCTACTAACCAGGCCGTTTTCGGCCCTGTCACCCGTACTAAAAAATCCACTGTTCCTGCAGCCGCATCCGTAGCTAAAACAGAAAGAGGCGTCCGCCAGCCGCGCTCCCCTATCAAAGCATCTGCCATAATATAGGCGCCGGGCTTCTGGCACTGGATTGCAAATCCAGCGCCGCCTTCTAAACAGATTACCGCCAAATCATCTCCAAAGGACTGACGAGCCTTAATCCTTATTTCTACAGATTTTGCAAGGGGCGCTGCCTCTTTTCCATTCTGCATGTACTCTGTATATGGACAGACCCCCTGCCACCCAACGGTTTCATCACAGCTGCAGACGCCAGTCTTTTCCATGGTACACGTATAACACTGGCCAGCAGCCATCAAATGGCAAGGGCACCGCTGAGAGCCTCGGTCAGCGCAGATATAATGTAACCTTTCTTCTTTCAAATTCCTGCCTCCTCTTTTAAGAGTTCAAATCCAAAATCCATCAGCCCATAAGCATCCTGGAACCAGTTGGAATCCCGCAATACCACTGCGATTAGTTCCAATTCGCCTCGTTTTGCAGAGGCTACCAAGGTTCTTCCCGACGCTTTGGTAAAGCCAATCTTAATCCCGTTTCCTCCTTCATACTGAAACACCGTCTTATTCTTATTGACAAAGGAGCGAGGAGAAGATTTTTTATCCTCCGACCCCTCCGTCTCTGCTTCCTCTTCCTCTGTAGCACTGCTCCATTTCTTTGCTGCAACGATTTCTCTGAAATTCTCGTCTTTCATGGCCTCTTTGGCAATGATAGCCAAGTCCCTGGCCGTGGTATAATGTTCCTTATCAAAAAGTCCGTTGGGATTGGTAAAATGGGTATTGGTGCAGCCCAGTTCCTTGGCTTTTTCGTTCATCATGTCAATAAAGTTTTCCTGGGCGCCTCCAATACATGCTGCAAGAGCCACGGCGCTATCGTTTCCCGATTGAAGCATAAGACCATAAAGGAGTTCCTCCAATGTAACCCGTTCCCCTTTTTTTAAATATAGGGATGAGCCTTCTACCCCTTGGGCTTCTGCTGGTACAATGATTTCACTGTCAAGGGGCAGGTGAAGTTCCTTGCAGGTTTCTAAAGTGACCAAGGCTGTCATGATTTTAGTGGTACTGGCCGGATATAGTTTTTCGTCGGCGTTGCTTTCATAGAGCACCATTCCGTCTGCTGCGTTAATTAAAATAGCGCCAGAGGCCGAAATAGCCGGCGCATGGGCTGCTGCTTCCGTCTCCTCCTCACTGATGTCCTCTTCCGCCTCTGCCTCAGGCCCACTTACCATTTCCATTAGCTTCCCAGGCAGTCCCAGCAGTGATGAGGGCAGTTCTAGCACAGCTACCGTGATTCCAAGTCCAAAAGCTATGAGCGCCAACACCATAACCCATCGTTTTCCTAATTGGGGCCTCTTCTGTTTCGTTTCACCTTTTTTCTCCATTTTTACTCTCCATCATCAATTACTCCCATAAGCATTTTACGGCGCTTTATCCGTTATATGACACGTTTATGGCTCCTTTAAAATAGAAATTTTCCATGGGGTAACCGTGCAATGTGATGATTGCGTGAAGAAATTCGATATTTTGTCTATATTTAAGATAGGATATCGAAATTACAATGAGATTTTTGATATTTTATTTTTGCGATAAAAATATCAAAAATCAGACAGGGGACTGTCGCTTGTGCAACAGTCCCCTTCCGTTCATTCATACAGAAACATCTTACAATTCAATTTTCATTTGCCCTTCCATCTGGCCATCCAGTTCTCCGCCGGCCATATGATCTGCGTCAGTCTCGCTGTCGCCGTCGCCCTCCAAGCCCAAAACGCTTTCGATATCCTCGATAGGCGGCAGGTCCTTAATAGACGAAAATCCAAAGTTTCTCAAAAAAGTATCCGTCGTTCCGTACAGAATCGGACGTCCTACGGCATCGGAACGTCCAACTTCCTGCACCAATTCCTTCTTAGCCAGGCCATCCATCACCCTATCGCACTTGATGCCGCGGATGGCCTCCACCTCTCCTTTGGTGACCGGCTGCTTATAAGCCACAATAGCAAGCACCTCCAAAGCCGATTGGGACAGACGGCGGGTTTTCACTGGCGTGCACAGCCTCTCGATGTAATCGCCGTTTTCCTCCCTGGTGACGAATTGAAAGGCTTTATTCACTTCGCGAATGACGATTCCCCGTCCTTCCTGAGCATACTCCTCCTGCAACTCCTTAAAGCACGCATATGCCTCCTGCTTGCTGATATTCATCACATCAGCCGCTGCTTTTACCTCTAACGGCTCGCCCCACACAAACATCATGGATTCAAGGGCTGATTTTGTCATCTTTTTACTGGACATGCTGTACCTCCTTGTCTCCCATCACGCCGACGCCGTCATCAGATACAACCTGACCATAGACGTTTTCTCCTGCCGACACCTGAATATCCCCATATGTGGACTGCTGCTCCACTGTCACAATCCGGTTCCGCGCCATCTCCAGCATGGACATAAAGGTAACTACCACATCATAGCGATCCTTCTTATTGACGATAAACTCTTTGAAATTAAAGACTTGTCCCAAATTCTTGCGAACCAGAGACGCAATCCGTGAAATTCGCTCCTCCATTCGCGCTCGCTCCCTCTCCATCCGGGAATAATGGCGACGCACCGATTCCACACGCTGTTTTCTCTGTAAGAACATATGAAAGGCTGCTGCAAACTGTTTCAAGTCCAGGCTCAAATACTCGTCCGGTTCCTGTAAATAATTAGAAATATCCTCCTGAGGCTTCTCAAAAATCTTGCTGCATCTGTTCTCCTGATCCTGCAAAATCTCTGCAGCCCGCTTAAACTTTTTATATTCCAAAAGTCTGGCCACCAACTCGCTTCTTGGGTCCTCTTCTACCACAGCGCCCCCTTCTATGGCGGCTCTTGGCAAAATCATCTTAGACTTGATTTCAATCAATGCAGAAGCCAGCACCATAAATTCTGAAGCCACATAGATGTCCATCTCCTGCATGGTCTGGATATATGCTAAATATTGACTGGTAATTTGGCTGATTTTAATATCATAAATACTCATCTGGGCGTTTTCAATAAGATAAACCAGCAAATCGAAAGGCCCTTCAAAAGATTGTAATCTAACTTTATAACTCATTCCCGCTTATTCCCTTTTCTATGCTTTCCTGATAATTATAGTACAACAGCGCGCCTACCACCACAACGCAGCCCAATATCTCATAGCCCGACGGAATCTGCCCCAAGCAGACCACTGCCACCAAAGTGGAAAACACCGGGTCTCCCGCCTCCAGGGTAGACACATAGAGAGAACTGACATGGCCAATACACATATTAAACATGGCGTGGCTGCCAATCTGACAGATAAAAGTCATGAGCACAATATACAGATAATCCTGGGCCGTATATCCTATCACAGCAGTTCCTGTGGCCAGGGCTCCCGCCACAAAGCAGACCCAACAGCCGAAAAAGACGATGAGCACATAGATATTGCCCTCCACTCTCTTTCGCACTTCATCGCCCACTGCAAAATATAGACCCATGAACACCGATGCCATCAGCGCCAGGAAATTCCCTTCCATGGTTCCACTCTCCGCCGCCGAATAACCGGCTCCCGCGATAACAGCGCTGCCTACCAAAGCCACAATGATGGCCAGTATGGACTTCATCCCTACCCGCCGCTTAAAAAGCGCCACCGTTACCAGCAGCACCACAAGGGGATGTAATGAGGCTAGCACCGCGCCGCTGGCCACATTGGTCAACTTCACCGCGCTAAACCAGCTAAAGAAATGACCGAACAAAAAAACGCCAGACAGCAGGCTCAGCGCCAAATCCCGCCTGCTAACCGCCTTCAGCTTTTCCCGCTGGACCTTACTTTTTAAAATAGGGATGGCAAAAAAGGGAAGCGCCAAGGTCAGCCGCCAAAAGCCAATGGCCACGGACGGCGCAGCCGTCATGGCGCTAAGCGAGCCGGAGGTGGCGCCGCAAAGCACCGCCACCACCGTGGCGATACGGGCATGTCTTGCAATAAATCCCTTTTCTTTTCTGCACTCTTGGTCTTGCAACACCTTCACCTCTCCATTCCTATTTCTCAAACAACTTCTTCAGATTCGCATCATAAGGCGGTCTTACGATTCCCTTTTCTGTTATGACCGCCGTAATATAACTGTGGTCAGTCACATCAAAAGCCGGATTGTAGGTTTTAACACCAGATGGAGCCATATCCCTCTCATACCACATCTGATAGATTTCCTCTCCCTTTCGTTCCTCGATGACGATATCATCTCCCGTAGCTGTACCAAGATCAATGGTGGACGTAGGTACAAACATGTAGAAGGGAATTCCGTATTCCTTTGCCAAAATCGCCACGCCGGAAGTGCCGATTTTGTTGGCGCCATCGCCATTGGCCGCCATCCGGTCGCAGCCTACCACCACCGCGTCAATCCACCCTTTTTTCATTACGATGGAAGCCATATTATCACAGATTAAGGTCACGTCTACGCCAGCCCGCTTTAGCTCCCAAGCAGTCAGCCTTGCTCCTTGCAGAAGGGGTCTGGTTTCATCAGCAAACACATGAAAGTCATAGCCCTGCTGCTGTCCCAGATGAATGGGCGCTAAGCAGGTACCATACTTGGCTGTAGCAATGGTTCCCGCATTACAGTGGGTCAAAATTCCCATACCAGGTTTTAACAGACCCAGCCCGTATTCGCCCATGGCCCGGCAAGCCAACTCATCATCTATACGAATATTCTCCGCTTCATTTAAAAGATGCTGGCAGCAAGCAAAAACCAGAGTCAGCTTCGACTCTTCTTCTACCTGTTGCTGCTCATCCATCCTTCCTGTGACCTGCGCCCATTCAGCGTCTATTTCAGCTTGCACAAAAAATGACTTTGCTGCCTTCATCATTCGGTTCAAGGCCCAGGATAGATTGACTGCTGTGGGACGAGCGCTGACCAGATAGTCGGCGGCTCTTTGCAGTCTTTCCATAAACCTATCGACGAGAAGCAGGTCCTCCTGCCTTTCCGCCAACTTCTGTATCATCAGCTCCCGTTCAAACTCTCTAGCCAGATTCCGTCCAACCACATAGAGTCCATAAGCCGCCGCCACACCGATGGCCGGCGCTCCCCGCACCTTTAGCTGATAGATGGCATCCCACACATCCTCCTTGGTCTCCATCTCTATGTATACCTCTTCACCAGGTAGTTTCGTCTGGTCTAAAATCAGCAGCGTGTCTGTTTCTTTTATGAACCGTACCGGCGTCACATCAAAGGCATCGCAGTTTTTTTCAACAAATTCTTCCATTACAATAAATCCTCTGTCTGCCGCTCTGCCACATCCCGCAGGAAGTAAAGATAATCGGCATAATTTAATATGACTTCATCGTTATATAAATTGGTTGCGCCAGCCACCTCCTCAAAATCCGGCGGATACATGATACTGGCAATTTGCTGCGCATTGAAGTAATCATCGTTTTCCCAATAAGCATCTGCATCTCCAGTTATGTAAGCGACCGCATCCCCATTGTTATATAGGCCCAAACCATAGGCCAAATCCGTCATAGCGCCCCAAAGCTGATTATAGGTATCGCTGTCCATAAACACATCCCATTCCACCTGATCCTGGTATTCCTCTCTTGTGGAAAGATCCAGTCCCTCATCATAGTCATAGCTTCCAGGCATAGAATAAATTTCCTCTATTCGGTTCACTGTATCCTGGTCTAACTCTGATTCATCTGTATTATATGAAATGTCCCAATGTATACCATCGTCAGTCAGTTCTTCAAACAGGGCTGTACAGCCGGTCACCAGACCAGAAATCACATTGACTGCAACGATGACGATAATAAAGATGACGATAGGATTTTTTATCTTTCTATCCCGCTCCCCCTTTGCCTGTTTCTCATGTGGGGCATAATAGGTCTTTTTCCCTTCTGGTTTTATCTTCCGAAATACCGAATCCTCTTCATCATCCATCGATTCCCCGAGGGAGGAAAAAAACGTTCCTGCTTTTTTCCAAGCCTTCTGCGCGCTTTTCTTCGCTTCTTCTATGGTATCTTCTCCGCCATCCAAAGCGTCCTTCCACTTTTCAAAGCGAGCTTCCTTCTGGGCTTTGGTAGCAGGCGCCGACCGGCCGGTAAGGACGCTATAAGCATGACGAACCTCTCCCAGCTTTTTCTCCACGTATTCGGGGTCGTCGGCATAATCCTCACTCTTCAGTTTCCTGCACTTTTCGCTGTAAGCTGCCTTTATCTGCTCTTGGCTGGCCCCATCTCTAAGGCCCAATACTCTGTAGTAATATCCCTTATTCATTTACAATCTCCGTTTATCAATCTCCAACGCTGTCCTTGCGTCAATGTTGGCGCGCAGGCCTATGGATTCATTGTAGCATAAATTGATGAATATTGCCACGGGTTTGTTATCGCATTTTCAATCGCTTTCCTCCACTATTTTCCTGCAAAACCCTTCTGCAAAACGGTTTATCACAGCCACGACCCGTCCAGTTAAAACCATCGTTACCACGGTACCCAAGCCGATACCCACCAAGCGACCTACCAAACTAAAACCGACTGTTACCGAAATCACAATACTGGTAAAGTCAAAAAGATTTTTTCCAAAACCTAAATCCTTTCCCATCTTTTGCCCCAACACATTGGCAAGCCCATCTGCTGGATTGGGCACGATTTTCATGCCTACGGTAAGAATCATCCCAAGAGCGGTCACTAAAATGGCTAACATCAACACTCCCACTCTAGCTCCCATGGTTTGGGCCATAGGAAGTATCTCATCAAAAATGCCGATAAACCAGCTGGTCAGAAAGCTGACGCCTACTTGAAGGAGTTGCCATATCTTGAAATCTCGCCTGAGCAAAATCGCCTGCATCCCAATCATCACCATATACCATAAAAAGGTGGTGATACCCAAGCTGACACCACCAATTTCTGTAGCACAGTAAGCTACCGAAATGATAGGCGAAACTCCTAGATTGGTCTTCGTATTCAATGTAATTCCACAGGCCAAAACCACAATACCTAGCAGATAAATCCCTACTCTTTTGTTAAAAATCATTTTCATAAATTCTGACATCTCCTTTTTCGCCTTTACTAGATTACCACGGAAAAAATGATTGTGTCAACCTGAACCTTGCCTCTGGATTTAGCAGTCGGGTTTAGGAAGACGCTGCGGTAGAAGATAAGGTTCATTGAATCATGACCTTGGAAAATTTGTAATGTCATGGTATAACGAACCCTTGCCGATGCGCTCCGTGGTATGGCGGAAACGAGCGCCGGCGTTGCCGCAAGGAAGGGTTCATTGAATCATGACCTTGGAAAATTTGTAATGTCATGGTATAATGAATCCATACGGCGTTGCCCCAAGGCAGCGTTTATAGAATCATGACCTGGACGGCTCAGCATGTCATGATGTCATAAGAACGGATATTGGGCCTGGGCAGAAAGGAGCGCCACCATGAGGACGGCAGATATGCTGAACTGCTTTATGCAGTACAGCGACTATGGGATTATTTTTTTAGATGAAGACGGTATTATTTCCAACATCAACGAAAAAGCAAAAAAGACCGTTGGATTATCCATCGATAACGCCTTCCCCCATCCATCAGGAAAAATTGAAAAGGGCGATATCGTTATCATTGCAGATACTCAAATGGGCAGCGATGACGGTGAACTAACGCCGCAGGACCTGGTTCATATCAATGTAAAAGACAAAAAACTGAAAGCAGGGGATGTTTTTGTAGGAGTTGGCGTCTACCAAACGCCTGGCAGTAATCCAAAATATAAATTTACCAGTCGGACATCTCTGACCACAGAACTGAGTCTGGAAGAATTCTATCACGATCATCATATCAGAACCGCTGTAGACTTCAAAAAAAACACAATAGAAATTCAAGTAGACGACGACCTCTTTCATATAAACTTTCTTATCGCTTACGGTCATATGGTTGTTATCGATCATCTGACAGGCCATATCAAATTTTATCAAGAAAAGGGTTATTCCATCAGGAAAGAAAGCATCAGAGACTTATTAAACGGTCAGGCTTTTCAGGCCAAAGGACACCTTCCTAAAACCGGCAGCGCCATCGGCAAGAAATACACAGATCTTTTTGGCAACGCCCCTTATGTGGATACCATCTCCAGGATTCTCCAAGGTCAATCGGATGGTATAGAGAACGCCATTTATGAAATCAATGGACGGCCTCTGCTCATAAGCCTCCTTCCAGTGCTGGATGAAAAAGGCAATCCGTCCGGCGTAGTTATTAAAATCAACGAATTTTCCGAATTGCAAGAAAAACTTTGGGCCCATAACCAGCTGATCGTCGCTATGGAAACCAAACACAAGGAGATTTTTTCTAGTCAAAAGGATATTCCAAAGGACACTTTTACCCATTTTATCGGTAACAGCGGTGAAATGCGGGAGGCCAAACATCTGGCATATAAGGTAGCCCTTCGGAACTGTAATGTTATCATCCGCGGCGAAAGCGGCACGGGAAAATCTCTGCTGGCCAAAGAAATCTATAAGGCGGGCGGCTCTGTGGGACCATTTGTCAGCGTAGATTGCAGCACTATTTCTCCTAGTCTGTTTGAAAGTGAAATCTTCGGTTATGTGGGCGGCGCTTTCACCGGCGCTGACCCTAAGGGTAAGAAAGGATTTTTTGAAACAGCAAGTGGCGGCACCATCTTTCTCGACGAGTTGGGAGAGATTCCCCCGAGCATACAGGTCAAACTGCTCAATGTACTCCAAAACAAGGAAATCTACCGTGTAGGTTCTACTAAGCCAATCCCTGTTTCCGTGCGTATCATTGCTGCCACCAACAAGGATTTAGAGGAGGAAATTAGAAAGGGCAATTTCCGAAAAGATTTATATTATCGTATCAGCGTGTTTTCTATTGAATTACCGCCTCTTAGGAAGTGTAAGGACGATTTATTCTTTTTAGCCCAAGAATTTCTGGCAAAGACATGTGAGGAATATGGTCTGGAAGACAAAATATTTTCCAGCGAGGCGCTCTCCAAACTGTTGTCCTACGACTGGCCCGGCAATATCCGAGAGCTTTCCAATGTAATCGAACGAGCCGCCATATTCTGCGACGATTCCATCATCTATTCGGAACATATCAATCTGCCCATCAAAAGCGGCAAAATGACCTTAAAGGAAATTACGAAAGAACTGGAGAAATCCATCATCATAGAAACCCTAAGAAGTCTTGGAAACGATAAAAAACAGACCATGGAAGAACTTGGTCTGTCGAAATCAGCTTTTTATGCAAAACTCAAGGAATACGAAATTGATTTATAAATCTTCGTCTAACACATCCCCTTCTGCTACGATATTGGTTGGCCCTGTCAGGAAAATATGGCTGACTTGGCCACCTTCATCGTGGCAAAGGTCTATGGTTAAAAGTCCGCCTGGTACATGTACTTTTACGTTTTGGCCGCTGACCTTTTTCTCCTTGGTCAATGCATAAACCACACAGCCTGTACCAGTCCCACAGGCCATAGTGAAATCCTCCACACCTCTCTCATAGGTCAATTCCACCAATTCATCCTCTCCAACCACCTGATAAAAGTTTACGTTGGTTCCCTTTTCAAACTGATTGTCATATCGCAATGCCTGACCTAAATCAGACAGGAAGCCTCTATCTCTGGTTTGTAAATCATCAATGCCTACTACTATGTGAGGAAGCCCTGGATTACCCATTTCCACATAGGTAAGGGGATACTTTTCTCCTTTTACTACAGCACTTCGTCCAGACTCTATTTTTGTAACATCGTTTAATCGAATTCGGTAGGTTCTTTCATCTAGGCGCCGGCCGACCACCATACCTGCAGTGGTCTCAATGCGCTGGGTTTCTCCTGCCAGACCCTTTTCATAGCCGTAACGAGCAATACACCTGGCGCCATTGCCGCACATCTCTCCAATGCTGCCATCCGCATTGAAAAAAACCATCTTATAGTCCCCATCACAGTCTGGCTTTTCTACTGCCATCATACCGTCGGCCCCGATGGATAATCTCCGTTGGCAGAGTTTCTTTGCCAACAGTTTCATCTCCTCTACAGACAGGCCCTCATCCATGTTATTGATAATAATAAAATCGTTTCCTGCTCCATGCATTTTCGTAAATCTCAAGTTAATATTCCCCCTTACAAGTATAGGGAAGCAATACCCTTGGTATACTTCCCCATAATCCATTACCGTTGAATATCGAATACGATGGTTTTTTTCTCCGTATCCATAGTACAATTTGCTCCAAAAGGCAGGGTAATGATCTTGTCTCCATGACCGGATTCCACATGATACATCACTGGTACGTCGATACCATCTAAAATGTCACGGAAACATTGGATTTCTCTGTATTCCGGCATATTTTTATTGGTAATATCCGTGAACTGACCAAGAAGAATTCCTGCACATTCATGAAATTTTCCAGCATTGCGGAGTTGATAAGCCCATTTTTCAATCTTGGTTACTGGCTCGTCGACCTCTTCCATGAAGATAATCTTGCCTTTGGCGTCCATTTCATAAGGCGTACCCATAGCTGCCGAAAGCAGAGACAGATTACCGCCCACTACCTGACCAGTCGCTTTTCCTTCCTTTAGAACTTCCAGAGGAATTCCCTCAGGATTCTTAAATTCATAGGTATGGTCTCCATTAATGGCATCAAAGAAGGCCTTTTCCGTCTCCTGGTCAAAGCCGTCCACCATATTGGAGGACACCATGGGTCCGTGGAAGGTTACCAGGTCTGCCTGTTGATTGAACAGCAGATGCATGGTGGTAATATCACTGTAACCGACGAAAATTTTTGGATTCGCTCTTACAATATCCAAATCGATATATTCATAAGCCCGCGTGCCGCCGTCGCCTCCTCTGACGCAAAAGATCGCATCAACTTCCGGGTCAGCAAACATCTTATTGATCCATTCTCCTCGCTCCTTGCCGGTGCCAGCCATGAATCCACCCTGATTGGACGTCAGATTATCCGCTGCTTTCACCCGGTATCCCATATTCTCCAGAGTTTTCACACACTGTATCTGTCTTTCCTTCGTAATCGGCGAACTGGGACATATGATGCCCACAGTTCCACCCTTTTCTAACTTTTTAGGATATATCATCTTATTTTAGCCTTCCTCTTAGAACCACATAATGTTTACAATGAAGACTGAAGCAAGCAGGGAAGCAAGGTCACCCAAGAGACCTGCTGCAATGGAATGTCTGGTATTGCTGATACCTACAGAACCAAAGTATACTGCTACTACATAGAATGTGGTTTCAGTGGAGCCAAGAGCTACGGATGCAATTCTACCAATCTGCGACTGGGTACCGAATGTTTCTAAAAGCTCCGCCATCATACCTTCTGCGCCGCCGCCGGAGAAGGAACGCATAATTGCCATAGGAAGCACTTCACTTGGCATACCGATTAGATTGGTCACTGGAGACAGAGCGTCGCACAGCCAATCCATGGCGCCGGATGCTCTAAACATACCGATGGCACAAAGCATGGCTACCAGATAAGGGATAATCATAATTGCTGTAGAAAATCCTTCCTTTGCACCTTCTGTAAACACGGAATACACAGGAACCTTCTTACAAATTGCATAAAAGCATACCAGCGCTACTACCACTGGAATAGCCCATACGGAAATCGCTTCTAATACTGCTGTCATGTTTTTACCTCCTTACCATGAAACCTTCGCGTCTTTTTCATTACTACCATTGTAACCTTCTGGCAGGACAATCGGGCTATCTCCTATGTAATCTTCATTGATTTCCAGTCTGCCTGCTGCCATTTCTTTTTCGATTACATTTTCCCACTTCCATCTCTTAGTCTTCTGGAATAACAGAGTAAATACAACGCCTGTTACAGTGGAAATGGTAGTTGCGATGATAACCGGTGCGATGATTTCAGCAGCGCTTTCGGTTTGCACAGCGGCGCGGAGGCCGATTGCCGTTACCGGAATTAAGGTAATAGAGGTAGTAGAGATTGCCATCAACATACACTGTGCGTTGGTTGCAATGCCCTTGGTCGGATTCAAAGTTTGCAGTTCCTTCATGGCTTTCAGTCCAAATGGAGTTGCCGCATTACCGATACCTAAGATGTTTGCTGCGAAGTACAGAGCCATTGCAGAGTTTGCAGGATGGTCTGCAGGAACATCTGGGAATAAAAGACGCATAACCGGTGCGATTGCCTTGCCCAGCTTTTCGCACAGACCTGCCTTCTCCATGACCTTCATCAAACCGCAGAAAAACGCCATGACACCGATCAGTCCCATTGCAATTCCAACTGCAGTCTCTGCAAAACTGAAAATGTTATTCAAAACAGCATCGATCTGTCCGGTTGCGCCGCCGGCGATCACTGCGATGACAACAAATCCTACCCAAATATAATTCATCATAAGCTTGTTCCTCCTTTCAAAATGTTCAACAGCTTTATGATTTAATAAGTTCGCGAAGACATTAAGCAAAGAGTATGCCAAAAAATTCTCAAATGAATAATTCGCAGTTTTTCACGATTTTTCCACATCTTCTCATCACAATCCGTTGGCAATTCCCACAAAATTGTCCTCTTTTTAACACGCGTTTTCCTCTTTTTCGGAAAAATACCTAAATTTTATTCCAAATATCCTTTCTCCATCTGGACAGTTTTCCCTCTGTATTCTGACTTTAAGTCCAATACACCGAAATACACAGGGATTGACATGTAAGGCATGTTTTTTGCATAATATATTCGTATTTACTTTATGAAACAGGAGTACCACAATATGCATAAGATCACCTATCATTACAGCGCTCTGCCTAAGCAGACCTGGTTCTACGCCGGAATTCTATATTTGGTTCTATCATCCATTGTATCCGTTCAGGTCGAAATGTATCGAGTGCCCGGCTTTTATGAATCTCAAAATCTATTGCTTGCCCTGATAGCCAATGGTCTGGGAATGATTTTCTTCTTTCTCCTCTCTTTTGGACATTATGTATGCTATGCAGAATACGACGATGAAAAGATCGTTTATCACAACCGCCTCCTTCGCAAAACTCGCACATTCTTTTATAAGGATGCCACTGCAGTGATTTTCGATAAACGCGGAGTCAAGTTTTATGATGATAACAAAAAACTGGCCAATAAAGAAAAGCCTCTCTTTTTCCTTTCCTTCTTTCGAGACGGAAAAATCGAAGCCATTCCTATCAACCAGTTCTATCAAAAAATGCAGCAGCGTGAAGCCGCAATCAACGAACCAGATAAATTTAAAGTATATAAGACCTTTAAAGTGCTGCCAGGCTATGGTCGCAACTGGAAATATCTTTCCTTTGCCTATGCCTGCCTAACCCTTCTAGTTCTTATGAATTGTATGCGCCCTCTAGCCGTTATTCTTGGTCTGATGCAGGCATTTTCGTAACATCCCCTTTTGCCGGTCTGATTGCTTCCCGCGCGCCATCTACAATGGTATCAAAGGCATCTGCCTGCCCATCCACCACCTGATAGGCCTTCTCTTGGAGGGCCTGTTTTTTTTCGTAATCCTCTGCGCTTTTCTTCAGTAGATTTTCCAACATCGTACCTTTATTCTTCAAAATATAATAAAATGACCAACCGATAATCGCAAGTCCGATTAAAATCTTCACCATGTCTGTTTATGCTCCTTTTCTATATCGTCCTATTTTTATATTTTATCACAAAAGTTCGTTCTTTACCATAGGTTAAATTTCGTCATCCAATGGGTATGGAATCAAAAGTTTCCCCTTTTGCCTCGGATACCTGGCATATTTGCCCATTTCTGTGCATATAGTGTGATAACTATGAGTAAGGAGTGTGTGCGCCAATGAAGGATTACATAGAGGAGAGAGTGTTAGAACTGGCTCACTATATCATCAGCACCAATTCGACTGTGCGTCAAGCCGCAAAAAAATTCCGCGTCAGTAAATCGACCGTTCACAAAGATGTAACTGAACGGCTCCTTGAACTGAATCCCGGACTGGCCGCAGAGGTAAAGGACGTGCTGGAAAGCAACAAGGCGGAACGTCATTTACGCGGCGGAATGGCCACCAAGGAAAAATATCAGCACGCAAAAGAACAATGCTAAAAGAAACAGCGCTAAAATGCGGAAGAAAAATAACGGCCGATTGGCCGTTTTTGATTGCAAAGCGCAGCTTCCTCATGTAAAATGATGGTATACAAGGGAGGTATAGCTATGATTTATTTTAGAAGCGATTACAGCCTAGGCGCTCATCCCAAAATCATGGAAGCGCTGATGGCAACCAATATGGAACATACGGATGGTTACTGCCTAGATCATTTCTCCGATGAAACTGCAGACATGATACGGGAATGGATTGGTAAACCAGATGCAAAGGTTTATTTCATGGTAGGCGGCACGCCGACCAATACAGTGACCATCTCTTCTGCATTAAGACCATATGAAGGCGTCATTTCTCCTTCCACTGGACATATTTATGTCCATGAAACTGGCTCCATTGAAGCCAATGGCCATCGAGTATTCTCTGCACCTACTGAGGATGGCAAACTGCGCCCTGCTGATGTGGAAAAGGTTCTTTTGCACCATGAGGATGAACATACAGTCATTCCTAAAATGGTCTATATCACCCATCCCACTGAAAATGGCGGCGTATACACAAAAGCCGAATTGACTGCACTGAGTCAGTGCTGCCGCAAACACGGTCTGCTCCTGTATATGGATGGGGCGCGCATTGGTACAGCCCTTACCTGGCCAACCAATGATCTGAGCCTGAAAGAAATCGCCAACTTGGTGGATGCATTTTATATTGGCGGCACGAAAATCGGCGCACTGTTTGGAGAAGCCCTAATCCTACTAAACGATAGCCTGGACGATCACTTCCGTTACATGATTAAACGGCAATGTGCTCTTCTGGCAAAGGGACGTCTGATTCCTGTACAATTAAAAGCTCTCTTTGAAGGCGGAGAGGATTCCCTGTATTTTCAATTATCTCGCCACGAAAACGATCTAGCCATCAAGTTGGCGGAGGGTGTGCAGGGCGCTGGCTATAAACTCTGGATTCCTCACCAGACCAATCAGGTCTTTGTCATCATGCCCAATGACCAGATTGCAGAACTGGAAAAAGATTTCTTCTTCTACACCTGGTGTCCTTACGACGAAGATAATTCGGTCATCAGGCTGGTGGTTAGCTGGGGCACGACAGAAGATGACGTAATGGCCTTCCTGAAAGCCATCTAGGTCCTCAATCCAGTTCCATAAAACTAAAATAAGGTACATGAAAAGCGCGGCCATATGACCGCGCTTTTTTGAATGATTTTAATATCTCATTTCTCTTACGACAAATTGTAATTAGAGAATTCTCCAAGCCTTAGTGGACCAAGTGGTATAGTATTTCTTACCCTCGATTACCTTATAGCCTCTAACCTTATAATAATAGGTGTTACCCTTTACTAAGTCCTTATTATTGGTATAAGTCTTCTTTGTTGTCTCAAAGATAGGCTTCTTCCCAAAACCAGAGTATCTCTTAGTGGATTTGAATACCTGATATCCATCTAAACCTAATGCTTCGATATCTGCTGGAACTTTCCAGGAAACCTTTATAGCCTTCTTACCGTTTAGGGTGGTCATCTTGGAGGTAGTCTTAATCTTAGCAGCCTGTACTGCTGCGATCTGCTCTTCTACCGGCAACTGATCTAACGGAGTATCAGGGTCATCGATTTCAACGTCGCCTGGATTTTCTGGATTTGTCGGCGGGGTTACCGGAGTAACTGGGGTAACTGGAGTCGTAGGTCCTACTGGTGGGTTAACCGGGTTCTGTGTGAACTTTGCAGTTACTGTGGTATCAGCCGTAAATACTGTTTCAGCAGTTACCTGATCATCTCCAACAAACCAGCCATTAAAGGTATAGCCGTCCAACTTAGCATCTTCTGGGAATTTATCAATCAGTCCACTCTCATCTGCTTTGCGCTGGAAAGTCAAAGTTGCACCATTTGGACCAGGCGCGGAGAAAGTGATTGTATAAGGAGCGTTCTTAAATTGTGCTGTCAACTCCAGATCCTTAGTAACTACAGTTCCATCTTTAACTTCGTTTCCATCCTGGTCAAACCAACCTACGAAAATCTTTCCTTCCTGCTCAGCCGGATCTACTAACCCGCTCAACGTTTCTCCAGCATTAAATGGGCCATATGTTCTTACAACATCCCCATCCTTTGCAGTTACTGTATACTGTGCAGGCGCTGGCGTAACATCCTTAATGTTTACTTGGACAGTCTGCCCACTTGCATTTCCCAGTGCATCCATAAACATCGTTGCACCAACAAGAACCATGTGAGTAATTGAACCCGAATCCTTCAACTGTGTTAGATAATCAGTTGCAGTTAATACCGCATTGCTGGTAATCTCTACATCTCTATTAAGTCTAGCGAAGGAACTGCTAACCTGCAACTCGGAGCCTTCTTTCAACTGAAATTCAATATTATCTTTTCCAGTGATATCTACACCTGTATTTAATTTTGCACAAGCCCTAACAGTATCTACTACAGCAGTATTATCTGCTTCTGCACTTGGATTAATAATGCAAGTATCATGGAATTCCAACTCTTCTGTTCCAATACGAATGGTGGTACCTGCCGGGATAATAATCTTGCTATCCTCGTCAGTGGCCACACCAGCAGTTATCATGTTGGTCAATTCCTGCCAAGCAGAGCGTACATTAGTAACAGCATCTTCACCGCCAGTCGGGGTAGCTACACATTTTCCGCCTTCCATTCCGCTTACAGTATACGCAAAACTTCTGTCATTTACTGTTCCATTAATTGTGCATCCAGTAAAGGAATCTAACATTCCTACTAATCCACTGATAGAAATGCTACTATCCCCTGCACCCGTTCTGAATGGAAATACTGCTACTCTTTCTTCTCCTGGCTGTAATCCCAAGCCTGCAACACCCTTCATCTTAAGGGTTGCCTCTACCAACGCAGGATTTACAGAATCACCGCCTACTTCAGCAACTACAGTATAATCGTCATACGCAGTTAAAGAAGCGCTTGTCTCACCAGACTTTAATTCGAAATACACTTTACCGTTGACGTCCCATGTGTTCGTGTCCTCTGCAGCAAAGGCCATTGTTGGCATTAAGCACACTAACATTGCAACCATCAGAACTAAGCTAATTGCTTTTTTCATTTCGCTTTTTTCCTCGCTTTCCTATTAAATTTTCTTTGTTATACTATGGCTTACGCCACCATACCATAAGTTATAGATACTGCCCCTGCTATCCTTAACTAATAGCTGTTTTAGCACCCATCTACCTATCTAAGTATTATTATACCTCGCTAAGTAAATGTTTGTCAATTCTGTATCTAATACCTCATTTTCAATTTTCCTGCAGTAGTTTCGATGTAGACCATCGATTTTAAACCGGTTTTAAATAGAATGTAACGAAATGATGTTGTCTAGGGCTTGATAGAAAAAATAGCCTTACACGATGTGCAAGGCTATCAATCCATTTCAACACTAGACTAGTTCTGTAAAGTGCAACTGGCTATCTTGGAATTTATTATCCAAGACCCTTTAGCTTTGCGTCATCGCCTCACGACGATTTTGCCTTTTTAAATTACAGTTTTATTATATACACCTTACTCCAAGCTGTCAATACAAAAATTGAAAATCTATTGAAACTTTTTCCATTTTAATATATAAGTCTATACACGCCTCCATGCTTTCAAGGACCACTGGGTATAAATCTTTTTACCGTCAACCCACTTGAATCCTCTGACTTTGTAATAATATGTTACTCCTTTTTTCAGGTTAAGCGTATTGTAATATACTTTGTTTTTTGTAGTGTACAGCGGTTTTTTACCATAACCAGAATATCTCTTGGTGGATCTGAAAATCTCATATCCATCCAGCCCCAACTTTTCAATTTCCTTTGGCACATACATCTTCACACGAATCGCTTTTTTCCCCTTTAATACGGCTGTTTTGGAGTGAAGAGAAACACGACTTGCTTCTATTTTAGCAATGACTTCCTCCAGCGGCAGTTCTCCCAAAGGTGTATCTCCATCCGGAATATCAATCGCCGGTTCATCGTTTCCTCCACTTCCATCCGGAGCCGGTACCAATGGAGTCGACGGATCCGGCAACGAGATTGGAGGAAGCGCCCCACCACCAGACGTTTCTCTTTCACCGCATACAGTGCAACTTCCATTCTGATATGAATGGCCCTTCTTCGGTAAAATAACCTTAAAGATAAAGGCTTGCTCGCCTATGGTATAAGTATAGCTGTCCTTACCATCTTCGGTGCATGTTGCTGCCTTTACATTCTCATAGGTATAGGCTTTGCTGCCCTTAGCTAGTACCGGAAGCTCCTTAGTCTGCTCATCTTTACAGCTATTGCATGTTCTGCTTAAAGTCCCAGCGGCCTCTGTCGTCGGCTCCTGGGTGCATTTCCATTGGCCATATGGATGGGCTATCTTTTCAATGACGATGCTGGTCAGCTCATTGTAATCCTTGTCGAAGTCCTTCTCGCAGCGATTACAGTGATAGCGCTCTACAGTTCCTTCTGCCGTGCAGGTTGCTGGAGTTTCTTCTATCCATTCGCCTAGCATATGTCCTTTCTTCGGTAAAACTACCTTAAAGGTGAAGGTCTGCTCCCCTTCTATATAAGTATAGATGTCCTCACCATCTTCAGTGCAGGTCGCTTCCTTTACATTCTCATAGGTATAGGCTTTGCTGTCCTTAGCCAATACTGGAAGGGCTTTCGTTTGTTCATCTTT
The DNA here is from genome assembly GCA_022793795.1 of Bacillota bacterium. Classification (GTDB taxonomy): domain Bacteria; phylum Bacillota; class Clostridia; order Peptostreptococcales; family Anaerovoracaceae; genus RGIG7179. The sequence goes on from JAAWDM010000026.1 coordinate 20,739, forward strand.
ACAGCTGCTGCATACTTTCGTCAAAGCGCCGGTTGCCTCCGTTGTCGGCTCCTGGGTGCATTTCCATTGGCTATACTGATGGGCAAGCCGTTCTACTGTGATGTTTGCAAGTTCCTTATGTTCCTTGTCAAAGTTCTTTTCACAACGATTGCAGTGATAATGCTCTACAGTTCCTTCCACTTTACAGGTTGCTGCTTTTCCAGCCACGAAGCTGTAGTCATGACCCAGTGCTTCAAATGTCAGGTCTTCGATAACCTGCTCCTTTTCATCTAAGTTCTTCTGGCACTGGCTACAATAATAGTGACCTTTCACACCTGTATCTTCACAGATTGCTGGAACTTCTTCTATCCAATCGTCTAGCGTATGTCCTTTCTTCGATAAAACTACCTTAAAGGTGAAGGTTTGCTCCCCTTCTATATAAGTATAGATGTCCTCGCCATCCTCAATGCAGGTCGCTTCCTTTACATTTTCATGGGCATATACTTTGCTGTCCTTAGCTAGTACCGGAAGCTCTTTTGTTTCTACATCCCCGCAACTGCTGCATGTTCTACTTAAAGTTCCGATAGCTTCTGTAGTTGGCTCCTGGCTACACTTCCATTCGCCATATGTATGAGGCAATTTCGGAATTTCCTCTCGCCCACTCATTACTTTTTGGCATATACTGCACTGGGTACCTGCCGTCTTACCTGCCTCTGCACAGGTTGTTGGAACTTCATCAACAGTCACTTCCACGTGTGGGCCAAAGTCAACCTTATTGTCTGTATCACAGCGTTCTGCCGTACAAACATGCCAATGATTCTCTCCGTCATTCACCCAATCCTGGGTATACTGGTGTTCATGCGGACGTGCGATTGTATACTCATAGGTTCCAACCGGTCCAATCTGCTTTCCATCTTTGAAGGCAATCGCTTTGATAGTATAGGAAACCTCAGTACCCTGTTCCCCAGGCAGATTGATTTCACTTTCATAAAGCGTACTATCCTCAGTTGGCTCAGTACCATCCATGGTATAGTAAATCTCAGCCCCTGTTACACCCTTTATCATAAGGGTTACATCTTTACTTTCTTCATAAACTGCAGGCTCCACATAGGTTTCAACACCTGTGGTTGCAATTGGGATGGCAGACCATCTGCCATTGTGATAAGTGTAAATATAGCCAACCTTCGCATCGGCAGTTTGGGTATAGGTGTCGTCGGCATTATGAAGCTGAGCTGGAGTACAATCGATCGTTGAATACCCTTTAACTTCATTGCCGCTTTGCGTTACCTCATATAACTTTCTATCACCATTGATAGCGGTTGCAAACACGATCTGCCCAGTTCCTTTACTACTGGTAATATTTGCTCCACCTGGTTTTTCAGCATTTCCAGTGGTGTAAATATCACCATTTACAATTATGGAACCATTCACATCCAACTTCACATCTACCAGATCCTTATCCCCACGTACATATTTATTTGCACCTGCTGATACGGCTTGCACCGATATAAATTTATTACCGGCAGCCGCATAGTTATCTGCTATCCATTGCTCTCTATCATAGACAAATAATGTTTTTCCCTCTGCAATCTCTAAGTCTGCTTCTTCATCTATGACCACTTCACAGCCTGGCAGCAAGGAAGTATCATTCTTAAAAAGCAACGTTCCTTTGTGCATATTGATAGAAATATTATTATTGAACGGCAAAACATAGTTGGATGAGCTAACCTTTATCTCAAATCCCATTTTAACCGTAACCGAAACTTGATCTACATCAACATTTCCATATATATCTAAGCAAAGCCTATCTCTGCTTGCATCATATTTTTTTATGAGGATATCGCCTTCCCCTTTCAGTTCCAAAAGGCCTCCCGTTCCAATAAAATCAAGGGCCGTACTTGTATACATTTTTCCTGCATAAATCGTTGTGTATCCACGTTCAATTGCACCTTTATGTATTTTTAATGGAACTTCAATATTTTGCACATAGTATTGTGAGAATGGAAAAACTTTTTCTGAATTACCATTCATGCTAAATGTTGCATTTCCGCCTCTCCAGCTTGCAATCTGAAAATATTCATAGACAGTTGAGCCTGTACGTGCTTCAACCAACCCGTTGCCACTGATAAAGCCGTATGCATAAAGGGTTGCGCCATCCAGCAAGTCGATTTTACTGTTTCCAGAAAGAACAATATAACCATATTTACCGCTTATCGCGCCTACTTGTGCACTGCCTGTACCATGCTGGGCGCCAACGCTGATTTTACCGCCAGCTTCTACTGTTAAGGTTCCGTTTATGGTAAGTCTTCGGTATTCGCTTGGCCTAACATAGGATGTTGTATATCCCGGATTTGTCGTATAGCAAGTACCCGCATCGTCAAATGGAACCAATAGCGTTACACCGTCTGGAATGATATAATTACCATCCATCGTACAATCTCTAAGCAAGGTAATAATCTTTGCATTTCCATTTTGGGCTTCCGCGATGGCTTCGTTCCAGTCGAAGAAATGTTTTACGCCAACGCCAAGCATTGGATCTGTACTGCAAGCAAATTTTGCCGTAACCTCGCCATCTCTTTCTGGCACGAATTCATATGGAAAATCAGTGGATAAACATTTGTCATCCTGATACCAACCCATAAAGCTATATCCTTCGTCCATAGAGGCTATATCTAATGTATAGGAATTCTTTCCCTCCATAAAATCCGGGGATTGTGGCTCGTTAGTTGTCATTCCATCCACGGTATAACTACCATGTACAGATGGCATAAATTCCACGTTAATTTTTACATTCGGATCAAGCAAAGCTACATCCGACAAGCTAATTCCCGTCACAGCCTTATCGGAGGCAGCCGAAGTGATAACAATCGTTACCATTTCCCCCGTTTTTATTTCCCGTCTGAAGGAGCCATTACTTGTTACAGATTGTCCGTCGATGGTTACACTTCCCCCGTTACAGCTAGGCATATAGGAAAAAGACAATATCGCGTCTATTCCCAGATTATTCGTAAATGTAAGTTTCGCTGATTCAGCGCTAGCGCCGCAACTACCTGATTTAGCCGTTATCTTTCCATCGACCGTATTGCCCTCTGCGCTCCATGTTCCTCCATCATAACTCGCCCCAATACCGTCGACAGTTAGACCAGTCAAATTCGTCGCCGCATAGGTCGTAGGTATCCACATCAACATCAAACTGAGCAGCACAACTGCAATACACAGTTCAACCGATATGCGTTTTAATACGCGCTTTACCATTTTTAACTCCTTTCTTTCTTAAATCGAATTCCGTCTATTTCAATCTCTTTCTGAATTTTTCCTTATTCGTTGTTCTGCGTTTCTGTTCCCGCAGTTCTATGTAGATCGAACTACCTATGACGATACTCAGGATCGCCCAGATATGGCCATAATGAAACGGCCCGATCACCCCATCGCCTGCACGGAACCACTCTTCAACAAAACGAAAAATTCCATATGTCATCATATATAGTGGCCAAATCTCTCCAATGTGTTTCTCTTCTTTACTTTCTAAACAGAAGAAAACTAAAAGTCCTAGATGGAAAAGGATCTCCAATTCTCTTGTAGGCCACCTGAGCGTCTCGCTTCCTGGAAGAAATTCTCCCAAACAGCATCCGCTTACAATGCATGCGACCCTTGCAAACACCAAGGTCGTAATGGTACACATTGCAAAGATATCGAATACATCTTGTATCTGCCTTCGAGAAATTTTTGCACCTATTACATATAGGATTGGCAGCAAAAACACACTGCCGAAGAGACTCTGTCCACTTTCCAGGGGATTCCCCCATGCTTCCAATCCAGCAAACAGTTTGACACAGATCAGTCCTGCCGCCGTATTCAAAAGCGACATGATCGGAATCAACGGAACAGAAAGTCTTAGTCTGGCACGAAACATCCATAACCAGCCACATCCCGCTATTGTTGCAAGGCTCAAACAGATCAGCAAAATATGTTCCACTATCCAAAGCAAAGGTCTTCCTGCCCCCTTTCTTGTTCAAAGTTCAACCAGAACACCCATCTTATTGCTGTGAAAAAAGCCTCGCACGCGATGTGCAAGGCTATCAATAATCCGTGTTGTACACTAAACAAATTTGGTAAAGTGCAACTGGCTATCTTGCACTTTCGTTGCAAGACCCTATAGCTTTGCGTCATCGCCTCACGACGATTTTGCCTTTTAAATTACACTATCATTATACATGAAAAATTTAGGTACTGTCAATATCTAATTTCATAAATCTATCACATTTTCAAATCGAAATCAGTTGCGTCACAAAGGTTTCTCTTTTGTAATTTCGATATTTTCGCGTAATATTAAAAAAATATCGAAGCTAATTTTCGTTTTTGCATACTATTACTAAAAACTGACTATTTATGCTACAATCCATGCAAATTTTTCGTCTATACATTGACTATACCTCAAAATCCTGCCCTTTCATGTTACCTGTGAGAGTGGATTCTGGTACAAGGATGCCTTTACCAAAGGCGCAATCCCTCCTTCCCCTCCAAATATTCGATAAATATCTTCTATATAAATAAAACATCGAATTTCTTCACAGTTTCTTCATATAAGGCCACAAAGCGCTTTGAATAGAATTTGTATATCCCCCTCAACTGACAAAGCTCCACCATTAAAACACCCCGCTCAGTTCAGCAATACATTTGCCGAGTTGAACGGGGCTCTTTCTCTGATTTAGCTTCTTATTTCAGCGGCGCCAATCCCAGAATTTCTCTAGCTTCTGCTGGTGTGGCAACTTCTCTGCCCAAAAGTTTTGCTAGTTCCACAACCTTGGCTACCATCTGGCCGTTGGACTCTGCCAGAACGCCTTTTTCCATGTACAGATTATCTTCAAATCCTACTCTTACATGGCCGCCTAGGGAGATGGTTGCAGCGGCGATGTGCCATGCATTCTTGCCCAGGCCAGTTGCAGTCCAGGTGGAACCCTCTGGAATGGATTCTACCATGTACACCAGGTCTCTGATAGTTGCAGTCATCTGCACGCCCAGCACGAAATCCCAGTGAATTGGCTTGGTCAGGTAACCCTTCTTATATGCTGTTTTCATCGCTACATCGATCATACCCTTATCAAACACTTCGCACTCCGGCTTGATGCCTCTTTCCTGCATGATCTTAGCAAAATTGATAATCGTATTGTCTGTATTAACAAAGATTTCATCTCCGCCAAAGTTGCAGGTACCGCAGTCCAGCGTGGCCATTTCTGGTGTCGGAACCACGTCGGTGGAAGCCAGTCTTTCCAAGTCGGTCATGCCTACAGCTCCACCGGTGGAAGGCTGAATAATCGCATCTGGACATTCCTTTCTGATGGCGTCGATGCACTCCTGGAATCTGCCGGTGTCCTGAGTCGGCGTACCGTCGTCCCATCTTACATGAAGATGAATCAAGGAAGCGCCTGCATCATAAGCAGACTTAGCTTCTCTTACGATTTCTTCCACTGTGTACGGAACATTTGGATTCTGCTCCTTCGTTACTTCTGCACCACAAATACAGGCGCTGATAATCAATTTTTCCATTTTCCACTTCTCCTCTTATCTCTTAATTCTCTAACTATACCCTCGCTTGGCAAAGCCGTGTGTCTTTGAGGGTCGATTATCGTCATCTCTGAGCCTAACTTCATTAGATTTTGTCTCAAAAATAACATTCTTAACCTATTATACCATGACGCCTCAAGTCTTTCAAGGTCATGATTCAATGAACGCTATCTTACAGCGACGCCGGCGCACGCTCTGCCGCAGTAAGGTGCACATGGTTTTCGCGTTCATTATACCATCATAAGTCCCGATGTTCAAGTGTAACCCGCCTGCCTTCTTCCCGAAAAATTCTCGCCATTTCATTGGCCACTGCCACAGAACGATGATGTCCCCCAGTGCAGCCAAAGGCAATACGCAGACTGTACTTTCCCTCTTTTATATAGCAAGGAATCATCTGTGCAAAAAGCTCGTGAATGGACTCAATGAACTCGGTGGAAACCCGATGTTTCAGCACATACTGGGAAACCTTTTTATTATTTCCTGTCAGATTCTTTAGGCTGGGTACATAGTAAGGGTTGGGAATGAATCGCACATCCAGCACGATGTCCGCCTCCAAAGGGATTCCATGCTTATACCCAAAAGACATAATATCGATAATAAAGGATTCCGTCTCCTTTCCTTCGTTAAAGAGACTGTCCAGTTGGGCGTTAAATTCAGCCACCTTCAGGAAAGAGGTGTCGATAATGTAGGTAGCCTGACTACGAAGGCTGGCCAAGGCCTCCCTCTCCCTTAAAATGATTTCCTTAGAGATTGGGGACATGGACAGGGGATGGATTCTCCTGTTTTCCTTATATCTTCGTATCAGAGCTTCATCAGAAGCCTCAATGTATAGAATCTTAAAATCTACCGCCTCGTCCTGCTCAAGAGCTCCTGCAATATCTTTAATGCCACCCAAAAACTCTCCGCCCCGAATGTCGATGACAAAGGCTGCCTTTTTAATTTCTTTATTGCCGCTTAAGGCCAAGTCGATAAAATTTTTTATCAAGGCAGGCGGCATATTGTCAATGCAATAGTAGTCCTTGTCCTCAAACCAGTCGGCCGCCTTGGTCTTTCCTGCCCCCGACAGCCCTGTAATGATTACAACCTCCATGTGTCCTCCTTGTCCATACGTACACCCACAGTTTCTATCTCTTCTCGATGTTAACAATCCGCTCCGGCTCCAGCCCTGCCGCAAAGGCCCTTGCCAAAGAAGCCTGATAAGCGCCCACCGCCTCCGGTACATGGGCGTCGCTGCCGATGATAAACTTTACATCATAGCGGGCAGCCACAGCGATTTCTTCTTGGGTCAAATGGGCATGTTTCATGTTGATTTCCATGAGCGTCCCTGTATCCGCACAGGCCTTGGCAATATCCTCTATATCAAAAGGTCCTTTGTCTCCCGGGTGGGTCAGCACATCGATGTGATTCTCATAAAGGGCGTTTAAAATCATGGCTGTATTTTTTACCTTTAGAGTGGAATCTCCCCCAAAGAACCCTGTGTGGGAATAGGTCCAGTTTGCCACGCAACCCGCCTGCCTGATACCATAATGATATCCAGCCAGAATGATGTCAAACTGCTTCTTATCTTCCTCGGTTAAATCCAGATAAGGGCTTATCCGCACAGTGTTGGCCTCGATACCCAGCAAAATCTTCACGTCAGGGTACAGAGGCTGTAACCTGGTAATCTCCTGCCTGATTTCTCCCACCTTAGCCATATCGAATCCATAGGTTAGATGACCTGGCCCATGGTCAGTGATGGCGATGGAGGAAAGCCCCTTGGTTGCTGCCACCCGGACGTTTTCCTCTATGGTCCCCTTTCCATGAGAGTAAACGGTATGGGTATGATGGTCATAGACCATTCTGTAATCTTCCACTTTAGCCAACGATACGCACCTCCGGTTCCAGTTTTACACCGAATCGGTCATAGACCGTATTTTGTACCAAAGTGATTACATCTAAAATATCGGTGGCCGTAGCTCCCCCTCTGTTGATGACAAATCCGCTGTGAAGGGTGGACACCTGTGCGCCGCCTACGGACACTCCCTTTAGGTCCGCATCTTCAATGAGTTTCCCCGCAAAATATCCCTCCGGCCTTTTAAATGTGCTTCCTGCGCTTGGATACTGCACCGGCTGCTTGCTGTTTCTCTTTTCGGCCAGTTCTTTCATTTTGACGCTAATCTCCTGATGATTTCCTCTCTGAAGCCTAAGCATAACCCCTGTTATAATGTCGCCGCTTTCCATAAGAACGCTATGCCGGTAGGAAAGTTCCAGTTCCTCTGCCGTAAATATTTTCTCAATGCTGCCGTCTCTGGATACGCCGTGGGCGCAGACTAAGATATCTTTCATTTCTCCGCCATAGGCCCCTGCATTCATAAAGGCGGCGCCGCCCACACTGCCAGGAATCCCGCTGGCAAACTCAAATCCGGTTAGATTTTCCCGCAACAAAAATTTTGCCAAGGAGGACATGAGCATGGCAGCCCCACTAAACACCAATACAGGCGTCTCCTCATCCGACGATTGTCCAGCCATAGTCGGTATCACTGACATCTGGTTAAAATAGTCTCCAAGCTGAATCACAATCCCATCATAGCCAGAGTCCTTAAATAATGTATTGGAGCCGTTTCCAAGGACCATAGAGGATACGCCCGCCTGATTCACCATGGCAAGGGCCAATTTCAAATCCTCCATGCTCTCCGCCCGAACCAGGGCCGCAGCATTACCGCCAGCTCGAAAGGACGTATACTGAGACATTGGTACATCGAAGAGCACCTGACTATTCTTCTTCCGCTCCGCGAAGGCTTTCTCCATCTCCTCCGCCACCCATATTGCATCTCTCTTTTCCAAAGATATCCTCCTTATTGATATTAAACTTCTCTAGTTCCTCGTAAGCCGCCGTATCTGTCTGCATACCCTTCCTTGCCAATCTGTCATTGATAAACCGAGCCAAATACACGTATATAATAGCAAAGACCGGCACGCCTAAAATCATACCGATAAATCCAAATAGGCCGCCGCCCACAATGATGGCAAACATAACCCAAAAACTGGCCAGTCCCGTGGTATCTCCTAAAATCTTCGGCCCGATAATATTGCCATCCACCTGCTGCAAAATCAGCACCATAATACCGAACTTCAGCGCTTCAATCGGATCGATGATGAGAAGCAGCACCGCCGACGGAATGGCGCCGATAAAAGGCCCGAAAAACGGAATCACATTGGTGATTCCCACGATGAAGCTGATTAAGGTAGCCATCGGCAATCCCATAATATTCATCACCACGAAACATATGATTCCAATGATAATGGAATCAATGATTTTTCCATTGATAAACCCGCCGAAGGTCTGATTGGAAAGCCTCCCAAGCTCAAAGATTTCACCCGCCCATTTTGGCTTACATACCGCCAGAATAAACTTTCTTGCCTGAGCCTGAAAAAGTTCTTTACTGTTGAGAATATATACGCAAATGATAATGGCGATGAACACATTAAGAACCCCGCGGAAGGTTCCCATAATGCCTACAGAAACACCGCTTAAGACCACTTCCGCCGCCGGCTGCACCTGACTTTGGAACCAATCTACCAGTTTATCGGTCAGAGTTTTCAAATTGTCCTGTAGGAGTTCTACCAGTTCAGGGTTTTCCTTGATATGGCGGACAAACCATTGGTTAATACGAGAGGCTGTATTAGGCAAGTCGGAAATAATTCCCACAATACTTTCCACTAAATCCGGAATCACCAGAACGAAAAATCCGCAGATAATGGTAATCATCATCCCAAGGGCCGCCACTGTTCCCACAAACCGAGCGATTCGATAGGATCTTACCTTTCGTGAAAGCCTGCCCTCCAATCCATGATAAACGTGACGCACCGTCCAGTTATAGATGGGACACAACAAATAGGCCATGATGATGCCCACATAAAAGGGCGTCAAAATTCCATTGATGGCGGATATGCCCCTGCCAATGCTTCCTGTATTATGTATAATATAGTAAGATAGGATCAATGCCAGTCCCACGAGAAACAACATGAGACCTTCTCTCACATATTTGCTTTTTACTTTTAATTTCATAAATCTCTCCCCTCTTGGTCATTATCCCAATCCCTGTCATCTATTTTTCTGCTTCCGTCAACTGCATCATCAGTGTAAGGCGGTGCAAAACCCCTTCTGCCAATGCGTTGCTCAAGGCCTCCGAATCGCCTTTTTTTAAATAGGTCATAATGGCTTCATTATACGTCTGCTCGGACATGGACAATGGCGCCATTGGATATCCATACCCTATCAGGTAATAATACATAAGCGCCCGGGCCAGCAGCTGATTTCCCTCTTTATAGGGATAGATTTCCAGCAACCGATTGTGAAGTCTTGCTGCCTTTGTAAAGGGATTTTCTCCCAGTTCCTCCCGCACTGCAAAGCGTATCAGCGACTCCATGGCCTTCGGTATATCCGCTGGCATCATGGGGTTATGGTCATATTCCAAAAGTATGGGATTGGTCTTTCTGAATTGATCTTTGCTCTCCGTGATGATTCGGTGCATATCCTGCAAAACATTCATACTCACCGTGGTTCCCATGTCAGTCAGATGATAGATGTACTCCCGCAACGTGCCCATTCTCTCAATAAGCAGATGTTCATCTACCGTGGCTCCTAAAATATAGCCGCCCTCTAAAACGGTGTCAATGTTTTCCCTAGAGAGACCGCTGCCAAAAAGGCGCAGATTCATATACACCCATTCTCTATTTTCCAGTTGCCTAAGGTATGCCTTTACCTCTGGAGAAAATGGAGCGCGGTTTCTGAGGATTACCATCTTTTTCTTGATTTCACGTAACATCCGCCCACCTGCCTCTATACCTACCTGTAATTATTCCTTGTTTCTTCCTATTTTATCATACAATTCTTGTTTTTTCTATGGTATACTTATAAGGAAAGTGAGGATTTCTAAATAAAATGCAAATATTGGTCTTTAGCGATACCCACGGTAGTATCAACCGTGGAATTCAAGTCTATAATAAATTAAGAAAGAGTCAACCAGTGGACTTAATCATCCATTGTGGCGACTACTATAAGGATGCCATTGAAATGGGGCAGAAAACCGGCGTGCCTGTTGTCTGGGTCAAAGGGAACAGCGACGGCGCTTTCAGCGATGACGACTACGCCATTGTGGAAACCGAATACGGCAACCTACTCGTCACCCATGGCCATATGCAACGGGTAAATTTCAGTCAGCAGACCCTGTTTTATACTGCCCAGGAAAAAGGTTGTTGCGCCGCCATATATGGTCATACGCACCACGCTGCTTTCACCCAGGTAGACGGCGTCTATCTGCTGAATCCTGGCAGTCTAACCCAGCCCAGAGACGGTTCCGGCGGTACCTTCGGTATCATCTCCACAGAAGTGGAATATTTTCACGGCCATATTTATCGTTATGCGGACTTCATGGCAGATGACAGCAGAGGCGGCCCGGCAAGCGGCAAAAGCAGGCCCAAGGTTCAGGGCGGCTATTTAAGAAACCTTTTAAACTATAGCGACAGATTTTAGTAGGAAGGAGATTCTCTATGGATATCAAAAAACTGATGGTAACCCATCCACCGGTAGGCGAGATGGCAGCATATAAAGAAATCTATTGGATCAATCCCAACTTAGGTAAGGCAAAAGAAGTTTCCTTTACCATGGCTGACATTGACGATGCAGAAGACAGGCTGGCACGTTTTGCACCGTATATCGCCTGCGCCTTTCCTGAAACCGCCCCTGAAGGCGGCATCATCGAATCTACCCTTACAGAGATTCCCCATATGAAAGCTGCTTTAGCCGAAAACCGTGGTGAAATAGACGGTAGGCTGTTTCTCAAGTGCGATAGCCATCTGCCGGTTTCCGGTTCCATCAAAGCCCGCGGCGGTATCTATGAAGTATTGAAATTCGCTGAAAAGGTGGCCATGGATGCAGGGATGCTTACAGAGCAGGACGATTACAGCATTTTGACCCAGCCCGAATTTTTAAATTTGTTCAGTCAGTATTCGGTGGCGGTAGGTTCTACTGGCAATCTGGGTCTTTCCATCGGTATCATCAGCGCCAAGCTGGGGTTCCAAGTCACTGTCCATATGTCGTCGGATGCCCGCCAGTGGAAAAAGGACTTGCTCCGCTCCAAAGGCGTTACGGTCATAGAATATCCTGACGATTACCAGAAAGCTGTGGCAGAAGGCCGTAAAGAGGCAGCTTCCAATCCTCGCTGCCATTTCGTGGATGATGAAAACTCCGCCGACCTGTTTTTGGGTTATGCAGTGGCAGCCAAACGCTTGGGCGCCCAACTGGCTAAAAATCAAATCATAGTGGATGACTCCCATCCTCTGTTTGTATATATTCCTTGTGGTGTAGGCGGCGCGCCAGGCGGCGTAGCCTTTGGGTTGAAGCTACTCTACGGCCATAACGTTCACATATTTTTTGCAGAACCTACCCATGCCCCATGTATGACCCTCAGCATGATAACTGGTCTTAGGAACAAAATTGCGGTTTCTGACATCGGTCTGGATGGAAAGACCGATGCTGATGGTTTGGCAGTAGGACGGGCCTCTGGTCTGGTCAGCGGCATCATGGAAACTCTGCTCAGCGGCTGCTATACCATCCAGGACGAAGGGCTCTATCCGCTTCTTGCCAGCTTGGCTGACCGGGAAAACATCTATATCGAGCCCTCTTCCTGCGCCAGCTTCATAGGCCCATCTCTGGTCTGCAGGGATGAAAACTGGCTTAAGCAACAAGGGCTTATGAATAAAATGCAACATGCATCTCACATTCTCTGGGCTACCGGTGGTAAAATGGTTCCAGAAAAGGAGATGCACAGTTATTATCTGCGAGGAAAAAATAAGAAAAGAGGGTGAAGTATGACAACACAAGAAATTCAATCCATATTTGAGGACTATCTTACGGATGACCTGACCCGTCAGGCTCACTCTGTCAATGGCATGATGGCGCCCTCTTTTGTATCCGCTGATCCTGATACCATGACTGCCACTTTGCAATTTACCGTCCTGCCATGGGAGTCCAACCGCACCGGCGGTCTCCATGGCGGTATTATAGGCGCCATGCTGGATCACACCTGCGGACTAATTGTTTCCTGTTTTTTAGGTCACTGGGCGCCTACCATGAACCTGAATGTGGAATACATCCGGCCGGTGGCTCCTGGCGATTCCCTACTGGCTACCGCTCACATTATATCTATGGGCAGACACATTATCCGTGTAAACGGCGCCTTATGTCAGCAGGCCAGCGGCAAACTGGTGGCTTCCTGCACAGCTACATTTTTCAACAAGGAGGATTAGCCCCATGTATTCACTATCAAAAGCCTTGATTCCTCGGGCCGCCAATTTTTTCAAAGTGGTCGGCGATGAAACCCGAATGAAAATACTTTGCACCGTGGCCCAGGAGGAGCTCTGTGTCAACGATATCGCCCAGGCTGTGGAGATGACCAAATCTGCGGTCTCCCATCAGTTAAAGCTGCTGAAAGACGAGGGCCTGGTCAAATCTCGCCGGGATGGTAAAAACATGTATTACTCCTTAGACGACCAACATGTGGTAGATATTTTGGATATCGCATTTACCCATATTGCTCATAAAAATCATACAAAACTTGAGCCATAAATATCATTCGCTCTTCCGATAGCCATATCTGCCCCTTGGAATCTTTGCGATCAACAGAGTCAATAATCCCGCTGACAGGTATGGAATCAAATATTTCTGCCATCATGCAGGTTTCCTGATCCAGATTGACCTGAAATACTATGCAGGTAGTGGCCATGCTGTCCACCGCTCGCATTAGATACCCCACATCCATAAATACCAGATGCTCCCCCTGGGTATTTTCCGTTATCATCACATTGGTGATAAAAGAACTGGCCAGTTCTGGGAAAACATTCTGCAGTGGCAGACTGAATGTGGTTTCTACCCCTTCTCGAGTAAACTCTAACGCCTGGTCCTCCTCCAAATCGATCCCATAGGGCGCTGGCTGACTGCCATATTGGGAACCTATAACTTCCCATTTAAAGGGATTCTTTTTTTCCAGAAAAAGAGCCCCTTCATAACGAGATCTTCCGCTTCCCAGGCCGCTTTCGCCGGCTGCATCCTTTCCGAAATACAGGGTTTTACAGTCTTTTCCCCCATCCTCATAGGTAAGGGAAGCTGTCATCTCTGCCGACCCGAAAAAGTTTTCTTCCTGCCACCGCTTCATCGCCTGCTCTGGCGTATTGGCCGCTGCATAGCGGTTCACCAACATATAGAGGGCCCCACACAAAACCGCTATGATGGCTATGTTTCGCAAAACGGCATGTTTTCTCGTAACCTTGTGACGGCTAAAAAATCTTCTCATCTAAAGCACCTCCCCTGTGGTTAAATCCATACAGAAGGAAAATCTCTCGCCAAACATATCATAGCTGAATTTGGCTTCCCTTTGGTTCTCATCAAAGGTTTCATAGGTAATTTTATAGACGCCTACTCGCTTCCCCTCCTGGTCGATTCCCACCTTGTGTTCTGCAAAGTCAGGCGACTGCTCATTGCAAAACACTTTAAGGCAATGTTCCCCCATGCTGTACTGACCGTAAGTGGTAAACACCACTTCCAGTTTGCGTTTTCCATCATAATCCATATAGGCCACGTCTCTCCATTGAATCTCTGTGTTTTCCAGTCTAGTTCTCCATTCCGGCTGGTGATGATATATGATGGTTGTGAATTCATCGTTATAAGCAGCATCGTATCGGTTAGTCATCTCCTCATAGCTTTCTTCCAGTTCTATGCTTCTTGTCCCCATCTGCCTGTCCACCTGGTTGTCTACCCAGCCATATACCAAAACGCCGACGAAAATGCAGATTGTTATGATGCAGAGGAACTCGCTTCCCAGCCAAAGCCATCCAAGCCAAGGCTTATGCTGCCTATTCAGCTGACGGCCCAGCTCCACCGGCTCACCCATGGCCAAAAGGGCTTCCTCCTGCAGGCGGCTTTCACTTTCGCTGCCTTCCATGTGATCCTCCATATAATCTTCGATATGTTCCTGAAGTTCTCTTCTGATTTTCTGTCTGTCAGGTAGGAATCGCACCTCATGAAGAACCGCATCCAGCCAGCTCTCTGTGTTTCTATTCTTTGCGGTCATATCCCTACCTCGCTACGCCAAGGACAATTCACTGCCCATGGCCACCTTATTCACTGCGCTGCTAAAGATGCGCCACTGCTGTCGCTCCTCCGAGAGCTGTTCCTGGCCGCTGGGGGTGATGCAGTAATACTTCCGCTCCTTACCGTTTTCGCTCTTCTGCCGGTAAGACTTGACAAATCCATCGTTTTCCAGCCTGTGCAGCACCGGATAAAGGGAGCCCTCCTTGAACTGAAAGGTCTTATCTGAACGCTCTTCCAATGTTTTAATGATTTCATATCCATAATAATCCTTTTCTGCAAGAAGGGTCAACACCAACAGCACGGTACTGCCTCCCACCAAACCTTTATCTAATTTCATATATACCTCCTTTTTGTTTATACATAGATAATCTATGTATATTTTATATACTCATCATACTTAGATATTCTAAGTATGTCAAGAGAAATTTTGACACATCTTTCAATTTTAAGGATCTGAGTCAAAATATTAGACTTACTCACTTTGCAAAACAAAGGGAGTGATGACAATATTTTCTTATTTTAACTCCAAAATCGACCAATTAAAGGTAAAACATAGATGTTTTTTGACCAAATCCTTCTATCTAGGGAAATGTGTCAAAAACGAAAAAGTGGAGAACAGGTTTTCCCATTCTCCACATCCACGTCCTATTTATTTCATACGTTGTTCTACCAGTTCCCGCGCCTCCTTGCCGGTCAGATACTCTATATCGATAACGCCCACCAGCGCGCCGCGGCATCCTTCTACCTCGCCTCGTTTGGCCGCCTCTGGCATGGAGCCCGAATACTTTTCTGTCAGCGCCCACAGGCCTGCAATTCGCTCGTCACCTTCCTCCAGGATACGTACCTGGCCCATGGCAATCACACTGCGAAAATAGGTGGTATATTCCTCTGGTACAATCTGGTCTGCATCGATAACCGTAAAGCACACCTTTGGGTTGGCCTTCATGCAATCCAGCTTATAGCCTCGTTTTGCACAGTGAAAATATATTTTCCCATCTGCATAGGCATAGCTTAAAGGCACGCCATAAGGATAACCCTCATCTCCCATTAATGCCAATACCCCCGCTGTATTTCTTTCCAATACAGCAATGCTTTCAGCCTCCAGTAAAGCCTGCTTCCTTCTGTTCATCTCTCTTATCATCGGTTCAACCTCCTCAAACCTGTAATCTCTAACTCTATTATACGCTATATATGTTGAAATTTCCAGCGATTTTCAGATTATTCCAACTCAAATGCTCCCGTATAGAGTTGATAATATCGTCCCTTTTCTTCTATCAGATGCTGATGGTTTCCACGCTCAATGATGCGGCCCTGATCCATTACCATGATGACATCGGAGTTTTGAATCGTAGAAAGACGATGGGCAATAACAAACACGGTTCTTCCCTTCATCAGATTGTCCATGCCTCGCTGTACGATGGCTTCCGTTCTGGTGTCTATGGATGAGGTTGCTTCATCTAAAATCATTACCGGTGGGTCGGCTACAGCGGCTCTTGCAATGGAAATCAGCTGCCGCTGTCCTTGGGACAGGCCGCTTCCGTCCCCTTCCAATACCGTATCATAGCCTTCCGGCAGCATCCGAATGAATCCATCGGCATTAGCCAATTTGGCAGCAGCGATACACTCTTCATCGGTAGCATCCAACCTTCCATATCGAATATTATCCATCACTGTGCCAGTAAACAGATTCACATCTTGAAGAACCACGCCCAATGAGCGACGCAAATCTTCCTTATGGATTTTGTTGATATTGATACCATCATAACGGATTTTGCCGTCGTCGATGTCATAAAAGCGGTTAATCAGATTGGTAATGGTGGTCTTTCCAGCGCCAGTGGCGCCTACCAGAGCCACCTTCTGTCCAGGCTCTGCATAGACGGATATGTCGTGAAGCACCAACTGTTCCTCGTTATAGCCGAAATCCACTTCGTTTAGGTTAATCTTTCCGCGAAGAGGTACCAGCGCAAATCCGGAATCTGGATTCTGTACCTCTGTAATTTCACCATTCTGCTGCATGACCTTAATGCCGTTTGGCACCTTCCATGCCCAAGCTCCAGTCCTCTCCTGGCACTCTTCCAATGTTCCATCCTCATTAGTGCGGGTATTGACCAATGTGACCGTACCGGCATCTTCCTCACTGACCTCATCCAGCAACTTAAAGATTCGCGAGGCGCCGGCCATAGCCATAATCACTGCATTGAGCTGTTGGGAAATTTGAGCGATAGGATTGACGAAATTCCTGGACAGAGTTAAGAAGGAAGCAATGGTTCCTAGGGTCAAGAGAGGTTCTCCTCCCAAGGAAACATTGGACACCCCTGCAATGGCCATGGCGCCGCCTACCACCGCTACTGTCACATATAGCACATAGCCCAAATTACCCATAATCGGCATGAGTACGTTGGCATAAGTGTTGGCCGCTGTGGCCGCTTCACAGAGTTCTTCATTCTTCTTGTCGAAGGCTTCCTTATTCTTCTCCTCGTAGCAAAATACTTTGACCACCTTCTGTCCGCCTACCATCTCTTCGATATAGCCGTTAACGTCAGCAATGCTTTTTTGCTGTTTCATAAAGTAGCCGCCGCTTCTGCCAGCCACCTTCTTTACTACCACCAGCATCATTACCGTAAAGGCCAATACCACTAATGTCAGCCAGACGCTGAGATGGATCATGGAAAACAACACCGCAACCATGGAGACCACCGAGGAAAACAGTTGCGGCAAACTCTGGGAAAGCATCTGCCGCAAGGTGTCGGCATCGTTGGTGTAGTGACTCATTAGGTCGCCATGGCTCCTGGAATCAAAATAACGGATGGGTAATGTCTGCATGTGTTCAAACATTTCATCTCGAATCAGTTTCAGCGTTCCCTGAGATACAATAGCCATGGTTCTTGTAAAAAAGAAGGTAGCCAATATACCAGCTAGAAATACACATCCAATTTTTCCAATGGCCTGAAGCAACGGTGTAAACACTGGCGACGCTTCCAGAAGCATTGGCAAAATATAGTCGTCGATTAAGTTCTGTATGAACAGGGAGGAGGCTACACCGGCCCCTGCGCTTATTAAAATACAAAGAACTACAATACTAAGTCGCAGCTTATATTCCCCCAAATAGGATAGCAATCTCTTGATGGTGCCCTTTTCTATTTTCATACCAGGGGCAGCCATCATGGCTCGTCTGCCGTGGCCGCCAGGGCCGCCTGGTCCCCGCCTTATTTCTTGTCTATCTGCCATTATATAGCACCCCCTTCTTCCAGTCCCGACTGATTCTGGGACTGATAAACCTCCTGATAAATCTCGCTAGTCTTTAAAAGTTCCTCATGGGCGCCCACCGCTACAATATGACCGTCATCCAGGATGACAATCTTATCAGCATCCTGAACCGAAGCCACACGCTGGGCGATGATAATCTTAGTGGTATCAGGGATTTCCTCTGCAAATGCCTTTCGAATCAAAGCATCGGTTTTCATATCCACTGCACTGGTGGAATCGTCTAAAATCAAAATCTTCGGATGGGCCAACAGGGCTCTGGCAATGCACAGCCTCTGTCGCTGCCCGCCGGATACGTTGGCTCCACCCTGTTCAATATAGGTGTCATACCCCTTTTCAAATTGATTGATGAATTCATCGGCACAGGCCAGCTTGCAAACACGCTGCAACTCCTCATCGGTGGCATGTTCATTACCCCAGCGTAGATTTTCCTTAATGGTTCCAGAAAACAGCACATTTTTTTGCAAAACCATGGCCACTTCCTTTCGCAGGGAATCCAAATCGTACTCCCGCACATCCACGCCGCCTACTTTGACGGAGCCTGCGGTCACATCGTACAGACGAGGAATCATCTGTACTAAGGTAGACTTGGAAGAACCGGTACCGCCCAAAATACCCACCGTTTCTCCTGACTGGATGGTCAGGTTGATCTTATCCAAGGCATTTTTTCTTTCTGCCTGATGTTGGCCAGCTTCCTTCTCATGGGCCCTGGCATAGCGGAAATCCACATTTTCAAAGACTACAGAGCCGTCCTTCACCTCATGGACTGCATTGACCCTTGGGCTTTGCAAATCGCTTTTTTCTTCCAAAATCTCCACAATACGGTCTCCCGACGCTTTGGCCATGGTCAGCATGACAAAAATCATAGAAATCATCATTAGACTCATGAGAATCTGCATAACATAAGTAATCAAACTGAGCAGCTCCCCTGTGGAAAGACCCAAGTCTGCATTGTTTCCCGATGCCACGATGGCCCGAGCTCCCAGCCAGGAAATCAGTAAGATACACGCATACATACACAGCTGCATCAACGGCGAAGAGAGCATCATCAACTTCTCTGCCTTGACAAACCCCTGATAGATGGCCCCTGACATTTTCTTAAATTTCTCCGACTCATGGTCCTGGCGGTTATAGGACTTTACCACCCGAATGGCATAGAGATTTTCCTGCACCACGTTATTGAGTCTGTCATAATCGTTAAATACCTGTTCAAATATAGGATATACCTTTCGGATAATGAGAAACATGCCCAATCCCAAAAGGGGCAGGATGCAGACGAAAATCAGCGACATCTCTGCGTCGATGGCAAATGAGGCCGCCAAAGCAAAAATCAGCATGGTCGGCGCGCGAAAAGCAATACGAGTCATCATCTGAAAGGCATTTTGCACATTGCTTACATCCGTAGTTAGACGAGTGACAATGCTGGCTGTAGAAAAATGGTCTATGTTGGCAAAGGAATAATTCTGGACGTTGTAAAACATCCCCCGGCGTAGATTCTTTGCAAAGCCGGCTGACGATACGGCGGCATACCTGCCCGACGCTACGCCGAAAAACAGGGCTAAAAACGCGGTCAGCAGCAAAATCACTCCATACCAAACCGTAGCGTTCATATCCCCTTTATCGATTCCCTTATCGATTAAAACCGCCATGAGCAGCGGAATAACAATCTCCATTAAGGATTCCAAAGTTACCATGATCGGTGTTAAAATCGTCGCCTTTTTGTACTCGCCAATATATGCTGCAAGTTTTTTTATCATTCTATCAATCCCCCTTTATATATAACCCTCAACTAATTTGACGGCCCTTGCGGTTCCCATTGTTTCTGACGCCAGCGCTGCGCTGAATCTGCCGCAAACTCTGTCTGCAGGCAATACATCTGGTATCCGGACGCACGTGAAGCCACCGAAGGCCTGTTGTCTCCAGTGGGGCGCCAACAGTTTCACACTGCTCCAGATTTTCTAACAGTCTGAGAAGATACCCCCCCAGCTGCTCCCATTCTTCTTGGGTAAATCCCTGAAAAAGCTGTTTTTCCATTTCAGTATTGGATCTTTCAATCCTCTCGACAACTTCATAAGCCTTCTCTGTAAGTAAAATTTCCTTTAACCGCGCGTCTCCCTCTACACCGCGCCGTGTGACGAATCCCTTCTTTTCCATTAGGCTGATCACTTTAGAGGCAGTAGAACGAGTCACGTTAAACTCCTTCTCCAAATCCCGCTGGTACACTGGCCGCCCCTGGTTTTTCGCCAAAAAACCGATGAGCCATCCATTTTTACCGGTCATTCCCTGAATCTTTCGGAATTCCTCTGAATTGACCATACTTCTATGGATTCCGTTATTTACCATACAGATTAGTTTTCCAATGTCTTCTTTTTTCATGATTGTTCTTTCTCCGCTATTTCAGAAAAAAATGTTGCACGTCAAATTGTTTGATGTGCAACATTCTACCCTGATTGGTTACATTTGTCAAGGAAATTTTCGTGAAATTCTGGTATGGATTCACTCCCCGGTTTCCTCTCCCACAGATACATATCTCTGACTGCGGCTTCTAGGAGTATCCGGAAAGAGCAGTTTCATCTGTCCCTCCCGCACTAGCGGCGTTACATAGGTATTGATGGCATAGGCTTTGGATTTTAGGTCTAAAAAATCGCAGATTTCCTCTCTGGTTCTCGGGGTTTGACAGAAGTCTATTAAATCGCCGCCTGTCCTCTCCATCATAGGCGATTCCCCTGCTGGGATTTTCCTGTCTTCCTTAGGTTCTTCCCCCTCTTTATAAAATTTTACCACGAAGGCGCCCCGCTCGTCTGCAAAGACCGGAGCTGGCAGGCCTCGCTCCGCCATAGCTTTTCGTATGGTAGGAATACCGGAATAGCGATTTTCTGTCAGGCCCATAACCTCTAAAGCGCCGGCCAAAACAGGATTGCGCGTGTCCGGCTGGACCTTACCCAGCTGATCTATTTTCATCCGTCCATAAATTCCGCCAGGGTTTCTGATTTCCATCCTATCCTCATACATAATCAGTTGAATCGGCATCCCTTCTGTATGGATGCTGTAGTCCCTATGAACCAATGCATTGAGGATCGCTTCTCTGACAGCAGTCATGGGATAATCGGTCTTATCCTCCCGCCTGCCTGTATGGGGGTCTATGATGGTCTTTGTCCGCATGTTTTTGCCCACAAAACTCAAAGCGGCTTCCAACATATCGACGATGGGTCCCTCTATCCGCTTATTGTCCATAAAACGTTCCCCTTGGGCGCCTAAATCTCCTATTTCTCTGCCGGGAACTACGATGGCCGTAATGGATAGCTGTGGAAAATATGCCTGAGGATATGGGCTGAACAGCAATGCTGCATTTAACGTGACATTCCCATCTCTGGTAATGCTCATCAACTCATAAATCTCTTTGTCCCCTAGGCGGGAAAGATTGGGCTTGCTATGGCGCAGTCTGTCCACATACAGATTGACGGCAGCCTGGTCTAAGCTGGAAAGGGTTGCCCGCGGCACAACCCGTACATCGTCCTGATATTTTTTGAGAAAGGCATCATAGCTGTAAATCTCATACTCGGTCATCTGCTCATCTCTGTCCCCGATTCTGATGTAAGAACCCTTCAACCGTCCATGACCGCGATAATGGCATGGACGCTCCCCTAAATCCATGGCTGGAATCTCTGCTGATACAAAAAACTTTCCGTCTTTTTCGGCAACCGTCATCAGGGGACGAACCACCGGTTCCATCTGTAAGGCCTGTTCACCTATCTTTTTCTGCAAATCCTGAGGATCGTATACACCTGTTTGGCGAAAATTATCATCCTCCTCCACCCCAAAGATGATGATGCCGCCTTCATCCTGATTGGAAAAGCTGGAAAAAGTATCATATAGCTTTTTCGGGCAACCAAAGCAAGCGCTTTTCAGCTCCAATGTATTGGTCTCGCATTTTGTCCTCTGAATTCTATTTAAAATCTCAAGTAAAGCCTCTGAAGTCATTTGGATGGCCCCCTTTCTTACTATAGATTTTACCATTTTATTTTAACTTATGCAACGAAATAATTCAAAATAACTAAAAATAACTTAAATCATGTTGCCACAAATTGATAAAAGTACACATAGTTTTAACAATCGAGGGTGTTCCTAGCCTTTTAGGGCCTTATGTGAAGATACGATGAAGAAATTCGATATTTTTGCATATATAAACAAACTATCGAGTTTAATAATAATTTTTCTATATTTTATCTCTATATTAAGAAAATATCGAACTTCCTAGAAACTTTTCGATATTCTTTACAAAACAACCCAAAATATCGGAATTACGTTCTAGTAGATAAAAACAAGCCCCGATATGTCAACATATCAGGGCCGAGAAAGACACGCAGCATCTACATCAGGTAGGCTCCCATAATTTTTAGGTTATATTTCAGGTCAATCAGCTTGGCCGCTTCCATGATGGTGTCAAAATCGCCGGTATAGGCGTCGATTTCCATATAAAAATGGTAAGTTCCCATAATCTTCTTCGTCGGCCTAGACATAATGGCCACCAGGTTGATACGCCGCTCATTAAAGGTCCGCAAAATATCAAACAACATTCCCGGCCTGTCCACCAGCGGCGATACGAAGATAGGAATTTTCATGTTTCCCTCTCTGGCCGGCCGCACCAGCCGCGGACTTCCATCTTTATCATCAGCTTTCACTACGATAAAGCGGGTGTAATTACCATCCATGTCCGTCACATTCTTCTCAAAATATGTAAAATCAGAGGTATCCACATAAATCGGCACGATGGCTCCCTCGCCGTCCACACCAACTCTAGCCTTATGGTAAGACTCCATGTTGCTCTCTGTAATGGAGATTTCCACCCCATGAAGACTGTTAATAAAATTTCTGCACTGGCCGCTGGCCTTAAACTGCACGTGAAGTTTTCTAAGTTCCGACAGGTCGGACACATTGGCCACAAGGGCAAACTGCACTGGTATGATAATCTCATCAACCACGCTCACATCCATCTCCAGCATCAAATCCAGAGTCCGCTGCACATAGCCATCCAGGGTGTTTTCAATGGGAATCACACCATAGCGGCACTCCTGGCCGATGGCATGAAAAGCCTCCTCAATGGTAGGATGATAGACCGGCTCCATGGGCAAATCGTACACATCCATATATTTTTTTACCGCCACATCGCTGAACGTTCCCTCCGGCCCCAGCACTGCAATCTTTTCCATAATATGTATCTCCTATGCTATCTTTTTCTCTGCTTCCTGGACGGGGAAAAGTCAAAATTCCAATCTATCTTTTTGCCGGACAATTTCAACCCACCCAGCAAAAATAAGGCTCCTGCCAGCATCAACAAAATATGTAACGGCGTCGGTACCTTTATCACATAACGGTGAATCATCAGCGGAACCAGAAACAGCAGTATGCCAAAGACATAGCAAAGCCGTATTTTATCTTTCTTTTCCATCTCTACCTCTCATTTTCAGGCTATGCCAGCAAATACAAGTCGTCCAGTCCCAGCAGATCCATCAACGCCCAGATGGTGTCGTTGACATCCCTTCTGGTGTTAAAATAACCAAAGCTGAATCTGCACAGTCCCTCCGCCTCGATTCTCAGCGCCTGATGCATCCTAGCGGCGCCGTGGAATCCATCTTTGACCACAATGCCATACTTCTTGGCCATATGTTCCTTCACCTGGGTCGATGTAAAACCCTCTACCGCAATGGAAACCGTCGGAATCCTGCTTCCTGTACCAAAATCTCCATAGACCTTTACTGCATCCATGGAAGACACCGATTCAAAGAACCGCTTGGCCAAGCGATGTGGAAAAATAGAAATCCCGTAAATGCCTTTTTCCTTAATAAATGCCAGCGCTGCACAAAGCTGTCCCAGTTTTTCCTCCGAAGGCTCAATCTCCGTCAGTCTTCCCAGAAGTCCGGCCGCCTCAAGTCCTGCTTCCCATTCTGGGCGCAATCCTTCCTTCAAGCACAAGCCGCCCACTCCATAAGGCCCCATTATCTTCTTATGAGCCGTAAAGCAATATACATCCGCTCCCAGGCTTTCCACGTTGACACTGGTGGCGCCCACGGCCTGGCAACCGTCGGCAATGAGCAGCAGTTTGTGCCGACGGGCCAGGCCGCCCACCTGTTCCAGGTCGGCGATGTTGCCGGTCACGGCACATCCGTGGGCGCAGACGATGGCCCGGGTGTTTTCTTGAATTAGAGGCTCTATCTCCTCATAACGCAAGCCGCCATAAGGGTTCACTCCAATGCAGGAAACCTGGACTCCCGCTTTTTCCAGTTCCTCCAAAACTGCCCAGGTGGTATCATGCTCCCAGGCAGTGGCGATAACATGGTCGCCTTTTTTAATAAATCCACGGAGCGCAAGTTCCATAGCCTGGGCGCCGCCTTGGGTCAACATCACGTTTTCCCGCGATTTTACGCCCAAGAACTGGGCGACCATGGCCTTGGCCATGTCTGCAGAAGCTGGCGGCGCTGTTTTTACGCCTTCCGGTTTGATGACCGTAGTAGCCGCATTATTTAAATAAATCATAGACCCTCCTGTCTTTTTTCAGATACACACATACCGCTTAAATCAGCTTTACATGAACGCTTTCCATCACCTTTAGAGCCGCTTCCTGTAAGGCCGGGTCGTTGCTGGCTATGCAGGCAGTGTCCACAATCTGCAATACGTCGGGCATGGCTGCCTTGACTAAAGCCACGTTGGAAATGACACAGATATTGGTCACCACCCCTACAAACTCCACGCTTTCGTACTCTGCTCCTCTATTTCTCAGATAGTCGGCCAGTTCCAGAGAGCCAAAAGTCGGTTTGCTGAACACCAGATCCTCTGGCGCCTTCAAATCCGCCACAGCTCCATAGAGTTGCCAGCCATCCTCTCCGTCTATACAATGAGGCACCGGCAAATTCTTGCCCTCTATGGTATCCAGATAGTGGCGGTCATGGGTATCCATGGTAAAGATAATCTGACCTTCATCGCCCATGGCTCTGTACTTCTCAATTTTTTCACAGATTGGCTTTTCCAACTGGACAGCTTCCGGAAATCCCAAAGACCCGTTTACAAAA
Source organism: Bacillota bacterium (assembly GCA_022793795.1). Lineage (GTDB taxonomy): Bacteria > Bacillota > Clostridia > Peptostreptococcales > Anaerovoracaceae > RGIG7179. The sequence goes on from JAAWDM010000026.1 coordinate 45,744, forward strand.
TCATTTTGATAATCCACAACAATTAAAAGTTTTTTCATGTTTTCTCCTTTTCTGCTTTTATTTCTTTTATGCCATCGGCGTTCCCACCTCGATGAGATTCCCATCCAAATCGTAGAAGCGAATCACGCGCTGTCCCCAGCTGTGGGTCATAAGCCTGTTTACATACTCGATTTCTATCCCATGGGTTTTTCCATAGGCTTTTAGCTTCCGGTCAAAGGCCTCGATATCCCTCTCCTCAAAGTACAGCTCACAGGTGTTCCCTCTTGGAATCATCTCCCTGCCGAGAAAGTTTTCCCATATCTTCCTGTCCTGCAAGACCAGCCCCTCGGTGAGAATCACATTTCCATCGTTATCCAAAACCACCTGAAGACCAAACAGTTCTCTATAAAATGCAATGGATTTTTCCATATCGCTGACCACAATCAGCACATTTTTCAGTCTCACTGCTTCCCATCCTTTCTCCCAAAGAGGACGAACAGATAAGGCAGGGCCCACACCACCACTGCGCTGACCCACTCATTCACATTGAGCTGATACAAAGCCTGCACCACGAAACTATCCCATTCGGAAAACTCGCTCCAATAAACTGCAAACATACCCTGGGTCTGATAGGCGATAAGCCCTAACACCACATTGAGGCCCACCATAACCGAAGACGACAGAAATACCTCTTTTCGGTACATTCTGCGAAAGAACAGCAGGCCGCCCACAATAATCACAGCGCAAAAGAGAACAGCGTCCATGATGAGCCATTTAGTATTGTCTGGCGTAATGGTGCCGTCGGGAAGGGTTACCAGGGCAAATCTTCCCAGAAAATGAACCTTTAATTTAAAGCAGAGCCAGCCGGCAGCCACGCAATACAGGGGAACCTTCCACCATACCATTTTTAGTTTTGTACCCATCTCACCTCTCCCTTCCTTCTCCATGGAGAATATTTTGGGCCAGAGCCCTGGCCCGTTCCTCGATGTCGGGAATTTGCAGAACGCTGCCAGGGTCGTTGCCTGTTTCCACCAGAGCAAAATGTCCTGGCAAAATAAAGTTTTTATTCATATTCATAGCGCCGATAATCTGCTGGGCCACGATATCGCCGCCGCTGTAGCCTGATACCACAATGGCATAAACCCGTTTCCCACTGAAATCATTGGTGCGAAACACTGCAGTCAGACGATTGATGAAGGCCATAATATTGGCGCTGACCGAATCATTATAATTGGGGCAGATGAGTACGATAACATCGCTCTTTACGATGGCCGGATATACCTTTTCCACCATAACGCCCCCATAAAAGCAGCTGGAATTTTCTCCAAAGTGAAGGCAGGTCTCATACTTACAACCCCGACAGTCCCAAACCTGACCGTTTCTGATGGAAACCTCCTCAATGTCGGCGGTGCCGGCAAGATGCTCTCTGACCATGGACCAGAGCATCAAGCTGTTGGAAGTTTTTCGACTGCTGGCATGAACTGCCAAAACCGTAGGGTGTCTATCCGTCAGCATTTCAAAACCAACCAGTTTTTGAAACAGCCCTGCCACACTGTTTCCATAGGCTGCTCTATTGGTAATGTGAGCAGCTTTGGCCTGTACATCAAAATTTTGCAAAGAGCCGGTGGCTTCTACCAGCGCCTTACCTGGCAGCGTGCAACCCGCCATGGTCATGGCAAAGGCCAGCCTCCGCCCTGCGTCTTTAGTAAACCAATCACCAGCGCCATCCACCAGGATACCTCCCACAGCTCCCTCAAGACAATCCCGATGGAGATGCAGATAGGTAAGTACCTCCATTAGCTCCATATTGACACCGGATTCCGTCAGGCCAACGGCAAACAGCAGCCGGCTTCTCTGAAATGTTCTCTGCTCCGCCATGGCTGCAAAGGCCGCCCCATGCTCTACCACATGGATACCGTTCCATGTACCTAAGGCCGTCTCCAAAACCTGTTCCAGCCGCTGCCTTCCTTCGGTCAACTTCACCACATAAAAATCCATCAACTTTAGTTCACCCTCTTACCCCAATTTGGCATAGCAATTAAACAATTTGGCATAAATTCTTATAGGCCTTCTCAATTCGTGTATACAAGGCCTGAGGCAGCGGCAAGTCCTCCAACCGGATTTGCGCCCCCCTGCCGTCGCTGCAAATTCGATTCTGCACCCCCAGAAATGCCCCTTCTCTTCCCTTTCCCAGGTAGACCGAACTGTAATGCCACTGGCCAGAAAGGGTCAAAAGAAGAGACATGGCTCCCGAAGAAAAGGCTGGCGCCAAGTAGGGCTTAAAACCCAGCTCCCGCACTCTTAAATTGGCTTCCACTGTCAATCGGGTCAGTTCCCGCGAGATGGTATCATCATAATGTTCTATACTGTTGGCGATGACCAAATCGCCGCCATGAGGGCCAAAAGCCCTACCCTCTGTCAAATAGGAAGCCATGTCAGGATTTTGGGCTGCATAGTATTCAGCCCGCTTGTTCATCACCCCCAGGCCGTATCCCCGCACCTGACCAGCTTTGAGGCCAGAAGCCAAAAGGGCCTCTTTGCACAGAGGGTCCACCGGATCGGAAACCACAGCGAAGATGCCCTGAAAGCCAGCTTCTCCGGCCAGCTTGCCGTAATGGACCGCAATCTGACGATTGGCTTCAAACTGCATCATCCGCACATCGCCCTTAGCGCCGATTTTCGGCACCGCCTTACTGGCGCAAAATATGAACATATCACATTGAAATAATTCAGATTCCTTCAAACAGACCACACGTGGCAACCGCCGCGACTCCTGGCCCATAGCGGTTAGCGGCCAGCCGATTTGATTCATCTCCATCTCGTACCGAGCCATGACAGCCTGATTCATATCGTAAATACCGATGGTTTCAATCAGGCCTGCACCCAAAGTCTTCAAGCCCAGAAGCAGAGTGGCGCCCACATCGCCTAATGCCAATATATGAACTCGGTTGTTCCTGCCCTTCAGAGGATCGGGAAGTTCCAGCCTTTCACGCTCCGGCGCCAGGTCAAATATACTGCGTCTTTTCATATCACTCAAATCACTCAAAACATTTTCCTCATTCGTACAAGCCGCTCGATGTCCTTTTCCACATAAGCGGAAGCAGCTATATTCTCATCATATATCACATGACCGCCCACATCTGGTCGCTTGGGTGCGGTAATTACTTCGCCCAAACGCTTTAAGGTCAGCTTTCGTTCAAACTCGTTTTGATATTCTTCTTCCAAAGTCTTTAAAATATCCCTGGCGTTTTCCAGACAGGTCATGGAGTAGTCGTATAAATCTCTGCCGGACACGCTTCCAAAGAAAGTCGGCACCGTAAACGGCAATATCAAATTCAGGGATGGAATCATACTATGACCAGAAACCGCCTCCTCCTTATCCTTAAGGCTGTCACCGCCTAAATATGGATACACCGCCGTCTCATCGATCCAGCATTTCAAATTGGGCAGGAAATAGGCGCTATCCACCCGCCGCTGTTTCATGGTCATTAGGTCACGGCCTCGTCCTGTCTGCACACCTACTACCGTATCCACCACTTCCACCTGATTCTCTTTCAAAATCGGGTCCAGTTCCTTCATCCGATATCCCTTATGGAGCAAATCATCCACTAAAATTACCGGCCGATTAAAAGACTTAATGGTCTTGACCTGGTTATGAAGGGAAGCATGGAAGCTGCACTCCTCTATGGTAAACCCTGTAACCTCTCTATCAAAATACTTTTCTGTGTGAAGGGCTTTGGTCACTGTGTTAGGCACTACAACCTCCTCCAGCACCTTGCCAAAAGGCACTGCCATACACGGTCCATAGACCTTCTGGCTGTCTGGCACTACGGAAACCTGATTGAGTTTGGCAATCAGGTTTATCATCTTATGATGCATAATACCTGCATTATAAGACAAAATCAGTTCTCCTGGGTACATTTCGGTCAGCTTGTGCAAAAGGCGATTATGCGCTTCCTCCACTGCTCTTAAAACCCTGGGGTTCTTGTTAAGCGGGTTTTTAATGATGGTCTCCACATTTTTAAAGACAATAACCGGCGACTTCATATTCACCGCATAAATGGGTTTCACACCCTTTGGGGCAATATTGGTAAATCCCTGTTTTTCCAGTACCTCAACCACCCGATTGGAAAGCCCTGCTGGATCCCATGGATGATAAACCACGTAAGTATAGTCTCTGGCTAAAAGTTCAGAAAGTACCTCTGTAAGAATGGTCTGCCCCAGATTGGTGATGGAACTCTTTTTGCTGAAAAAGATCCCTCCAATGACAGCAATCGCCCCTGCAGCCTGACTCCTGATATAAGCTGCAATATCCTGGTCCTTAAACTCCTCCAAAAGACCTTTGCTGTTTTGCCGGTTGACTGCTGCCAGAGCCACAACCCCGTCCTCTTTCATGCCGTCGCGGATCCGTACCGTCCAAACATCCTCTCTGTCCAAATATTCTTTTAGACTGGCAAAATCATACCCTCGCCCAGTCAGTTCCTCCTCCATATCGGAAAGAGCCGACCCATCCCGCCTCTCATAGGCTTCCAGTCGAATATCTCTGGCCTGTATCACATGTTTATAAGCAGGTTCCCGTAGATATAAGCTATTTTCAAAGATATAGTTTTGGGCCACTGGGTCAATCAAGTTGGATATGTCCCGATTCAGGTCGATATTTTCCCTAATTCTGGTGGAACTGATATCCTCATAATACTCCTCCAGATGAAGGTTGATAATCTTTCCGGAAATCGGATGCCGCTTTCTATCCAGTGAAACCAATGCTTGTTTGTTTTCATTGGAAGAGCGCTTGAAGATGATATGATTGATGGTATGGATAGAATGAGGCGCAGGCTCCGCCCGATAGCAGGATGCGTTTTCAATCACATCACTGCCCGCCACAAAATACAACTCCTTATCCTGAAACAGATTTTCCAGCTTTTCTAAATCCTTAGGGTTTGCAATGTTAACCGGAATATCGTCAGGGAAAATATAAATGTCCTCTTCATCCGCCACCGACATATTCATAATATTTCTTCTGTGCTGCCGTGGCTGGGTCTTTTTCGACCAGCTAAATTCATCCAGAGCCAAATAGACTTCATATCCCATATTTCTGATTTCCACAGCGATAGCCTTATGGCTCAAACTGAACGGGTCAAAGGTTCCTGGAAAGAAGGCGATTCTATCCCGTTCTGGCATATCAAAAGGCCCTACCTCTACCTCATACTGGCAAATAAATCGGTAAAGCTGGTTGAGTACCGCTGCATTGTTAAAGAAGTCTAGTTCCCTTTCCTGTCTGTTTTCATACAAGGTTAACAGTTTCTTTCCAAAATGGCAGAAAATCTCATACTTCTCTTCCAGGGATAGATGGCTTGAGCCAAAGATATGAGTACCGCATACCCACAGAGCCTCTTGGCTGATGATGTTATTATAATTGGCATAGCCGCGGGCCAAAAGTCCCACCAGCTTAAACCGCCGCCCAGCGGATGCTTCTATTGTCTCTACATCTCCGAAATTTTCACGATAGATTCGGTAGTGTTCCAACATGACGCCAAAAGTATGAAGAACTGCAGCTGCCACCTGACCGCTGGTTCCCTTTAAGAATTCTTCCATATCCCCGATCATCTCATCCAATTCCTGAGGCGGCAGATGTAGCATGATAACACCCAAATAGTCAGGAATATATTTAGAAAACTGATAGTCTCCAATTTCCAGTCCCTTGCTCAATTCCACTGCAATTTCGTTTCTCTGCTCCAGAGGCATCCTGCCGATGATGGATACCAGTCCCTCTCCTGCCGCTCTTCTTACGGTTACGGTTTCGCTGACCTTCAGCAGATTTCCCAGATGGGTGGCCACATGAAGTTCCTGACCCTCTCCTGGATTTTCCTTTAAATAACGGAGCATCAGATAGATATTAGAAACTTTCATGGTCCACGGAGTTCTGGCCTTTAAATTGTCCAGATACATTTCTGAAAGGGCTTCGTGATTCAACACCTGATCCGGCGCCATGCCCATGAGTTTTTTCAGTCCCTGGGTATAGCCTTCTCCATTTTCATCGCCGCTGTAGTATTGCAAAGCGCGGATAGCCGCAATTTTAAGACCGATATCCTCTTCTTTCAAGACTTTCTTTGCAAAACTTACGATTTGCTCATGCTGGGCCGGACTACACCACGCAGGTTCTAGGGTGATAGCTGCCCGTAGCAGGGATTCTTTATTCTGATAATTAAGGCTCTGTTTCCGATACCACTTCATCAGCGCTTCAATATAGCCCTGTCTCTGTTCTGGTCTACAGTTTTCCATCAAGGCGCTGACAATATTTTTCAAGCAGTTGCCGATCCACTTTTTATGTTGGTCTGTCAATTTCCGATCCGGACGCAGCACCCCATGGACGCACTCCTCCCACAGCCCCATGCTAGTCACCTTTTTTTTCGGTAAATGTACGCCCTCAGGCAGTTCCTTTTTATACTCCTCATTAAAGCGAGCCAAAATCAGCCCAATGATGTCTCCTGCCTGATTTCGGATATCGCTCTCTCGATGGGCTAAAAGTTCATAAAGGAACCGAAGCGTCATGGTCTTTTGCTTTTCCGTCATATAGGTGGAATATTCTCCAAACAGAGATACATAAGTTCGCAGAGTTTTCCATTGTTTTTCGCTTCGTGCTGCTTCCAGCAAGCTGCCAAATTCCTCTTCCTGATAAAAAAGGTTCATCAGCCGAATATTGTGAGCCACTGCAGCATGTTTCAGTTCCACCACAGCATCGTTGTTACCCAAAAGAGAAACGTCTCTCTTTGGCTTTGGATGAGGAGGGTCTACAACCGCTTTTGGAGTCTCTGGCAGTTCCACTTCCGCACCCAAGGATATCATATAGTCCTCAAAGTCCTTCAACTTGTTGTAAACTCTCCGGTAACGCAGCTCCTTGGCCTCATCCACGTTATCCAGTTTATTGAGAATGACCTGAAAAGACTCTGCCAGGGAGTAAAAGTGGACAATTTCCTCTCCATTGGCGTTTCTGCTGCTCTTGACACGAAAGTCGGCATAAATTAAAATCAAAGACTCCACTGACAGATTTTCCAGTTCCAAATCCCATGTAGAGTGATTGGTTGCAATATGTCCAATCATAGGCATATTAAACCGCTCAAAACAAAAATCCGTATAGTAATAGTGAAGATACGGAATTCTCCGCTCCTCGCTTTTCCGGCAGCCATATTTACCAATATCATGGCCAGCAGCCGCACCGGACACCAATCCCAGGTCTACAGGCACTTTCAAATCTGCCAGTTGGCGGGCCACATGCATGGCCACATAGTGAACTCCCGCAATGTGACCCAAGGTATTAAAAGGAGTAATTTCAACACCGATTCGCATAAATTCGTAGATATACTGGCTTCTTGTCAATCGGTCAAATCGTTTATACTCCTTATTATATCCTCCCTCTTCAATTTCGTTCATCCGAAGAAAGCGCATATCCAAGGTGGGATCAAAGGGCAAATTCGTCCGCTCAAATCGATAAAGGATCTTAAGGAGCTGCAATAAAAACAACCTGCCTCTGGTATATACCTCATCATCTGTATGGGTGCGTTTCGCTGGAAACAGCTGTCCCAATACATATTGATAGCAGTAGGAAAGCCATCCCTCTGGCGGTGTCTGACTTAGCTGTTCCAGCGTTGCTCTGGCAGTGGCCTCTACATTCTCCGCCTTAAATCTTCCTCTCTGGTCTACCTCGTCAAGCAAAGTCCAGACCTGACCTCTCCACTGTTCCTCTTCCAGCAGGCTAACCATCTCCTCTTTGGAAAGCCCTATTTCTTTCAAAAAGGCTCTTTCCGTCATCACCCCATAGAGATCGTTATATAGTTTCTCACTCTTTTTTTTCATCATGACCGCTCCATTTACCCTCGAATTTGCTTTCCTTATATATTCCGCTCTATTTCCGGTTTAATCCCAGCCGGACGGCTTCATCGGAAACCGCCTTCGCCACGATTTCCACCACCTTTGGATTGAAGGCATCAGGAAGCACATAGTCGGCTCTCAGTTCCTCTTCTGGGATGACGCTTGCCAACGCCCTAGCAGCGGCCTCCTTCATGGAATCGGTCACTCTGCTGGCTCTCACATCCAGAAGCCCTCTAAAGATGCCTGGGAAGGCCAGCACGTTATTGACCTGGTTAGGGAAATCAGACCTGCCGGTACCTACCACTGCCGCGCCGGCTTCTACCGCCAGATTCGGCATGATTTCCGGTACTGGATTGGCCATGGCGAATACGATAGGGTCTTTTGCCATAGACCGAACCATATCCTGGGTCAGTACCCCTGCTTTCGATACGCCTACAAAGATATCTGCACCCTTGATGACATCTGCCAAACTGCCCTTTACATTGTTTCGGTTGGTTTCTGCGGTCATTCTCTCCTGCTCCGGATCATTGGTCTCCGCTCCTTGATAGATGGCGCCGTGTCTGCCGCAGAGAATCACGTCTCCGAACCCAATCTGATTGAGCAGTCTGGCGATAGAGATGCCTGCTGCCCCTGCGCCGCTGATGACGATTTTCATCTGGCCCATCTTATCCTGGCGTCCAGTAAATTTTACTGCATTGAGAAGCGCCGCCGAAGCGATGATAGCCGTACCATGCTGGTCATCGTGAAATACAGGAATATCGCAACGTTCAATGAGCTCCCGTTCAATTTCAAAGCAGCGAGGCGCGCTGATGTCCTCTAAATTGATGCCGCCAAAGCTCTTGGAAATATTGACGATGGTGTCGATAATCACCTTTGGGTCTTTGGAATCCACGCAAATAGGAAATGCGTCGATACCTGCAAAACGCTTAAACAGGGCGCACTTTCCTTCCATAACCGGCATACCGGCCGAAGGGCCGATGTCTCCCAAGCCCAGCACTGCGGTTCCGTCGGTGATAACTGCCACCAGGTTCCCTTTTCTCGTATACTCATATGCTAGGCTTTCATCCTTTTCAATCTCCAGACATGGCTCCGCCACTCCCGGCGTATAGGCCACAGCCAGTTCTTCTTTATTATCGATTGGGGCGCGGGTGACTACTTCAATCTTTCCCTGCCATTCCTTGTGTTTCTGTAATGCAATTTCTCTCTTATCCGCCATGATCGTTCCGCTCCTTTGTTCTATGATAATTGCGGTTTGCCGCTCTTTTTCCAATAGCCTTATTGTACCATACTTTTGCCCTTATAGCAAAAAAATCCCACAAAAAGGTGGGAGAGTTCTGCTATGCTAAACCGCCGGTGAGAAGGATACTCCATAAAGGGGTGGTAATCACAGAAAGGGCAGTGGTAAAGACCACGCATTTTACAGCGGTCTCCTCGTCGGCATCATACTTTCCAGCTAAAATTGCAGTGGTGCTGCCGGCAGGCATGGCTGTCATCAACACGCAGACGCCGGTTACCAGCGGGTCCACCGAGGCCAAGGCTAGCACCCCGTAGACAACAGCAGGAATTACCACCAGGCGTAGGGCTGCAAAATAGACCTGCTTTTTCGATGCCAAGGTGCGAAAATTCACGTCGGCCAGCACCGTACCGATGTACAGCATGGTCATTCCCGTATTGCACTGGCTGAATCCGCTTAAAGTCTCATCGATCACAGGAGGCAAGCTCATCTGGGTCAAAAACAGAATCACGCCGATATACACAGCGATGATACACGGGTGAAGAGCCACCTTCCGCACCGCCTCCCACTTACTGGAAGCCTTGGTAAAATAGGAGATACCTGCCGTCCACATGACGATTCTCTGAGGAATGATAAACACTGCAGCATAGAGGAGCCCCAAGTCTCCGAACACTCCCTGAGAGATGGGATGGCCCATAAATCCCGCGTTGGAACAGACAGTAGCATATTGGTATACTTGCTTTTCTCCATCCTCAAACCGGTTATATAGGGTCTTGGTCAGCGCCACATAAAACACCTGAATCGCCACAGAGATACCTAAAACCGCTGACATGGCTTTAATCTCTTCCATAGAGATTTCCATACAGAAAGCCTTGATGATATTGCACGGCAGTACTAAATAAATGATGATATTGGCTAGAGATTTCTTTCCTGCTGCTGTTACGATACCTGCCCTCTGCAAAATATATCCTGCCAGCATCATAAAAAAGATCATAATCAGTAAAGTGAACAATTCCTCATACATGGTCGATTCCTCCCTCTCCCATTATGTGAAGAAGGCTGTTTACTACTGCTGTCACTGAATCGGTATCATTCTTTATCTGTATATCGCACCAGCCCTGATATAGAGGCAGTCTCCGTGCATAAATCTTTGCCAGTGAAACGGTCTGGCTGATGGGTCTTCCGTCGGTGGGAAGTTCTCCAATGGCTCTATCGATGAAGACAAGCAAACCGTTTTCTGCCAAAGCATAATAGTTCTCCTCTCTGGTAACCACGCCGCCGCCACAGGCAATAATCTTTCCTGTTTCGTGACGGAGAGATTCCGCCACTTCCATTTCTATCTGCCGGAACCCTTCCTCGCCTCTTTCACTAAATATTTCTGGTATGGACTTTCCTGCCCGCTCTGTAATCAAGCTGTCCATATCGATCAATTCCTTACCCATGGCCTCTGCCAGAGCCGCTCCGATGGTGGACTTTCCACAGCCAGGCATACCGATCAGCACCAGATTTTCCTTTTCTCTTTGTAGCTTTCTCTCGATATTCTGCAATGCCTCTTTGGGAATCTCTCTGCCTAAAAACAATTCCGCGCTGGCACGTGCCTGGGCTACCAGCATTTTTAGGCCATTAAAGACTTGCATGTCGGAACGCTTAGCCTGACACAACAGATTGGTTCTAAGAGGATTATAGATGACATCGAAAACCCACTCCAATTTCGGAAAGGTTCCTGGATAGACGGCTGATTTGCCAGTATCCGGATACATGCCTACTGGCGTGGTGTTGACTAAAATCCTTGCATCGTAATGGCTGGAAATGCCTGCGTAGTCACAGCCAGTCTTACCATCCCTACTGACCACGACGACTTCGCTGGCGCCCAAATCCTTTAAGACTGCAACCACCGTCTTAGAGGCACCGCCAGAACCCAGGACAATACATTTTGCTCCGTCTACAGTCGCATGGCTTTCCTCCACTGTCTTGCGAAAACCTGTATAGTCGGTGTTATACCCATAAATCTTTCCTTGGCGTCTGACCAGAGTGTTAACTGCGCCGATGCGAGTGGCTTCTGGTGAAATCTCATCGCACCATGCCATTACCATCTCCTTATATGGGATGGTCACGTTGAGTCCTGCCCAGTCTCCATGAAGAATAAACTCCTCCAGATTCTCCGGTTCCACTTGAAAAATGCCGTAGTCATAGGCTTCGCTCCATGTCCCCAGCATCCTATGTATCTCCGGTGAAAAGCTGTGGCCAAGTTTTCTCCCCAAGAGGCCATACTTTTTCCCCTCCCGCTGATACTGCCTGCTAAGTTCCATCAACTTTTCATAGAGAGCAACTGCATAATCAGCCAATCCATCTGGCGCTCGGTCGTGCATTCGCTGTAAAATTTCTTGTTCCCGTTCTGGTATGTAGATGGGAAGTCCCTGTTCCTCCTTGTTTCTGGCAATTTCCCGTGCTGCCGCCATTCGCTTACCAAAAGCCTCTAAAATCTTTTCGTCCTGCTGATTGATAACCGCTCTGGCCTCTTCAATGGTCATTCTTTTTTCCATGGTCTGCCGTCTCGCTTTCTGTCCACTGACTTTCTACGCAATTCTATACAATGAAAGAGTCAGTCTCTTATGAGACTGACTAGCTTAAAGATTCATCTTCTAACATTCTATATCCAACGCCCAATTCTGTAAAGATATATTTAGGCTCTCCTGGATTATTTTCCAATTTTCTTCGAATATTGGCCATATTGACTCTAAGAATTCGATTGTTGTCGTCAGCATAAGGTCCCCAGACCTGATTGATAAGAGAATCATAGGTCATCACCTTGCCGGAATTTTTTGCAAGGAGAGACACAATCTTATACTCCACCCTGGTCAAATGTACTTCGTTTCCATCCACAATGACCAATCTCTTGTCAAAATCTATGGTCAGGCCGCCTGCATTATATGGCCTGTTTGCATGAATAGGGTCGTCGGCAAGCCGATTATTGTGCCGAATGGCAGTCCGAATCCGAGCCAGCAGCTCATAGGTGCCAAAGGGCTTGGTGATATAATCGTCAGCGCCCACATCCAGAGCCATCACCTTTTCCCTTTCCTGGGTTCTGGCGGAAACCACAATAATTGGAATACTGGACCACTTTCTGGTTTTTTTGATAATCTCCATGCCGTCCATGTCCGGCAGTCCCAAGTCCAATAGCACCACATCGGGCAATGTGGAAGTCAGCATAGCCAGTCCATCCTTTCCGTTATGAACCGCCGTCACCTTATAATCGTGGGACTGCAAGGTCTTTGTCATAAAATCGCATATGCTCTTTTCATCCTCAATAATCAACACTGATATTTTTTGTGTCATCCGCTTATTCCTCCATTTCCTTTGGAAGTGAAAACCAAAATTCTGCGCCATCCTCATGATTGACGGCTTCTATGGTTCCGCCATGAGCCAAAACGATGGTCTTACAGATGGAAAGGCCAATCCCCATTCCTTTATGAGAATCCGACTCCTGGGATGAGGCTCGGTAGCCCTCTCCATCAAATATGGTATCCAGCTTTTCTTCGTCGATTCCGTCTCCATGATCCCGTATGTGGAAGATTACCGATTGGTCGTCCTCCTCTACCATCAGTTCCAAGGGCTTCTTGCTGTGAGCATGAAGCTGGGCGTTTTGCAGAATATTGATGATAACCTGCTCGATAAGCATGGCGTCCATCATGGCCATAACCACCTGTTCTGGCACTTTAACCTTGACTTCTGCCTCTGAAAACCGCTTATGAAAACGGGCTACCGAGGACTCTACCACCTCGTCCACCGCCTCATAGGATTTCTTCACCTGGGCCGTCTCGCTGTCAATACGGGTAACGGATAAAAGGTTCTCTACCATATTTAAAAGCCAGTTGGCGTCGTCCTGAATATTGGCCGCCAATCTATGCTTTTCCTCCGGGGTAAGCTGTTCGCCCATCTCCAGCAAAGAAGAACTGTTTCCGATGATACTGGTCAGAGGCGTTCTGATGTCGTGGGACACTGCTCGAAGCAGATTGGCCCGCATCTTTTCCTTCTGAGCCTCCATCAGTAATTTTTCCTGTTCTGCCAGCGCTGCAGCCTGCTCCTTCATGTTAGTGGTCATAGCCGACGTAATCATGGCGATGATGAGCATCCCCGCGAAGGTTACCTGATAGCCTTCCATAGAAAAGTTCAAGTCTCTATAAGGATAGGTGAAAAAAAAGTTTACACACACCACGCTGCACACTGCAAAGAGCAGTCCAAATACATATCCATCGGTATATCTTGCCACCATGAACAGTCCCAATACGTAAATCATGGCGATATTCAAAGATGGGTCCGACGCAATCTGCTGAAAGATAAAGGATGCGCCTGTAGCAAGGAGTATTACCGTCAAAAAAATCAGACAGTTATTCTTTCGGTCGGTCCCCAATGCGGTTCTCATTCCCAGGGATTCTTTTCCTGCCTTTTCAGCTCCATTGGGATCCAACTGACTGTCAGTGATGGAGTCTCTGCCCGATCCCAAGTGATTTCCTCCCGTGGTATAGCTGGTCTCATAGGTTTGGTTTCTTTTTTTATCCATGTTTGTATTCACTCTCATTCCTTATGATATACCAAAATCCAGTTAAGATGTCGTTAAAATCAAACTTTATCGTATTATCTTCGTATTATCATAATAGAAAAAAACTTGTTTTTTTTCAAGAGATTTTTCCTTATCCTTGCACCCAAGACATAAATTTCTCATAGGATAAGAATATATCCTGCCCCTGCACAGGGGAAAAAAGAAAGGGGTACTATCTTGATTAGAGAACCATATATCGGTATGCCGATTACCATCGGCGGAACACCGGGTCATCGTCCCGGCGACGATACCTGTCCTGGTGGAACATGTCCACCTTCTGATACACCTTCTGACACGCCTTCTAACCCAGAGGGCGGCAGAAACTATGACGCACGGCTTTTAGGCAGTCTGCCCATTGCCATGGCTTATACACCAATGCAGCAGTGGAAAACCACTTATTCACGGGATGTGGCATTGACCGTGGGTACAGTTTTTCCTGAACTGGACCTTCCATTCGAAGGAGGTAGGAGATAATGAATAGAGAAGAAATGCTGAGAAAAGTTCAAGAAGCTGATTTTGTTCTTTACGATGTGAGCCTGTTTCTGGACACTCATCCAGACAATCAGGCCGCGCTGAATTTTTTTAAAGAATATCAGGCCTATTACACGGAAGTAGTCTCCGACTACGAAGCAGCCTTTGGCCCTCTGGTCTCCTATGATGTGGATACCGATCAGGGCTGGACTTGGGTTCAGGGCCCGTGGCCTTGGGAAATGGAGGATTAAAGACTTATGTGGAAATATGAAAAGAAATTGCAGTTCCCTGTGAACATTAAAAATCCTAACCCTGCCATGGCCAAGTATATCATTAGCCAATACGGCGGTCCCCATGGTGAAATCGGCGCTTCCCTGCGCTATCTGTCCCAGAGATTTTCCATGCCGAACCGTCAGGTTGCCGGTATTTTGACGGATATTGGTACCGAAGAACTTGCTCATCTCGAGATCGTTTCTACCATCGTTAGACAACTGATGAAGGGCGCTACCGTTGAACAGATTAAAGCTGCTGGTGTGGAAGATTACTTTGTGGATCACACCGCCGGCGTCTATCCACAGGCAGCAAACGGTATGCCGTTTAACGCCGCTACCCTGGCCTCAACCGGAGATGCCATTACCGATCTGTCAGAGGATATGGCTGCGGAACAAAAGGCCAGATTGACCTATGACAACATTCTCCGTATGGCTGACGACCCAGACGTTATTGCGCCGATTCGTTTCTTACGTGAGCGGGAAATCGTACACTATCAGAGATTTGGTGAAAGTTTGAGACTGGTTCAGGATGGCCTGAACAGCAAAAACTTCTATGCTATCAATCCAGAGTTTGATATGCGATAGCAAAATCTGCATCAGGTAACTCTACCATAGACATAGCTTCCTGTTACGTAAAAAAATGACTCTTTTAAGTAACACACCCTCATAAGGAAGCGTTGGCAGTCTTACAGGGCGGCATGGTCTTTAACGGCCATGTCGCCCTGTTTTTTTCGTTATTCTACTGTCTATTTTCGATATTTTGCGATATATTTAAAACGAAAAGTCGCTTACTCTTAGTTGAATTAAAAATAAACTCGTCAACACACTCCCTGTATTTGCCTTGCTATATAAGCTGGTTTTCCGTTCCACAGGGTAAAGGTCGTTCATCCAAAAGCTCATAGATAGCGGCTGTTCAGTCAATTTTGGAAAATGGAACATTTCTGATCACAATGTCGGTCGAAGTTACAAGAATGGCTTACTTCGATAAATAATCATTAGTATCATTGTCTGTTCATGGTGATTTCGTGATTATTTACATACAACCTGACATTGATATCCCAATTATCTTTATAACCTCCAATAATAATTAGAATAGGCTCTGGACAATTTAATTGTTTGTTTTGCGATAAATTCATCATTTGGGTTTTGTCTGTGCTGCTTGGAAAGGATAATGCATTTGGATGATAATGCCACTCTCCTAGGTAGTATTGACCTTGATTCCATGCTGCATCTAAAATTTTCTTTAAGCCGCTTGAACTTCTATGAAATTTACATTTTGCATGCTTTAAGTTTTTGGGAGGCGGCGTTATTTGCAAAATGTTCGCCGTTGTTTGGTCTAGAGAGTAATTTCCTATTAATATTCCTCCAGTTTCATAAGGATTAGACTCGTTGCAGTAGTGAAGCATCTGTTCATAGGCTTCTCTGCTTAAATTAATATAATATATTCGACTATTATCTTGAAAAACCAAATTATCCATCTTCTTTTTTATCCACCAATATATAACCTTCGAAAAGCCCATCGTTTTCTCTTTGTTCATAAACAATTGAAAGAGTTTTTTCAGATTTTGTAATGATATAGTTTTCGATTGCTTTTACTGCTGTAGCAGCCGCAAGCCAAACATCATCACTTCTTGCAGGAAA